>JBKDXM010000022.1:0-169452 GCA_046306335.1 Planctomycetota bacterium
AGGCCACGCCGCCCAGTACGCGTCTTCGCGTCCGGGAGCTCGCCGCCGATCCTCGGCGAATCCACCGATTCGCCTGCGGTCGTCGGCTTCGCCCCGACCGCGAATCCACGCACTGGATCGGCGCGCGTCCCGTGACGCAGACTCCTAAGAGTCTGCGGCACCGAAGGCTACGCCGCCCGGCGCGCGTCCAGCGGCTGCGACGCCCGGGCTCCATGCGCGGGCCGCAGCACAAAAAGCCCCGGGTGGGTGCAACCGGGCGAGGCGGTCGAGCCACATTCTCCCTGCGACGGCGACAAAGTGTTTGGCTTTTGTACGGGTTGTCGCTACACCACGTTTCTTTGCTACGGCAACGCGCCCCGGGAGGGCAACCATGATGAAACCCAAGGCTGGCGAAAGCACCAAGGCACCGTTGAGCGAGGCGCTGCTCGATGCGCTCGCTTCCATCCAGAAGTCGCATGGCGAAGGCTCGATCATGCGCATGGGCGACCGCAACGAGGCGGTCGTCGAAGGCATCTCGACGGGGTCGCTCGGCCTCGACATCTGCATCGGCGGCAAGGGCCTGCCGCGCGGTCGCGTGATCGAGATCTTCGGTCCGGAGTCGTCGGGCAAGACGACCCTCACCCTGCACGTCGTCGCCAACGCCCAGCGCCAAGGCGGCGTCTGCGCCTTCATCGACGCCGAGCACGCGCTCGATCCCCAGTACGCCAAGCGGTTGGGCGTCGACCTCGACTCGCTGCTGATTTCGCAACCCGACAACGGCGAGCAGGCGCTCGACATCTGCGAGACGCTGGCCAAGTCCGGCGCGGTCGACGTGATCGTCATCGACTCGGTGGCGGCGCTCGTGCCCAAGGCCGAGATCGAGGGCGAGATGGGCGACAGCTTCGTCGGCCTGCAGGCCCGCCTGATGAGCCAGGCGCTGCGCAAGCTGACGGCCGTCACCGCCAAGTCGAAGACCACGCTGGTCTTCATCAACCAGATCCGCGAGAAGATCGGCGTGATGTTCGGCAGCCCCGAGACGACGACGGGCGGCCGCGCGCTGAAGTTCTACAGCTCGGTGCGCATCGACATCCGCCGCATCGGCCAGATCAAGGACGGCGAGGAACCGATCGGCGCCCGCACCAAGGCGACGGTGGTCAAGAACAAGGTCGCGCCGCCGTTCAAGAAGTGCGAGTTCGACATCCTCTTCAACGAGGGCATCAACCGGCTGGGTGAGGTGCTCGACCTCGGCGTCGAGACCAACTTCCTCAAGCGCTCGGGCACGTGGATCAGCTACGGCGAGACGCGTCTGGGCCAGGGACGCGAGAAGGCGCGGGACTTCCTCAAGGAGAACCCGACGCTCGCCAAGGAGATCGAGGAGTCGCTGGTGGCTTCGGTGCTGAAGCGCAGCGCCGCCGTGCTCGCCGGCAACTCCTCGTCGCCTTCGGGCGCGACGACGACCAGCGAGTCGACTTCGCCCGCTGCGGGCGCCGGCAAGCCGGTCGAGATCCGTCCGGGTGCGCCGCGTCCGGCCACGCCGCCGGCGCGGCCGCAGCCGTCGAACTCGTGAACGTTGATGCGGTCATGACCCGGTCATGACCCGGTCATCGCCGGGTCCTTACGAGGTCGTTCGCAGCGACTAGCGCGCTCGATCGCGCATCAGACCGCCTGCGTTGCCGCCGCGGCAACGCAGGCGGTTTGCGTTTCGCAGCGCGCTGTCGCCGGTCGCCGCCGTCGCGCTTCCGACCGGCGGCGGCGTTCGCTACAACCTTCGCCCCGAACCCCCTGCGGGAACCTCCATGAAGCCGCTGACCGCCGCCCAGATCCGTTCCGGTTACCTGAAGTTCTTCGAGCAGAACGGCCACAAGGTCATGGCCTCGGATTCGCTCGTGCCCGCCAACGACCCGACGCTGCTGTTCACGGGCGCAGGCATGAACCAGTTCAAGGACATGTTCCTCGGCAAGGGCACGCTGCCGTACCAGCGCATCGCGACCTCGCAGAAGTGCCTCCGGGTGCCGGACCTCGACAACGTCGGCTTCACCGCCCGGCACCACACGTTCTTCGAGATGCTGGGCAACTTCTCCTTCGGCGACTACTTCAAGAAGGAGTGCATCCCGTGGATCTGGGCGTTCTTCAAGGACGTCTGCGGCATCCCGGCCGAGCAGATGGTGGTGACCATCTACCAGGACGACGATGAAGCGTTCGACATCTGGACCAAGCAGGTCGGCCTGCACCCCGACAAGGTGTTCCGCTTCGGCGAGAAGGAGAACTTCTGGCCGGCGGAGGCGCCGAGCAAGGGCCCCAACGGCCCGTGCGGCCCGTGCAGCGAGATCTACTTCGACGCCAAGCCGGGCCAGCCGTACCCGGACAAGAAGGGCCTGCAGTCGCTGCCCGACGATCGCTTCACCGAGGTCGGCAACTGCGTCTTCACGCAATTCGACCGCCAGTCGGACGGTTCGCTCAAGCCGCTGCCGCAGAAGAACATCGACGTCGGCCTTGGCCTGGAACGCATCGCCGCCGTGCTGCAGGGGGCCAAGAACAACTTCGAGACGGAACTGTTCCGGCCGTACCTCGACCACCTCGGCAAGGCGACCGGCGTCGCCTACGGCCAGGATGGCAAGCGCGACATCCGCATGCGCCGCATCGCCGACCACGTGCGCGCGGTGACGTTCTGCATCGCCGACGGCGCGCTGCCGAGCAACGAGGGCCGCGGCTACGTCGTGCGCAAGATCCTGCGCCGCGCGGCGCGCGATGGCTACGAACTCGGCCTGCACAAGCCGTTCCTGTTCGAGCTGGTCGACCTCGTCGGCAAGCTGATGGGGGACCAGTACCCCGAGGTGCGCGAGAACGCCGCGCAGTGCCGGGCCGTCATCAAGGGCGAGGAAGAAAACTTCCTGACCGTCTACCGCCAGGGCATGGCCAAACTCGACGAGTTCCTGGCGCACGCGGCGAAGCCCGCCGCCGGCCAGTGCACGGCTGGCGGCGGCGAGTTCGCCTTCACCCTGCACGACACCTTCGGCTTCCCGGTCGACATCACGCAGAAGGTGATGGAGGAGCGCGGCCACCGGCTCGACGAGCCTGCGTTCGAGGCGGCGATGGAAGCCCAGCGCCAGCGTGCGCGCGCCAGCATGGCGACCGCGGACGCGGTGTTCACCGCCAGCGTCGCCGTCAAGCTGCGCGACGCCCGGTGCAAGCCGTCGACGTTCACCGGCTACCGCGAACTGGCGACGACCAGCAGGCTGGTCGGCATCGTCGGCGACAACGACACGTTGCTCAGCTTCGCCAAGGCCGGGCAGAAGATCCTGCTCGTCACCGAGTCGACGCCGTTCTACGCCCAAGGCGGCGGCCAGGTCGGCGACCGCGGCGTCATCCGCTGCGGGCTCGGCGAGGCGCACGTGACCAACACGACGGCGTTGGACGGATTCCACCTGCACCATGCGGTGGTGGCGAGCGGCCAGCTCGACGTCGGCAGCGTCGCCGACCTCGCCGTCGACGAGTCGGCGCGCCGCGCGACGGAGCGCAACCACACGGCGACGCACCTGCTGCACGCGGCCCTCAAGCGGGTGCTCGGCGACCACGTCAGCCAAGCCGGCTCCGAGGTCTCGCCCGATCGCCTGCGCTTCGACTACACGCAGCCGGAGAAGCCGACGGCCGAGCACCTGCAGCGCGTCGAGGACCTCGTCAACGGCCAGATCCTGCTCGCGTCGGCGACGCAGGCGTGCGTGCAGCAGCTCGACGAAGCGCGCGCGAACGGCTTCGTCGCGCTCTTCGGCGAGAAGTACGGCGAGACGGTGCGCACGCTGCAGGTCGGCGACTTCAGCCGCGAGCTGTGCGGCGGCACGCACGTCGCCAACACCGGCAACATCGGCAGCTTCCGCATCGTCGCCGAGACGGCGGTCGCGGCCGGCACGCGCCGCGTCGAGGCGGTCACGGGGTTCGTCGCGATCGAGCTCGCGCGGCAGGAGCGCGCGCAACTCGCCGGGCTCGCCAACGCGCTCAAGGTGCCCGCCGCGAAGGTCGGCGAACGCGTGCAGGAGCTGGCCGACGAACTGAAGAAGGTGCGCCGCGACCTGGAGAAGGCGCTCGCACCCGACCTCGGCGTCGAGCTCGGCAAGCTGCGGGCCGCCGCGGTGCGGAAGAACGGCGTGAGCACGGTCGTGTTCGAGCGGCCGGGCATGCAAGGCAAGGACGCGCAGGAACTGCTGCGCCTCGCACAGAAGGAGCTCGATCCGTTCGCGGGCGTGGTCCTGAGCCTCGTCGACGGCGAGTGCCACGTGGTCGCCGCGGTCAGCCCCCAGCTCGTCGCGAAGGTGAAGGCAGGCGAACTCGTCAAGCAGCTCGCCGGGCTGCTCGGGGGCGGCGGTGGCGGCAGGCCGGAGGCGGCGCAGGGCAAGGGCAAGGACGGCGCCCGTTTGCCGGAGGCCGCTGCCGCCGCTGCGGGGCTCTTCGCGAGCGCCGGGCTGCGCTGACTGTTGCCGCGACGCGGGCCTGACACCGCAACGTGGGCGTTCCGTCGGTCGCAGTTGACAGCGCCCCCTCGATCCGTACTCTGCTCGCCCCTTCCGCGCTGGCGGTAGCCGATGGCTGCCGGCCGTCGCGAGGTGTCCGCAGGTACCCAACATGGCAAATCCGAAGAGAAAGTTGAGCCGCGCGAGCAAGGGCCACCGCCGCGCCCACTTGGCGCTGACGCGCACCCAACTCGTCCGCTGCACGCACTGCGGCGCGATGATCCGCCCGCACACCATCTGCAAGGCCTGCGGCCACTACCGCGGCAAGCAGATCCTGGTCGCCGACAACGGCTGATGGCGGCTGCCGTCGGCCGAGCGCTGGCAGGTTCACTGGCAGGTTCACTGGCAGTGTTGGCAGCACGTGCGGCACCAGCGGCTTCGCGGTCGCGCGGGCCGAGGTTCTGCTGTCCAGCACGCCGGCGGAGCGTTCCGCGGCGCGGTCGTACTAGCTAGGATCTCGTTCGCCGCGGTCGCTGTGGGGACCTGACCCCACGCCGGTGCGCTGCCGTCCGGTCCTCGGCGCGCTGTCCCAACGTCCACGCACCATCCTGGGGTCACATGAACAAGGTCGTTCTCGATGCGGTTGGCGGCGACCATGCGCCGACGGAGTGCCTCGCCGGCGTCGCGCTCGCGCTGCAGAAGGGCTTCGTCCAGCCGGGCGATCTGATCCTCACCGGCCCCAAGGACCAGGTTGCCGCCGCGCTGCGCAGCCAAGGCCTCGACGCTGCAGGTATCGCCGTGGTCGATGCGCCGGACGTGCTGTCCGACACGGACACGCCGACGGAAGCTGCGCGCAAGAAGCCGCGCAACAGCATCATGCTCGGCATCCAGGAAGTGCGCGAGGGGCGGGCCGGCGCCTTCGTCAGCGCCGGTTCGACGGGCACGGTGGTCGCTGCGGCGATGCTGGGCCTCGGCTGCCTGGAGGGCATCCGGCGGCCGGCGATCGGCGCGATCATCCACGGCGAGAAGAACCCGTTCCTGTTGCTCGACGTCGGCGCCAATCCGCAGCCGAAGGTGCACCACCTGGCGCAGTACGCGCTGATGGGCTCCGCGTACTACGGCGGCACGTTCGGCATCGCCAACCCGAAGGTCGGCATCCTGAACATCGGCAGCGAGGAGCTGAAGGGCAACCCGCTGGTGCGCGAGGCGCGGGCGCTGATGAAGCAGTTGCCGATCCACTTCCACGGCAACATCGAAGGCGTCGAGCTGTACTCCGGTGAGTGCCATGTCGTGGTGACGGACGGCTTCACCGGCAATGTCGTCCTCAAGGTCAGCGAAGGCCTGGCCGAGTACCTCGTCCGCACGATGTTCGGCCTCATGCAGAAGTCCGGCGTCGAGGTCGAGCGCATGGGCGCGGTGAAGCAGGGCATCATGCCGCGCATCGACTTCTCCGAGTACGGCGGCGCCCTGCTGCTCGGCGTCAACGGCTGCGTGACGATCTGCCACGGCCGCTCGCGCGCGCCGGCGTTCGCCAATGCGATCCGCTTCGCGCGGCGCGCGATGGACGCCAAGGTCAACGACCACATCGTGCAGGCGGCGCGCGCATGCGAGCTGCCGCAGGCGGAGCCCAACGCATGACGCTGCATCGCCGAGCTCACCCTTGCGGCAGGAGCGCCTGAGATGGCCAACGTCGTGCCCGTCGGCATCGCCGGCTTCGGCCGCTACGTGCCCGAGCGCCGGCTCACCAACTTCGACCTCGAGAAGATGGTCGACACGTCGGACGATTGGATCGTCCAGCGCACCGGCATCCGCGAGCGCCGCATCGCCGCGCCCGAGCAGGTGACCAGTTCGTTGGCGCTCGCTGCCGCGCGCCAAGCCCTCGAAGACGCCAAGATGGCGCCCGAGGAACTCGATCTCGTCGTCTGCGCGACGGTGACCGGCGACCAGCCGTTCCCGGCGACGGCGTGCCGCATCGGCCTCGACCTCGGCGCCAAGCGCGCCGGCGGCTTCGACGTCGCGGCGGCGTGCAGCGGCTTCGTGTTCGCGTCCCAGGTCGCGGCCGGCCTCATCGGCTCGGGTCAGTTCCGCAACGTGCTCGTGGTCGGCGCCGAGATCCTGAGCCGCATCCTCGACTACACCGACCGCAACACGTGCGTGCTCTTCGGTGACGGCTCCGGCGCGGCGGTCTACACGCCGCTCGATCGCGCCGGCCGCGGCGAGTTCCTCGGCGGCTCGATCTGCATGGAAGGCGGCGCCGAGAACGTCCTTGCCCAACCGGGCGGCGGCAGTCGCCATCCCGCCAGCCACGACACGGTCGACCAGCGCCTGCACTTCATGAAGATGGGCGGCACGAAGGTCTTCCGCTTCGCCGTCCGCGTGTTCGCGGAATTGGTCCAGCGCGTGGTCGACACGTACGGTCGCGACCAGATCGGCGTCATCATCCCGCACCAGGTCAACCAACGCATCATCGAGGCGGCGATGGAGCAGTTGGGCATGCCGATGGACTACGTGTTCAGCAACATCGACCGCTACGGCAACACCTCGGCGGCATCGGTCCCGATCGCGCTGCGCGAGGCGTACGACGCCGGCCGCCTGCAGAAGGGCAAGCTGGTGGTGATGCCCGCGTTCGGCGCGGGCATGGCCTGGGGCCACCTTCTGCTCCGCTGGTGAGCCTGCCGCACCTCAACCTCACGACATGAGCTTCACCCATCCATTGGCCGGCAAGACGGCGTTGGTCACCGGCGCTTCGCGCGGCATCGGCCGCGCGGTCGCAGTCGCCTTGGCGGGTGCTGGCGCCAACGTGTATTGCACGTCGACGAAGGCTGGCGGCTGCGCGGATACCCTGGCGGCGATCGCGGCGCTGCCCGCCGGCAGCGGCGCTGGCCGCGCCATCGTCGTCGACGTCGCCGATGCCGCCGCGGTCGACGCGATGGCGAAGCAGGTGCTGGCGGAGGCGGGCACGCTCGAACTGCTCGTCAACAACGCCGGGGTGACCCGCGACGGCCTGTTCCTGCGCATGAGCGCCGAGGACTTCGACGCCGTGCTGGGCACGAACCTGCGCGGCGTGTTCCTGGTCTGCAAGGCCTTCGCCCGCAGCCTCGCCAAGGCGAAGGACGCGCGCATCGTCAACATCGGCTCGGTGGTTGGGCTCACCGGCAACGCCGGACAGGCCAACTACGCGGCCAGCAAGGCAGGCCTGATCGGCCTGACGAAGTCGCTGGCGCAGGAATTCGCCGGCCGCGGCCTGACGGCCAACTGCGTGGCGCCAGGCTTCATCGCCACCGACATGACCGCGGCGCTGTCGCCGGAGATCCGGGACGGCATGCTCAAGACCATCCCGCTGCAGCGGTTCGGTGCGCCGGAGGACATCGCCAAGACGGTGCTCTTCCTGTGCAGCGATGGCGCCTCCTACATCACGGGCCAGACTCTCGTGGTGGACGGCGGCATGACCATGTAGCTAAAGTTCCGCACTTCCCGCATTCCCCTGGCGGCTCGGGGTGACCCACCCGCCTTCCGTCTCTCTCCCAAGTCCGTACGAGGCAAAGAACCGTGTCGAAGACCGAGAACATCGAGGAACGCGTCCACAACATCGTCTGTGAGCAGCTTGGCACCACGAAGGACAAGATCACGGCGGAAACGTCGTTCATCAACGACCTCGGAGCCGACTCCCTCGACACGGTCGAACTCGTGATGGAGTTCGAGGACGAGTTCGAGATCAACATCCCGGACGAGGACGCCGAGAAGATCCAGACCGTCGGCGACGCGGTGAAGTACATCAGCGGCAAGCTGAGCTGAACCCCGCACGAGGCATCCCTCGGCGGGCCCTCAGGCAGCTCCGGGTGGTCGCGAAGGCGGCCACACTGGCGACCGGCGCCGATCGGTGCCGGTTCGACGAGCCGCCAAGCCGCGACGGTGGTGTGACGGGCCGACCGCCAGTCGACCACCGCCGCGGCCGAGGGTCCCTCGGTCCTGCCTGCCGTGCCGCGGCAGGCGCCCATTCCACCGTCGGCGGCGGAGACGCAGCCAGAGCACCATGACTCGACGCAGGGTTGTCATCACCGGGATCGGGGCTGTTTCCAGCCTCGGTCTCGACATGAAGTCCAACTGGGCCGGCATGCTCGCCGGCACCTCGGGGGCGGGCGTGATCACGCGCTTCGACACCTCGAAGCACACCTGCAAGTTCGCTTGCGAGGTGTGGCAGTGGGACACCGACAAGTTCTTCCCCAAGACCGAGTCCAAGCGGCTGGAGAAGTTCACGCAGTACTACCTCGTCGCCGCCAGCGAGGCGATGGCGGCTTCCGGCCTCGACATGGGCAAGGAAGCGCGCGACCGGGCCGGCTGCATCCTCGGCACCGGCATCGGTGGCATCCACGAGATCGAGGCCAGCAAGGTGCTGCAGGTCGAACGCGGCGCCGACCGCGTCAGCCCGTTCTTCATCCCGAAGATCATGGCCAACGCCATGGCCGGGCAGGCGGCGATCCGCTTCGGCCTGATGGGCACGTGCTACGTGACCTCGTCGGCCTGCGCCAGCAGCAGCCACGCCATCGGCATGGCGCTGCGCACGATCCAATGGGGCGAGGCGGACATCATGCTGACCGGCGGCAGCGAGGCGGCGACGACGGAACTCGGCCTCGCCGGCTTCTGCTCGCTCAAGGCCGTGTCGACGCGCAACGAGGACCCCAAGCGGGCGTCGCGGCCGTTCGACAAGGATCGCGACGGCTTCGTCATGGGCGAAGGCGCGGCGGCCCTCGTGCTGGAGGAGTACGAGCACGCGCGGCGCCGCGGCGCGCCGATCCTGTGCGAGGTGCTCGGCTACGGCTCGACGGACGACGCCTACCACATCACGGCGCCGAACGAAGACGCCGACGGCCCGAGCCGCGCGATGGCCGGCGCCCTCAAGGACGGCGGCATCACGGCCGACAAGGTCGGCTACATCAACGCCCACGGCACCAGCACCTTCCTCAACGACAAGATCGAGACCGCCGCGATCAAGCGCGTCTTCGGCGACCACGCCAGGAAGCTCTGCGTGTCGTCGACCAAGTCGATGGTCGGCCACCTGCTCGGCGCCTCGGGCGCGATCGAGCTCGCTGCCTGCGCGATGACGCTGCACGACCGCAAGGTGCACCCGACGATCAACCAGGAGACGCCGGATCCGGAGCTCGACCTCGACTACGTGCCCAACGTCGCGCGCGAGCTCGCGGTCGACTACGTGCTGAGCAACTCCCTCGGCTTCGGCGGCCACAACACGAGCCTGCTGCTCGGCCGGATCTGACCTCGCACCGCGCCGCATGGCCTCCCTGCGCACGGTCCTGGCGGGCGACCTCGGCGGCACCAAGTGCCGCTTCGCACTGGTCAGCGAGGACTTCGGCGTGCACGCCGTGCAGCACGTGCCGACGGTGCGCGACCGCGGCGCCTTCCTGGCGGCTCTCGACACGGCGCTCGCCGACATCCTGAGCCGCGTGCCGGCCGGTATGGCCGCACCGCAGGCTTGCGGCTTCGGGGCGGCCGGCGTGATCCCGGCCGACGGTCGCTCGATCGATCGGGCGCCCAACCTGCCGCTCGACGGATTCCTGTTGGCCGACCACGTCGAACGGCGCTTCGCGCTGCCGACCACCGTGCTGAACGACGGGCGCGCCAGCGCCTGGGGTGAGTCGTTGCGCGGCCACGCCGCCGGCATGGATCCGCTGCTGTGCCTGTTCTTCGGCACGGGCATCGGCATCGGCCTCATCGTCGGTGGCCGGCCGTACGCGGGCGGCAGCAACGCCGCCGGCGAGATCGGGCACACGACGTTCGTGCCGGGCGGGCGCGTTTGTCCCTGTGGCGCGCAAGGCCACTTCGAGGCGTACTGCGGTGGCCGCGCCATCACCGAGCAGGCAGCGGCGCGCATCGGACCGCCGGTTGCCGGCGAGCGCTGGACCGTCGGCATGCTGGTCCGACTCGCTGATGCCGGCGGTGCGTCGGCGAACACGGCGAAGGCGATCCTCGCCGAGGCCGAGACCGCAGCGTGCACGCTCGTCGCCAACGCGTGCACCTTGCTGAATCCCCGCGCGGTGGTGCTCGGCGGCGGCGTGCTCGACGGCTGGCCGCAGCTGGCTGGACGCATCACCGACCACGTGCGGGCGGCGACGTCGCCGATGATCCATCGCGACCTGCGGTTCGCGCCGACGCTCGGCGGCAGCGATGCGATCCTGTGGGGCGCGGCGGCCGCCACGGGACGATTGTTCGGCGCGGCGCGCTGAACGACCGGACGGGACCTTCCTGCCGTCGATCGCCAGACGGCGGCCACGCGTTGCCGGCGATGCGCGCCCGGGATCGGAAATCTCCGGCCGTTTCGTATGCTGCGCCGACACCTTGGAGGGGTGCTGGATGGACGTTTGCGTACTGGCCGGCGGACGGTCGCCGGAACACGACATCTCGCTGTCGTCGGCGCGGCAGGTGCTCACGCACCTCGACCGTGCGACGTACCGCGTTTGGCCGGTCTTCCTCGCGCGCGACGGCGCGTGGTGGCCGGCGAAGGCGCCGCTGGCGGCCGGCGCGGATTGGCAGCCGGGCGATCCGGCGACCGCACACGGTCCGCTGCGGCCGGGCGCGGCGCTGGCGTGGCTGCTCGACCACGCGCGCATCGGCTGCGCCCTGCCCATCCTGCACGGCCCATACGGCGAGGACGGCACCGTCCAGGGCATGCTCGAACTGCACGACGTGCCGTTCGTCGGCTCCGGTTGTGCCGCGTCGGCCGTGGCGATGGACAAGCTGCGCACGCGCCAGACGCTGGCCGACGCCGGCGTGCCGCTCGCGCGCGCCTACGTGCCGCGCACGCCGATCGCCAGGGCCGACGCCGCCCTCGAGTTCGCCCGCATGCAGCAGGCGATCGGCGCGCCGGCGTTCGTCAAGGGCGACGTCAGCGGTAGCACGGTGGGTGTGCAGCGCATCGAGACGGCGGCCGACCTTGCCGCCTTCTTCGACGCCTTCCGCGGCACGTTCCGCCGCTGGTTCGCCGAGGAAGCGCTGGTCGGCGAGGAGATCACGGTGCCGGTGCTCGGCAACACCGGCGACGAACTGCGTCCCTTGTTGCCGGTCGGCATCTACCCGCGCACGGCGACGTGGTTCACGCACGAGGCCAAGTACAAGCCCGGCGCGACCGAAGAGACCGTGCCGCCGCGCGGCTGGGGCGAGCCCCGCATCCGCCACGTCCAGGAACTCGCCGTGCGCTGCCACGAGGCGCTCGTCTGCGACGGCATGTCGCGCACCGACATGATCGTCACCAAGGACGGCCCGGTCGTGCTGGAGACCAACACGATCCCCGGCATGACGCCGACCAGCCTGCTGCCGCAGTCGGCGGCGAAGTGCGGGCTGCCGTTCCCGAAGCTGCTCGACGCGCTGATCGGCCACGCGCTGGCGCGCGCTGGCGTGGCGCGGCCGCGGCCGGTTGCGCCGCGCTCGGCGCCGCCGGGCACCGCCGCCGCCGAAGCCTGACGGCCGGCGGACCGCCGCGCGGGTCGAAGTGGTGCCGGAGGCGGGACTTGAACCCGCACGCCCGTGAGGGCGCAGGTTTTTGAAACCTGTGCGTCTGCCGATTCCGCCACTCCGGCGAGCGCGGGGCGAGGAGCGTAGCTGCTGCCGTCGGTCGGTCAACGACGCGCCGGTTCAGTCCGCGCCGCGCAGGCGGTGGCGGTCCGGTCCGGCGGCGACCAGGATGCCGATGCGCTCCGCGGCTTCGATCAGCAGGCGGGCTTCGTCGAGGTCGATCGCCAGCCGCTGCACGAGGCCGAAGGCGAGGGCCTCATCGGTCACCGTCGCGCGCACACCGCCGAGCTGCTCGAACACGCGCGGAAAGAGCGCGCGGTCGGGCGCGGCGTCGATGGCCGCCGTGGCGGCCGCTTCTTCGAGCGCGTTGGCGCCGGCGCAGCACGGCTCGATGTTGGTGCCGCAGTGCGGGCACTGCCCGTGCCCGTGCACGCGGACGGGCTCGCCGAGCCGGCCGCAGTAGGGGCAGCGCAGCGCGCTCACGACATCGTGACGACGAGCTCTTCGTCGATCTCGGCCTGCAGCAGGCGCTGGATCGCCATCAGCGTGCCGGCCGACGAGCTGGGGCAACTGCCGCATGCGCCCTGGTAGCGGATGAAGAGCGTCTTGCCCTCGAGGCCCATCACCTGCAGGCCGCCGCCGTCGCCGGCCAGAGCGGGCCGCACGCGGTCGTCGAGCAGCGCGTTGATCTTGGCCATGACCTCCGGATCGCCACCCTTGGGCATCGTCGCCAGCGGATCGTCCGCCTGCGGTGCTGCCGTCGCGTCTGCCGTGCCGTCGGCGATGTGGCTCTCCAGCAGCCGCGTCACCTGCTCGGCGACCGCGCGCCAATCGGCCTGCGGCGTCATGCTGACGGTGACGAAGTTGTCGCAGAAGAACAGCGTGTCGACGCCGGGGATCGCGAACAGGCCCTGCGCCAGCACGTCGTTGCGCGCCTGCTCCGGCTTCGCGTACGCGAGCGAATGGCCGGGCTTGGCCAGCTGCGTGTCGCAGAGGAACTTGAAGGCGTTGGGGTTCGGCGTCGGTTGGATGTTCGAGACCTTCATGCGGCGGGGGACGATAGCAGGGAAGCGGGTGCGCCGGTTGTGGGACTTGCCGGACGCGGCGGCAAGGGCGCCAACGGGCGTGCAGCGCGCCGGCCAGCCAGCGCACGGCATCCGACGGCCTGCCGCCGACTCAGTGCAGCCGTAGCACCCCGGCGCCCGCCGGCCCGGTGGTGAGGTACGCCGGCCGCCACAGCCCGCCCGCGCCCGCGTGGTCGACGACGCGCAGCGCCAGGACGTGGCGGCCGGGCGCCAGCCGGGCACCTAGCTCGACGACCTGCTTCTCCAGCCAGATCGTCGTCGCCGTCGCGGGATCGCCGGCCTTCGCCACGGGCGCGCCGTCGAGCCACAGTTCGTAGCTGTCGTCGACGCCTTCGAGCACGAGGCGGCTGGTCTGCCCGCGCCAGCTCGCCGGCACGTCGACAGCGACGCGGTACCAGGCCACGCCGGTGTAGTGCTTCAGGTCGTCGGCCTGCGCTTCCCAGTGCTTGCCGGCGGCGAGCTCGCGCCACGGCGAGGCGCCGTCGGGGGCCGCCGCCGCCGACCAGCCGGCGGCGCGGCCCTGGTCGTCCGGGTCGGTGCGGAAGCGCCACGTCGGCAGGTCGAGGCGCTGCTCGGTGAGCTGGCCGCGCAGCGCTGCGAGCGTGGCCGGCGTCAGCGTCGTGCGCGGCACCGGCCCGTGCTCGAGGTGCATCTGCAGTGCGTGCCGCACGTGGAAGCCGACGCTGCCGATGGGCCCGTCGAGCCGCAGCGTCGTCGCCAGCAAACGGCCCTTGCCGACGCGCGCCTCGGCGGCGAACGCATGCAGCCGCACCTCCGGGAGGTCGTGCGTCTCCCAGAACGCGAGCAACGGGTCGAGTTCCTCGCCCCAAGGCGCCTGCGGCAGCACGCGGCCGGTCTCCAGGTCGAAGCTGCAGAGGTCGATCAGCAGTCGTGCCGGCACGTCCTTGTGCACGGGGTGGGGCGGCGCGAACGGCGCCCCGCGCAGGAACCACAGCGCCTCGGTGCGCGACGAACCCGGCCGGTCGCCGGCGAGCAGCAGCACGCGGGCGCCGGCTTCGAGGTCGTCGAGCAGTTCGGGGGTCAGGCGATCGGCGACCCGCGTCGCCGTGCCGACGTAGTGCCAATGCGGCACGCACCAGAGGTCCCAGTGGTTCCGCGCCGCGTGGCTGCCGGTCAGCTCGGCGTGCAGGCGCACGCGGTGCAGACCACGACTGCCGGCATTGGCGAAGTGATGCGCCAACGGCGCCGACACGGCGCCCGCGGCGACGGCGACCGGCACGTCCACCGCGTTGGGGCGGTCGTCGTCGAGCCAGCAGCGAACGGCGCCAGCCAGCGGGCCGGCGCCGGCGTGCGCGACCCGCACTGCGGGCAGGGCGCCACCCGCCGGCACGCTGCGACCGTCCCACGACGCATCGAGGCACAGCATGGTGTCGCCGTGCCAGGCCCAGTCGTCTGCCGACCACTTCGGCCGGCCGAGGTCGTCGTCGAGGCCCATGCGCGCCTTCGGGAAGTCGCGCGCCACCGACACGACGTAGCCGGCCTCCGGGATGTCGCGGCGCAGATGCTCGCTCTGGAACTTGCGGTTGCGCAGCGCGAACGCGCGCGACTCCGGCCCGAGCGTCGCCAGCGTCGCCGCGCCGAAGCGCCGGACGATCGCCGCCTCGGCCTGATCCTGCGCGTCCCAGCACAGCGGCCGCCACCACGTCGGCGCGTCGCCGTGGGCTTCGCGCCACGCCGTGCGATCGACCCAGGTGTCGGCGGCGAGGCACTCGCCGAGCAGCAGCGGCTTCTGGCCGTGCTCGGCGATGTGGCGACGGAAGTCCTGCAGGCGGCCCGGCAGCCACGAGTTGTTGCCGTACGGATGCTCGTCCCAGAAGTCGGTGACACGCTGCCAACCGATCCAGCTGCTGTCGTCGACGACCAGAGTGTTCGGCACGGCGGCCTTGCAGGCGTCGTAGAGCGCCTGCACGACCGCGAGGTCGGCGCCATGACCGGTTTCGCAGGTGAGGCTGCGGAAGCCGACCGATGGGTGGCTGCGATCGAAGGCGAAGAACTCGCCGTACTCGGCCAGCAGTTCGTCCTCGTGCGCGGCGTCCATCTGCGGATGCCACGTCGGGTATTCCTGCCAGACGGCGAGGCCGAGTTCGTCGCACAGCTCGTAGACGCAGCGCGGCGGCACCCAGAGGCAGCACTTCAGCGTGTTGAAGCCCCTTGCGCGGTAGCGCTCCAGCTGCGGCCGCCACCATGCCGGATCGACCGGCGGTGCCAGGTGCGGCGGCGAGAAGCCCCAGTGCAGCACGCCGCGCAGCTGGAACGGCGCGCCGTTCCAGAGCACGCGCGTGCCGTCGGCGCGCAGGTCGCGCCAGCCGATCCTGCGTTCGATGCGGTCGAGTTCCTGCTCGCCATCGAGCAGGCGCAGCCGCAGCGTGTGCAAGACGGGATCGGCGGGCGACCAGTAGCGCGCATCGCCGACCGGCGCATGGCCGCGCGCCACGCCATCGGAGCCGACCGGTAGCAGCGCGCCCAAGCGTTCGTCGACGCGTCCGCATCGAACCTCGACATGAAGCGCCCGATCGGCTTGCCCGAGCACCGGCACGTTGCATCGCAGGAACTCGCCGGTCCACGTCGTGACGGCCGCGAACCGATCGAGCACCGGGCCGTCGTCGAGGCACAGCGTGACCTGTTGCCAGATACCGCCGAAGTGCGGCTGGATCACCGGCAGGAAGCCCTGCGTGTTGTGGCCGACCTTCTCGTCGACGACGACCTCCAGCTGGTCGTTTCCGTCCCAGCGCAGCGCGGCCGTCAGGTCGACGCGGAACGGCGTCCAGGCGCCGAGGTGCCGGCCGACCTCGACGCCGTTGCACAGCACCGTGGCGTGCGTCGCGACGGCGGCGAACTCGATGCGCACGGCCGCGCAGCGCGTCGCCGGCACTGGCAGCGACCGGCGGTAGCGGGCGACGCCGTCGAAGCCCTCACCGAGCGCTTCCTCGAACGCCGCCGGCACGGCGACCGGCCGCCACGCGCCGACCGTCGGTGTCTCCGCCCGGATCTCCCAACTGCCGTCGAGCGGCACGCGCTGTTGGGCGACGAGCGCGGCGACGCACGCGAACAGCACGACGACGATGCGCAGCATGCCCGCACGATAGCCGGGCCTGCGCGGCTCAGTTCAAGCCGTAGACCGCGCCGAGCTTCTGCTCGAGGTGGCGCAGGAACGGCTCCGGCGACAGCGCGCTGCCGGTGACCAACCGGCACAGTTCCGCCGGTTCGTGGCGGCGGCCGTGCCGGTGGATGTGGCGGCGCAGCCACTCGCGCAGCGGCGCGAAGTCGCCGCGGGCGAACAGCGGGGCCAGCCCGCCGCGCGCGCGCTCGGCGGCGGCCGCGAACTGCGCGGCGTAGAGGTTGCCGAGCGTGTAAGTGGGGAAGTACCCGAACAGGCCGCACGACCAGTGCACGTCCTGCAGGCAGCCCTGGCGATCGTCGGGCGGGACCACGCCGAGGTACTCGCGGTACAGGCGGTTCCACTCGGACGGCAGCGCGTCGACCGGCAGGCTGCCATCGAGCAGGCGCTGCTCGATCTCGAAGCGCACCATGACGTGCAGGTCGTAGGTCGCCTCGTCGGCTTCGACGCGGATCAGGCTCGGGCGCACGACGTTGGCGGCGCGGTGGATCGTCGCCGCGTCGTACCCCTGGCAGGCCGCCCCGAGGTGGCGCTGCGCGATCGGCCAGCACCACTCCCAGAACGCGGCCGAGCGCCCGACGTGGTTCTCCCACAGGCGGCTCTGGCTCTCGTGCACGCCGAGCGACACGGCTTCGCCGAGCGGCGCGCCGAACTGCGCCGGATCGAGGCCCTGCTCGTACAGGCCGTGGCCGCCTTCGTGCATCGTCGAGCCGAGCGCGTCGAGCACGCGGTCGCGATGGAATCGCGTCGTCAGGCGCACATCGTCGCCGACCTTGGTGCAGAACGGATGGGCGCTGCGATCGAGGCGGCCGAACTTCGGGTCGAAGCCCATCGCCGCGAGCACGGCGCGCACGAAGGCTTCCTGGTCGGCCTCGGGGATGGCGACCCGCGAGAATCCGTCCTCGACCGCGCGGCCCCCGGCGAGCCGTTCCCGCAGCGCAACGAGCCGCTGCCGCAGCGGCCCGAACAACTGCGCGAGGTCGGCGGCGTTCATGCCGGGCTCGCACAGATCGGCGAGCGCGTCCCAGCGCGACTGCGCGGGACGGCGCAGGCAGTCGGCCTTGTGCTGTTGCAGGCCGATCATGCGCAGCAGCCACGGCTGGAAGCGCCGGAAGTCGTCGCGCGCCCGCGCTTCGGCCCACGCTTGCTGCGCCTTGCTCTCGACCTCCGCCAGCTCGGCGACGAGCGCTGCCGGCAGCCGCGTGGCGCGGTCGTAGTCGCGGCGCCAGCCGCGCACGTTGGCGCGCGCGTCGTCGTCGACCAACGCCGTGGCATCCGCTTCGCAGCGCGCGAGCCATTCACCGACCTGCGGCGCAGTTGCGCGCTCGTGTGCGAGCGTCGCCAACAACGCCAACTGCGCCGCACGGCGGTCGCCGCCGCCGCGCGGCAGGTAGGTCTCCTGGTCCCAGGCCAGCAGGGCCGAGGTCGAGCCGAGCAAGGCGACGTCGCGGAAGTGCGCGCGGAGCGCGTCGTAGGGGGCCGTCATGGCCCCGTGCATACCCGCAGGCCGCCGGTCCGCGCGAGGAGCCGCCGGAGGCCAACGCAGGGGCCGCCAGGCCGTTCCCTCGTCGGCGCCGTTCGGGCACGATGCGGCGGTGACGCCCGCTGCCGCCGCTGCCGCTGCCGACCTTGCCTTCCTCGCGCCGGGCTTGGTGCACCACTTCGGCAACCTGCTGTTCGCGCTGCAGGGTCACGTGCTGCAGGCGGATCCGCGCGATGCCGCTGCCCCGCTCGCTGCGATCGCGGGCAACGTCGACCGCGGCGCCGTTGCGCTGCGGGTCTGGCGGCACCTGCTCGGCGATGGCGGCCCCGAACCGGCGCCCGCCGGCCGCACCCTGCGCGAAGTCGCGGAACTCGCCCGCGTCGGGGCGCGCGAAGCCGGCCACCGGCTCGATGCCGACGGCTGCGAAACGGCCGAATTCGTCGTCGATCTCGCGGCCTTCGTGCCGGCGGTGGTCACCGCCCTGCGCGAGTGCCTCGCCGCGGTCCCGTCCGGGGTTCCGTGCTGCGCCACACTCACCTGGAGCGTGGGCGGCGCGCAGCTCGCGATCGACGTCCGCGCCGAACCGGGCAACCTGCCGTTCCCCTTTCCGGGCGACGCCGTCCTGGTCGCCTGGGAACGGCGCGGGATCGCACGCAACTGGCCCTACCATGGCCTTCGCCGTCCGAACGGCATGGCCTTCTCGCTCCCAGCGGCAAACTTGAGCCGGCCTTAACCGTTTCTTCCCGGGGCATCCTAGAGTCGCGCTCGGTCCTTTCCGAACGCACCGAACTGCACGATCCCGTGGCGAAGCCAAAGATCCTGGTCATCGAAGACGAGCCCGACATCCTCGAGGTCATGCAGTACAACCTCGAGCGCGAAGGCTACAAGGTCGTCTCGTGCCGCAACGGCGAGCAGGGGCTGAGCCGCATCCGGACCGACAATCCGGACCTCGTCATCCTCGACCTGATGCTGCCCGGTATGGACGGCGTCGAGGTCTGCCGCCAGGTCAAGTCCGACCCGGTGACCCGCGGCATCCCGATCGTCATGGTCACGGCCAAGGCCGAGGAGAGCGACATCGTGCTCGGGCTCGGCATCGGTGCCGACGACTACATCGCCAAGCCCTTCAGCCCGCGCGAGCTGATCGCCCGCTGCAAGGTGGTGCTGCGTCGTGGCCCCCTGCGCGAGCAGTCCGGCGCCGGCGAACGCGTGGTTCGTGGCGCGCTGACGATCGACCTGGGGCGGCACGAAGCCCGCATCGACGACCAGTTGATCACGCTGACGCCGACCGAGATGCGGTTGCTGCACTTCCTGGCCTCGCACCCGGGCCGCGTGTTCCCGCGCGCGCACCTGCTGAGCCGCGTCATCGGCGAAGACGCGATCGTCACCGACCGCAACATCGACGTGCACGTGCGCGCCCTGCGCCACAAGCTCGGAGAACAGGCTGCCTGCATCGAGACCGTCCGCGGTGTCGGGTATCGTTTCGCCGACGCGGGTCGCTAACCAGGCGGGTGGCGGCACGTGCCGCCGTTCATGAACCTGGATTCGGGCAGTCTTCACTTCCTGGCGACGCTGGCGTTGGCGATCGCGGCTCCGACCGTGGCGTGGCGCTTGCGTCGCCGCCTGCGCGCAGAGGCCGGCCGCCGGGCCCAACTCGCCGCCGAACTCGCCGCCAGCCGCGCCGCATCGGCGCGCGCCGTCGCCGCGCTCGCGGGCGCGAGCGACGGCCTGATCGTCGTCGACCCGAGCGGGCGCATCGTCGCCTGCAATCCGAACGCGGTCGAGTTCACCAAGCTGCCGCCGGCGGCCACCGGCCGACGCCTGCAGGAGCTGGTGTCGTGGCCGGCGCTGCACCGCGCCGTCGACCAGGCGGAGTCGACCGGCGAAGCGCAGTTCTTCGAGGTCGAGACCGAGCCCGGCGGCCGCACGCTCGCCGTGCGCGTCCGCCGCCTGCCCGACCAGAGCACGGTCGTGTCGCTCGACGACACCAGCCGCCTGAAGAAGCTGGAGTCGCTGCGGCGCGACTTCGTCGCCAACGTCTCGCACGAGCTGAAGACGCCGTTGGCCGCGATCCAGGGCTACGTCGAGACGATGCAGGACGATCCGGACATGCCGGCGGCGACGCGGGTGCGCTTCCTCGACCGCATCGCGCGGCAGACGGAGCGCCTGACCACGCTGGTCGGCGACCTGCTGACGCTGTCGCGGCTCGACGACGAAGGCGGCCACGGCCGCGAGGTCCGGCCGATCGACTTCGGCGCGGTCGTGCGCGAGACGGTCCGCGACCTCGCGTCGCTGGCCGACAAGCGGCAGGTGCGCGTCGCGCTCGCTGCCCCGGAAGCCGGCGTGTGGGTCATCGCCGACCGCGAAGCGCTGCGGCAGGTCGTCGGCAACCTCGTCGACAACGCCATCAAGTACACGGGTGCTGGCGGCGACGTGCGCGCGCAGGTGACCGTCTCCGCCGATCGCGCGCTGCTCGAGGTCGTCGACACCGGCATCGGGCTGTCGCCGGAGGACCAGGAACGCGTGTTCGAGCGCTTCTACCGCGTCGATCGTGCGCGCTCGCGCGAGGTCGGCGGCACCGGGCTCGGGCTCTCGATCGTCAAGAACACCGTCAAGAGCCTCGGCGGCGAGGTCGGCGTGCGCAGCCGGCTCGGCAGCGGCAGCACGTTCTGGGTCTCGCTGCCGCTCGTCGGCGACCGCGGCGAGTCGCCGTTCGAAGGCCCCTGACGGGCGGCGCGCGCTACTGGATGACGCCGCCGCGCTGGGCGAACTCGGCGCTCTTCTCGTGCATGCCCTTCTTGGCGTACTCGCGCACCTCCTCGGTGATCTTCATCGAGCAGAAGCGCGGCCCGCACATCGAGCAGAAGTGCGCCACCTTGGCGCCGTCCTGCGGCAGCGTCTCGTCGTGGTAGGCGCGGGCCGTCTCGGGATCGAGCGCGAGGTTGAACTGGTCCTCCCAGCGGAACTCGAAGCGCGCCTTGCTGAGCGCGTCGTCGCGCGACTTGGCGCCGGGATGGCCCTTGGCGAGGTCGGCGGCGTGCGCGGCGATCTTGTAGGCGATGACGCCCTGCTTGACGTCCTCGCGGTTGGGCAGGCCGAGGTGCTCCTTCGGCGTCACGTAGCACAGCATCGCCGTGCCGAAGCTGCCGATCATCGCGGCGCCGATCGCCGAGGTGATGTGGTCGTAGCCGGGCGCGATGTCCGTCGTCAGCGGGCCCAGCGTGTAGAACGGCGCCTCGTGGCAGGCCGCCAACTGACGGTCCATGTTCTCCTTGATCAGGTGCATCGGCACGTGGCCAGGGCCCTCGATCATGGTCTGCACGTCGTGCTCCCAGGCGACCTTGGTCAGCTCGCCGAGCGCCTCGAGTTCGCCGAACTGGGCGGCGTCGTTGGCGTCGGCGATCGAGCCCGGGCGCAGGCCGTCGCCGAGCGAGAACGACACGTCGTACTTCGCCAGCAGCTGGCAGATCTCGCGGAAGCCGGTGTAGAGGAAGTTCTCCTCGTGGTGGTGCAGGCACCACTTGGCCATGATCGACCCGCCGCGCGAGACGATGCCGGTGACGCGGTTGGCGGTCAGCGGCACGTGGCGCAGCAGCACGCCGGCGTGGATCGTGAAGTAGTCGACGCCCTGCTCGGCCTGCTCTTCCAGCACCTCCAGGAACATGCGCAGGTTGAGGTCCTCGACGCGGCCCTGGACGCGCTCCAGCGCCTCGTAGATCGGCACCGTGCCGATCGGCACCGGGCTGTTGCGCAGGATCCACTCGCGCGTCTCGCGCAGGTTCTTGCCGGTGCTGAGGTCCATCACCGTGTCGGCGCCCCAGCGGATCGACCACTGCAGCTTCTCGACCTCTTCCTCGATCGAACTGCCGAGCGCGCTGTTGCCGATGTTGGCGTTGATCTTCACCAGGAAGTTGCGGCCGATGATCATCGGCTCGACCTCCGGATGCTTGCGGTTGGCCGGGATGATGGCGCGGCCGCGCGCGATCTCGCTGCGCACGAACTCGGGGTCGACGTTCTCGCGGATCGCGACGAAGCGCATCTCCTCGGTGACGATGCCGCGCCGCGCGTAGTGCATCTGCGAGAAGTTCCGGTCGCCGCGGGCGACGCGGGCGTCGATCCACGGCTGCCGGCGCTTTGGCAGCCCGCGGCGGATGTCGCAGCCCTGCGGGCCGGTGGTGTCGTACACGCGCACGACGTCGCCGTTGGTCAGCGCGATGTCGCGGGCAGGAACCTGAAGGTCGCCGACGGCGATCTTCTGCGAGCGGGGAAAGGACTCGGCCAACGGCCGTAGGCCCGGGCGGGGGATCTCGGTCATGCTGCTGTTTCCTACGCCGGTGCGACCCGGATCAGGTTCAAGGGGTGCATCTCAGCCCGCGTCCGGCGGGCGCCCCCAAGCAGTGGAGCGGGCACGATCCGGGATCGCCGGCGACGACGCAAGCGCCGCGTGCTGCAACCTGCGGGGCAGCGCGGCCGACGCGAATGCGCATGCGCGTGCGGCCGTTGCTCAGCCGCCACCGCCGCCAGCGCCCGGGCGCGTCGGCGGTTCGTCGGGCGCGACCGCCGGTGGTTCCATCGGCGCTTCGCCGCCACCGGCGTTCCTGCGTTCGTCACCGGGCGGTGCGTCCGGCGCATCGTCTGCCGCCGCCGGCGCGTTGCCGGGCAGCGGCGGCAGGGCGAAGACCTGCCGCAGCTCCGGCGGCACGCGCGGGCCGAGCGCCTCGACGAGCCGGCGCGACAACCGCGCGGTGTGCGAACGCTCCGCCGCATACGCCAGTTGGCTGCCGCGGAAGAACATGTTCACCACGAAGACGGCGAACACGACGACGCCAGCGCCGGTAGCCAGTCCGAGCACGCCGCCACCGAGTCGATCGAAGAACCCGAGCCCGGCCTTGGTCGCGAGACGCTGCAGCCCGATGGCGAGCAGGCTCAGCACGACCAGCACGGCGACGAACAGCAGGCAGTACGCCAGGTAGATCGTCGTCGACGACGGATCCGTCGGTGCGTCGGCTTCGTTCGATCGGGCCAGCCAGTCCGCCAGCGCGTTGCCGTACCGGCCGCTGACGACGTAGGCGGCCACGAGGATGCCGATGCGACTGACCTGCCAGATCAGCCCCTTGAACAGCCCGAGGACGAAGAACACCAGCAGCACGCCGAGCGTGGTCTGGTCGACCCACTCCAACGTCTGCAACGTGTGGACCAGTTGCTCGGACGCACCGCCTTGCGTCGCTTGCTGCACGTGCACGGCGGCATCATGCCGGCGGTGCGCGCGGACCGCGAGGGGGCCCGGATCCGGTTGCAATCCACCGCGGCGCTTGCGAGCCTTCGCCGGATGGAACACGACGACGCAGCGGCGGCCGCCCAGGCGATCGCGGCACTGGCCGGGCGACTGGCGCGGGATCCGCACGTAGGGCCCGAGATGCAGCGCGCGCGGCGCGACTTCTTTCCGGCCGGGGCGCCGTCGGAGCCTGCCGCCCCCGGCGCTGCCGATGCGGCCGAGTTGCGCTTCCGCGAGTGGTTCACGCTCGAGCGGGAGAGCGAGGTCCTCGGCGCCGTGCCAGCCTCGATCGCCACCATGGCGGGCGACGCCGGCGAATGGCTCGATTCGGTGGCCGGACTCTGGTTGGTGCAGGACGTGACGCCGCGCACCGTGGAGGCGCGCGACCTGCAGGACGGCCAGTCCATCGACCTGTCGGCACCGCCCGGCGCCCTGCGCGCTGGCGACCTCGTCGTCGGTCGCCTGTTCGCCGAGGGCGCAGGACGCTGGACGCCGTCGTCGGCGGCGGCGGTCTTCCGGCCGGGCGGCGACCTCGCGCAGGCGTTCCTGCGCGACCTCCAGCGACTCGAACTGGATCGTCGGCTGCAGCAGATCGAGCTGGAGCATCTGCTCTTGCGCCGCCCCGACTTCAGGGCGGCCACGACGGCGGCGGATCCGGAGTCGTCGGCCGAACCGGCGGCGCCGCTCGAGCACCTCGAAGCCGACCTCGATCGCTTGCTCGCGAGCAGCGGCAGCGAGCACTCCGCCAGTTCGATCAGCCAACAGTTGGCGATGTCGGTGCGACCTGGTCCGGTGATCGGTCCGCTGCTCGACGAACTCGCCTTCGACACCGAGGTCGACCTCGACGCCGCCCGCCAGCTGCTGCTGGGCATCTGGAATGCGCACCATCGCGGCGGCAGTGGCGCGACGGCGGGGGCGCCTGCCACCGCTCCCGGGGAATCGCTCGGCGAGCGGCTGGTTCGCACCCTCGACGAGGGGCTCGCCCAGAAGCGCGACGTGGCCGATCTGTTCGCGCAGCTCGAGCGCATGGCGGGCATCGAGCCCGAGCCGGACGACGACAGCGACGCCGAGCCCGCTGCGGACGACGATGCGGCGACGCTGGACGGCGATCCGTTCCACGACGAGGACGCCGCGGGGGAACAGGACGACGACGGCGACGACGTGCCGGACAGCGATGGGGAGGCGGACAGCGACGCGGCAGGCAACCTGTCGGCCCTGATCGAGGAGTACCTGTGGGAGACCGGCCGTGAACAGGACCCGCAGGCGAACCTCCTGCGGCTGTTCGCCGCCATGCAAGCCAACGCCGCGATGCCGCATCGCGACCTCGAGGAGATCACGTCCTCCGACGTGATGCGTCTGCTGCTGCACGTCTACCTCGCCGCGCCGCCGACGGCGCGCGCGAGCCACGTCCTCGGCACGTTCGAGCAGTTGCGCGCCTTCTACGAGTGGGCCGAAGCGTCCCAGGAAATGCCCATCGGCGACGTGTTGGCCGGCTGCCGCGGCGCCATGCTCGACCAGGTCGAACGTCTGCAGCAGGCATCGCTGGCGCTCTCCGACGGCGTGAAGCCGCTCGGGCGGCCAGGCGTGCTGGCGGTCGAGCAGGTCGGCGCGGACGGATTCGGCTGCCGCGACGACGACGGTGGTGACCACTGGATCCAGGCGCTGCCGACCGCACTGCTGCACTTGCGCGTCGGCGACCTCGTGCTCGGCGCGGTCGCGCCGCCCGCGGGCACGGGCGGGCGCCGGCTGCACGGCATGGCGGTCGTCCTGCCGGCCGATGCTCGCGCACTGATGGAGTGACGCCGATCGCATCGGCGGCACCCGCTCCTCCTGAGCGACCATGCCTGCCGCGCCGATAGACGCGCGCAGGAGAACCGGAATGGGCTGGGAGAGCGCGCTCGATCGATTGCTGCTGCAGCAGGTGCACGCCGCCGAGAAGGGCGACGTGGCGTGCGAGGTCGTCAAGTCCCAGCTGACGACGTTGATCGAACTGGCGCCGCAGCGCCCCGCGTCCGCCTTCTTGCACGGCTACGCCACCACCTTGCTGCGCCTCGAGCTCCCGGCCGCCGGATCCGATGGCACGGCGCATCGCTGGCGGCGCTACGGCATCGTGCGCGCCTACGACCGGCTCGGCGACAGCGAGGCCATCGCACGACTGCTCGGCGATCCGCAGGCCCTGCTCGACTTGTTGGGGGACCCGCAGGTCGCCGGCCACGTCCTGCCGATCGTCGTGCGGTCGCTGTTCTGGTCGGGCGACCTGAAGCTGGCCGTCCGGGCGATCCAGTACCTCGCCGCCGAACCTGGCACGCCGGAGGTCGAGGCGATCGTCGACGCCGCCGTCGTCGACCTGCTGGCGCGGCTGGAATCGCGCGTCGACAGCGACGACCAGGAGAGCACGGCGGCGATCCTCGCCAAGGTGCTGGGCATGGCAGGATTCGATCGTCTGCCGGCGGACGTCCAGGCGCGGTATCGCCTGGCGCTCGCCGAGCGGCTGCTCGCGGCCAGCGAGTGGTCGGCCGCCATCGTCGAAGCCGAATGCGCCGAACGGCTGGCTGCCGGGCAGCCGATGCTGGCGTCGGCGGCGGGGCTCGTCGCAGCGCTCGGCGACATGCGCCAGCACGGCGTGGCGATGGTCGAACCGCGCAGCGATCGACCGGACCGTGCCCGCGTCCTGGCCCGGCTGCAGGGCGCGGCGGAGGAACCGGAGAAGGCGAGTCCGGAGGCGGTCTACCTGCGCAGTCTGCTGGCCTACGAGACCGGCGACTACCGGGCGGCGGCCAGGGGCTTCGACCGCGCCGTCGGCGGGCTGCGCCGACTCGAAGGCCGTGACGTGGCGCTGCGCGAGCGCGCGCGCTTCCTGCAGGCGGCGGCGCTGCTGGCCGCCGGCGACGCGAGCGAGACGAGCCGGGCCCTGAAGCTGATGGAGCAGGCGCTCGCGACGGTGAAGCCGGACCTGGAGGGCTTCTACGCCGTGCACGAGGCGTTGAAGAAGCACGATCGCAAGCTCGCGCTGCAGTTCCTCGACGCCGTCGACATCGGCCGCGGCACGACGCCCGACCAGCTGCTGTTCGTGGCGCTCGAGTACCTCGGGCTCGGGGAGGCCGCGCCCGCCATGCGCGCCGCCCGGCGGGCGCTCGACGTGACGGTCGACCTCGACCAACGCATCGAGGCGCTGCGGATCACGATGACGGCGCACAACATGCTCGGCGAACGGGACGAAGCGCGCGCCTGCTACGCCGAGATCCGCGAATCGCTGGAGCAGCGCGGTCGCTTCGAACAGATGGAGAAACTGCTGAAGACCGAGGACTTCGTCGGCCACGCCCTCGATCACATCGAGATCAAGGCCGAACTCGCGCACTGCTACGACGTGATGGAGGGACGCGAGTACGATTGTGCGGCGCTGCACGTGGCGATCGCTCGCTCGCTGCGCGCACGGCGCGACGTCGCCTCGTTGCAACAGGCCTACGGGCTGCTGCAGGAGGTCGGCGCGACCTTCCCCGAACTCGCGCGCGAGGAACTCGCGGCGATCGCCAAGCTGCTGGAGATCCACGACGAAGCGCCCACCGGCGGCGGCGAAGGCAAGGACCTGACGGGAGCCTTCGGCAAGTTGCTCGGCCACGCGCCGCGCGTGCTCGTCGTCGGCGGCAACGAACGCCAGCGCAAGCACCATCACCGGCTGGATCAGCTGGCGACGGAATGGGGCTTTGCGGCGGAATGGCTGATGGCGAACTACACCTCGCCGCAGAAGACCGTCAGCCAGATCGCCGACCGGCTGCGGCACGGCATCGACGTGCTGGTCCTGCTGCACTGGAACCGCCACGAGACGACCGAACCGGCGCACGAACTCGCGCGCCAGACAGGCGTGTTCGCGCGTACGGTGCACTACGTGGGCTTCACCAGCCTGCAGGTCGCGTTGATCGAGATCTTCCAGCGGTTGTCCCTGGGCGGGGAGAGCAAGGCGAAGGCCAGGACCTGATCGGAACGCACCGCCGGGCCGGCGCGGGTGGGCGACAGGGCGCGGACGTGCCTCTACGCTGGCGAACGTGCTCGCGCGCCCCGATCTGCTGATCCTCGGCGGCGGCGCTGCGGGTGCGGCGCTGGCCGTGCTCGCCGCCCGTCGCGGCATCGCCGTCGCACTGGTCGAGCGCGGGCGTCCCAGCCTGTCGGGCCCGCACGAGACGCTGCTGGCAGCAGGTCGGGCGCGGCTGGAGCGCATCGGCTTGGCCGACGTCGTGGCCGCCGCCACGAAGCCCGATCCCCTGCGCCACGGCGCACTCTGGGGCAGTGATGCGGTGGCGTGGCGCGACGACGCGGATCGCGGGCTGCTGCTCGCGCGCGGTCGCTTCGACGCGGCGCTGCGGCGGTCGGCGACGGCCGCGGGCGCCGTCGTCGTTGCGCCGGGGCGCGCGTCGCCGATGCGGGACGGCTGGCGCATCGACGCGCCGGACGGCATGTGCGAGTGCGTGCCAAGGCTCGTGGTCGACGCTCGCGGTCGGCTGGCGAATCCGCGGCGGCAAGCGGCGCAGTCGGGCCATGGACTCCTGGCCGTGACGATGGTCGGGCGCGCGGATCCGGCCGACGCGGGCACTGCGACCGTCGAAGCGACGCCGTTCGGCTGGATCTGGACGCATGCGCCGCTCGACGCGCCGGCTGCTGCCGCCGTGCTGGTCGACGCCGACGCCGCGGCCGTCGATGGCGTGACCCGGCTGGTGCACCTGGCGCTGCAGGCCGCGCGTGGTCCGGCTCGCCGGCTGCAAGGCGCCCGCGCGGCGCACGCCAACGACGCCACGCCGCGCGTGGCCGCGCCCGCCGTCGACCGGCTCGTGATCGGCGACGCGGCTGCAACGATCGATCCGCTCGCCAGCCAGGGCGTCGAGAAGGCGCTCTTCGCCGCGGACCACGCCGTCGCCGTTTGCGCGTCGGCGCTGGCCCATCCTGAATGGCGCGACCGCCTGTTCGCCGTGCATGCGCGATGGGAGCACGGCCTCTGGCAGGCGCACCAAGCCGCAGCCGCCGACTGGTATGCGCGGGAAACGCGCTTCCCGGAGGCTCCGTTCTGGCAGCAGCGGCGATCTTCGCCAGCAGCGCCGGAACCCGCCGACGACGTGCCGCTCGCCATCGCCCCGGAGGTGGTCGCCGCGGAGATCCTCGTGCGCGAGGTCGACTCATTCGCGGCGCGCGCCGGCTTCCGCGATCGCCTGACGGGCGAGGAGCGGTCGCACGTCGGCTACGTGCCGATCGCCGCCCTGTTCGATCGTTTCGCCGCGCCGGCGACCCTGCCGGCGGCGGTGGCAGCGGCGGGTGGCGACGCCCGCCTGTTCGTGCTGCCCCCGCGTGCGGTCGAAGCCGCCCTGCGCGACTTGCGGCGCCGCGGCTGGCTCATCCCAGCGCCGCCCGCAGCAACCAGCCGCTGACGGCGGCGACGGCGAGGCTCTCGCCACGTGCCGTCAGCCGGCGAACGCCATTGGCGTCCGGCGCGGCGAGCGGTGAAGCGAACCAGACCAGCCGTCCCGCGTGTGGCCGCAGTTCCGGCGTCTGCCAAGGCACGTTGGGGTCGCCGACGACCGCTTCGACGTCGGCCAGCGCGCCGGGATCGCAGGGCAGGCCGCCGTAGCTGGCCGGCGCGACGAGGCGCGTTCGGCCGGCGCGCGCGGCGGCGACCAGTTCGGCGAGGTCGCGGCGGTGCCGCAGCGACGTGGTGCCCAAGCTCAGATTGACGCCGTCCGGCGCGAGCGTCAGCGCGTGACGGAGCGCGTGCACCACGGCGGCGAAGTCGCAGGTGGGGGAGCGCTCGAACACGCGCAGCGCGACGATCTCCGCGTCCGCGTCCGCGGGCAGGAAGCGCGCGATCGTCGCCGCCACCGCCGTGCCGTGTCCCAGCACGTCCGCCTCGCGCTCGGTGCCGGCGCGTTCGCCGGCGGGACCGAAGGTGGGGCCGCGAACCACCCGCCGGCCGCGCAGCGCCGGATGGCCGCCGTCGACGCCGCTGTCGACGACGACGACGCGCCTCATCCGTCGACCACGTGGATGCGGCCGACGATCTCGCCGTCGAGTTCGACGGTCTTCAGGCGCTTGAGCTGGGCGTCGAAGACCTCGAAGTCGCTGCCGGCGACGCCCATGTAGACCTTGTCGGCGTCGGGGGAGATCGCGACCAGTGATCGCCGCGGCCGGAACTCCTCGAACGCCTCGGCGAGCTTCTTGCCGTTGGTCAGGTCGAACAGCAGCAGCCGCGCGCGGTTGTCGCCGTCGCGGTCGCCGCCGAAACCGCCCGACATCAGCGCCCCGACGGGCTTCTTGGTGGCGACGCGCAGGCCCCACGACGACTGGTTGGGTCCCCATTCGTCGACGCGCACGATCTTCTTGTTGGCGAGGTCGAGTTCGACGAGGCCCCAGCTCGTGCGCCGCGTCTCGACCGGGTCCGTGCTGGTGAACAGCATCAGCGCGCGCGCCGGGTCGCGGCGGTCGAGCAGGTCGGTGCCGCCGAGCCGGATGGCGCCGGCCCCGAAGTGGCGCGGCGTCTTCAGGTCGAGCTTGCCCTGCGACTTGAGCGTGCGCGCGTCGAGGAACTCCAGGTTGCCGTCCTCGTCCGTCGCCAGCCACTGCGTGCCGTCGGCGGACAGCTGCGCGCCGCGCTCGATGGCGTCCGGCAGGCGGCTGAGCTTGCGCTCGACCTTGTGGCCGGCGACGTCGTAGAGCAGCCACTGTGCCGCCTCGAACGAGTAGCGGTCGATCTCCTTCTTCACCCGCTCGGTGCGCACCAGCCAGTGCTGGCCGCCGGGGCATTCGCGCAGGTCGCGGATGCGCAGGATGAAGCCGTCCTCGGCGAACTTGTGCTCGCTCGTCACCGTGCCGCTGGCCAGGTCGACGACCTCGACCGACTGCTGCTGGTCGGTGACGACCAGGATGCTCCTGCGGTCGTGCGTGAGGTGCGTGCTCCAGAACATGCCGCGCTTGAGCTCGACCTTGCGCGTGACGGTGTCCGTCGCGGGGTCGAACTGGGCGAGGAAGTTCGGGTACATCGTGAACCAGAACGACTGCTTGCCCTGCAGCCCGGCGGGCGACGGCGCCGCCACCGGCGTGAACGCCGGGAACTCGGTCAGCGCCTGGCTGCCGCCGGGGCCGCCCTGACCGCGCCGCCGCCCGCCGGGGCCGCCCTGGCCGTTGCGCTCGGGCGCGCCGCCGGCCGGCGGATCCTGCGGCAGCGCCGCTGGCGCCGGTTCCTGGGGAACCGCCGGCGCCGCGGCCGGCGTCGTGGCTGCGGGCGGCGACGCCACCGGCGCCGGCTGCTGCGGTCGTTGGGCGGTCGCGGCGAACGCGAAGGCGCAGAGCGCGGCGACGAGCGAAACGGTCGGCATCACGGGAACACCAGGTCGAGGGACTTCCAATCCTGCACCGGCGCGCCGCAAGACATCGTCCACTTCGGCGCGTTGGTGACGCCGTCGGGGACCTGCGCCGGCCAGTAGCACGTGTGGTAGCAGTCGTAGAGGTCGCGCTCGATCGGCTGGCACAGGCCGTGCGTGCCGTTGCCGGAGTCGACTTCCCAGCCGGGCGCGAAGATGGTGGTGCAGCCGTACGGGTACTGCGTCGGCGGCGGATCCTGCGTCAGCGCCCGCGCCTCGCCGCGCTGGGCCAACACCATGGCGGCGAGCTGCCGAGCCTTCTGGTTGCAGGCGATGATGCGCGGGCGCCGCGGCGGCTGCCCGGCCTTGCTGCCGTCGTCGATCGGGTCGTTGCTCATGACGTCTCGAACCTCGCGAAGAACCTCGGATTGCGCGACAGGATGCGGCCGTAGACCGAGAGTCCAAGGTCGACGAAGCCGCGGATCCACTCGCAGTAGTGCAGATTGGCGTGCGTCGCGTCGCCGTAGCGCACGTGCGCCTCGTGGTAGCAGCCGCCGGCGCACAGCGGGCGCGCGAAGCACTGCGTGCAGTCGGTCTTCAGGTCGACGTGCGCCTTCTGCAGGAAGGCCGTGCGCACGGCTTCGTCGACGCCGGTCGCCACCGTGCCGACCTGGTGCGACTTCGATTCGACGAAGCGGTGGCAGAGGTTGAGGTCGCCCTCGGTCGACACGCCGAGCAGGCCGAGGCCTGCGCCGCACGGATGCGCCTTGTTGACGCCCTGGTGCAGTTCGCGCAGCAGGTCGCCGAGGTTGGCGAAGCCGTGGTCCTCGTTGCGCAGCGCCGCGACGACGTAGTCCTCGGCCAACTCGCCGAACTCGCGCAGCAGCTTCTGGTACCCCAACTCGCCGAGCGCGTACTCGCGGCCGAGGCCGGCGGTGACCGGGGCGAAGCCGACCTCGTCGAAGCCTAGTTCCTGCGTCAGGTAGCGGTAGGTGGCCGGCACCGGCGCTGCGCCCGAGGTCAGCGTCACGCGCGCGCCGACCGTGCGGCCCTTGCGCTCCTTGTTGCGCGCGAGCAGCTTGCGGATGCGCGGCTCGACGACGTCGAAGCTGCCGACGCCCTTCTGGAAGGTACGGTGGCGGTCCTGGTCCTCCTTGGCGCCGTCGATCGAGATCGTGATGCCGAAGCGGTGCTGCGTCAGGAAGTCGACGACCTCGTCGGTCAGCAGCGTGGCGTTGGTCGTCAGCGAGTAGTGCACGCGCTTCTTCAGCGGCGCGGCCTTGGCCTCGGCGTACTCGACGGCGGCGCGGATCGCCGGGAAGTTCAGCAGCGTCTCGCCGCCGAAGAACGTGATGGACACCTGCGGCCGGTCGCCGCTGCTGCGCAGCAGGAAGTCGATCGACTGCCGCGCCGTGTCGTCGTCCATCTTCGGTTTGCCGGCGCCCTTGCTGCCCGTGCCCTCGGTCAGCCGGTCCTCGCCGTACTCGTAGCAGTACGTGCACGACAGGTTGCACTTGTTGGTGACGTTGAGCACCAGCGTCGCCAGCGGGAACGGCATCGGCGGCAACTGCGCGCGCGGCGGCGCGGGTTCGCCGACCGGGCGGACGACGCCGAGGTCGATCAGGTCGTGCAGCGCCGTCGCGGCGGCCGAGCGATCGGGGCGATCGGCGAGCCACGCCTCGTCGTCGCGACCGCCGGGAAGGGCGAACGCGTCGACGATCGCGGCGGTGTCGGCGTCGAGGCCGAGGATCGCCGCCGAGGTGGCGACGTACACGAACTCCAGCCCGCCGTCGCCGCGGAACCGTCGGTGCAAGGCCGTCTGCAGTTGCATCAGCGGTCCTCCCAGTCGAGCGCGGTCCAGCGCGTGTAGAGCGGCGTGCTGACCAGCAGGTGGCCGCGGGCGAAGAACCGCTTGCGCTCGCGCGCCGGCGGCCCGGCGGGGGGCTCGGCGGGGGGCTCGGCTGCCGGCGGCGCCGGTTGCGCGCCCTCCTTCGGCGCCGCGCCGGGTTTGCCGCCGTCGGCCGCTTTCCTGGGTGCCGGCCGCACCGGCACGTCGAGTTCGACTTCGGCGGTGACGAACACGTCGCCGAGGTTGTTCGCCTGCCACTTGCGCTGCGGATTGGGGCCGTCGATCGCCGGCGTGAACACGCCCGACTGCGCGTCGATGCTGCCGACGAAACGCACGTCGTCGTCGTTCTCGCGCACGATGAACTCGGCGAGGCCCCAGGTCGGCTTGACGACGAACAGGTCGACGTCGTCGGCGGTGAACGGCTTCTCGTCCTTGCCGCGGTGCACGGCGACCGCCTCGAAGCGCTCGATCTGGTTGGGCATGCGCGCGCCCTGCTCGCGCGCGCCGCCGATGCGCGCGAGGCCCTGCAGCGGCCGGATGCGCACGTAGTCGACGGTGTCGTACAGCGTGACCTCGGCGCCGGCCGGATCGCTGGCGAAGGCGACCGTGCGCGTGCCGAGTTCGGTCCCCGTGGCGGCGTCGACCGTCAGCACGCAGTGGCGATCGCTCTTGCGCTCGACGGCGGCCACGGACAGGCCGGCGCCGACGAAGAAGTGTTCGGGCTTGCAGTCGGCGGGGAACGCCTCGCCGTAGACGTCGAGCCGATGGCCGTTGCTCGGCACGGCGATCGCCTCGTTGCCGAGCGCCAGCACGCGCGGGCGGCCGAGGTCGCGGCACAGGGTGACGTCGACGCCGACTTCGTCGTAGTTGCCGGTGAACAGGCGGCCCTTCAGCGTCTGCCAGCCGTCGTCCAGCAGCAGCACCTCGCGCCACTGTGCAGCGTTCTCGCCGACGGCGCTGCGGCCGCGCCACGAGTAGCCGGCGTACAGGATGCCCTTGCCCTTGCGCGTCTGCTGCGCGCCGCCGTCGAACGCGAGATTCCAGGTGATCTCGTACTCGTCGGCGTCGGTGCGCACGAGCGTCGCCGTGCCCTGCAGGTCGCCGACGCCGATCTCGTGGCCGCGCACGGTCCACGTGCCGGCGAGCGGCACCTCGCGGCGGTTGCGTTGCCACGCGTCCCACGACGGCGTGAACAACGGCTGGTCCTGCGTCAGCTTCGCCAGCACGCGGTCGCCGACGCTCTGCGTCGGGCTGGCGTTGCCGCCCTCGCCGCCGCGGCCGCGAGCGCCACTGCCACCGCCGCCAGTGCCACCGCCGCCCGCGTTCGCCGAGGCGCCACCGCCCGATCCGGCGTTGGTGGCACCGCCGCGGCCGCCGCCGCCGTTCCAACCGAAGCCGCCGCGGCGCTCGTCCTCGGGCGGACCACCGCCCATCTGGCCGCGCGACAGCGGGAACATCGCGACGTGGGTCGCGCGCAGCAGTTGCCATTCCTCGGCGTCGCGCTGCTGCAGCAGCACGCGGCCGAGCGGGTGGCACTGCGCGCACGCGCGGCGGAAGTCCTGGTCGTGGTGTTCCTCGGACCAGTGCACGCGCCGTTCGCTCTCGTACAGGCCGCGCTCCGCCTCGCTGCGCGTCAGGCCGTGCGAGTTCGACAGGGAGCGCACCAGCCACTTCGCCTGCGCCGCTTCGAGCTGCACGCCGTGCAGGCGGCCCATGCGCTTGATCGTCTCGGCCCAGCCCTCGGGTGACTTGCGCACGAAGGAGATGCGCGACATGTGCTTCTGGTCGTCGAGCGCGTGGCAGCGCGCGCAATGCGTGTGCACCACGGGATCCTCGACCGCGATGCCGCGGCGGTCCGGTTTCTTCGGCGCGTCGGCGGCCTCGGCTTTGTCGGCTTCGGCGGCGGGCTCCTGCGCGGCCGGCGGTGGTGACGGCGGCGCCGGGTCTTGCGCAGCGAGAGACAGCGCGGTGAGCGCAGCCAGGAACGCGGAGGCGATCGTTCGGACCATGCGGCGGCTGTCGTTGGAAGCTGGCGGGGGAGGCAGGTCCGTCCGCCGGCCGGGTGCCGGACCATAGCATCCGGCGCAGCGGTTGCGGGTTGCGTTCGTGCGTCCGCACGTCTCGCGTTCGTCCCGCCCTGGCGATTCAGGCGCTGCGAACCGGACGGTCCGCCACCACACGACCGTTCGCCAGCGTCAGCACGCGGTCGGCCACGTGCAGCGCCTCCGGCCGGTGGTCCACTACGAGCAGAATGGCCTGCGGCCGGTGCACCCGCAGCGCCGCCGCTACCTGTGCCGCCGTCGCCGGGTCGACGCCGTCGAACGGCTCGTCGAGCACGATCAGGTCCGCCGGTCGGACCAGGGCGCGGGCCAGCAGCAAGCGCCGGGCCTCGCCGGCGCTCCATTCGACGCCGCCCGGATGGCGTCGCGAGCACATCGTCGCGAGGCCCTCGGGCAGCGCGCGCACGCGCGCTTCGAGCCCGACGGTGGCGAGCGCGGCCCACAGCGCCGATTCGTCGCCCGCGCGGTCGAATCGCAGGTTGTCGCGCACCGACAGTTCGTAGACCTGCGCATCCTGCAGCAACACGGCCACGCGGTCGGACCACGTCGCCGGCGCGACCGCCGCGAGGTCGCCGCCGTGGACGCGGATCGTCCCGCCAGTCGGCGCGTAGAGGCCGCACAGCAACTTGACGAGCGTCGACTTGCCCGAGCCATTCGCGCCGGTGATGGCGACGCGCTCGCCGCTGCGCAGCGCGAACGACACGCCGGCCAACGCCGGCTGCCGCGATTCGGCGTAGGCGAAGCGCAGGTCCGCAACTTCGACGGCGAACGGGCCCGGCGGGGGAGTCGCGTTGGGGGAGTTGGCCCCCGCCGGTGGCAGCGCAAGCAAGTCGGCGACCGGGCGCAGGAACAAGCGGTGCTCGTGCACCCCCGCCAGCGCCGCGAGCGCATCGCGCACGCCGTTCTGCGCCCGCTGCGCCGCCTGCGCCTGCAGCACCAGCCCGCCCAGCGTCAGCCCACCCGCCAGGGCGTCCTTGGCCAGGACATAGTACGCGACGAACAGGCCGGCGCTGGCGACGGTCTGCACCACCAGTTCGTCGCGCGCGCGCTGCCGCGCCAGCGCAGCGAGGCTGGCCCGCAGCCCGGCGCGCAGGCGGTCGAGCCGAGCGAGCCAGAACGTGCGCAGGCCAAGGCTGCGCACCTCCTTGCTGGATGCGCGTCCAGCGAGCACGGCGCCGGCGTACCCGACGTCGCGCTGGTCTCCGGTGTGGCGTTCCTGCCAACGGACGCGCTGGTCGGCATGCCGGCGCCGGACCACGGCCAGCGGCAGCGCAGTCGCCGCGACCATGCCCGGCAGCCACCAGGAGACACGGAACAGCACGACGACCATCGTCACCAAACCGACGCCGGCGACGACCGCGGCGATGCCGTCCTGGACCAGCCGAACCGGCCGCTGGCCGGCCTCGGCGCCGGCGCGCAGCAGCAGGTCGTGGAAGCCGGGCTGGTCGAATGCTGCTTGCGGCACCTCGGCCGCGTGCGCCTGGACCCGACGGGTCGCAGCGTCGCCGAGTTCGCGGCCGTGGTTCTCGCTGACGACCGTCGCGAGGCTGCGCAAAGCGCTGCCAAGGAAGGCAACCGCCGCCGCGACCAAGACGGCAGTGGTGGCGTCGGCGAGCGCCTGGTCGTCCGGTTGGCGACCGGCGACGCCGCGGGCGACGGCGTCGATCAGCCGCTGCAAGGCGACGAGGCCGGCCAGCGGCAGCAGCGCCTGGACGACCGCGAGCACCAACAGGGCAGCCAGCCGCCGGCCGCCGCCGGCGGCAGCCAGCTGCCAGGCGAAGCGCCAGCTCGCGGCCCCAGGCAAACGGGTCATCCCTTGGTTCCGATAAGATTTGTTATGGATAACTCAGCGGGGGAGGCCGAGGCGGCGACTGCGGCCCCAGCTGCTGGGCTGCCAGACCATGCCCAACCACGCCGTGAAGTCCGGCGACACCAACGCCAGCAGGTCTTCGCCGAAGCCGAGTTCGACCTGCAGGTCGTCGCTGCAGCGCAGCCGGCCGCCGACCCACAGCAGCGCCTGGTCGTCGTCGGTCTCGCGCAGGCCGAAGTTGCGCAGCGTCGACGTCTCCCACGCCACCTGGACGAACCCGTGCAGGTCGTCGAGCAAGGCGATCTCGGCAGCCAGCCCGGCGACCGCGACGTCGGCGAAGGCGAAGCCGGCGCGGGCGGGTTCGTCCGGGGTGTGCACCCACGTGTACTGGGCGTGGCCGTACAGCGACACGAGGTCGCCTTCGCGGTCGAACAGGACGCCGAGGCTGGGCTCGACGCCGCCGCTGCCGTAGCCGCGGTCGGCGTCGCCCGTCGGGAGTTCGACGCCGCCGCGGACCGCGAACCCGACCGGCGCGCGCTCCGGGGTCAGTCGCCAACTCGCGTAAATCGGCACGTCCAGCAGCTGTGCGCCGGCCGGGTCGGCCGACCACACGGTGTTGCCGCTGCGCCGCAGGGAGACGTCGTAGGCGTTGCGCGGCGAGATGTCGCGGTCCTGGTCCGGCAAGCCGAAGAAGTCGTGGTAGTCGACCAGGAAGCTGTCGAGGAAGCCGCCGCTGGTGTGCGCCACCGGCAACTCGACGGCGAGGTCCAACCCGCTGCCGATGCCGACGCGCAGGCCGGCCGCGACGCGCAGGTACTCCGCATCCATGCGCCACTGACGGCCGGGCGCAGCGCCGACCAACCAGAGGCTCGAGTACGCCGCGTCGGCGCGCGCCGACACCTCGCCCGCGGCGAGACCGCGCGTCGACGCCGGCGGCATGTGCATGACCAACAACTGGGCGGGATGCTGGTTGCGGACTGGCAACGGCCCTTGGGGCGCAGGCTGCGTGGCGCAACTGCTCGCGACGATGGCCGCGAGCACGCCGGACGCGTACGGACGGGACTGCATGGCGGCAGGCTAGGAGTCTGCGTCCCGGAAGGCCACGCCGCCCAGTACGCGTCTTCGCGTCCGGGAGCTCGCCGCCGATCCTCGGCGAATCCACCGATTCGCCTGCGGTCCTCGGCTTCGCCCCGACCGCGAATCCACGCACTGGACCGGCGCGCGGTCCGGCGTGTGCCAACGTCTGCGCGCCAGGGTGGCGGCGGCACCGGAGCGACGGCTAGACTCGCGGCGAAGCATGCGCCGAACGACGTCGTTGCTCCTGGTGTCCTTGCTCGCCGCGTGTGCCGACGGCGGCAAGGAAGACCGCCCCGCCAGCGAGGTGCGCTTCAGCGCCTCCCACCATCTGCTCGGCTTCAAGACGCTGCGCGGGTTCGGCGCCTTCCCCGTGCAGGGCTCGGTGGTGTTCCCGGACCGGGCGCAGTTCAACCTGTTCGACGACAGCAGCTACAACCTCGTGCGATCGGGCAGCACGTCGGGGCGCGAGACGTACAAGCTGGCCAACGACGGCGCGCTGTCGGTCTTCGTCACCGGCGGCGGCAACGAACCCTCGACGGTGTTCTCCGGCGCCTACGGGCGCGTCGGCGCCGCCAACCTGACCGCGCCCGGGGCCACGCCGGACTTCGTCTTCACCGACCGCGTGTCGACGCCGAACAGCCAGTCGATCGGCATGTTCTACGGCACCAAGGTGGTCGACGCCGCGCTCGACCTGCGCGGCGATTGGCACGTGTTCTCGCTGCACGTGGTGCTCGGCGCGGCGGTGCCGGCGCCCGACAACGTGGCGCGCGCCGTGCACGGCAACCTCAACGCCGCGGGCCTGAGCGCCGACGCCAACCTGAACCTCGCCGGCACGGGCTTCCAGAGCGACAGCTCGGGCGTGCCTGCTCCGGGCCTGGGCCTCGCGGGATCGCTGCGCTTCCTGCTCGACGGCGCGACCGGCGACGGCACCTGCAACCTCACGCTGCAGTACGACGCCGACCAGCGCGTGATGCGCGCGGTCACCAGCGGCAACGCGCTGTTCGCGCTCGACGACGACAAGTCCGACGGCGAGGCGGGCATCGCGCTGCTCGTGCGCGAGTTCGACGACGCCGCGCCGGCGACCTCGCTGGACGTGGACCGCGTCGACGGCACGTTCCTGGTCGGCGGCCACACGATGTTCATCAACCCGTCGAACTCCGGGTCGGACTCGTTCGTCGGCACGGTCGTGCTGTCGACGAACGGCGGCTTCACCCTCGACGCCGTCGGCAACCAGGGCATCGACTTCCGCTACACCGGCACATGGACGGCGCAGGCCAACGGCAAGCTGACCTTCGCGGTCGACGGCACCAACGAGACCTGGCACGGCGCCATCGACCGCAGCTACAACACGCTGGTGCTGGTCGACGACTTCGTCGAGACGCGCAGCAGCAACGTGCCGGAGCTGAACCTCGTGCTCGGCGTCCGCAAGAAGGTCGACTGACCGCCCGCCGCCATCGTGAACAACCCCGTCCTGACGCTCGACCTGCCCTTCGCCCGGCGCCTGGGCCGCGGCAAGGTGCGCGAGATCTTCGAACTCGGCGGCGACCTCCTGCTGGTCGCTTCGGACCGTGTCTCCGCGTTCGACGTCGTGATGCACGAAGGCATCCCGGGCAAGGGCCGCGTGCTGACGGAGACGTCGGCGTTCTGGTTCCACAAGCTGCGCGACGTGGTGCCCAACCACCTGCTGTCGACCGACGTCGACGCCTGGCACGACGTCCCCGCCGAGTACCGCGAGGTGCTGCGCGGACGCACGATGCGGTGCTGCAAGGCCCAGCCGTTGCCGGTCGAATGGGTCGTGCGCGGCTACCTGACCGGTTCGGGTTGGCAGGACTACCAGCGCGATGGCGCCGTCAGCGGCGTGAAGTTGCCGCCGGGCATGCAGCACGCCAGCGAGATCGACCCGCCGATCCTGACGCCGTCGACCAAGGCCGAGGCCGGCCACGACGAGCCGATTCCGTTCGCGCGCGTCGTCGAACTCGTCGGTGAGCCGGTGGCCGTCGCCGCGCGCGACGCCGCGCTGCGGCTGTACGCGGCGGGTCGCGCCTACGCGCGGCAGCGCGGCATCGTCATCGCCGACACCAAGTTCGAGTTCGGCCTGCGCGACGGCAAACTGCTGCTGATCGACGAGTGCATGACGCCGGACTCGAGCCGGTTCTGGCCGGCCGAGGAGGTGCGTCCGGGCGGCAATCCGACGTCCTTCGACAAGCAGTACCTGCGCAATTGGCTGCTCTCGACCGGGTGGGCCAAGACGCCGCCGCCGCCGACCCTACCCCCGGAGGTCATCGCCAAGACGGCGGCGACGTACGCCGAGATCCAACGGCGGCTGCTGCCGTGAGCGCCGACGCCGCCGTGCCCGACGATCCGTCCTCGTCCGCGACCGCAGCAGCCCCCCTGCCGCCGACCATCGCGTGGCGCGGCGGCGAGGAGGGCGCGCTCGAGTTGCTCGACCAGACGCTGCTGCCCCACCAGCGTCGCGTGCTGGCGCTGCGCGATCTCGACGGGGTCTGCGAAGCGATCGAGCAGTTGCGCGTGCGCGGAGCGCCGGCGATCGGCGTCGCCGCCGCCTATGGCGTCGTGCTCGGCGCGCGGGCGGCGCCCATCGCCGACCTCGCGGCCACCGTGCGGGCCGTCTGCGCGCGCCTGCTGCGCACGCGGCCGACCGCCGTCAACCTGCGCTGGGCCCTCGATCGCTGCGAACGCGCCGTCGCGCGCGAGCCGTCCATCGCCGGCCTCTTGCGCGAAGCCCGTGCCGTGCACGCCGACGAAGTCGCGATGAGCGAGCGCATGGCCCGATTCGGCGCCTCGCTGGTGCCGCACGGCGGCTGCGTCCTGACGCACTGCAACACCGGCCGCCTCGCCACCGCCGGCGACGGCACGGCGCTCGCGTTGCTGTTCCAGGCCTGGAGCCAGGGCGTGCGCTTCCGCGTGCTCGCCGACGAGACCCGCCCGCTGCTGCAGGGAGCCCGGCTGACGGCGCTCGAACTCGCCGCCGCCGGCATCCCGGTGGACGTCTGCTGCGATGGCGCGGCTGCCGGCCTAATCGCGCGCGGCGCGGTCCAACTGGCGCTCGTCGGCGCCGACCGCATCGCCGCCAACGGCGACTTCGCCAACAAGGTCGGCACGTATGGGGTCGCCCTCGCGTGCGCCGCCCATGGCGTGCCCTTCTACGCCGTCGCGCCGTGCTCGACGATCGACGCGGCCGTCGCCGACGGGGCGTCGATACCGATCGAGGAACGCGGTGGCACCGAGGTTTCGACGCACGGCGGGCGCTCGTTCGCCCTGCCCGGCGTCGGCGCGCGCAACCCGGCCTTCGACGTCACCCCGGCGCGCTTGCTTACCGGAATCGTGACCGACCGCGGCGTGCTGCGGCCCCCGTTTGCGACGGCGATCAAGGCCGCGCTCGCCGCGGGCCGATGATGCGCCGGCATGGGTAGCGCAGCCAGGAGCCAGAAGACCGCCGGATCACCGGCCAAACCGGCGGCGAACCGCGACCGGACGGAACGCGCACGGTCCGCGGGCATCGCGGCGATCAAGAAGCCCGAACGCTCGTCGCCGGCGATGGCGGAGATCGACGCCGACGTGCTGGAGTTCATCGCGGCCATCGACCGCTTCAAGGTCGAACACGGCCGGCCATTCCCGAACTGGAGCGAGATCCTGCTGATCGTGCGCCAGCTCGGCTACAAGCGCGGCTGAGCGGCGTTCACGCCAGCCAACCCGCGGCGCAGGCGGCGGCGACGACGATGCCGGCGACGATGCGGTACCACGCGAACGCGGCGAAGCCGTGGCTGCGCAGGTAGCGCACGAACGGCGCCACGACCAGCAAGGCGCTGACGAAGGCCACGGCGGCGCCGACCAGGAACGGCTGCAGGGCGTCGCCGCCGAGCGCGGCGGGGTTCTTGAGCGCCTTGAGCAACGCCGCGCCGTAGAGGATGGGCAGGCCGACGAGGAACGAGAACTCGGCGGCGGCGGTGCGCGAACCGCCAGCGACCAGCGCGCCCGCGATCGTCGCGGCGGAACGGCTCGCGCCCGGCACCAGCGCCAGGCACTGGAACAGGCCGATCCACACGCAGCGCCCATACGCGAGCTGCGGCAACTCGGCGCCGGGGCCGCGGCGCCCGTTCCAGCGATCGAGCGCCAGCAGCAGCACGCCGCCGACCACCATCGCCGTCGCCACCACCGCCGGCGTGAAAAGGTGCGCGTCGATCCAATCGTCCGCCAGGAATCCGAGCACGGCAGCCGGAGCGGCGCCGAGCGCGATCTGCCAAAGCAGGTTCGCTTCGCCGGTCGCGGGTCGCAGCGCCGTGCGGGCCGCCGACCACACCCTCCGGCCGTACAGGGCGAGGATCGCAGTGATCGCCCCGGTCTGGATGCCGACGGCGAAGGTGTTGTTGGCGGCGCCCTCGGGCAGGCCCAGCAGACGCTGGGCGAGGATCAGGTGGCCCGTGCTGGAGACGGGCAGGAACTCGGTGACGCCCTCGACGAGGCCGAGCACGACCGCGTCGACGAAGCCGAGCGCCGGTTCCCCGCCGCCGCCGATCACAGCACCGAGTTCGGCGCGCGGTACGGCATCCCGAAGGCCTCGGCGACGCCCTGGTGCGTGCAGACGCCGGCGAGCACGTTCGCGGCGGTGCCGAGCACCGGATCCTGCGCGGCCTTCGCGGCGCCCATGCCGGCGATCTTCTTCGCCCAAGGCCCGGTCGCGTTGGTCAGGCCGAACGTCGACGTGCGCGGCACGGCGCCCGGCATGTTGGCGACGCAGTAGTGCATCACGCCGTCGACGACGTACGTCGGATCGGCGTGCGTCGTCGGCTTGCAGGTCTCGATGCAGCCGCCCTGGTCGACGGCGACGTCGACCACGACCGACCCTTCCTTCATGGTCTTCAGGTCTTCGCGCCGGATCAGGCGCGGCGCGCGTGCGCCCTGGACGAGGACGGCGCCGATGACGAGGTCGGCGTGCACGATCTGCTCGCGGACGGTGATCGGCGAGCTGTGCAGCAGCGTGACGTTCGCCGGCATGACGTCGCTGAGGTAGCGCAACCGATCGAGATCGATGTCGAGCAGGCGGACGTCGGCGCCGAGGCCGGCGGCCATCTTCGCCGCATTGGTGCCGACGACGCCGCCGCCCAGGATGACCACGGTCGCCGGCTCGACGCCGGGGATGCCGCCGAGCAGGATGCCGCGGCCGCCGTAGTGCTTCTCCAAGCAGACGGCGCCGACCTGCACCGCCATGCGGCCGGCGACCTCGCTCATCGGCGTCAGCAGCGGCAGCGAGTTGCGGTGGATGAGCGTCTCGTAGGCGAAGCAGTGCGCGCCGGACTTCAGCATCGCGTCGGTCAGCTCGCGGCTGGCGGCGAAGTGGAAGTACGTGAACAGCAGCTGGCCCTTCTTGATCAGCGGATACTCGGCCGGCAGCGGCTCCTTGACCTTCACGATCATGTCCGCACCGCCGTAGACCTCGGCCGCCGTGGCGACGACCTTGGCGCCGACCTTGGCGTACGCCTCGTCGGACACGCCAGCGCCCAGTCCGGCGCTGGCCTGCACCAGCACCGTGTGGCCGGCGCCGACGAGGTCGAGCACCATGGCCGGCACGGCGCCGACGCGGTTTTCTTGGGCTTTGATCTCCTTGGGAACGCCGATGATCATGGGCTTGGTCCTGCGTGCGGAAGTTCGGGGGCGAGAAGGATAGCGACCGGAGCGGCGCGCCGCGAGCGGCAGCGGCGATCAGTCGCGCAGTTGGCGCAATCGGAGGCGCAGTCGCAGGCGCGCGGCGGCCGACGCGTCGGGTCGAAGCCAGTAGCGCACGGCGCAGCGGCCACCAGCGGTCTCCACGACGGGCGGCGGTTCGCGCAGCACCAGCGGTTCCGCGGCGAGCGCCGCGTGCCAACGTGCGCATTCCGCCGTGCCACCCGTCAGCACCTCCGGCGCGCCGAGTTGCGCGTCGCCGAGTTCCGGGGCGCCGGTCCGGCCCGCGGCGTCGGTCCCCGCGTCGCCGCGACTGCCGGGGGACGACGTCGGCGATGCGGCAAGGCGCTCGAACGTCGCGATGTTGTCCACGGCGACGCCATCATGTGGTCCCGCCGCGCGCAACTGCCGCGCCCCCACCACCTCGCGCCGGATCCACCACCACGCCGACATTGCGCCCACCGCGGCGAGGGCCAACCAAAGCGACTGCGTGCGGGCCGAGCCGGCAGCCTGTGCGCCGCGCCGAGCCGGCGTCGCACCGTTCGCCGCGGCGTCGTGGCCGTCGCCGCCGACCTTGCGGGCGTCGGGTGCGGGGCGCGTGGCCGGCGTGGCGGCGTTGCCAGCCGCGTCGACGGCCCCCGCGCCCGGCTGGCCCGCGGCTGCGCCAGCGGCCGGCGCCAGGCGTTCGAGCATGCCGTCGATCCGGGTGGCGGCGCGGTCGATGCCGTGCAGCAAGCTGTCTTCCAGCTCGCGCTGGCGCGCGCGTTGTTGCTGCAGCGCGAGATCGAGTTCGTCGAGCCGTTCGCGCAGGAGCCTCGCTTCCGCGGCACGATTGGCGTCGTCGGTGGCGGCCACGCGCTGGCCCCATGCCGCGAGTTCGCGCTGCAACTCGGCCTGCCGCGCTTCGGCGCCACGCTGTGCGGCGACGAGCGCCGCCAACTGGCCGCGCAGGGCGTCCACGCCGCTGGTCGCCTGCTCGCGCGCGGCGAGCGCGAGGCGCAAGGCGCGCAACTCCGCCGCGACTTCGGCATCGGCTCGCGGCGACGCTTCGCCGCAGGCTGCGAGCGCCCAGGCCGATGCCGCCGCAAGCCACGCGCGCGCTGTCGTCACGCCGGCAACTCCAGGAACGAGGCGGGCACCGAGATCGTCCGGGTCCCGCCCGGGCGATTCCGTTGCCGCGGCGCCATGCGATCGCCGACGGCAACGAGGTCGGCCACGGCGAAGGCCAAGCCGCCCCGGCACGCGTGCAAGACCGAATCGCGCTCGATCGGCACGGCCGCCACGTCGTGCGGCCCGGGGCCATCGTTGCGGATGCGCACGGGCAACACGGCCTGCAGCAGGCTGGCGGCGCGGGCGGGGAACCGCGCGCACCACGGCGACGTCGCGACGAAGCCGTGGCCCGCGCCGGACCGCCACTCCGCCGCGAGCGCTGGCGGTGCGAAGGCGTGCAACGCCACGGGCTCGCCGCCGGCCGGCTGCCAGACCAGCGTCGGCACCACCGGCACCAGCAGGTACCCGCGCACGCGCGCTGCCGGCGCGACCAGGACCGGTTCCTGCGGCGTCACTGCGACGGGCTCGCCTGGTGGCCGCAACTCGAGCCGCAGTTCGCCGGCCGCAGCGAGTCCAAGGTGCAGTCGCTGCGCGGTGCGACCATCCGACCACAGGAAGGCGAAGCCACCGCGAACGGGCTCGAGCAACGCCTCGCATGGACCGCAGCGCGCGCGCACGAGCCCGCCACGGGAAGGCAGCGGCAACGGCGTGCTCAAGCGCAGGATGGGCGCATCGTCCATGGTGCGCCGTCAACCTAATGGCGCGGGCGCAACCGTGGGAGAGCCGACGTGATGCTGCACGCCGCGGGTTTCTGCTTGCAACTTGCAGCGCGAACGGCATGCTCTTTCCCCTCGACCCGGGCGTTTAGCTCAGTTGGCTAGAGCATCAGCTCGACAAGCTGAGGGTCGCAGGTTCGACTCCTGCAACGCCCACCACTTCCTTCCCTAGCGCCGAGCGCTTAGGACGCCGACGAAGGCGAGTCGCAGCATCGCAGCAACCGTCGTGGCGCTAACCTTTGTGGCGCTGCGTGCCAACACACGCGGACGATTCCGCACCGCCGTGCGCGCGTTCCCTGCCGGCGATTCGCACCGCGCTCCACCGCGCCACGGGTGACTGCGGTTGTCAGCTAGGCTGCTGGCGGCGAGGCTGCGTTCGGCCAGCCTGCTGTCAGCGAGCCTGCGACGGTCGTCAGGCAACGTGTGCGCGATCGCGGGGGGCGCGGCGCGAAAGCACGCGGACGTGATCGGCATCGGTGATCCGCGCGGAGCTGCGAGCAATCGCTCGCCCGACGCCAATACCGGCGGCGAGCGCGACTACGCACCAGACAGAAAGGGCTGCGATCCACATGGCGTACCCCCGAGGTCCGTTGAGCGTAGCGGCGAGCGCGGCAGAAGTAACCAAGCAACCGAAGAAGTCTCCCGAAAATGTGCAGTCTTTCCCACATGCCTTCCCACGCTGCGCCGGTGGTCATCCATGGGAACGGAACCTGCCAGCCCTGCCGTGCAGCGGCACGCCACCGTGGCGCGCATACGGTCAGGCCGGAGTCGGTCGCCCGAAGCCGCGATCGACAACGGCGCGGTCGCCCTGGATGGCGGTCCGCTGCAGGTACGGCATGAGGCCGCGCACGCCGCCCAATTCCTCGCCACCGCCAGCGCGTCCAGGGCCGCCGTGGATCGTCGCCGGCAGGACGGCACCGGGCCCGAGGGCCTGCCCATGCGTCTTCTCGCTGCCCAGCCAGACGCGACCGTGCCAAGGTGCGATGCCGGTGACCACGTTCTCGACGAAGTCGCGGTCGTCGCTGTAGACGCTGGACACGAGACCGCCGCCACCGCGGTTGACCAGGTCGACAGCCTGCGCCGCCGATCCGTCGTAGGCGACGATCGTGGCGCAGGGCCCGAAGACCTCGAGTTCGTGCAACACGCCGGCGTGCGCATCCTTGGCGCGCAGCAGCGTTGGCGCCACGAAGTACCCCTTGTCGGCGAACGCGTGCGGACCGCCGAGCACCGTGTCGCTCACGGCCTGCAACTTCTGCATCCCTGCGCGGACGTCGCGCAGCGCTTCGGCGCTGGCGACCGGCCCCATGCGGACGTCGCCGTCCGTCGGATTGCCGACCTTCGTCGCCTTCAGGCGCTCCACGAGGGCTTCCTCGACCTCCGCGACCTTGGCCTTCGGCACGAAGATGCGTCGCACGGCGGTGCACTTCTGGCCGGCCTTCTGCGTCATGTCCGTGGCGACGTTGGCGACGAACTGATCCCACGTCTCGCCGCCGTCGACATCGGGCCCGAGCACCGCCGCGTTGATCGAATCCGCCTCGATGTTCACGCGGACGTTGCGAGCGACGAGGTTCTTGTTGCCGCGGATCAGCACGCCGGTCGCAGCGCTGCCCGTGAAGGCGACGGCGTCCATCGGCCCGAGGTGGTCGAGCATGCCGGTCACCGAGCCGACGACGAACTGGAAGGCGCCGGCCGGCAGGATGCCGCTGTCGACGACCAACTGGGCGATGCGGTGCGCGAGCAGCGCACTCGGCGTGCCTGCCTTCTCCACCACCGGCACGCCGGCGAGGATCGCGCCGGCGAGCTTCTCGCCCATGCCCCACGCCGGGAAGTTGAAGGCGTTGATGTGCAGCGCCACGCCAGGGCGCGGCAGCAGCACGTGCTGTCCCCAGAAGCGCGGCGTGCGACCGAGTTGCACGCCATCCCCGTCGGGCAGGTGCTTCGTCGCCGGCAGGCTGGCGCCGAGTTGGGCGTAGAAGGCCAGCGTGCCGGTGCAGCCGTCGAGGTCGAACTTGGCGTCGCCCCGGGTGTTGCCGCCGTTCTTCGCCGCGATGTCGATGAGCTCGTCGCGGCGCTCGTGCAGCAGCGCCGACAGCTGCTTCAGCAGTTCCGCGCGCTGCGCGAACGACAACGCCCGCAGCGCCGGGCCGCCGCAGTCGCGCGCCCACGCCAAGGCGGCGGCGTGGTCGACGCCTCCGGCGCACACGTCGCCGAGCACCGCTTCCGTCGCGGGATCATGAAGGGTCTTCTTGTCGCCGGACCCGGGCGTCCAGCGCCCGGCCACGTAGTTCTGCAGCGAGATCATCGGGGCGAGGACGATAGCTGCGACGCCCGGCCGATGCACGCCGGCCGCGCTGCACGCCGGGCGCGCCCTGTCGCCGGTCAGAGCGTCAGCGTCAGCAACTTGGTGTCGCCGACGCACGCAGCAGCGCCGGACGGCGTCTGGCTGAGGAAGTTCCACCAGATCGGCAAGCCGGCGAGGAACGACAGCGCCGCCGGCGGAATCGTCACGACCGCCGTCGCGCGCCCGAGCGCGTCGAGGTTGCCAAGTCCGTTCCAAAGCAGCAGGCCGTTCGGATCGCCCGCCAGCAGCGTGGTCACGGCGTCGACGTTGAGCGGCACCTGGAACCCTGGCTGCCAGAGGAAGCCGGGGCTGGTGCCGCTGATCGAGGCGATGGCGAGGTACACGTTGCCGGCGCCGCCGGTTCCGACGTCGATCTGGATCTGCGCCTGTCCGCCCGTGGCCGTGCTGATCGACGTCGGCGAGACCGTCACGGCCGATCCGGCGGTGAATCGCCGGCGGGTCGTGCTCACCTGACCTTGCGCGTCGCGCGCCTGCATCGTCGCCACGAAGTTGCCCGGATTGCGCAGCAAGCGGGTCGCCGGCGTGTTCGGCTGCCAGAGCGTGTCGAAGACGCGGTCGCCGTCGAAGTCGTAGCGCACCTGCAGCGTGTTCGCGGCCTGGTCGCTGTCGACGGTCAGGGCCGGGTTGAACGTGCCGGTCAGGCGCGGTGACGACGCGGTGAAGCTCGGGCGCGGCCAGTTGCAGCCCGGCACCGCGAACTGGGCCATCTTGGTCCACCACGTCGGGTTGTTGACCAGGAACTGGTACCGGAACGCCTGGTAGCCGTCGCCGCCGCCGAGCAGTGCGCCGGTGATCGATGCCTCGATCGTCGCCGTCGTCGTCGTCTCGCCTTCGCCGGTGTAGGTCTTCACGGTCGGCTGCACGCGCCGCGCCGGGAACCCGGCTGCCGTGCAAGCCTGCCGCGCGTACTCGGCGGTCTTGCGGACGTACGCCTGGTGCCGCGCGTAGGTGTTGTAGATCGAGCCGTCGGCCGAATACGCCATCGGCATCAGCACGTCGCAGTGCAGCGCGAACTGCTGCCAGTTCTGGCCGTATTGCGACGCCAGCGAGTTCGTCACCGAGGCGTAGGAGTTGAAGTTGCCGTCGTACGTCGGCCCGTCGAACGTGAAGCGGCTGGCGATCAGGTAGGCATGCAGCGAGAGGTTGCCGATCCGTTGCCGCACGTCGGCGAGGAAGTTGGTGACGTTGGCGGCGTTGACGTTCGTGCCGCCGACGTAGCGGATGTAGTCCAGCGCGATGCCGTCGAGGTCGTAGACCGGTTGGCCGTTGGCCTGGTAGGCGTCGACGAAGTAGTCGATGACCCCGAGCAGGTACTGCTTGTGCGCGGCGTTGTCGGGCTGCACCGTGTCGGCGAAGCACTTCAGCACCGCCACGACGCGGATGTTGGCGCCGTGGCACGCGGTGATCAGGTTCTGCAGGTGGATGCCGGCGCCCGTCGAGCGAACCGGCCCCCATGCGGTGTTCCAGTCGCCGGCGCTGTCGGTGACCCAGAGGTCCCCGGTCGAAGGCCCGGTGGCCCGGAAGGCGCTGACATACAACGTGTCGATGCCGTTGGCTTGGCAGTTGGTGACGATCTCGGGGATCCGGCTGTCCATGTTCCCGACGAGGAACGGGAAGACGCCGACCGCGACGTCGGTGGATGGCGTCTGGGCGCCGAGGACGGCGGAGAGGGCGATGCATGCAAGCCAGCGGTGCATGGCCAGAAGGATGCCACGCGCCGCGCAGCGCGCAATGCGGGCCGACGCATCGGAGCCACCGCCCCGTGCCACATTCGCGGGAGCGGCGTATCCTTCCGCCACCTACCAACCACCATGCAACGGCTCTTCCTCCCTCTCGTCGCGACTGCCGCGCTCGTCAGCCCGCTGGCCGCGCAGTTCCAGTTCGCCGTCTTCAACGGCCGCTTTCCCTTCACCGGCCTCGACGCCGCCAACGAGCGGCCGGGCGGCGCGATCAACCGCTTCGAGGAGTTCGACCTCAACTACGTGCTGCCCATCGGCGGCGCTTCGGCGCGGCCGCTGCTGCCGGCCAGCACGCTGCAGACCTACCTCGGCGACGGCAACAACGACGGCAACTTCCTCAAGTTCCGGAACTGGAAGACCTACTTCCAGGCGATCAACCTGGGCGGCTTGTTCATCAAGGCCTCGGATCGCAGCGCGGTGAGTTGGGACAAGGTGTTCTTCACCGTCCGCCGCAACGCCACCGCCACCGGCACGGGCGCGGTCGGCAGCCTGCAGATCGAGGTCCTCACCAACAACGGCACGACGCCGGTGACGCTGGTGCCCGGCGACTTCGTGCGCTTGCAGGCGAACGGCAACGTCGAGTTCTTCCTGCGGCAATCGCAGCTCGTGGTCGCCGTTGGCGTCCAGGCCGGCGCGGCGACGATCGGCGCGGGCGCGCTGCTGCAGGGCGCCAACGGGGATCTCTACTACGCCCCGAGCGACGGCAGCCACTGGGTCAACGGCAACCAGACCGGCTCCGCCGTGGCCTACGACGGCGCGATCCTGAAGATCGACGCGGCCAACATCACCTACGACGCCGCCGGCAACGTCGCGGCCCTGGCGCCGAACTCGGCGCGCATCCTCATCAACGAGATCAACAGCACGCCGAACATCCGCGCCATGGTCGGCAACTCCGGCGCCGTCGACCGCTTCGGTGCGGCGCTCGTCGGCCCCGTCTTCAGCTACGGCAAGACGGTCGGCCTCGCCTTCGACCCCAACGGCGGCACGTTCGTGCCGGCGCTGCCGGACGCAGCCGGCAACCTGAATCCCGAGCCGAACCTGATCTGGGCGAGCGACGCCGGCGCGTACGGCGGCACGCTCTTCTCGACGGCGAACGGCGGCAGCATCGCCGTGCTCAACGGCGTGACCTGCGGCAGCAACACCGTCGGCGTCGCTGCCAGCGGCTCGTGGCTCGGCGTCGCCCAGGACGCCGCCAACTTCCAACCGACGTTGATGGGCTTCACGCTGTGCGACACGGTCGTGCCGCAACCGCTGCTGCTCGACGTCAACGGCTTCGGCAGCCTGCCGACGGCGGCAAGCCAGCCGACGTGGGACATCGACATGCTGGGCGTCCCCGGGACGCCTACGTTCCTGTTCCTGTCGCTCGGTCCGACCACCGCGGGAACCGCCGCCCCCGCGATCCCGGCCGGCCTCGTGCCGCTGGGCTTCACGCCCGGTTCGTGGGGCGACGTGTTCCTGCTCAATGGTCTGGTGAGCCTCAGCGCCTCGGTCCTCGGGGGCTTCGGTTACGGCACGGTCAGCGTGCCCAACCCGAACGTCGGCAGCTTCACCGGCGTGACCCTCATGGTGCAGGGCCTCGCGCTGCAGCCGGGCGGGCTCGAACTCAGCTCGCCGTTGCTCGTGCAACTGCAGTGATGGCCGATCGGCCGGCCGGCGGCGGTGCCGGCCAGCGGCCCGCACACGTGGCGCGGCGCGGCGACGCGATCGCCGGCCTTCAGCCGGCGCTGACGAACTGCAGCAGTTCGTGGTACCGGCGGTCGACGGCCGCCCGGTCCGCCGCGGCGATGCGGTCGACGCCGAAGCCCTCGACCGTCAGGCTGGCCGTGACGGTGCCGTAGGCGACGGCGCGCTTCATGTTCCAGAGGCTCACCGAGTCGCAGTTGGCGAGGTAGCCCATGAAGCCGCCGGCGAAGCTGTCGCCGGCGCCCGTCGGATCGACGACATGCTCCGTCGGATAGGCCGGCAGGGCGTAGTGGAAGTAGTTCGAGAAGAGGAAGCAGCCGTGCTCGCCCTTCTTGACGATCACCAGCTTCGGCCCCATCGCCAGCGCCGCGCGCCCCGCCTGGATCAGGTTGCTCTTGCCGGTGAGTTGCTTCACTTCGCCATCGTTGACGATCAGCCCGTCGAGCCGGGGCAGCAGCGCCAACAGGCCGTCGCGATGGTGCTCGATCCAGAGGTCCATCGTGTCGGCGACGCAGAATCGCGGCGACTTCATCTGGTCGAGCACGCTGGCCTGCGTCGCGGGCGAGCCGTTCGCCAGGAACACGAACGGCGTCTCCCGGTACGCCGCCGGGACCTTCGGCTTGAAGTCGCCGAACGTGTTCAACTGCACGTCGAGCGTCTGCCGCGAGTTCATGTCCGAGGCGTAGCGACCGTGCCAGCGGAAGGTCTTGCCCGCCTTGGTCTCGACGCCCGCGAGGTCGACGCCCTTGGCCTTGAGCATCGTCCGGTGCTTGGCCGGGAAGTCCTTGCCGACGACGCTGACCAGGCGGACCGGCGTGAACAAGCGGGCCGCGAGGCTGAAGTACGTCGACGAACCGCCGAGGCAGTCCACGGCGTTGCCGTGCGGGGTCTCGATGGTGTCGAACGCCGTGGAACCGACGACGAGGAGGCTCATGGGGTGCGGCAGGTTAGCCGTCCCGCCGTCACTCCGCCATGCCGCCGTCGGAACGCTCGCGCGCGACTTCGCGCGCGACGTCGGCGCGCGTGACGCGATCCTTCTCGAACAGCAGGAACACGCCGCCGAGCAGCGACCAGAACGTCAGGTGCAGGCGATAGAGGACCGACAGCGCGACGCCGCGCGTGCCCATCGTCTCGGCCGCGGCCTTCGGCGCCACGCCGGCGAGGTGCTCCGCGCCGTAGGTAGCGAACAGGCCCTTGTACAACGCTTCGCCGAAACCCCACCCGTTGGGCGCGATCGGGATGGCCGACAGGATGTTGATGACCGGGACGATGACGAAGTACTCGAACGTCGGCATGCCGACGCCGAGCGCGTGTCCGATCAGCACGACGCTGCCCACCGAGACCACGTGGTTCAGCACGCCCACGAGCAGGCTCATGGCGATGACGAACTTGTGGTCGCGATAGAAGAAGACGGCCTGATCGACGAGCTTCAGCAGGTTGCCGAGGCGCTGCGGCAGGCGGTCGAGCAGCCACTTCAACCGCACGAAGCTGCGCAGGCGCTTGCTGAACGCCACTGCGCCGAGCAGCGCGACGCCGGCGATCACCATCCAGATCCACACGGCCAGGTCGCCGAAGTCGTCCAAGGCGAACAGGACGACCACCGCCGCCAGGATCGCCAGCGAACCGAGTCCGAGCACGCGATCGACGATCACGGAGACGAGCACCGGGACGCGATGGCCCGGGCACCGCTTCATGATGTAGAGCGCCTTGACCACGTCGCCGCCGGTGTTGCCCGGCATCACCGTGTTGAAGAAGATGCCGATCCAGGTGAAGCGCAGCGTCTCGAGCAGCGAGACCCCGGTGCCATTGACGCGCAGCAGCCACCACCAGCGCGCGCCGGCGATCAGCGCGGTGACGAAGTAGCACAGCGCGCCGGCGGCGAACAGCAGCGGGTCCAGGTTGCGCCAGTAGGTCAGGAAGCCCGGCGCCGCCTCGACCGTCGTGCCATCCTGCTGTGCGCCGAGACGGGCCTCGAGCACCGCCGCAGCCCCCGGTTCGCGGTAGCGCAGCGGCGATGCCTGCCACGAACCGACGATCTCGACCTCGCGCTCGCCGGCCACGACGTCGCCGCGGCGCTCGACCAACCGGTCGACGAACGGGATCTGGCGGAAGACGAACCAGAACAGCGCGGCGACCACCGCGAGCTTGAGGCCGGTGACGACGACGCGCTTCAACGCCACTCCCCCTTCGGCCGGACCTTGGCCCGGGCCTCGGCGATCGACCGCTGTTCCTCGGCGAGCCGCGTCAGCAGGTCGCGGCCGAACGTCGCCGCATCCACGTCGTGGTCGGCGAGCGCGGCCGTGCGCACGGGCGCGCCCCCGCGGGCGGCGTTGACGGCGAAGTGGATCAGGGAACTCACCGGCGTCACCGTGGCGATCGAGATCGACAACTTGCCGTCCGCCACCCAGAGATCGTCGCCGTCGCGCTGCACGTCGACGCCGGGCGCCAGGCGAGCGAACGCCTCCGCTGCCTGCGCCGCCAGCAGGCGCTGGCGATGGACCGCCAGCGACAGGTCGGTCGCGGTGAAGCACTCCCACACGACGTGGACCATGTCGTCGCCTGCGATCCCCGGCCCGTCGAGGTCGGCGAGGTCCGCCATCTCCTCGTCGCGTACCCGGCAAGGACCGCGGAATCCGACCGCTGCGTCGCCGACGATGCCGGTGCGCGAGAGGATCCAGTGGGCGCGCAGCTGCGAGCCGTCGTACGCCGTCCGCTCGTCGATCCAATGCGTCCGCATGTCGCTCCGACAGGCTACTGGCGGCCGGCCCGCCATTCACGGATCCAGGCGATGTCGAAGTCGAGACGCGGCCGGCCGAGCGACCACGCCATCGCCGTCATGGCGGGAACCCGCAACTTCGACGTGTACGCGGACTCGTTGAGCGCCGTCACCGCCAGGAAGTCGAGCGGCGAGAGCGGCACGGTGCCCTTGCGGCCTTCGAGCGTCAGCGTCTGCGTGCCGAGTTCGGCGCGCAACTGCCCGCAATAGTGGATGAGGCGCAGCCGCACGTCCGGGTCGGGGTCGTAGGCCGGCTCGCCGCGCGCCATGCGTTCGGGCGCGGCGACCATCACGGCGAGCAGGAAGGGCACCGCGGCGGGGCCGCCGGCGCGGCGGACCTGCTCCATCGCGCAGAGGCGCACGTCGACGTCGGCGCCGCGGCCTTGGACGAGGTCGATGAGCAGCCACTCGGTGAGGTGCGCGAGCGCCGTCCGCAAGGCGGCGCCGGTGCGTTCACGCACCTGCTCGTCGCGCTCCGCCAGGAACGCGTCGGTGAGCACCTCGACCAGCGCGATGCGCGCATGGGGTTCGGCGAGCGGCGCCGCGACGCACGCGGCGAGGGCCTCGACGTAGACCGCGCGCGCGGCGTCGTCGCCCGGCGAAGTCGCGCCCCGCTTGGGTCGTCCGTCGCGCACCCGGCCGCAGGCCGTGACGACGTCGTCGCCGGGCGGCGCGAAGCGGAACCGGCGCAAGTCGCCCTGGAACAGCGGCAACTCGAGCGCTGCCGCCAGCCGGCACAGGCAATCGAGCGCCACGACGCGACTGAGCGGGTGGACGTCGTAGTGCGCGAGCCAGCCGCATCGGCTGGCCGCGAGACCGGCGAAGCGCAGGTCGTCGCCGACCTCGTCGGGCAGTTCGAGCAGGAGGATCCGGACGTGGTTCACCGGCTGCGGGACGGACGCAATCAGCTGGCCGCCTTCGGATTGCTCGTCGAGACGGTCGTCGACCGCGCGGCGCGTCGGGTCGAGTTCGTCCTCGCCGCCCTCGGGGTCGTCGTTGTCGAACAGCGAGCCCAGCGACTCCAACAGGACCCAGGCCCCGAAGTACAGCAACCGCCGCAGCAAGGAACTCGTCTCCGCCCGGTCGACGTACCGCACGACGTAGTCCGGACGGCTGCCTTCGATGCGCACCAGTGCATCGACTTCGCTGAGGATCTCGTCGGCGGACAAGTTGGCGGCGACCGAGCAACCTCCGCACGGCAGCACGGCGATGGCCACGACGAGGCACGCGGCGCGCAGCGGGCGGATCATCGTCCCCCCGTCGTGGCCGCCGCGCCAAGTCGCGCCTGCCAAAGGGTGACGCAAGCGGTGCGTTCGGCGGCGCTGCCCGCGGCGAGCGGCGGCGCCATGCCTGCGATCCCCGACACCTCCGCGAGGGCGCTGTGCATGACGGCGAACACCGTAGCATCCGATTCGTCCGCCATGGCGGCGAGCAGCAGCGGGATCGCCGCCGCGGGCGCGAGGCGACGCGCGTGCGGAACGGCGGCAGCGCGGACGACCGCGCTGCCGTCGGCCAGCGCACCGGCGCAGAAGTCCGCAGCGACGTCGTCGTCGGCCTCCCATGCGGCGACGCCGGCAGCGCGGACCAGCGGGTCGGCGTCGCCGACCGCGACCATCACGGCGCGGCGCCGCACGCCAGCTCCCGCCGAAGGATCGGAAGCGTCGGTGCGCAGCAGGGCTGCGAGCGCGCCGGCGCGGTTCGACGCGTCGGGCGCGCCCCGCAGGTTGCCGAGCAGATCGCGGGCGCTGATGCGCGTGATCGGCAGGCCATTGGCCGTCTCGGCGTGCAACTGGCGCACTTCCGCTGCGTGCGCCGTCAGCCACGGTTCGTCGCTTGGACGGCGACGCAGCTCGGCGAGCGTGCGCAGACAGGCATTGCGCTCCCCCTCCAGACGCTCCAGCACCGCGATGCCGAACAGGGACACGCTGTCGACCTGTTCGACGCCCACGCGCGCGACGATTTGCCGCCAGACGGCCAGGGACTCATGCCGCCGACCGACGTCGCGGAGCAACTCCGCGCGCAGTGCGAGCAGACGAACGTCGTCCGCTGCGGCGGCCGCGGCGTCCAGGCAGGCGAAGGCGTCGCGGAAGCGCTCTTCGTGCGCGAGTGCAGCCACTCGATCCTCCAGCGCCGCGACCTCGTCCGACGCCGGCGAGGCGGACTCCTGGCTCACGGCGGCCGCCGTTGCGACGGCCGGCGCTGCCCCCGTCGCCAGCGCAGACTGCGTCGGCGCGCGGCGGCGGGGCGCCGCGGCGCCGCACGCGGTCAGCACCGCGAGCGCGGCGCCCATCGCTGCATGCCATCGCATTTGCCGCCGCCACTGCTGCATCGGCGCGTCTTGTAGCAGCCCGGGGCGGCGCTGACGAACCGTTTTGCCGGGGGAAGCACATTCCATCGCGGGCCCGCCGGCGGCAGGATCCACGCATGCCGAAGACCTCGTCGCTGCTCGCCTCCGAACCACTACGGCGGCTGCAGCAGGCCGTCGGCCGGATCGTCAGCGACATCGGCGGCCAACTCGGCAAGGCCCGCGCCCGGCTGCGCGCCGCGGACGTACGGCGCAAGGCGCGCGGCGACTTCGTGACCACGCTCGATCTGCGCGCCGAGCGGCGGGTCCGCCGCGAGCTCGCGCGCCTGCTGCCCGCCGCCGGCTTCCTCGGCGAGGAAACGGCGGCTGCCGCGCTCGACCGCGAACTCGTCTGGGTGGTCGATCCGATCGACGGCACCAGCAACTTCGCCAACGGCCTGCCGCACTACGCGGTCGCCGTCGCCCTGCTCGCAGCCCGTACCCCGGTCCTTGCTTGCATCCATGCCGAGCCGGAGGGCGTGCTCTACACGGCGCGCGCGGGCGGCGGGGCCTATCGCGCCGGCCGTCGCCTGCGCTGCCCACCCGGCGTCGTCGACGACGGCGGCATGATCGGTTGCCAGTGGTTCCGCGGCGCCTCGGAGCTGGCGTTCGTGCACCGTCTGCAGCGCGGCGGCAGCCGCATCCGCACGTTCGGCAGCACGGTCACCCAGCTGCTCGACGTCGCCACCGGCCGCCTCGACGCCAACTGCCAACAGCAGGGCCGCATCTGGGACTTCGCCGCCGCCGGACTCGTCGTGCTGGAGTCGGGCGGCGCGTTCACGGATTGGCGCGGCCGGCCGGTCTTTCCCCTCGCATCGCTCCAGATCGGGCACACCCCCACGCTCGCCGCCGCCGCCAATGTGCACGGCGAGCTGCGAGCGTGGCTCCGCGGTTGCCGGGTGCCGGCGTCGCGTTGAGGGCTGGCTTCGCCTCGTCATGCCCTTGTTGCTACCTGCGCGTAACGCAACCGGCTGCGGTGTCACCCCCGGGACACGTCCACCGACTTGGCCCGAGGTTTGCACAAGCGCACGGCAAGTCGCTACATTGCGGCGCGGCGGCCCTTCGGTCGCATTGCCGCAGGTCCTTCGAGGTACCGAACATGAAGAAGCTGGTCCTTTCTGGTTTTTGCTGCGCAGGGCTGATCGCCCTGCTTCCCGACGTCGGACGCGCCCACGGTGGTCAGTACCGTGGCCCTGCGGACGTCGTTCCGCCGGCCCCGGGCGGCGGCGGCGGTCGGCCCGCTGGCCCCGCTGGCCCGACGACGGGCGGCCCGGCCGGCCCGAGTGCGCCGGCCCCTGGCGGCCCCGCCACGGGTGGTCCTGCTGGTCCGACGACCGGCGGTCCGGCCGGTCCGGCTGGCGGTCGCGGCCCGACCACGGGCGGCCGCCGCGGCGCGCAGATCGACGAAGACCTCACCACCTGGAACTTCTGGTGGGAGTTCAACAAGGACCCGTTCATCCGCCTGCGCGACACGGTCCTGAGCGGCGGTCCGATGACCGGCAGTGACGACTTCTTCCTCGGCGCAACGCGGCGCGCGGAAGCCAAGGACTCGCTGCGGCCGACGCAGGAGCAGATCAAGGGCGAGATCCTGCCGGCGCTGAAGAAGGCGATCGACTCGACCGACCAGCGCGACATCAACTCGTCGTGCATGGTCGCGATGGCGAAGATCGGCATGGACCACCCCGACTTCAAGCTGATCGACGTCTTCACCCCGCGCCTCAAGAAGAACGACCAGGAAGTGCGCGAGAGCGCCGCGCTGTCGATCGGCATCGCAGCCATCGCCGGCGAGGCGGAAGTGGACCTGCTGTGCGGCCTCGCCCTCGACAAGGAGAAGGGCAAGAGCGCCACCGGCGGCTCCGTCGACGACCGGACGCGCGCGTTCTCGCTGTACGGCCTGGGCCTGACGGCGCACATGACGACGAACGTGGCGATCAAGAAGCGCGCGTTCGAGACGATGAAGGCCGTGCTCGGCGACGAGCAGGCCGCGAACCGCAACCTGAAGGTCGCCGCCATCAACGGCATGTCGATCCTCAACATCGGCGTCGGCTCGGACGCCGAGAAGGCGCTGCTCGACGAGGTCGTCGCCGCGCTCGAGACCTACTACATGAAGCCGCTGGGTTCGGGCGAGCAGCTGATCCAGGCGCACTGCGCCAACGCGATCGCCAAGCTGCTGGGTCGCGACCACCCCAAGGCTGAGTACTTCAAGGAACTCTTCGCTGCCGACCTCCAGGACAAGGGCAAGACCAAGCGCGCGAGCAACGACATCCCGCGTTCGTGCGCGCAGGCGCTGGCCGTGCTCACCCGTCCGTGGGACGACAAGGACGAGAAGAACAGCCCGGACGCGAAGTACAGCAAGCTGCTGCTCGAGACGTGGCGCAACCACAAGGACCTGCAGACCCGCAACTTCGCCTTGCTCGCCCTCGGCCAGATCGGCGGCAAGATGAACCGCGAGGCGCTGCTCAAGGAGTACGACGCCGGCAACACCGACCAGCAGAAGCCCTGGGCGGCGCTCGGCCTCGGCATCTACTCCTACAACCTCTACGAGGAGCAGAAGAAGTCGGGCAACGTCCAGCAGGACACCTTCATCGGTGAGACGCTGGCGAAGACGCTCAAGGACGCCAAGAACGTCAGCCTGACGGGCGCCCTGGCGATCGCCCTGGGCCTCAACCAGCACAAGGACGCCGCCGACGAGATGCGTCGCCGCATGCTCGACAACATCGCGAAGGAGGAGATGGCGGGCTACCTGTGCATCGGCCTCGCGCTGATGAACGACACGGGGTCCAAGGAGGACATCAACCGCGTCGTCAAGGAGTCGGTGCGCCGGCCGCAACTGCTGCAGCAGGCGGCCGTCGCCCTCGGCAAGCTCGGCGACAAGGGCGTCGCCGACACCCTGCAGTCGCTGCTCACCGATGGCGAGCCGAACCTCGCCAAGCTGTCGGCCATCGCGTCGGCGCTTGGATTCATCGGTGACGCGCGCACGATCGCGCCGCTGCAGGCCATGCTGTTCAACGACAAGCTCGGCGAGCTCTCGCGCGCCTTCGCGGCCGTCGCCCTCGGCGGCGTCGCCGACAAGGAGATGCTGCCGTGGAACAGCAAGATCGGCGTCAACATCAACTACCGCGCCGCGGTGGAAGTGCTGACGAACGGTCGCTCGGGCATCCTCGACATCCTGTGAGCGAGAACGCCTGACTGCCGGTAGGCCGCGCCGAACGCGGCCCGCTCGCACGACGCCGGATCGCGCGCCCGCCCAGCGGGTGGCGCGATCCGGCGTTTTCATGCCTTGCCTGCACGCCAGCGCGCCGTGCCGCGGTCAACCATGGACCGCGGGCGGACGAGGCACAGCCTTTGCTCGGCTGGTTCATGAACCCGAGATCCGGACTCCGTCTGCTCGCCATCGCCAGCGCCTCGTCGTGCCTGCTCGCTCACGGCGGCCAGTACCGCGGGCCCGGCGAGGTCGCGCCGCCGACTTCCTTCGCGACGTCGCCGACGAACTCGCAACCGAACAGCGGCGGCCCCACGGGCAAGTCGACGGCGGATCCGGGAACGGGGCGCGGCGCCACGGCCAGCCCGCGTCCAGGGGCTGGCGCCCCCGCGCCGAGCGCCGCGCCACGTGGCCCGGCGCGTCGCGGCGTGATGCTGGAAGACGATCTTGGCCGCTGGGAGTTCTGGTGGGAGTTCGGCAAGGACCCGTTCCTGCGCGTGCGCGAGGCGATCGCCACCAACGCCGCCGGCCGGGCCGAGGACCGCTTCACCGACCGCCGACTCGCCATGGCCCCGGGGGTGACGGAGCGGCCGACCAAGGCGGATCTCGACGAAGTTGTTTCACGGTTGGAACAGATCCTCGACGCCGATCCCGATCGCGACACCGCCTCGTCCTGCATCGTGGCGCTGGCGAAGATCGGCGTGGCCAACCGGGCGAAGGGCCACCATCGGCGCTTCGTGCCGTTCCTGCAGAACGCCGATCAGGAGTTGCGCGAGACCGCTGCGCTCGCGCTCGGCATCCAAGGCGTCGCCGCCGACGATGTGCTCGCCACGCTGACCGGACTGGTGCGCGACGACGACGACGGCCGCCGCGCGAGCGGCGGGGCCCCGGTCAACGAGCGCACGCGGGCCTTCGCCGCCTACGCCCTGGGCTTGCTGCGATCCGGAGTCGCCGACGCCGACGTGCTGGAGCGCATCGACACCCCCTTGCGAGCGGTGCTCGCCGAACCGACCCGGCACGGTCGCGACCTGAAGGTCGCCGCGGTCGAAGCGCTCGGCCTGTCCAGCGCCTCGCTCGGCGCCGTGGAACGCAGCCTCGCCGCCGCCAAGTCGATCCAGGCGCTGGGCGACTATTACCGGGCCGACCTCGGTCCCGGCGAACACGTCCTGCAAGCCCACTGCCCGCCGGCGATCGCGCGGCAACTGCCACAGCAGCCGCGCGCCCGCGCCTACTGGCGTGAAGTGTTCACCGCCGACTTCGCCGCCAGCCTGGCGGAGACCAACACGCCGCCGCGCGCCGGCAGCCCCTTCATCGCCCAGAGCTGCGCCATCGCCATCGGCGAACTCGGCGAACCATGGATCGGCCGCGACGATGCGGCGGCCGCCTGCGCCGGGCTGCTGCTCGAAGCCAGCCGCCGGCACGAGGATCCCCAGACGCGCTCGTTCGCCCTGATGGCGCTGGCGCGGATGGGCGGCGAACGCGCGCGCGCCGCGCTCGTCGAGGAGCTTCGAGGAGCCAGCAAGGCGATCGAGCGGCCATGGGTGGCCATGGCGCTCGGTGTCTGGAGCGCGCGGCAGGCGTTCGCCGATCCCGACCGGCGCGAGGACCGCGAAGTCGCGCAGGCCCTCGCGGCGGTGTTCGAGACGACCGAGAACCCCAACGTCGTCGGCGCGCTCGGCGTCGCGCTGGGTCTCGCCGGCGACGCCGACACCGCGCTGCCGCTGCTGCGACGGAAGCTCGCCGAACATCGCAACCGCGACGACGCGGCCGGGTACCTGGCGCTCGCGCTCGGTCTGTTGCGCGACCGCACCTCGATCGCCGACGTCCGCGGCGTGCTCGCCGACTCGTCCCGCCGGCCATTCGTCGTACTGCAGTGCAGCCGCGCCCTGGGCCTGATGAACGACGACTCGGTCGCGCCGACGCTGTGCGCCCAGCTGCAGGCCGACGGCGCCAGCCTGGTCCGGTTGTCGGCAGCGGCGGCGGCGCTTGGCACGCTCGGCGATCGCCGCAGCATTCCGATGCTGCTGCAACTGGCTTCCGACCAGGGCCAGCCGGCCTTGTCGCGCGCCTTCGCGATCGTCGCGCTCGGCAGCGTGTGCGATGAGGCCAAGCTGCCCTGGAACGCCGCCTACGCCTCGCCGACCAACTACCGCGCCGCCGTCGACACCCTGACCGACGGCGCCCGCGGCATCCTGGACATCCTCTGACGGCGCCTCGCCACGTCCCTGCCCCAGGTCCTCAGGGCCACGTCACCCGGCCGGCGACCGCGAGGGCGACCAGCGCCAGGCCGATGAGGCCCCAGGCGACGACGCTGTTGCGCGCTGCGACCGTCTCCGCGCGAGCGACCGCATCGAGGTCGATGGCCAAGCTGTCCAACTTGTCGCGCAGGCGGGGGCCGCTGTCGGCGTCCGCCGCGCCGGCGGCCGCCTCGTATTCGGCGCGCGCCGCGCGCAACTGCCGCAGCGACCAACGGGCATCGCCGGCGAGCTCGCGCAGGTACGAGGTCGCCTCGCTGCTGCCGTCGACCGCCGCGAGCACGGCGCTCCAGTCGCGGCGCTGCCGCGCCCGGAACGCCGCCATTTCGGCGTCACTCGCCGCGACCCGACCCGCGCAGGCGGTCAGCGCGCCCGTGTCCTTGCGATCGAGGTAGCTGCGCGCCAGCAGGAGATCGAGCACAGGCCGGTCGTCGACCAGGGGCTCGACCGACGCATCGATCGGGAACCAAGCGCCTTCGGCAACGGCGGCCACCAGCGCGCGCCACGCCGCTGCGTCCGCGTCGCTGGCGAAGCGCTCGTCGCCAAACACGAAACCGGCCAGGGCGGCCGGCGCGAGTTCGGCATCGCGCCGGGCGACGAGCAGCGCATTGCGCGACGACGGCACCAGCATGGCGTGCGCCGCCCCGAACACGCGCCGAAGCGATGCCCCGACGTGGACGAGCACGGGATCGTCGCGCCGCAGCGCGCCGACGTTGCAGACGATCACTCCGCCGGGTTCCAGGCGATCGTGCGCCGCGCGGAAGAACTCGACGCTGGCCAGATGCGCGGGGATGTAGACCTGGTGCGCGTAGGCGTCGACGTGGACGACGTGCCAGCGCTCGCGCGACCGATCGAGCAGCACCCGGCCGTCGAGCACGTAGCGGCGACCGCGGGCCTTGCGCCCGTCAAAGTACTCGTCGCCCAGCCGCATCGCCGCCGCGTCGATGTCGACCGCGTCGACCGTGGCATCCGGATGAGCGGCGCCGTAGACCCGTCGCAGCGAGCCGGCGGCGTCGCCGATCGACAGCGCGCGCAGACCGGCTGGCCGCCGCCCGTCGCCCGCCAGCAACGGCGCGACCGCATGCCAGTCGAAGTAGGCGCCAGCCGTGAAGCAGGTGCCATCGATGGCGAGCGAGTGGAACGAATCCAGCCCCTCGTTGATCGCCAGCCGTGTGCGCGTCGGCGGCGCCTCGGTGCGCAGCACCTGCAGGTACTGGACCCGGCTCTCGACCTCGGCGACCAATCGCTCCCCCGCCGTCGGCCTGCGCAGCGGTCCGTGCGGCGCCGTCGCGGTCGCGACGCAGAACAACGCTGCGACCACGGCGCCGGCGCGGCCTCTGCGGCTGGCGACCAGGCCGCCGGCCAAGGCGAGGCATGCGCCGGCAATCGCGAGGGTCGCGCGGCAGCCGAGCGTCGGCACGAGCCAGTGCGTCGCCGCGAACGTGCCGACGAGGCTGCCGATCGTCCCCGCGGCGGCCATCGCGCCGCTCGCCCTGCCGACGTCATCCCCGGCGCGGACGACGCCCGTGACGAGCATTGGCGACACGGCGCCGATCGCCAGCATCGCCGGCGCGAACAACGCCAGCGTCGCCGCCAGCGACCCCCGGACCATGGCCGGCATGGCGGCATCGAGCGGCATATCCCCTGGCACCAGCCACGCGCCGAGCGGCGCCGCCCACCAAGGCGCGAGGGCGATCGTGGCGCCCGCGAACAGGCAGATCCGCGTCAACGCGGGCGCGATGGCGACCCGCGCCGCGGCACGGCCGCCGAACCACGCGCCGCAGGCCAATGCCGCGAGGATGACGCCGATGACGTTGGTCCAGACGTAGGCGCTGTCGCCGAAGTGCGGCGCCAGCAAGCGCACGCCGGTGAGTTCGGCGGCCATGCAGCCGAAACCGGCCAGGAAGGCGACGCCGGCCGCGGCGCCCGCCCGGATGCCCGCGGCAGACGGCGCTGCGGCCGATTGGCCTTCGGCAGCCGCCGCGCGGCCGCGCACGCCGTCGGGGTCGGCGACCACTACTTCGGCACGGCGACCCACTACTTCGGCACGGCGACGTTGTAGCGGACCGGGAACAGCAGCTCCCAGTCGCTGCGCACGATCACGTTCTCGCGCATGTCGCGGAAGCTGCGCGATCGTTTCTCGGTGATGGCCTTCTCGTTGACGACGATGGTGAACTCCTTGTCGAGGTCGACGAGGTCGTCGTTGAGGAAGATCGTGAAGCGCTCGATGCCGACGGACTTGACCGTGATCCGGTTGGCGGCGCGGTCGGCGGAGCACTCCAGCCGCGGCTTCTTGTCGGCCGCGGCGTTCACCAGACGGTCGGCGACGACGATGTCGACCCAGAATGCATTGTTGAACTTGTCGTGGTTCGGCTCGACCACGACCTTCGTCGGCAACGGATTGCGCCGCTTGCTGCGGATCCACTCCTCCAGCTTGGGAGCCAGGTCCTTGTGCGGGTACTCGCCGACGGCGTCGATCACGGTGACCGAGCCCGCGGCGAGTTCCTCGATGCGCTGCCGCAACGCGTCGACAGCCGTCGCCGTCGCTGCGGTCTTGATCATCAACACGGGCACGCCCGCCATGCTGCCCAGGCGCAGGCCGTCGACGGCGACGGGCTCGCGCAGGATCACGCCGGCGAAACGATCGGGGAACATCGACACGAAGCGCAGACCGAAACCACAGTTGCCGCGCCCGCAGTCGAGGAAGAGCCGGCCGCGGTCGACGTTGAACGCATTCAGCGTCTCGGCGTAGGTGCCCCACATCCACGTGATGCGGCGCTGCTCCTCGGCGTCGTCCGCCTCGCGGCCGAAGTCCGGGATCGGATCGAACTCCATGCCGGCGATCGGATTCGGGATGTGGAAGATTGCTTCGCCGGCGAGCGGCGACTTGTCCCAGGTCGCGCTGAAGTACTCGCCCGCCTTGGCGAAGGCCGACGCCGGGTCGGCCGTCGCGCGGCCGGGCAACAGCCACATCGACAGATGCGGCACGTTCGCCTTGTACGTCTTGGGCAGGTAGTAGCTGTACTCCATCTGGGTCAGCTTGCTCTTCTCGTTCCAGAGCGTGCCGACCGTCTTCGACGGCGCCTTCAGCAGGAAGCAGTTCTCGAAGATGCCGCGGATGTCGGGCATCGAGGCGAGCACGTTGCCCTTCTTCTCGGCCTTCCGCCACTCGGCGTCGAAGGCCTCCTTGGCCTTCTCGCGCGCGCGGGCCGCCTTGTCGCGCTCCTTGTCGGTGGTCGTCGAGTACTCGGCGTCCTCCAGCATGAACTTGGCCAGCTTGTCGCGCAGCGTCGAACGCTCGGCGGGAGTCAGCAGACCGGGCTTGGCGGGGTCGCCGCCTCCCTGCGGCGCGGCAGCGGCGAGAGGAAGCAGGCAGGCCAAGGCGGCGGCGGCGAACGACATCATCGAAGCTCCTGACGGATGGAAGCGGTGCGCTGCGGCCGATGGCGGCGGCATGCGCACGGGCGACGGCGGTAGCGTAGCGATGCGCTGGCGGGTGTCACGCGCCGGCGGTCAGCGCGCCCGCGCGGACCGCTCGACCGCCACGTCGAGCACCAGTCGCTGCAGCATGGCCGCATCGGGCCGGGCCGCCAGTGCGCGCGAGGCGTCGATCAGGACGTCGGTTGGCCCGGCGTCCTCGCCGATCGCGGCCAGGTGCACGAGGTTGGTCACGGCCGGTCCGCGCGCCCGCAGGCCGACGGGGCGGGCCAGGTCGAGTCGCCAGCCGCGCTGGAAGGCTGCCAATGCGCCGCGCAGGTCGCCTTGCGCCCGCAGGAACAAGCCGAAGTCGTTCTCGACTTCGAGGTCGTCCGGCGCCAGCGATCGCGCCAGGTCGTACTGTCGCCGCGCCGCTGCCACCTCGCCGAGTTGCCGCAGGCACAGCGCGAAGTTGGCGATGCGGTAGGCGGCGAGCGGCTGCGCCGCCGCGAGCTGTTCGAAGGCCAGCCGACCATCGGCGAAGTCACCCTGCCGCAGCGAGCGTTGGGCCCCGGCAGCCACGAGCGGCTCATGCGCCAGCAGGGCAGCGCGCACGTCCGTCGGCCATTCGACGAGCTGCTGACGCGCGACGGACATGGCCTCGGCGAACGCGCCGCCGCGCAGCGTCGCCGCGACGGCGATCCTGGCCATGCGGCCGTTGCGCATGCCACGGGATCGCGCCTCCCGCAGCGCATCGAGGGCCAAGGCCGGACGGTCGTCGGCGAGCAGCGCCTCGGCCCCTTCGAGCAGCCGCGCCGCGCGCTCGGCGCCGGCCGGCAGCGCGAGGAACGCCGTCGCCGCGGCCCTGGCGGCAGCGCCCTTGTGCGCGGCGTCGGCGACGGCGAGCGCCGAACAGGCGCGGTCGAAGGCCGGGGCGTCCTGTGCCGCGGCCGACTGGCCTGCAGCGAGCAGCCAGGACAGCACGAGCACGGGCAAGGCGCGACAGCGAGGCGTCATGGCGGGTCCGTACCGGTCGTCGGGCCACGGCGCAACGCGGCGCCGCGCCGCGTCCATCGCCGAGTCGCCGCGGCGGCGCCAGCATGGCGCGCGGATCGCCGCGTCGCAACGGCCGCGCCATCGTTGCAAAGGCAGCGCGGGCCGCTGCATGATCGCGCCGTGGCGCGACGACGCGTAGCGGTTCTGGGTTGCACGGGCTCCGTCGGTGGGCAGGCGCTGGCGATGTTGCGCGAGCATCGCGATCGCTTCACCGTCTGCATGCTGGCGGCGCACTCGTCGAGCGCGGCGCTCGCCGCCGCGGCCGCTGACTTCCGCCCCGCGTACGCTGGCCTCACCGGCGGCGCACCGCGCGACCTGCCCGCGGGCACCGCCGGCTTCAGCGACGCCGACGGCATGCTGGCGGCCTTGGCGGCATCCGATCCGGACGTGGTGCTCAATGCCATCACCGGCGCCGCCGGCTTGGCGGCCACGGAGTGGACCGTGCGCAGCGGGCGCACCCTCGCCCTCGCCAACAAGGAGTCGTTGGTCGTCGCCGGCGAGTACCTGATGCCCATGGCGCGGCGTTCCGGCGCGCGCATCCTGCCTGTCGACAGCGAGCATTGCGCGATCTTCCAATGCCTCGACGGCGAATCTCCGCAGGCGATTCGCCGGCTGTGGCTGACGGGCTCCGGCGGGCCCTTCCGGACCCGCGACCTCGCCACCTTCGACGCGATCACCCCTGCCGAGGCCCTGAAGCACCCGACGTGGACGATGGGCCCGCGCATCACGGTCGGCAGCGCGACGATGATGAACAAGGCCTTCGAGGTGCTGGAAGCGCACTGGCTGTTCGACGTCGCACCGAGCGCCATCGAGGTCGTGCTGCACCCCCAGAGCATCGTCCACTCGATGGTCGAATTCGTCGACGGCTCGATGTTGGCGCAGTGCGGCGTGCCCGACATGCGGGTGCCGATCCTCTTCTGCCTCGGCTATCCGGAGCGACTGCCGTTCGCGTTCCAGCCGTTCGACCCGCTCAAGTGGCGCAGCCTCGCCTTCGAGGCGTTCGCCCCCGAGCGCTATCCGGCGGTCGGTCTGGCCTACGAAGCGCTGCGGCTCGGCGGCGACGCGGGCGCGCGCCTGAACGCCGCCGACGAGGTCGCGACCGCGGCGTTCCTCGCCGGCCGCATCGCCTTCCCGGCCGTCGCCGCGACCGCCGCGCACGTGCTGGCCTTGCGACCACCGCGCCCGATCGCGCAGCTGGCCGAGGTCGCCGCCGCCGACGCCGAGGCGCGCGCCGCCGCGAAGCGATTCGTCGCGACGCTGCCCAAGCCGGCGCACTGAGATCCAACGATGGCCATCGGCAGCATCCTCCTCGCAGCGCTGGGAATCGGATTCCTCATCTTCGTCCACGAACTCGGCCACTTCCTCGCCGCCCGTCGCGCCGGCGTGCAGGTCGAGGTGTTCAGCCTCGGCTTCGGGCCGCGCTTGTTCGGCTTCCACCGCGGCGGGACGGACTTCCGCGTCGCCCTGATCCCCTTCGGCGGCTTCGTGATGGTCGCCGGACAGGACGCCGGCGATCGCCGCCACCCGGCGCGCGTGTCGCTGTGGTCGAAGTCGATCGGCCAGCGGGCGCTGTTCTGGTCGGGTGGCGTGCTGATGAACGTGGCGTTCGCGCTGCTCGTGTTTCCGATCGCTCTGTGGTCGGGCGTCGAGTTCACCGCGCCGGTCGTCGGGCCGGTCGTCGACGGCGGCGCGGCTTGGGAGGCGGGCCTCGCCTATGGCGACCGCATCGTCGCCGTAGGCGGCCGCGAACCCCATTCCTACGAGAACGTCACCGTCGAAGCCGCGCTGGCCGGACCACGGCCGCTGGCGCTGACGATCGAGCGGCCGGACGGCACCCGTGTGCAGCGCACGTGCCAACCGCAGTGGAACGAACTCGACGGCCGCTGCGAACTGGGCTTCGCCCCGGCGATCGACGAGAACGCCCCCATCCTGCTGTCGGTCACGCCAGCCGGTCCGGCGGCCCGCGCCGGCGTCGGCGACGGTGCGCTGTTGCTCGCGGTGGACGACGTTCCCGCCACGGGCGCGACGCTGCTCGCGGCGATGGCGCCGCTGCAGTCGGACGCGCCGCGCACCGTCACGTTGCGCATCCGCGACGCCGCCGGCGAACGGATGGTGACGGTCGCTTCCGCCGCAGCGACGTCCGGACCGGGTCGCATCGGCGTCACGCCGCTCGCGCGACGCGTCCGCGGCATACGCCAGGGCGCCGTGCACGCCGAGCGCCTGGGCCTGCGCCGCGGCGACGTGCTGCTCGCGGTCGGCGACCAGCCCTTCCTGACGGGCGACCTCGCCCGCGCGGTGGCGGGCGCAGGCAGCCTCGTGGTCGCAGTCCGCCGCGGTCGCGACGTCGTGCGGCTCGCATGCGACCTCGATGCCGCAGCGCGCGCCGACCTCGCCGCCGCCGTCGCGCTCGACGCCGACGACCCGCTCGTGCTGGTGCCGTCGCCGGGCGGCGTCGCGGCGGCCGCCGGCGTGTTGCCCGGCGACAAGCTGGAACTGGCCGATGGCCGCGCCGTCACCAGCTTCGCCGAACTGCGGGCTGCCGTCGCCGCGGCCGGTGACAAGCCCATGCGCTTGCGCGTGCGCCGCGCCGGATCGCCGGCGGTGGTCGATCCGGTCACGTGCGACGTCGAACGCCCGGCGTCCCGCGACATCGAACTCGGCGCGCCGCAGCCGCTGCACGACCTCGGACTGGCGCCGTCGCTGCGCAACCGCACGATCATCGTGCGCTGCGACACGATCGGCAGCGCGATCGCGCGCGGCGCGGCGATGTCCACCGACCTCGTCAAGCAGATCTACCTGACCCTCAAGCGCATGGCGACCGGCGACGTCGGCGCCAAGAACCTCGGCGGCATCATCCGCATCAGCCAGGTCAGCTACCGTGCGGCCGAACGCGGCGCAGCCTGGCTGCTGTACATGCTGGCGATGCTCAGCCTGAACCTCGCCATCGTGAACCTGCTGCCGGTGCCGATGCTCGACGGCGGCCACCTGCTCTTCCTGCTGATCGAACGCATCAAGGGGTCGCCGGTCAGCGCCCGTGTCTTCGGCTACAGCCAGATGGCCGGCTTGGTCTTCGTGCTCTTCCTCGTGCTGTTCGTCACGTACAACGACATCGTGCAGCTGCTGTGAACGCCGCCACGCCGCGCCCGTTCGTCGGTCTGCTGCGCCTGCTCCGCGTCGGCACGCTGTTCTCGCCGGCGGCCGACGTCGCGGCATCGGCCGCCATCGTCGGCGCCGCCATGGACGGCGCCTTGGCGCGGGCGGCCGCCGCGAGCGTCTGCCTGTACGCGGCCGGCATGGTCTGGAACGACGTCGCCGATCGCAACGTCGATCGGACGACGCGACCAGAGCGTCCGCTGGTGCGAGGGGACCTGTCGCTGGCGACGGCCATCGGCATCGGCGCGGCATTGCTGGCGATCGGCATCGCCTTGTCGCCCTGTCGCGCGCACCACGCCACGATCGCCGTCCTCGTCCTGGCCTACGACTTCGGCAGCAAGAAGGCGCCGGTTCTCGGCGTGCTCGGCATGGCCACGCTGCGCGCCTTGAACCTCGCCACGGGCTTGTGGCTCGTCGGCGACGTGCCGGCGGCGCAGCGCGAACACGTGCTGGTGGCGGCGTGGTGTTATGGCGTCTACATCGCCGCCGTGACGTTGCTGGGCATCTTCGAGGACGCGCCGCACGTGCGCCCGCGCGCCGTGGCCGCGGTGCAGACGGCGCCGCCGCTGGCGGCCCTGTTCGCGCTCGTGGTGGTCCAAGGCGGACCCTGGCCGGCGCCGTGCGCTGCCGGTGTCTTCGCGCTGTGGTTCCTGCGCCGCAACACGCGAGCCCGTGCTTGGCCACAAGCGGAGATCCGTCGCTCGATGGGTCACCTGCTGCTCGGCACGATGCTGTTCACCGCCTGCCTCGCGTGGGCGGCCGGGCGGCCGGATATCGCCACCGCGATCGCCGCTGCGATCGTGCCGGCGCGGTGGATCGCGCGCCGCATCGCGCTCACCTGACGATCAGCCGCCGGCGACGCGCTTGCGCCAGATGGCGACCGCCTCGTCGCGCGACATCGAGCCGTCCGCCACCAGCAGCTTCAGCGCCTGCCTGAGACGATCGAGTGCGGCGGGATCGACCGGGGCCGCGCCGGCGCTCGTCGGCGGCAGCGATGGCGTGGCGTTGGTCGGCGCGGTCGGCGTCGTCGCCGGCGTCGGCTGCGTATTGGTCGGCTGCGCCGGCGGGACGTTGGCGGTCGTCGCCGCCGGCCGCGGCGGCACGGGTCTGGCGACCGGAGCGTCCCCCGCTGCCGCCGCCGGGTCGCCCGGCTTCGTGCGTGCGCGCGTCGGCACGGGTGGCGGCACCAGATCCTGCGCGCTGCTGTACTCCTCGGCGATGCCGACGTCCTCCTCGACGTCGACCATGGCGGAACCGTCGGGCCCCGGCGTGGGCGGCTGTTCCTCCCCCCCGGTGCGCAACTTGGCGATGCGCTCGCGGAAGATGCGCTGCACTTCCTGGACGTTGATCTGGAACGGGTCCTTGCCGAGGTGCTTGTCGTCGGTCGACGCCGTTCCCGACTCGCGGAACTCGTCGAGCACGTCGCCGACGATGTTCTGGATCGTCGGCAGGAAGTCCTGCTCCTCGTCGTCGCCGCCTTTGCCGGCGAGGCAGCCGCCGAGGAACCCGTTCATCCGCTCCAGCGCGTCGAGCAGGAACAACTCCACCTCCTGCTCGATCTTGGCCTTGGCTTCGTGCTGGGCGTCGCGGGCCACGCGCTCGACGATCGACTTTGCCTGGCGGGTCGCCTCGTCGAAGAAGTCGCGCACGTCGCGCGAAAGTCGTTGCTGCTGCACCTCGTGCCGCTCGACCCGCTCGATGTCGCGCATCGCGTGGTCGGCCCGGAGCCCGCCGGGACCTTGCCCGAACCCTTGCGGCCGACGCGCCCGCTGCCGTTCGCGGCGGAAGCGTTCGAACTCGGATTCTTCGTGTTTGCGCAACGGCATCGGGGTTCCGGGCTGGGCTCGACTGTCATGCATCGGCCGGCGGCGAACTCCACCTTGACGGTTCGGCCGAAGCGGGGTTCCCGGCCCGGGACGAAAGCTGTTGGCATCCGCCGCGCGACGGCGACAATCCCCGCATGTCCGGGTGGCGCAACCGCGGTGGCATCGGCCCGATGCGCTGGCATCTCGCTCTCGGCGTCGCCGCGTGCGCCGTCAGCGTGGCGGCGCCATGGCTGGCCGCGCAGCGCGCGGCCCGCGTCGAGTCGCGCTCCGCCGCGCTGACCGATTGTCTCGCCGCAGCGATCCAGGCAGCGACCCGCGACGGCCCGGCCGATCCGGAGCACGTCTACGCCCGCACCTGCGCCTTGGCGCTCGCCGGGCAGGTCTTCGCCGCCGATCTGGAACTGCGCGCGGAGTCGCCTGCTGCTGGCGTGTTGTTGGCCAACAAGCACTACCTGTTCCGCGCCAACCCGACCGCCGCGGATCCCGCCCGGCGCCATGCCAGCGATGCCGTGCCGGCGCACGAAGTCCTCGCCTGGCCGATCGACACGGCGAGCGCCGGCCATGCGATGTTCTTCGCCGCTGAGGACGCGCCACGCGCGTACACCCGGAACCTTGCCTACGGTCATCAGGGCACCGGCGACCGCGAACCCGCGCCGGGGCACGGGCGCCGGCGTGCGGCGACCGAGTTCGACCAGAATCACGCCTACCGCAGCATCGGCGACGACCGCTGGATCTGCTACTAGCCCGTGGCGCGGTTGGCCATGCCGCCCGTCGCGCCGCTGCCCGTCGCGCTGCTGCCCGTCGCGCTGCCGCGCTTCCGAACCGACCTCAGAACAGGTCGTTGAGGAAGTCGGCGAAGAAGGCGCGCATCCCGGGAGCTTCGTCGCGGTGGCTTGTGCGCAGCCGGAGAACCTCGTCGAGCGTCAGCCAGCGGCGGGCGAGCATGTTGACCGCCGCGATGCGCATCTGCGGCAACTCCTCGCGGTCGAAGACGATCCGCCGCAGCGGTTCGACCATCGCTTGCTGCAGGTCGCCGTCGGACCGATCGGCGGCGATGCCGGCCAAGGTCGTCAGCAGCGGCGCCCGCAGCCGCCATTCCGACTTGGGCAAAGCCTGGAAGCCGGCGAGGACGGCGCGCTCGGGGCCGCGCAGGTTCAGGAGCAGGGTCGGCAGGTAGTTGCGCGTCGTCAGCACGCCCTGGGCGCCGCGGCCGACGAGCTTCTCAGGGCCGAGGTAGATCGCCAGCAGCGCCGCCGCCGCCGCCTCGCTCTCGTTCTGGGCCAGCGCCTGCAGGAACGGGCGCGACTCGCCGTCGGGGGCCGCTTCGAAGCGGGCGCGCAGCGGCTGCACGACCGCCGCCGCGCCGCTCGCCGACAACTGTCCGAGCACCTGCTGGAGGCGCGTTCCGCTCGCGACCGACAGCTCGGCGAGCAGGGCATCGAGCGCCTTGGTGCGACCGCGCCGCGTCAGTTCGCGCATCGCGAGATTGCGCGTGTCGACCGTCTCGTCGGGACCGATCAGCAGTTCGTAGACGTCTGCCACCTCCGGATCGGCGATGCGCGTCAGCGCACGCGCCAATTCGAACCGGATGTCCGAGCGCGGATGCTGGGCGAGCGCGAACAAGCCGTCGCGCAGGTCGCCGAGCGGACCGAAGGTCGCGTGCTTGACGGCCGCTTGCAGCCGTTCCATGTCCTCGCCGGCGAAGCTGTCCAGCAACCACCGGGTGCCGCGCGTGTCGCCCGCCGCGTGCAGGACGCCCGCCAGGATCGCCTTGTACTCGCCGACGGCTACGTCCCAACGCCCACCGAGGACCGCAGCGGCGTCGGCCGCAGGCAACTGCAGCGCTTCCTTCAAGGCGAGGTCGCGCACCTCGATGCCGAGCCCCGACATGACGAGGTCGCGAAGCAGGCCGACCGCCTCGTCGCGCGGCAAGCGCAACCGCACGGCGCGCACGAACGCCGCGCGCGAGCGGCCGTCCATCCGGGTGAAGGCACCGGCGAGATCGCGCACGGACGCCGGGCCGCCGACCGCGGCGAGCGCCTGGAACGCCGCCTGCTGGACGGCCGGATTGGGGTGCTGCAGCGCCCGGCGGACCGCGCCGTCGAGCCGTCCATCGCCCATCGCCCCCATCGCCTCGACGCAGTTCTTGACCACGTCGTCGAGGCCGGGCTTGCCGAAGGCGCGATCCATCGCCGCGATCAGCGGCTCGACGCCGTCCTCCGGCGCGCGACGCCAGAACTCGGTGGCAAGCAACCACGCCTCGCGGCGCACGTTGCCTTGCAGGTTCGCCGCCAGCCGTTCGAGGATCTGCCGCCGGGTGCGCACGTATTCATGCCCTTGCTGCGGCGGATACTCCAACGCGACAGGGAACTCCGCCTCGAACGGCGCCAGTCGGTAGGGATTCGGGGGCGCCTGCACGCTGGCGGCGGCGTCCGCCTGGGCTTGCGGCGCCGGCGCAGCGACGACGAAGGACGCGAGGAGGGTCGCAGCGAAGCAGGAACGGACGGCAGCGGGCAGGGGCGACATCGGCATGCTTGGCTAGCAACGCGGGCGACCGTCGTCACCCGCGCGCGTCGCAGTACCTAAACTCCCCCGCCACCGTCGCCCAGCGAAATCGAGGCTCACGCGCCCCCGCGCGGCGCCGGTCCTGCGTTCCGGGCGCCATGGGCGGCGTAGACGGTGGCCAAGCAAAGGCACAGGGCGCTCCGGTCGCGCAGACCGGCAGGATCGCCGACCATCGCCAGTTCCCGCAGTTCGGCCTGATGGCGGGCGAATCCGGCGCGGCCCGCCGGCAGCGCCGCGGCGAACTGCTGGCAGAGCACGAAGTCCGGCGCCAGTCGCGCCGGCTTCCAGCGCCGCAGGCTGCGTTCCCATGCCGTGCGCTCGTCCGCGGTCAGCAGGTCGCCGCAGCCGTAGAGCGCGGCCGCGACGACGCCCGGGCCATCGTCACCGCGCACCAAGCGATCGCGCAGTGCGCCGACCAGCAGGCTGCGCGCCAGGACGCACCGGTTCGGTTCGGCTCCGAAGGCCGGGAGCCACGCCAGGACGCGCGACGCCTCGCCAAGCACCGCCGCGGGCGACGAGGAGAGCAGCAGCGCCGGCAAGCGCCGCGACCATGCTCCCGATTCGATCGCCAGCAGGTCCGCGACCAGCCGGTCGCCGTGGCACCGCACGTCGGCGGTGAACTCGCCCGTCGCGAGCGCGACGTCGAGCAGACCCGCGAGGCCGGCGGCAAGCGCGCCGCCGTGGGCGCCGACGAGCCGTTCCCCGAGCAGGCGCCCCAGGCGCACGATCGCTTCACGGCGCGCCGCCTCGCCGACCCCCGCAGCGACCAGCGCGCGGGCCGCGTACCCGAGCGTCGTCGCATCGCTCGCGGCGATGCCGGGCTCCGACGTCGCCGCCGTGATCGTGTCCGCCATTGCCTGCACGCGCTCGTCGACGGCCAGCAGGCCGCCGCCGCGCAGCAAGGCTTCGCGGCGGAACTCGGCGTGCGCCCGCAATTCGACGTCGAATCCGGCCAGCATGACGGCGTTCCGGGGATCGAGCCAGGCGCGCAAGCCGTCGTCCGCCCGCTGCAGCCCATCGTCGAAGGACGCGCGCAACCAGGGCGTCGCTTCGAGGTCGAGCCGCCGGCGGATCAGTTCGATGTCGTCGCCCCAGGAAGGCGTCGCCGCATCGATCGCGACCTCCAGCGCGGCGCTCGTCATCGGCGACGCCGCCTGCAGGACCAACGGCGACGGCACGCGCGGCGCCGGAGCTGCCGCTGGGCGCAGCGGATCCCACGCCAACAACGTGCCGAACACGAGCGCGGCCGCCGCGAACAGCGTCAGCCAGTGACGCCGCGACGTCGACGGCGGCGGCAGGCGCAGCTCGGCCTGACGCACGACATCGGCGAGCTTGCGGTCGTAGACCGGCCCCGCGTCGCAGACCAGCAACCGGGCCGACTGCACGAATGCCAACTCCTCGGCGTACGCGATCACCAACGCCGGATCGCCGTGCACGACCATGCGGGCGCTGGCCAATGCGCTCGCTTCGCCGCATCCGAGCGCCAACTCCAGCAGCGAGACGTCCAAGCCGGGCGCGACCGTCATGCCTCCCGTCCCCTGCGCCGCGCGGCGCCGCCTTCGTCTGCGCGCTTCGCCAACAACTGCTTGAGCGCCTGCGTTGCATTGTGCATGCGCGACTTGACCGTGCCGACGGGGATGTCGAGGAGTTCGCTGATCTCCTGGTAAGGGCGCTCCTGGTAGACGGCCAACTCGAAGACGATGCGATGCGGTTCGGTCAGGCGCTCCAACGCGGCGCGCAAGGCCGCCTTCTCCTCGTCGGCGGCGAGTTGCTGCACCGGCGTCGCTGCAGCCGCCGCGTAGCCGCTGGCGCCGATGGCCTCGCCATCGGGCAACAGCACCTGGTCGTAGGATTGCAGGCGTGGGCGCGGGCGCTGCTGGCGGTAGTGATCGATCCAGAGGTTGGTCGCGCAGCGGTAGACGAACGTCATCATCCGGCCTTCAGGCCGATACCGCTTGCTGCCGCGCAACAACTTGAGGAACAGGTCCTGCGCGAGGTCCTCCGCCCGATCGCGATCCCAACAGAGGCGGTAGAAGAACTGCAGCATCCGGTCGCGACAGGCGTCGACCAACTGCCGGAAGGCCTGCGGATCGCCGTCGCGGTAACGAGCGAGGTAGTCGACCTCGCCGTCGCCCGCAGGATGGTTGGATGGATGCTGCAAGAGGGCCTCCGCCGATCGCGCAACGAACGCCGCGACCCGCCGCCGGTTCAATCGATCTTCGGCGGCGTGGCCAGCCATGGGAAGGCCGCCGGGTCGCCGCCGACCCACGCGCTCCTGGCACCGTCGTCGGCCAATTCGAGCCTGACCCACAAGGTCCTTGACGGCAACATGTTGCGCACCCGATCGGCCCACTCGACGACGGCGACCGCCGCGGCGTCGAAGAGATACTCGCCACCGCCGTCGCCCAGGAAGGCCGCGAGTTTTGCCGGCAGATAGGCATCGGCGTGCAGCATCGGCACCGGGCCGCCGTGTTCGACGACGAGCAGGTATGTCGGACTGCACACCAGATCCGGCTCGTCGACGGCCAGTCCGACGGCGACCCCCCGCGCGAGCGTGGTCTTGCCAGCGCCCAGGTCGCCGACCAACGCCAGTACGTCGCCCGCCCGCAACCGCGCGCCCAGCCAGACCCCGAGCCGGTGCATCGCCGCGGCATCGGGCAAGCGCAGGCGGAAGCCGTGGTCGCCGGCCTCAGCGGCCATCGAAGCTCCGGTTGCCGGCGCCGTGGAACACGACCAGCACCGTGCTCGCCAACGCGCTGCGCGGCAGCGGACCGAAGTCACGGCTGTCGCGGAAGCCGGACGCCGCGGCAGGATGCTCGATGCGGAGCGTGCTGGCGTCGAGCGCGACGATCCGCGACAGCACCCGGCCGTCCGGCGTGTCGACGAACGCGTTGCAGCCGACGCGCACGGCGAGACTCCAACGATCGACGAGGACGATTGCACCGGGAGGAACTTCGGGAACCGTCGCCATGCCGGCCGGCACCACGGCGGTGCCGAATTGCAGCAGCAGCCAGGCGGCGACGACGACCGTCAGGATCGTGGTCGCGCGGCGCAACCGGCTGGCCTGCGCCAGCAGGTCGATGCCGCCGGCTCGCGGGGCTGGAACGGTGCCGGAGACAGCCATGCCGACAGTATGCCTGAGGCGGCGTTGGAGCCGAAACCCGCTCCCGGCTCCCGGGGGGCGATCTTGGCGCCCGCCGAGGGCTCTCTCTCAGGGGAACATCTGGGTGACGGATTGCACGGCGACGTCCCGCACACCGCCGTTGCGCACGAGCACCCGCCCCTTCGACGGCATGCCCCCGCGCCAACATTCGATCTGCAGTTCGACGTCGACGCTCGGGTCGAAGCGCTGCAGGTCGGTGAGGATCTGCACGTCGCGGTAGCCCAACTGCAGCAGACGGTTCTCGACCGCGGCGACGATGCGCGCCGTCGCGGCCTCCGGCCCCGCTTCGCCGCCGGCGGAGGTCGGCGTCACCGGCGTGGGCAGCGGCACGACCGCCGGCTGGCTGCTGCTCGTCACTTCGCGCAATTCCTGCAGGTCGTCGTGCAAGCGGTCGAGATGCGCCTCCACGCGCTCGACGCGGATGCGATCGACCGACTGTCCGAGCAACTGGAACCGGTCGTCGAGCTGGCGCAACCGGTCGTCGAGGGACCGCAGCAGGGAGAGCTTCTCCAAGTGGCCCTCGAACCGCGCGACGCGGACGTGCAGCAAGACGTAGCCGATCAGCAGGCCGGCGAAGAACAGCGAGAACTGCAGCGGGTCCATCGTCCAACGACTCTAACGCAACGGCGCCACCCGGGCGACCGCGACCTCAGGCCGTGTCGCGCCGGCGCCACGCCAACCAGCCGTAGTACGGCAGGCCGGCGGCGATGATCGCCAAGCCCTTCAAGGCATTGCGCTGACCGGTCGGCTCGCGCAGGGTCGCCACGACGAAGGCGACGCTGACCGCGATGAACAACGCCGGCGTCAGCGGGTAACCGGTGCAGCGGTAGGGTCGCGCTGCGTCCGGGCGGAGGCGCCGCAGCCGGTACACCGCAGCGACGGTCAGCGCGTAGAAGAGGAACGCCGCGAACACCACGAAGTCGGTCACGTCACCGAAGGTGCGCAGGAAGAGCACGATCAGGATGCCGGCTGCCGCCTGCACCCAGATCGCCACGGTCGGCGTGCCCCACCGCGGGCTGATGCGCTCCAGCGCCCTCGGCACGAGGCCGTCCCGGCCCATCGCGTAGAACGCGCGCGGCGAGGACAGCATGTTCGGATTCGCGGCGCCGAAGATCGAGATCGCGATGAACAGCGTCAGGTAGCCCGCGATCGTCGGCGAGAACACGCGCGTCACGGCCAGGGTCGCGACGTGGGTCGACGGCGTGCCCGCGGGCATCGCCTGCATCTCCGCGAACGGCACGACCCGGAGGTAGACGAAGTTCACCAGCAGGTACACGGTGATCAGGATGACCATGCCGCCGATCAGGCCGAGCGGCAGGTTGCGCTCCGGTCGCTTCAGCTCCGCGGCGTTGAACGGCATCTGATACCAGCCTTCGTAGGCCCAGAAGATCGCCATGAAGGCCGTCACGAGCCCGGCGGCCGTCAGCGACGTCGCGGCGTGCGGCGCCGCGGCGGCGGCCGTCGACGACGGGCCGGTCGCCGCGAAGGCGCCGCCGACGACGATCAGGCCCAGCGCGCCGACCTTGGCGAAGGTCGAGAGGTTCTGCACGAGCGCGCCGATCGCCACGCCGAAGTGGTTGACCAGCGCCAGCACGAGGATCATCCCGACCGGCACGACGCGCATCCAGAACGGCGCTGCCGCCTCGACCGCAGGATCGACGCCGAGCGCCGGCAGCAGGTTCTCGGCGAACCCCAACGACAGCGCGGCGATGGTGCCGGCGTTGATCACCCAGAAGAACGTCCAGCCGTAGAGGAAGGCGACGCCGCGGCCCCACCCTTCGCGCAGGAACGCGTACTGCCCGCCCGCTTCCGGCAGCATGGCGCCGAGTTCCGCATAGGCGAAGGCGCCGCACAGGCAGACCAGACCAAGGCCGATCCACAGGGCGTGGATCCAAGCCTCGGACGGCATCGCCTGCGCTACGGCGAGGGGCTTCAGGAAGATGCCGGAACCGATGACCGCGCCGACGGTGATGGAGATCGCCGACGTGAGTCCGAGACGGCGCTGCAATTGACCGGACTGCATGCGGCGGCAACGCTACGCTGGTCGACACCTCGACGGGAGCGAAAGCCGTCGTCCATGCCGATGCGACTTCGCGTACGGATCCTCGTCGCACTCGTCCTCGTGGCGTGGTACGCGGCAATGCCCGCAGGGGACACGCCGGGCGACCGGGCCCACTCGACGCAGATGCGCGTGCGGGAGTGGCTGTTGGCAGCGGATTCGCCGCTCGCGTCCTGGCTGCGCGAGGGCACCGTGGCGCCACTCGACGTCGCGGTCTTGCCGCCGGCTCTCGACGTCCCGGAGCGCCGGACGGAGTACCTGCGCATCGCACCGGAGTGGGCCGCCGCCCGGAGCGCGGATGGGACGCCAACCCGCGTCGACCAGCGGCGGCCGCCCTTGCCGCTGCTGGTCCGCATCGGGGACGTCGGCTTCCAGGCGACGCTGGCGACGCCGGACGGCACGTCGGCGGAGTTGCGCCTGCCGTTTCCGACCCGCCGCAGCCTGCTGCCGGCGCTGCTCGCGATCGGCGTTGCCGTGCTGACCCAGCGCGTGCTGCTGGCGCTGCTCGCGGCGTGCGCGGCCGCCGGCATCGCCTACGTCGCGTCGGCGCTCGCCGGCCAGGACGTCCCGGCCGTCGCTGCGTTCGGCTGGTCGACGCCGGTCGCGGGCGCCGAGGCGGTGGCCGCGGGCTGCTGGCACTTCGTCGCTGACGCCTTCTGGCGGCGATCGGTGTGCGAGGACTTCTACCTGCGGATCACCGTCTTCGTGGTGTTCCTGTTCATGACCGTCGGCCTGATCACCCGCAACGGCGGCGTGCACGGCTTCGTCACGCTGCTGCAGCGCCGGGTCCGCGGCCCGGTCGGCGCGCAGTTGGCTACGTTCGCCGCCGGCGTGGCGGTGTTCTTCGACGACTACACCAACTGCCTGCTGGTCGGGTCGTCGATGCGGCCCTTGTGCGACGTCTCGCGCGTGTCGCGCGAGAAGCTGGCGTACATCGTCGACTCGACCGCGGCGCCGATCGCCGGCGTGTCGATCTTCTCGACCTGGGTCACGTACGAGATGTCGCAGTACCGGGCGCCGCTGGCGCTGGTGACGCGCGCCGACGGCGCGCCGTACGTGCCTGCCGACGCCTTCGAGGTCTTCCTCGCCACCCTGCCGTTCCGTTGCTACTGCTGGTTCGCGCTCGCGCTCGTCGTGCTGACGATCGTGCTCCGACGCGAATTCGGCCCGATGCTGGCGGCGGAACGGCGCGCCCGCAGCGGCGAAGCCGCCGCCGTCGCTGCCGACGTGCTCGGCCAGGCCAAGCATCCGCGGGCCAGGGCGCGCAACGCCGTGGTGCCGCTGCTCGCGCTGGTCGCCGGCACCGTCGGCGCCATGGTCGCGCTCGGTTGGCACGCCGCCGCGGCGCTGCCGCCGACCGCCGGGTTCGGCGAGCGGGTCCGCACCATGCTGGCCAACAGCCGCAGCGATTGGGCGCTGCTCGGTGCCGCGGCGTCGGCGTGGCTGATCGCGCTCGCCATGACGGGCGCGCAGCGCTTGCTGTCGGTCCGCGAGGTCGCGCGAACGTGCGCGGCCGCGACACGGCCGCTTGGCGGCGCCTTCGGCATCCTGTTCCTCGCCTGGAGCCTCGGCCACCTCTGCAAGGACCTCGGCACCAGCTTCTACCTGACCACCGTCATCCGCGACGCGATGACGCCGTGGGCGCTGCCGATGACGCTGTTCCTGGTCGCCGGCGGCATCGCCTTCGCCACCGGCACGAGCTTCGGCACGATGGCGATCCTGCTGCCCAACGTCGTCGTGCTCGCCCACCACACCGGCACGGCGCACGCCTTCACCGGCGACGCGGCGGCTGGCGGGCCGGCCCTGATGATGCTCTGCCTCGGCGCCGTCATGGAGGGCGCCATCTTCGGCGACCACTGCTCCCCGATCAGCGACACCACGGTGCTCAGCTCGCTCGGGGCGCGGTGCGGCTTGATCGCCCACGTGCAGACGCAACTGCCCTACGCGCTGCTGGCGTTCGCGTCGGCGTTGCTGTGCGGCTATCTGCCGCTGGCGCTCTTCGGCCCGCACCTCTGGCCGCTGACGCTGTTGGGCGGCGTCGCCGTCATGGCGCTGACGCTGCGTTGCATCGGCCGGAACCCGGCGAGCTGACCGCCTGCGGCAGGGACCGTCAGGGCAAGGCGGCGCGCAGCCGCGGCCAGCGCGCGAGGCCGTCGCCGCCGCGGCGGAGCGCGACGAAGGCCCAGGAGCGCGCCAGCACCACGTCCCCATGCCGCGCGGCCGCCAAGGCGAGGTCGATGGCTTCCTCGCCGCTCGGCGACTCCGGCTCGCAAGCGACCATCGGCACGGTCGGAAAGGCGACCCCGCCGGACGACTCGACGCGCAGCGTGCACTCACCGGCGTCCGCGGCCACGACCACGCCGCGTACGCCGCCCTCGGCCGTGCTGGCGGCCACGGCGCGGCCGCGCGCCAAGGGTCGGGGCGCCGGCAGCGCCGCATCGGCGACGAGGCCTTCGCGCCGCCACTTCGTCCAGCCGGATTCGACCAGTCGTTGGTGCAGCCACGCGTCCGCCGTCGCCGCGGCCTCGGCGATCGGTCGAAACGCGTCGGCGGCGGCGCGTCCGCGACCAGCGGCCAGCGCTTCGTCCACCGCCGACAGGCGGCGCGCCACGGCCGTTTGCAGCGCGGCAGCGAGGCCATCGGCAGCCGCTTGCTGCGCTGCGGACAGAGACCACCCGCGAAGGTGCGCCAGCGCCGCGAATGCCGCGGCCACTTCGTCCCGTTCGGTGTGGACCGTCAGCGCCGACGACAACGCCGCGAACCGATCCGGGTCGGGTGGGGCCACGGTTTCGCGGACCGGCATGGCGACCGACGTGGCGCCGGCGTCCGCCGGTCCGGCCGGCTTCGCCTCCACTTCGGGGCGCGCCGGCGGCGCGACGACGGACGGGACGCGGTCCGGCACGCCGTCCGCGCGGTCGCCAGCCGCCGGTTCGACGGGTCGCGGCGAACCGGCCGCTCCTGCCGCCGCCGTGGCGGCTCCGGGCGACGGTTCCCGCCCGGTGAGCATCAGTCCCTTGCCGGCGAACCAGGCAACGAGGGCCGCCGCAGCCACGGCCACGCCGCGACGCCGCGTTCGGCGGGAGCCACCGCGCCGACCCGAGCGCGCATCCACGCCATCTGCCGCGCCGCCAGCCGCCGTCATGGCGGCATCATCCCGCGAGCGGCGACCATTGGCCACCGCCGCGCACCTGCAGATCGGTCGCCTTGCGCAGCATGCGCAGGACGCTGTCCTCGCCGGTCACCGCCGAGACCTCCGCCGGCGTGAACCAGCGCAGATCGGTCGACTCTTCGGAGATCGCCAACTGCTGCCCCCTTGTGGCCCGCAGCCAGAAGCGCACGTCCCAGTGCAGGTGCTCGGGCTCGTCACCGCGCGCCGGAATCGCGTGCACGTCGAGGTCCAGCGGCACCAGGGCGCCCGTCCAGGTGGCGAACTCGAACGCCGCCATGCCGGACTCTTCGACCGCCTCGCGCAGCGCGGCGCGTTCGACGTGGCGCTCCCCGTCCACGTGGCCGCCGAGCTGCAGCCAGCGGCCCAGCTTGCGATGGTGCGTGAGCAGCGCCCGCTCGCCGGACGCGTCGACGATCCAGGCCGAAGCCGTGATGTGGCCCGGTCGGCACGTTCGCAGCAGGCAATCGGCGTGCGCCTTGGCGAACCCGATGAACCGCGCGGCCAGCGCCTGCTCGGCCGGCCAGGCCTCGGCGTGCCGACGCAGCAACTCGATCAGCGGTTCCCGGTCCATGGCGGCAGCATGCGCCGCAGCGCGGCTTCGTCCACCTTGCCGTTGGGATTGTGCGGCAACGCCGGCAGCACGTGCACGGCCGACGGCTGCATGTACGACGGCAGTCGCGAGCGGCACCGTCGACGCACGCGCTCGACCAGCGTCGGATCGCCGACGTCGCCTTGCGCGCACAGCACGATCGCATGGCCGGCGCTGCCACCGTCGACGCCGAACACCGCCACCTCCCCCACGCCGTCGCCGCCGGCGACCGCGGCGGCGACCTCGTCGGGCGACACCCGGTGGCCGGCGACCTTGAGCAACCGATCACGGCGCGCGACGAAGAACAGCCGGCCGTCCTCGTCGCGTCGGACCACGTCCCCCGACCAGACCGCCGGCTTGCCGCTGCCGCGCGGATCGGGTCGGAAGCGCGCGGCGTCGTCCTCGGGTCGGCGCCAATACCCCGAGGCGACCAGCGCGCCGACGTGCACGAGTTCGCCGGTCGCCGGACCGTCGAGGACCGCGCCCGACGCCGGGTCGACGAGCAGCAGTTCGACGCCGGGCAAGGCGCGACCGAAGGACGTCGGGTGCGCGTCGTATTCCTCGGGCGGCAGGAAGGCGCTGCGGAAGGCCTCGGTCAGGCCGTACATGGCGAAGACCCGCACGTGCGGCCAGGCCGCGCGCACGGCCGCGCCGTCCGCCGGGCGCAGGGCGCCGCCGCTGTTGGTCAGGTAGCGCAGCGAGGCGCCGTCGTCCGCGCGCAGCGCGCCGCTGGCCAGTCCGGATGCGAGCTCGTGCCACAGCGCGGGAACGCCGGCGAGGCCGGTCGGGCGGTGCGCACGCAGCAGCTGCGCCAGCTCGCCGACGCCGAGGTGGTCCGCCGCGGTGACGGCGCAGCCGGCGTGCAGCGCGCCGAGCAGCTGGTTCAGCCCGTAGTCGAAGCTGAACGGCAGCAACGCCAGCACGTGGTCCGTCGGGCCGAGGCCGAGGTAGTCGGCGACGATCGCGGCGCCGAGGGCCAGGTTGCCGTGCGATTGCACGATGCCCTTGGCGAGGCCGGTGCTGCCGCTCGTGTAAAGCAGCACGGCAGGCGCCGTCGCCGCGACCGGTGGCAGCACGCCCGCGCCGCCGGGTGCCGGTTCGGTGGTCATCGGCAGCGGCGCCGCCCCGATCGCGAGCACGCGCTGTCCGCGCAGCGTCGCGGTCGGCTCGGCCAAACCGAGCAGCCGGGTCGCCGAGGTCACCACCGCGAACGGCTCGCAATCGCCGAGGATGTGCCCGACCTGGAAGTCCTTGAGCTTGCCGTGGACGGGCACGGCGACGCCGCCGGCCACCGCGGCGGCCAGGATCCAGACCGCCTCGTCGACGCTGCGCGGCAGCAGGATCGCGACCCTGTCGCCGGCGACGAGGCCGAGCCGGCGCAGCCCGACGGCCGCCGCCTGCACGCGCTGCGCGAAGCCAGCGCCGCTCACCGCGTCGCCGGCGACGGTGAGGAACACGGAGTCGCCGCGACGGCGGGCGCCGCCGGTCAGCAGCGACAGGAGGTCGGATGCAGCCGGAGTCATGAATGCGAACAGGCCGACCTCCGCGATGCGGAAGCCGGCCTGCTTGTGCGTCTGGTATCCCGGACGGGATTCGAACCCGTGTTACTAGAATGAAAATCTAGGGTCCTAGGCCGGACTAGACGACCGGGACGCGAACGCGGTCGGAGAGTGTAGGAGCCGCCGCCGACGATGCAAGCGCGCGGCGCAGCCCGCGCGTCAGCCGAGGCTCTTCCACTCCTTGATGCTCGGCAGATCCTGGAGCGACGCGATGCCGAAGCGCTCGAGGAACTGCGGCGTGGTGCCGTACTGCAGGGGCCTGCCCGGCACCTCGGCGCGCCCCGTGACCTTGACCAGCTTGTGGTGCAGCAGCGTGCGCAGCATCGGCCCGGCCTTCACGCCGCGGATCGCCTCGATCTCGCTGCGCATGACCGGCTGCCGGTAGGCGATGACCGCGAGCGTCTCGAGCGCCGCCGGCGACAGCCGCTCGAGCTTCTTCACCCCGCGCAGCCGCTGCAGGTACGGAAACGTCTCGCTGCCGGACATCCACTTGACGGCGTCGCCGTTGCGCGCGAGTTCGACGGGCAGCGCGAGCTGCTGGAACTGCTCGCGCAGCAGCACGAGCGCTTCCTCGACCAGCTTCTGCGTCGTGTTGCATGCTTGGGCGAGACGCAGCAGCGACAGGCCTTCGCGCGACGACAGCATCAGCACGAAGACCATGCGCGCCACCGAAGCCGCGTCGGCGAGCTCGGGCACGGCGGGCAAGCCCTCCGTGTCGCCGAGGTCCTCGTCGACCGCGAGCGCGCCAGCCTCGTCTTCGACCGCGCGCGCGGCGTCCTCGGCCGCCACGTCCGTCGGGCCGGTCGCGTCGGTGTCGGCGCCGGGCTCCGGCTCGAGGGGGCGCATCGTCGGATCGGACGCCGACAAACGGTCGCGAACGACGAGGTCTGCCGCCACCTCGCCGCGTTCGAATCGTTGCACTTCCTCCGGGCCCTTGCCGGGGAACGCCTGACCGCGATCCCCGGACGACGGCGTCGGCGTGGTGTCGGCAGGGAACTCACGCGTGATGTCGTCCATGCGTCCGAGGTTCTACCCGTCGTCGCGACCCCAGTCACCCACTCAGCGACCTTCCGTGGCGGCGCTGGCTTCGAGCCCGCTGCGCCAGCGCAGCGTGTAGGCCGTCGTCTCCAGCGGCGTGATCGGACTGGCGGCGAGGCCGGCGTCGATCTCGGCGGCGACCGCGGCGAACGGCACCTCGCGACCCGGCATGCGGTCGAGGCAGAACACGACGAACCAGCGTTTGCCGTCGCCCCAAGCCGCCTCGAACGGGTCGCTGACGCCGCCGCGGCCCAGTTCGAACGCGACCCTGGCGACCGGGTGCTGGAAGGCGCGCCCGAAGGGCGGCAACAGCCCGCCATCGCGGCGCGACGGGTCCTCCGAGTGCTTGTTGGCCAACGTCGCGAAGTCGGCCCCGGCGCGCACCTTGGCGACGACCTCGCGGCAGAGCCCCTGATCCGAGTGCACCAGGAAGCGCACCTGCGCGCGATCCTCGCGCAGGGCGAGGTAGCGCAGGACGTACCCCTGGTACAGACGCTGCGCCGTGCGCAAGCGCAGCGCCTGCCGCCAGTCCTCCTCGGCCATCCCGAACACCCGATACAAGTAGGCGGCGAAGTCCACCTGCCCCTGCTGCTCCTCGGCCAATTGCCGCCGCAGCGCCGCTTCCTCGGCCCGGGCGATCTCGTCGACCCGCGCCGCGGTCACCTGGATGCCGAACTCGCGGGCGTGGCGCGCGACCAGCGCGTCGAACACCAGCAGATCGACCGCGGACAACGCCATCTTCGGATTCGCCGTCAGCAATCGGGCGAACGCGTGGCTCCGGCGCAGCACGAGGTCGCCGACGCGCGCGACCTCGTCGTCGCCGCCCTTCGGGTCCGGCAGCAGCACGTCCGGTCCGAGCTGCGGGTCGAGGCGCGGCGCCGTCACGGGCGCCAGTGACGGGGGCGGCGACACCTCGGCGGCCGGCTTCATCCGGGGCCCGGCCACCGGCGCCGGCGCCGGACCGGCGCAGGCCGCCAGCAGCAGCGGCATCAGCGCGGCAGCGCAACGGCGGCGCGAAGGCCGCGGGGCGCGAGTGCACCGGCCGCCGCCGCGGTCGCCACGAAGGCGTGTCGAGGTCGCCACGATCGCGCGCTCAGTACGCCTTCAAGCTGCGCAGCCACTTGGTGCCGTGGCACAGGAAGCACTTGTTGCGGACGATGCGGCCGTCGCTGCCGATGTCCGGCACGACACCCTCGCCGGCGCAACTGATGCACGGCGAGACCGTCGCGAACGTCACCACCATCTGGCCGCCGAACTCGGCGTAGTAGGCGCGCAGGAAGCCGGCGCGGTCGACGCGCTCGGACTCGCGCCACCAGTCCTCGTCCGTCTGTTCGCGCTCCTGACCGCCCTCCGACTGCTGCGAATTGCGCCGTTCCTGGGCCTGCCGCAGCAGCTTCGCCAGCCGGTCGAGCTGCGGGTTGCCACCGGCCGCCGCGGCGCTGTCGCCCGAGCGGGCCTTCTGGGCGGCGTTGGCCTTGCCCTGGGTCGTGTCCTTCAGGATGGCCTGTTCGCCGATGACCCAGGAGCCGACGCCGTAGCTGTACAGCTCGACGCGACGGCCGATCGAGTTGTCCTTGCGGGCGGCCCACAGCGTCTTCACCTCGGCGACGTCGAGCCGCAGCTGCTGCGCGCACCGGGCGAAGATCTCGTCGCTCATCTTCGACGTGGCGTAGTCGCGGACAGCCTGCAACGTCAGCGCCGCGTCGCCGCAGGCCTTGTCGGCCACCACGCGGACGCCGTCGCGGAACTTCTCGGCCACCTGTCCGGTGAGGAACCGAGCCCGCGACTCGGTGAACCGGCGCTTCTCGGCCTCGAACTCGCTCTTCAGCTTGGTCTGCGGGAACTCCTTCTCGAACTGGGCGATCAGCTTGCCGCCCTTCTCGAAGTCGACGAGGCCGCCGCGGCTGCGCGACGCCTGGATGTCCTCCAGCAGCTTGAGTTCCTTCTGCGCCTCCTTGTAGCGCTGCAGCTTGCCGAGCATGGCGTCGATCTGCTGCGGGTTCTTGCTGTTGCCGGCGGCCTTCGCCTTCTCGACGTGCTCGATCGCGCGGTCGTAGTCGCGCACCTTCATCAGCGTCTCGGCGACGAGCAGGTGCTTGTCGGCGTCCGCGCCCGGTTGCGCCTGCTGCAGCAGTTCGCCGTAGTACTCCTCGCGCGTCATCACCTGGGTGACCGGGGCGTCGATCTTGCGGACACCGACCACGTCGCGGCGCTTGATGGTGCTAGGCACGCCCTTCTGCTGCACCACCACGCTGTCGGCGGTCTGCTCGACGATGCGGCCGAGGACCGAGCGCCGCGTGCCGCCGATCTCGTAGGTGACCTCGTCGGCCCGCACGGTGATCTCGTCCTGCGTGTCGCCGGCGAGGTCGAAGCGCTTCTTCCAGGCCATCGCGCTCGCCGGCGTCAGGTGGTCCCACCGCAGGTCGAGCACGCCGCCGTTGTCGAGCCGGCGAACGCGCATGCCCTCGCCCGTCACGCTGCCGGCCTCGACCTCGGCGAGCAGCACGCGACCGTCGGCGAGCTGCACCGATTGCGCCGGCGCGGCCGTCGGGAACGCCAGCGCGAGCAGGAAGGACGCGAGCAAGATGCGATTCATGGCATTCACCTGTCCGTAGTCTCCGCCGCCCCGCCGCGCGCGGTCAACACCCGGTCGCGCAGCGGCGCCTGCCGCGGCACGACCCGAAGGTACTCCGACACGATCTCCTCGCCGCCGTCGAACCACTTGGACTCGATGCGCAGCAGCCAGACCGTCGGTCGATCCTCGTCGACGATCGCGCGCACCGACCAGCGCAGGCCGGGGAACCCCGGCCACGGCTGGTCGACGAGCGGACGGAACTCCAGGTCGACCGGCGAGGTGCTGCCGTCGCGCAGGGCGACGCATTCGTGCAGCGCGCGGTGGACGGCGTGCTCGACGAGGGCGGTGGTCTCCAACCGCGCGTCGGCGCTGCGACGCTGGTCGATGCTGCTCGCCATCGCCGCGAGCAGCGACGTGATGCCGAACAGCAGGATGCCGAGGGCCGCCAGCATCTCGGCGAGCGTGAACCCGGCGTCGGATCGGCGTCGCTCAGCCATTCCAGTCGTCCTTGGCGTGCAGCACCGGCACGACGAACTCGACGCTGCGACCGACGTGGACCCGCGCGCCGGCGGCATGGTCCTTCGGACTCGAACCCCGGGCGCCCCGGCGCAGCCCCCGCAGCTCGTCGCCGCTGCGTTCGGCGTAGCCGATCCACTCGGTGCGGATCTTGACCCAGCCACCGTCGGTAGCGCCCGGGAAGCGAGCGCCGTCGTAGAGCCGCAGCGTCGTGTCGTCGGCGTCGAGGTCGGCGGCCAACAGGCCCTCGGCGGCGAAGTCGGCCGGCTGCGCGACCACGATGCGGCACAGGATCGCGTGCGGGTGCACGTCGTCGCGCGCATCCGCGGCGCTGGCGGGACCGCGATCGAGCGGGAACGCGCCACCTGCCGCCGCGTCGACGAGCCAGCCGCCGCGGGCGCTGTCCCAGCAGCGCAAGGCCGCGCCACCGCCCGTGCCGCCGTCGTCGCGGGCCCACTGGCGCGTGTTCTGCGCCCACAGCTGGAACTCGACGTGCAGCAGGTCGGTCAGCAACGGCTGCGTCAGGGTCCACAGGGCGAGGCCGGGCAGATCGGGCGAACCGGGCAGCGGCGTGTCGAACGGGTCGACGAAACGATCGGGCCCCACCGGCACGACCTGGCCCGGCAGCAGCCAGGCGGCGCGCAACTCCAGCAACGCCTCGTCGGTGCCCTCCTGTCGCCACGGCAGCAACAGCAGGTTGCCGTGGCCGCGCAGCGGCGTGCCCTGACGCGCGGCGGCGATGCGCCGGGTCAACTCGTCGCCGGTGAGCTTGGCGTCGTCGCGCAGCAGTTCGGCGGCGATCTTGGCGTCGAGCAGCGGTAGTTCGCGGTCGGGCGGCAGTTGCACCGCGCCGCGCAGCACCTGCGCCCTGCTGATGCCGCGTTCCGGCCGCTGCGGCAGGCCGAGCGGCAGCTCCTGCACCACCAGCCGGTCGACGACCCGGGTCATGTCGCGCTGGCTGCCGGCGCCGCGCAGCAGCGACAGCTCGGCGGTCACCCGTCGCTGCGCCGCGGCTGCGCGGTCGGCCAACGCCTGCCCCAGCTCGCCCTCGCCGAACAGCCGCAGGCCGCCGTCGACGAGTTGGGCCAGCATCAGCAGGAAGCCCGTCAGGATGCCCATGACGACCACCAACTCGATGAGGGTGAAGCCGCCGGCAGTGCCTCGCAGATCGCGGTTCATCGCGCCGTGACCTCCTCGATCAGCACCCGCGGCTGCCCTTCGTACTCGACGCGCACGTCCTCGATGCGGGCGGTCGTCTTCCAGCCATGGGCACGGTACGTCGCCAGATCGACGCAGCCGGGCTGGTAGCGGGTGACGAAGCGCAGTTCCAACTGGCTGCCGTGGTGCATGAGGCGGTGCGGCGGCGCGTCGGCGCTGCCGCCGCGCAGCTCCCAGAAACCACCGGTCGGCAAGGGCGCGCCGTCCCACGGCAGCTTGCCGTCGACACGCGCGAGGCACGCGACGTCGACGCGCGGGTCCTGCGTCTCCTGCCGCCAGCGCAGCGTCTTGAAGAAGCCCGGCGCCTCGTTGTGCGTCACCTGGAAGTAGGCGAGTTCCGGGTCGTCGCTGCGCTCGGCCTGGCGATCCCAGTACCGGAACGGGAAGCCGATCACCGCCTGTCCGGCGGCGGCGGTCGCCGGCATGGTGCCAAAGCGCCCGCGGAACAGTCCGCGCGGCTGGCCGCCGCCGGGTTCGTCCTCGCCGGGGAAGTGGCGCGGCATCTCCAACTGGACCTGGTCGCCGTTGCGGCGCACCCAGCTGTAGTGCAGCAACTCCGTGCCGACCAGCACGGTCCCCTGGCGCGGCGACAGGGCGCCGAGGTCCTGCAGCGGCAGCGTGTTGTCGCGGATGCCCATGCCACCGGCCAGGATCGCGGCGGAGCGATGCGACAGGAACTCGACCCGGCTGCCGCGGGCATGGCTGCGCGGCTGCGTGTTGAGCATGCCCCGCCCGGCGATCGCGACCTGGAAGGTGCCAGTGGCGTGCGTCTGGTAGGCGACCACCTCGCCGCCGATCTGGACCAAGCCGCCGGTCTGCGGGAAGGCGGGCGTGATGTCGTTGGCGAAGTAGATGGGACCGGCCGAGGTGACCAGCGCGTTCGGCAGCACGCGGAACGTCTGGGCGCCTTCGGCGACGTCCTCGTCTAGCACGAGCGTCGGCCGCGCGTGCTGCACGAGATCGACCTCGTCGACGTAGCCCTGCATCTGCTGCGCGTTGCCGATGCCGCCGCCGAGCGTCGGCTGTTGGCACCACGCCGCCGGCAGTTCGCCGCTCGGGAACTTCACCAGGCGGTCGAAGCGACGCGGTTCGAACAGCGGCGTGCCGCGCGGCGGGCCGAGGTAGACGTTGGTCACCTGGTCGTTGAACCCGACGAGCTGGAACGGCCATGGCCCCAAGCGCTCCGGCGGCGTCTGCCCCTGCTGCAGGTTGTCCGACCCGTAGCGGCGACACGCCCAGTTCACGCTCAACCACTCGACCGGCGGCCGCTGCGTGCCGCTGGCCGTCGAGCCTTGCACCATCGCCACGCGGTCGTGCCGGCCCGCGCGTCCGGTGTAGACGCCGAAGTTGCCCCACGACAGCTGCATGCGGTGGCACGGCAGCACCGAAGCACTGGCATGGGCATGCGACGAGGTGCCGGTGAACGGATCGCCGCGGAAGGCGAGCGCGAGCCGTGCGGCGTGGATCTGCGGCCACGTGCTCTCCAACTGCGGCGTGTAGCCGATGAATCCCGACGTCGGCGCGACCTGGGGCCAGGGCGGCGTCGTCGCCGACGGCTGGCCGTTGGGTCCGAGCGGCCCGACGTCGATCTGGGCGGCGCCGATCCGGTTGGTCAAGCTGAAGCGCAGCGCTTCCCACGCGGCGCGATTGCCGCGCACGATGTGGCGCCGATCGGCGATGACGTCGTAGCGCACCCACTCGGTGTCGACGGTGTTGCCGTTCGGCAGCAGCTGGCAGAACTCGGTCATCTGCCGTGCCTGCGGATCCCACAGCACCTGCGTGTTGGCCACCGGCAGCGAGATCGGCACCACGAAGACGATCTCGGTCGGCAGGTCGTCGAAGGTCCTGCCCGGTTCCTGCGGCAAGCCGATGTCGACGTAGTTGCAGACGAACCGGCGTGGCCGGCCGTCGAACTGGTCGTTGGGGATCTGCCCGTCCTGGCCCGGGATCGCCGCCGATTGCGCCCGCTGGACGCCGGTCAGCTGGTTGCCCTGGCGCGCCGCGTAGCGGATCACCTCGACGCCGCCGAAGGTCGCCGACGCCGAGGTCGTCGCCAGGATCCGGTCCCACTGCTGCAGTCCCTGCACGATCAGCGCGTAGCCGCCGGTGGCCGGGAAGGCGTTGACGATGTCGTCCTGCGCTGCCGGCGGCGGATAGGTCCGTCCGGTCGGGACGGGATTGGCGAGCAACAGCGTGCCGGTCCAGTTCTCGTCGATGCCGTCGCCGATCGGGAACGTCGGCCCCATCGGGATCTGGATCGCGATCGGCCGCGGGTTGTCGATGTAGCCGCGCGCCACCGCGAAACCGCCGATCGCGCCGTCGAGCGTCGTCTTGCCGACCATCATCGGCGTGTCTTCGCTGAGCGGGAGCGACCAGCCGGCGAGTTCGACCACCGAGCCGGCGGGGTGCGCCGGGAAGACGTCCAGGTTGACGTTGGCGAACTGCGGGCTGTTGATGTCGACGCTCGGGTTGCCCTGCGCGTCGACGGGGATGTCCGGCCGCATCTCGCGCCCGATCTGGCGCGCCGCGCGACCGCCCATCGAGTCGTTGAAGCGGCAGCGGAACGTGTTGCCGCGGATGCTGGTGTACTCGAAGTACTCGATGCCGACGCGCAGCAGGCCGACCGGCGGAAAGCCGTCCGTGCTCTCGACCTGCAGGTCGAGGTAGCGGTCGTTGCCGGCGGTGCCCGGCGGCGTCTGGTTGTTGCCGAGCTGCGGGTCGAACACCGGCACCGCCCCGGTCAGGTAGGTCTGGAAGCGCGGCCGTCCGCGCGGGAAGCCGTCGACGTGCAGGGCGAGATCCGACGGCCGCCCGCCTGACGCCTGGAACGACACGTGCACCGGCGTGTTCGCCGGCAGAGCCAATTCGGCCAGCGGCAGCACCACCTGCGTCGCCGTGCGCTGCACGCCGGCCGGCGACGCGCTCGGATTGGGATCGATGCCGGCTTCGTCGATCGACTCCAGCAGCAGGTTGCCGTCGCGCACTTCGACCGCGAGGCGGTTGCGCAGGTCGTTGCCGTCGCCGTGCTCGAACAGCGTCACCGCGGCGAGGTTCTGCGGCTCCAGCCACGCGCCGAGGCCGAACTTGCCGAGGAAGCTGTCCGGCGTGCTGAACGGGAACGCGATCTGGTCGTGCCTGCCCGACCCCTGCTGGGTCACGGCCCGCTGCGACGGCTGCTGCGGCGCGCCACCCTGGCCCTGCGGCTGCGACGGGCCGGTGTTGTTGAGCGGCAGCGCGCCGAGCCTGCCGACGTCGTGGCCGCGCACGTCCTGCGCGAAGGGGAAGGACTCCTGCACGCGCAGCACCGGGCTGCGGTTCCAGTTGCCCGGCAACGCCGACGCCGGCGCCGGCTGGATGCCCGAAGCGACGTCGTCGCGAGCCGGGAAGCGCAGTTGGCCGAACCCGAGGTTCGGGAACGCGGCTGCCAGCAAGTGGGGCGCGGACCGCGACGCCGGATCGGCGCCCAGCGCGTTCGGCTGGATGGCGCCGAGGTTGACCGGATTCGTGGCCCAGAACGGCGACCGGCGGTCGAGCTGCAGGGCGTCCTCGAACAGCTCCTGCGTCGCCCAGCGGCGCTCGATGGCGAAACCCGGCACGGCGAGCGCCACGCCCGTGCGTTCCGTGCGCGCGGCGACGCCTGGCGCCACCGCGCTGCGCGTGCGGCTGGCGGCGGCGCGGTACGCCATCCACGGTCCCGACTGGAAGCAGAACGGCGCCGTGCCCATCTCCAGCACCGTGTCGCGACCGGTGTGCAGGTTGCGGTAGACGTTGACCAGCAGCGCGATGTCGTCCTGGCCGGCGGCGGCTTCGAGGCGCGGCCGCCAGAGGCGTTCGACGAAGTCCTGCCAGCCGGTGAAGGCACCCGTGCCCGGCCGGTCCGACGCGGTGCGCATCAGCGCGATGTCCTCGGCCAGCTGCCGCGCCGCGGCGCGCGCGAAGATCGGCGGCGTCGAACGCTGCACGCCCGACTCCGTCTGCCGGACGACCGGCGGTTGGCGCAGCTGCGCGAACACGGCCGTCAAGGCTTCGACGCTCGCCGTGTTGACGTTGATCGGCGCCGGGATCAACGGTTCGACGACGGTGTCGGCCGCCGGGAAGTCCTGCAGCACGCGGTGCAGCAGGTTCAGCAGGAACGTGCTCGGCAACTGCACGGCCTGCTGGCCGGTGGCGGTCGCCGTGCCGACGACGAGACCATGCTCCACGGCGCCGGTGCGCAGGTTGCGCAGGCGGACCGTGCTGCCGGGACCCAGGTGCAGCGCCGACTTGACGACCAGCCGGCGCGACTCCCCCGCGACCAGCGCGTCGAACACGCGCTCCGGACGCCCCCACGTCGGCGCGCTCGTCGCCTGCGTGTCGGTGGTGAAGTGCGCGCGCAGCAGGTCCAACTCCGCCGGCGTGAACGCGCCGGCCCCGGCGCGTTCGATCGCCAGCAGGTCGCCGATCGACTGGAACGGTTGGCGCGTGCGCCGCGTCGGATCCGCGCCCTGGTTCGGCCAGTTGGCCGCCTGGACGCAGCGCCAGTCGAGCACCAGCGACAGCGCCGGAATCGGCTCGCGACCGTCGCCGAACTCCGGCGCGTCGATCGCGCGCTCGAGTTGCTGCAGCGCATTGGCCGTGCGCGCGCCGTAGCGGATCAGTTCGCCGCCGACGAACACCATGCCGGCCGGCGGCAGGTTGTCCGCGGCGTCGACGGCGATCTCGCTGGCGTCGGGCGACAGTTCTTCGCGCAGGCGCGTCGTCGAACCGAGCACGTTGGCGAACAGCAGCGGCGAAGCGCCGTCCAGCGCGAAGAACCGCTGCAGATCGGCGACGCCGCCGCCGAAGACGACGCGACCGTCGTCGCCGAGCGAACGGAAGGCCTTGGGCGGTTCGACGGACTGGGGGAACTCCTCCAAGCCGTCGGACATCGGCGTCGGATCGATCGCCGGATGCGACAGCGCCGCGTCCGCCAGCAGCAGTTCGCGCGCGCTCGCCGACGCCTGGCCGACGCTGGCCTCCTCGACGTCGCGCGCGGCCGCGTCCGCGCCGACCGACATCGAGACCGCGAACGGCAGCGTCAACAGCATCAGCAGCGTCAGCGCGAACAGCACCGCCAACAGCGCGACGCCGGCCTCGCGCACCGATCCTGGAGCCTTCACGCGCCACCCCCCGCCGTGGTGAACACGGCCTCGTGCCACTCGGTCGCCTCGCCCCGGGAGTCGAAGCCGAAGCGCAGCGGCTTGCCGACCTCGCATTCGACCGGCAACGGCTGCGGCGCGGCGAACTGGTAGACGAACCAGCGCAATTCGTCGACGATCCCGGCGAAGGCCGCGTCGGCCGGCGCGAACTCGAAGACGCCGTCTGCTTCCTGCGCCGGCGCGCCATCGGCGATCGTGTCGCCGACCTCGCGGCCGTCGACGGCGAGCCAGCAGCGGCGGCTGTCGCAGCCGAGATCGATCGTGCACCAGCGACCGCGCGGCAGCGGCTGCGCGGCGGCGACCGGGACCAGACGCCCCTCGCCGGCGCCGACGCCGTTGACGCGCAGGCGGGCGCGCAGCCGACCTTCCGCGTCGAGGGTGAGCTCGATCGCCGGCGGCAGGCGCAAGAGCGTCGCCGGGCCCGCCGACTCCAGCAGCAGGTCGAAGCGCACGACGAAGCCGTCGCGCAGGTCGAGCAACGACGACGGCGGCGACCAGCGCACGACGGCGGCCTTGCCGCCGGGCGCGACCCGCCGACCGTGGCCGAAGCGACCATCCGGGGCGTCCTCGCCGCCCAGCGCCGGCTGCAGCGATTCGTCCTCGAACGCCTGCCCGGGCTCGAACCGGAACGCCACCACCGGCCGCAGCAGGCGCGCCTGCACCATGGCGGCCGCGCCGTCCGCGCCGGGCTGCACGAGCACTTCCGTCGGCACGCCTTCGGCGCGCGCCGAAAGCCGCGCGGCGCGAAGTTCGCCGCCGAGGACGGCGTCTGCGACCATCTTCGGATCGGACTTGCCGAGGAAGCCGATCGACAGACCGGTCAGGACCGACAAGACGCCGATCACGACCAGCAGTTCGAGCAGCGTGAACCCATCGGCGTGTCGCATCGTGGAAGACTCAGTTGGCCGGCCAGTGGATGTCGTCGTCCGTGCCGAACTTCTGGTCGGGACCGGCACTCAGCAGCTGGAACTTGCCCGCGCCGTAGGCGACGCCGTCGGCGCGGCGCTTCGCCTTCACCTGGACCGTGTCCGCCTCGGCGTCGGGCTTCACCACCTGCGCCCGCTCCATGCCGAACTTGCCGAAGTAGGCGAGCGGCGTCTGCCAGTGGTCGGTGATCTCCGGCCGGTCGCGGCGCTTGAGCAGCGGCAACTCCACGCCGTGGTCGTCGCCGTCGGTGTTGGCGAAGCGTTCGGCGAGTCCGGTCAGGTCGAGGCCGTCCTGCTGCGACTGGCTCAGGAAGCAGACCAGCGACTCGATGCCGGTGTTGACGCCGTTGTCGCCCTTCCAGGTCGCCTTGGCGATTCCCTCCGGTGCCTTGAGGTCGTCGGGCGGGTAGATGCCGTGCTTGCGCTGGAAGCGCTGGACGCCACCTTCGAGCATCCCGAGGTTGGCCTCGGTGGCGGCGATGTTCGCGGCCTCGTTGACGCCCAGCACCTGCGGCAGCAGGACGGCGGCGAGCACCCCGAGGATCGAGATCACGATCAGCAGTTCGATCAGCGTGAAGCCGCGAGCGGCCGGGCGGATGGCATGGGACATGTCAGCGTTCCTTGCGGCGCTCGAGGCGCCAGTCGTCGAATGCGACGTCGACGTCGTCGCCCTTGTCGCCGAGCGCGAACAGCACGGTCTTCAGCTCGGAGTTGGTGCTGCCGCTCAGCGATTGCATGTCGCGGCGGTGCACCACGACCCCGTTCCACGAAGCCACCAGCGCGAACTGCCGCGAGGACGGCTCGCCGCGCGGCACGACGCGCAGTTCGAGTTGCTGGAGCGCGCCCGGCGCGAAGCCGGCGACCTCGATCGCCTTCTGCTCCACGAGCGGCTCGCCGTTGGCGCGCCCATCCTCGATGCGCAGGAACGGCTTGCCTTCGCGCACGCCGAGCCGGACCAGCACGTCACTGCCCTGGTTGCCGCGCGGCACTTCGATGCCGATGCCGACGAAGCCGCGGGCCGCCGGCTGCGCCGGTCCCGTCTGCATCGTCGCTGCGACGGCGAGGAAGTTGCGTCCCTTCTTGATCGCGCCGACCCGTTCGGCCCAGACCTGCCCCTGGCCGCTGCGGCTGAAGCGCCCGCGGAAGGCCAGCCGGCCGTCGACGAGCGCGGCGCCGAGCGGGCCGTCGGCGTCGACGGCCCAGACGGTGCCGACGTCGGCGCGGTCGAAGGAATCGCCGAGCGTCTCCTTCTGCGCATGGTCGTCGATGGCGTCGAGCGTCGTGCTCGCCCACTTGGCGATCGGATCCTCCTTGCCGAGGTCCTGCGTCAGCCGTTGCAGCGCGATCGTCGCGTCCTCGAACGCGCCGCGGCTGTAGGCAACGACCGCCAGCGCCCCCTTGCCGAAGGCCTTCTCCGCCTCGCTGGCTACGGCGTCCCGTCCGGACTCGAACGCCGCGGCGGCGCCGCGCGGATCCGCGGCGCTGAAGGCGCGCATGCCTTGCAGTTCGAACAGCTCCGGCGACGGGGTGACGGCGAGGGCGACGGCGCGGTCGGCGTAGCGCCGCGCCGCGACGGCGGCCTTGGCCTGCTCCTCGCCGACCGACTCGCCCGCCCGCGCGGCCTGCGCCTCGGCCATCTCCGCCACGGCGTGCACGAAGTCGTCGCGCAGCCGCAGCGCGGCGGCCGTCGCTTCTTCGGCGGCGGCGAGCTGGCCGGACAGGCGCAGCGCGCGACCGCGCAGGTACAGCGCGAAGCTGTCGGTCGGATCTGCCTCGAGGGCCCGGTCGATCCAGCCGAGCGCCGTCTCGGGCTGGCCGGCGCGCAGGCAGGCCCATGCCACGCCGGTCGCCGCGCGGTGGCGCAGCAGCGGATCCTGGTCGAACACGCGCAGGCAGAGGTCCACGGCTTCCTGCAGCTTGCCCAGGCGCGCCAGCGCCGCCGCCTGGCCGATCGCCGCCGCGCCCAGGTCCTGGGCGACGGTCACGCTGCGGAACGACAGCAGCGCAGCATTGGCGTCGCCGGCGGCGTAGTGGATGCAACCTTCCAGGTAGTGCGCCGGACCGTCGCTGCCCTGTGCCATCGGCAACGCCGCGCGCGCCCCGACGACGTCGAGCACCGCCAACCGGCAGGACACCAGCACGCGTCCGATGCGCGCCCGCGCGGTCGGATCCTGCACCGATCCGATCGCCTGCTCGGCCCTCGCCGCGGCGGCGACCGCCTCGCGGCTGCGGCCGCGCAGCCGCAGGAACTCGGCCAGCGCCGCGTGCGGCCGCGCGTCCGTCGGCTGCAGCCGGACCGCCGCGCGCAGATCGTCCTCGGCGTCGCGCCAGAGACCCAGCCGCGCCTTCAGGACACCGAGGCCCTCGAACCGGAACGCGCCCTCGCTGCCGGTCAGCGGCAACTGCTCCAGCAGGGCGAGTTCGCCGGCGAGGTCGCCCTGCGCGCGCAGCACGCGCTGCATGAGCCGCAGGCCGTCGAGGTCGCCCTTCGACAACTCGCGGTAGCGCATGGCGTGGTGGTAGGCCTTCTCGTAGACCCACGCGTGCTCGCGCGCCCGCTCGAGCAGCCAGTCGACGAGCGCGCGCCGCTCGGGCAGGTGCGAAGGCAGGTCGGGGACCTTGCGTTCGCGCCGGGAGATCTGGTTGCGCAGCGTGTCCGCCAGCACGACGCGGTCGATGCGCAGCTGGTCGCCGCCGAGCGCGAGCGTCTCCGCCAGTCGCTGCCGCGTCAGGTCGTACCGCCGCAGGCGGAGCGTGACGCCGCTGAAGTCGGTGCGCTCTTCGAGCGCGAACACGTCCTGGCCGTCGGCCTCGATCGTGCCGAAGTAGGGCGACGCCAGCCCACCGTAGTAGACGCGGTCGTAGGTCAGCGCCGCGCGCGCTTCGAGCTCCGCGCGCGTCGGCGTCGCCGCCGCCGTCTCGCCCGGTGCCTCGCCGCCGCCGGCGGCGGCCGCCGCGTCGCCGCCGAACGACAGCGTCACGCCGGCGACCGGCGCCCCGTCGACCCGCAAACCGAACGCATGGCGCAGGTCGGGCCCGGGATCGAGCGGCAGCGCCGCGAACGACAGCGGCGCGTGCGGCGGGAAGTCGAGCGGTCGCGGCGGCAGCGGCCGCGTCTCGCTCGGCTCGGTGAACGGGTCGCGGCGCTTCTGCGCCGACGCCTCGCTGGCGACCAGCAGCGGCGCGCCGACCGGCTTGGCTTCGTACTCGGCCGCCTTGGGCGCGTAGCGCCGGAAGGTCGGCGGCGCGGCGAAGTAGCCGCGCGCGACGTAGGCGCCGAACACCAGCGTCAGCAACGCCAGAACCTGCTCCTTGCGCAACTGCATCACCGGCCTCCCTCGCCGCCCTCGGCGGACTTCGACTTGACGGCGATGCCCGACAGCACGCCCTTGATCGCACACGGCTCGCCGGGTCGCGTCGGCTTCAGCATCGTCCACGACTCGACCACGAGCGTGCGGCCCGGCTGGCGGCACGCTTCGAGGAACGCCAGCGCGGTCGGCTCGTCGCTCTGGAACTGGAACGCGACCTGCTCCTGCGTGAAGTGCTCGCGCAGGTCGACCTCGCCCTGGCGCAGGCTGCGCGCCGGATTGCGCTGGCCGCGCCGCGCCTCGATCTTGACGCCCAACAGCGCCCGCAGCCCCATCGCTTCCTCGCCGGCGCTGCGCACGGCGTCGTGGGCCGCGAACAGACGGCGCTGCAGCTCGTCGACCAGCTCGAGGCCGAAGAGGGTGGCGCTGATCTCGTCGACGCCGGTCGGGATCTCCCAGGCGAGCCCGCCTTCCGCGACCTGCACGTCGCGCTGGTTCGCGGCGGTGAGGATCTGCTGCTTGAGATCGCGGCTGGCCTGGAACAACTGGTCGCCCGGCCGCGACGCGCCGTCGAGCTGGAACTTCGCGCTGCCGCGGAATGCCATCGCCTGCTGCAGCGCGGCGCGCGCCTTGGCGAGTTCCTCGCCCTCGGCGCGGGCGGCGTCGAGCGCGGCCTGCGTGTAGACCGGCCCGGTCGGCGCGCCTTGGCTGCGTTCGGTCGGCAGCGTCGCCGCGTGCACCCGGTCGAACACCATGCTGACGACCAGCCAGCCGACGGCGCCGACGCCGCAGCCGAGCAACCACCGCTTGTTCTCCTGCACGAATGCGCCGACGTCCATCACTGGGCCTCCTTGGCGAGCTCGACGGTGATGCGGAAGCGTTCCGACTTGTCCTGGCTCGGGATCGGCACCATCGTCGGCTCCAACCCGGCCATGCCGGGATCCGCCTGCATCGCCTGCTTGAAGGCGAGGATCACGCCGCTCGTCTGCACGCCGTTGACTTCCTTGCCGGCGCCCTCGACGACGATCACCGGCCGCTTGCGCTGGCCGCTGGCCGAGCCGCCGCTGGCTTCGATCTTCTCGATCCAGAGCTGCGGCGGCAGGTGCGCGGCGACCGCGCGGGTGACCCGCAACAGGCCGTGCTGCACGAGCGACTGGCTGGCGAGGTGGTCGACGATCGTGCGCTCGGCCTTGTTGGCGGCGATCTGCGCCTCGGCGTCGCCCTGGATCGCCGTCGCGGAGCTGATCTGGCGCTTGAGTTGCGCGGTGGCGACCGCCGTCGCCGCGACCGCCTTGCTGCCGTGCGACCACTCCAGCGCCAGCACCGCCGCGACCAGCGCGCCGGCAGCGATGTTCCAGACCGTGCGTTCGCGGAACCGCTGCGCCTTGCGCGCGGCCTCCGGCAGGATCTCGATCGCGTACAGCGAGTCGTCGAGCCGTCCGACGGCGAGGCCGAGCGCCACGACCGCCTCGCTGCGCATCGCCGCCAACTGCTCCGCCTCGGCCGGCGGCAGTTCCGACAGGTCCAGGTTGGCGAAGGGGTCGAACTCCTCGACCGGGCAGCGCAGCGACTCGCGCAGGAAGCCGCGCAAGCCGCGCAAGCGCGCGCCGCCGCCGCTGAGCAGCACGCGATCGACGCGCAGTTCCGCCATCTTGGTCTGCGCCTTGCAGAACGAGATCGACGACTGGATGGCCGAGCTGATGGCGCCCGCGGCCGACGTCGCCGCGAGCGCGACCTTCTCGGCCTGGCCGCTGGCGTGGCGCCCGCGGTTCGCCGGATCGATGTCGAGCAGGTCCTTCTTCAGCGCCTCGGCCTTGCGCTCCGACACGCCGAAGGCCGCGGCGATCGCGTCGTCGAACACCTTGGCGCCGGTCGAGAGATTGCGCGCGAACAGCAGGTCGGTGCCCTTGACGATCGCGAGATCGATGGTCTGGTGCCCGACGTGGACGAGGCAGACGACGGCGTCGGCCTCGACCGGACCGCACTTGAGGAAGCAGTTGTAGAGCGCCGTGCAGTTGGGCACGAAGGCCGCGACGCTGCCGCCGGCCGCGGCGATCTCGCCCTGGCAGCGGTCGAGCGCTTCGTCCTTGGCCAGCGCGAGCAGCACCGTGTCGACGCCGGCGTCGGCGTCCTGCGTCGGCATCAGGTTGTAGTCGGCCGACAGGGCGCCGCCCGACTGCTGCGACAGGTCGGCGATCTCCAGGTCCATCAGGTTGCGCAACTGCCAGTCCGGCGTCGGCGGCACCTGGCTGTACCGCAGCATCATGTCGCGGCCGGTCAGGCCGCAGATCGCCCCTGCGAGCGGCAGGCCGCACCCGGCGAGGGACGGCTGGCCGCCGTCGTCGCCGCGCGCCACTGCCGCGAATCGCAGGATCTTCACTCCGTGCTTGCCGGCCGACGCCACCAGCGCCTTCGCGCTGTGGCTGCCGAGATCACACGCCGTCGCCTTGGTCGCCATGCCGGTCAGCGCTCCGTCCCGAAGTTCCGTCCGATGTAGTCCTGCACGAGCTTCGCGAGGCCCGGCTGCCGGGCCTCGTCGAAGGCCCGCGTCATCGCCCCCAGCCGCTGACGCTGCAGGTCGGCGGTGAGCGCATCGATCGCCGCCAACCGGGTGCGCGCCTGCTCCTGCAGCGCCTTCGTCGCGGCTGCATCAGCGAGGTTGTGTTCGCCGTACAGCGCCACCAGGTCGTCGACGCCGAGCGCCACGCGCTCGAAGCCGCCGCGCGTCGAGAAGAACGCCGCCTCCTCGAGGTCCTGCTGCAGCGTGCGCAGGCGCGCGGCCTGTTGCGTGAGGGTGTCCGCGGCGAGGACCGTCGCCTCCGCCAGGACCTCGGTGTCCATCGGCCAGCGCACGGCGACGGTGCGCAGGTGGTCGAGCGCCTCGCCCGGACGGCCCTCGTCGCGGGCGCGCCTGGCCTGCCGCACGAGTTCCGCCGCCTGCTGGCGTTCGCTGCGGAACGACAACTGGATCTCGACCAGCTCGGCCGGCGCCGTCAGGCGATAGCGACCGCCGGCCGTGCGACCGGTCCAGCTGCCCTCCCGTCCGCCGCCTGCCGTCGCGGCGGGATCGCCGCCGCCCGGCGCCGCGAGTTGCAGTTCGGCGCGCGTCAGTTCGTTGCCGACCAGCACGCGGCTGGCGATGAATTCGCCATCGGCCGCCGTCGGAACGTAGCTGTCGCCACGGCGCGCGCTCAAGGACGCCGCTGCGGCGGCGGGCAGCACGAACTGCAGCGCGGTGACGCCCTTGGCGGCGATCTGGAACCCGGTCGCGCCTGGGGTCACGCTGATGCCTGCCCCGAGGTCGCTGAGCACGCACAGGTCGGCGGCGAGCAGGCCCGCGAACGGCGGCGGCGCCGCCGCCGGCAGGACCGCCAGCACGACGGCCGGATCGTCGGCGTCGACGGAGCGCAGCGCCAAAGCCGAGCCGGTGCCGATCGCCGTCGGGCTGCCATCGCCGAACCGCGCCTCGACGGCGGTCGCGCTGCCCGCCTCGACCACGGCGCAGTCGTCGACGAGCACGGTCGCCTCCGCAGACGGCAGCAGGGCGGCGACTTCGAGCGCCAGGCGGTCGCAACCGGGCGGCACCGCCACGACGGTCTCGATCGCCGTCCAGTCGCTCGGGGAAGCCATCGCCGTGCCGGTGCGGAACACGAACGGCGACTGCTCGTTCGCGGCGGCGAGCACGGCGCGCAGCGCCACGGCGCCGCCGCCGCTGGTGCGCACGTGGGCGCGCAGCGTCAGCGTGCGCTGCTGGAAGACCGCCACGGCCTCGGCTTGCCGCATCACCGCGAAGTCCGCGGCCGTCGCGCCTTCGCCGCGGCGGGCAACGAAGGCGCCGCCACCGGTGTGGGACTCGCCGTCCGGCGCGAAGCCGCCGCCGGCCGCGCGCAGCTGCCAACCTTCCTCCACCTCGCAGGCTGCGGTCGCGGCCGCCAGCTTGTTGCCGGCCACCGCGAGCGGCTCCTGGCGCCTGCGTCCAGCCCCATTGCCGCCGTCGCCAGCGACGCTGCGTCCCTGCACGAAGAACCAACCGCCCGCGGCGAGGCCGACGGCCAGCGCACCGACGAGCAACCGCGTCGAGCGCGACGAGGCGCGCACCCGGGTCGTGTCGAGCCGGCGCACCGCGAGGTCCGCGCCCTCGATGACGCCGGCGGCGGCATCGGCGCTGCGGAAGGCACAGCGGATGCGGCCGAAGGTGACCACGTCGCCCGCTGAGAGCACGAGTTCGGTGACGCGCTTGCCGTCGAGGAACGTCCCGTTGGTCGAACCGAGGTCGCGCAGCAGGAAGCGGTCGCCTTCACTGACGATCTCGGCGTGGGCTCCCGACGTCTTCTCGTCGGCCAGCACCAGATCGTTGTCGGGCTTGCGGCCGACGCGAAGCGCGCGATCGCCGATCGCCACGACGTCGCCGGCGCGATCCCCATCGAGGATCTCGAGGACGTACTTTGCCATGCAATTGGAGGGGTCAGGCGACCCTGCGGTCGCGGGGACTGACGGACAAGACAGCGAGCCATCCGACGGGGTACTGGGGGGACGCCTGACCCGGGTCGGACGAGCGCAAACGCTACCTGACGCCGCCACCACCGCAAGCTGCCGCCACAAGGACTTGCAACGTTCGCCGCGTGCAAGCCGGCGGTCGACTTCGCTACAACACCCCGCCATGGCGAACCGGTACTTCCTCGCCGACCTGCCGCCACCGGGACGGCATCCGCTGCCCGATGCGCTCGCCCACCATCTCGGCCGCGTGCTGCGCGCCCGCGTCGGCGACGAGCTGCAGTTGGGCGATGGCCGCGGCGGCACGGCCCTGGCCACGATCGCCGAGCTCGACCGTCGCGGCGTGCAGGTCGAAGTCGCCGGCGCCACCCGGCAGGAGCCGCCGCCCTGCGCGCTGACGCTCGCGTTCGCGGTGCCGCGGCTGCAGCGCGTCGAGTGGCTGCTGGAGCATGGCACCGAAGTCGGCGTCGCCGCCTTCCAGCCGATCTGGACGCAGCGCACGCGGCCGACCGAGGCGCGGACCGAGCGCTGGGAGCGCATCGTCGCGGCTGCCGCCGGCCAGTGCGACCGCCCGTGGCTGCCGCAGGTGCTGCCGGGCCGCGAACTCGCCGACCTGCTCGCCAGCAGCGATCTGCCGGCGACTCGTTACGTCGCCCGCGCCGACGGCAGCTTGCCGGCGGCGAGTCCGCGCGGGCCGGCCGTGCTGCTGGTCGGACCGGAAGGCGGCTTCACTGCCGACGAAGCCGAAGCGATCGCCGCCGCCGGTTGCCGCGGCCTGCGCCTGGGCCGCCACGTGCTGCGCACGGAAACCGCGGCGCTCGTCGGCGCGGCGGTGCTGCTGCTCGCCTGATGCCGCGCGGCGGTGGCTGCATCGACCCGGCACCGTCGGCACGCCGGGTCACGGTGCCCGGGCCGCGGACGCCCGCGGCCACCAAGCGCGATCCCCGAGCCTGCAGACGGTCTCTCGCTCAGGACCTCAGTTGACGCCCAGCAGCAACTGCAGCGCGTTCGAGGTGATCGCGCCGAACGCGTTGAGCCCCGGCTTGAGCACCGCCGACTGGTTCATCACCACGGTGCCGGACACGCTCGGCACGTTCGGCAGCGCGAAGGGCACCGACGTCGTCGCGCCGCCGACGACGAAGGTGTTGACGATGTCCATGCCGGCGTGCAGGCGGCAGCCCGGCATGCCGACCAGCCCGAGGTCGACGCCCGGCGCCGGATACGCCGTCAGCGACAGGATCGAGAGGCCGAGTGGCGCGCCGCTCGGGATGTTCAACGTGCTCAGGTTGATCGTCGTGCCCAGGATCGGGCGCGCCGAAGCGGTGAGCGCGAGGTCGGGGATCGGGCCGCTGCACAGGGCGAGGCCGGCGCCGAGGTTGGCCGAGATGTCCCAGTTGCCCGGGTCCGCCGCGCCGCCGCCGCGGGTGAAGCCGACCAGGTACTCGTTGCCGGCAGCGGTCACGGCGCCGTAGACGACGTTGACGTTGCCGTTGGGGAAGAACTGGTACTGGAAGGTCGCCGTGCCGCCGCCGTTGTAGTTCGGCACCGCGTTGAACGTGATGCGGACGACGCTCGCGCTGCTGTCGAGCCGGATCTGGCCGGCGGCCGTGTTGAAGTCGTGCCAAGCCGCGGCCCAGGTCGGCGCGCCGGTCAGGAACGCCGACTGCGACGGCGTGTACGCCGTGCTGTTGCCGCCCGCCTGGACGAAGCCGTTGGTGCACACCCACAGCGTGTTCGTCGAGCCGCCGGGATACGGCAGCGCGAAGGGCAGCGTCACGTTCGCGCCGGCGTCGTCGCCGGAGACGATGTTCGTCGCCGAAGCCGACGGCGCGACGTAGACGCCAGCCCCCTGGCTGACGGTGTAGTTCGAGCCGTTGTACGTCAGCGCCCAGCGCGCGTTGGCGAGGTCGAAGGACGCGGCGTTGGCGAAGAACTCGTAGAACGACGACTGGCAGTTCGCGCCGCCGCAGCCGGCGCCGGTGGCCGTCGCCTGCGCGAAGGTCGACCCGCTCGGCACCTTGGCGCCGACGCCGACCGACAGCGCGCCCGGTCCGATGCGCGCCTCGTCCAGGGTCACGAGGCCCGAGCCAGGGGCGAAGTTGGCGTCGAAGCCGAAGTTGTAGATCGTGCCCCAGTTCAACGGGTTGCTCGCCGGCGCGGTGAAGACGACCTCGTTGCCGATGCGCGCCGCCGACCACTCGTTGAGCGCGTTGGCGTCGATGTCGCCGAACGAGAAGTTGCTCGCCGTCGCGCCCGCGTCGATCGGCACGCGAAACGTCGCGCCACCGCGGTTGTTGTCGACGTTGTGGACGGCGTACTCGTAGTGGTAGTTGCCGCCGGCGAGCGGCGTCACCACGCAGCCGACGAAGAAGCGGCCGTCGTCGTTGCCGTTCTGGCCGACGTTGACCTCGGCGCCCGGCCAGCGCGTCAGCACCGTGCCGAGCGTCATCGGGTTGGCGTTGTTCGGGAACGACCATGTGCCGCCGCTGTACGTCGGCGTGCAGCCACGCGACGCGAGGTTGTCGCCGCGGTTGGCGACCGCCTCGCCCCGGTGGATGAGCTGGATCGCGTAGAAGTACTGCGCCCCCGGCGTCGTCAGGTCGATCTCGCGCACGGTCATGCGGTTCTTCACCGCGTCGAAGGCGTTGGTCTGCGAGCCGTTCAGCGTACGCACGCCGTCGATCGCCGCCGCGCCCGTCACGGCGGGGTCGCCGTAGTCGAAGTAGCTGCCGATCGGATTCCACGTGCCGAGCCACGGGTCGATCTCGGCGGGCGGGCCGAGCCAGAAGCGGTCGGCGTTGTTGCCAGCCCCGTAGGTGTCGGAGCAGCCGACGCCCATGACGCTGCCGCCGGGCGTGTTGCAGGTGCCGCACGCGCCCGAATAGTTGGTCGACGTGAAGGCGTGCTTGCAGAAGCTCCAGTCGTTGATCTGCTCCATCCTGCCGCCGCTGACGCGGACCAGCAGGAAGCCGAACACCGGATGGTTGCTCGCCATCGCCGCGGACCACGGGATGCCGACGCTGCCCGGGTTGCACATCTCGTTGAGCATCGCCATGCCGATCTCGCCGTTCGGGTGGACCGCGCCGCGGCGACCGTAGTAGGTGAGGTCGTCGATCAGCGAGAGGCGGCCGTCGAGGCCGGCCACGACGTTCGACTGCGCAGCAAGGCTCGAAGCCAACGCCGCGAAGGAAAGCAACGCGATCTTGTTCATGGTGGGATGCACGGTCAGGGTGAGACGAGCGCCGACGCCCGGCGCCATGGCACCGACACCACCACCGTAACTCCAACCCTCGCTGCTGCCCAGCCCGCGCGCCGGTCCCGGAACAGCACGCCGAGAGCGCCCTTGCACGGCACCCGGCCGCCGCCGACTGTGCGCGGACGATGGCACGGCCTCAAGCCCAACGGCTCCCCGACCTGCGGCTGAAGGTCCGCGTCCATGGCCGTCACCCGTGGTTCTACCGCAAGATGATCCAGAAGCCGGAGCAGCCGCTGCCGGCGGGGACGCCGGCGGTGGTCAAGGACAAGGACGGCAAGCTCGTCGGCACCGGCTTCTACAATCCGCGCGCCGAACTGGCGCTGCGCATGTTCGCCGACGAGCCGGTCGCCGACGTGCGCAGCCACTTCCTCACGGCGCTGCAGCAGGCCGTCGCGCTGCGCGAGGACGCGCTCGGGCTGACGCGCCACACCGACGCGTACCGCCTCGTGCACGCCGAGGCCGACGGCTTCCCCGGGCTGGTGCTCGACAAGCTCGGCGCCGCCTTCGTCGCCCAGGTCAGTTCGCTGGGCATGCTGCAGCAGCTGGAAGCGCTCGGCGAATGGCTGCTGCGCAAGTACCCGGGCAGCCGGCTCGCGCTGCTGCAGGACAAGGACTGGGCCGAGCGCGAGGGCATGGAGAAGCTGCCGCGCCCCGCCGCGATCCACGTCACCGTGCGCGAACACGGCCTCGTCTACGCGGTCGAGGCCGGTGCTGGCCACAAGACCGGCTTCTTCGCCGACCAGCGCGACAACCGCTGGGCGGTGCGCAACCTCAGCCGCGGCCGCTCGGTGCTCGACCTGTGCTGCAACAGCGGTGGCTTCGCGCTGAACGCAACCGCCGGCGGCGCTGCCAAGGTGGTGGCCGCCGACCTCGACGAGGCGATGGTCGCGCAGACACAGCACAACGCCGCCGCCAACAAGCTGAAGCTGACGGCCGTGCACGGCGATGCGTTCGACCTGCTCCGCGACGCCCAGCAGGGGGCGCACGACCTCGTGATCCTCGACCCGCCGAAGTGGGTCCACCACCGCGAGGAACTGGAGGCCGGCCTGCAGCGCTACGTCGACCTCAACCGGCTGGGCTTCGAGAAGGTCGCGCGCGGCGGCATCGTCGTCACCTGCTCGTGCTCGGGCAGCGTCAGCGAGGAGCAGTTCCTGCGCATGCTGCGCGACGCGGCCGCCGCGGCCGGGCGCGACGCGCGCGTGCTGATGCTGCGCGGCGCCGGCGCCGACCACCCGATCGCGCTGGAGTGCATGGAGACGCGCTACCTGAAGGTCGCGTTCCTGCAGGTGCGCTGACGGACGGCGCGGCGATGGCCGATCTCGACGCCCGACTGCACGCCCGCCTCGCGGGGATCGGCGACTGGCAGGAGACGCCGCTCCGGCGCGCGGCCGTGCTCGTGCCGCTGGTCGCCGTCGCCGGCGTCGACATGGTGCTGCTCGTCGTCCGCCCGGCCACGGCGCGCCAGCACGCCGGCCAGATCGCCTTTCCCGGCGGCATGCGCGACGAGGGCGAGTCGATCGCCGCGACCGCCGTGCGCGAATGCCGCGAGGAGGTCGGCGTCGCGCCTGCCGCGCTGCTCGGGTCGCTGGCCCCGCGCGCGAGCAGCAGCGGCATCCTGGTCCACGCCGTCGTCGGCCGGTTGCCGGCCGACGCGCCGTTGCAGCCCTGCCCGCGCGAGGTCGCGCGCACGCTGTGCGTGCCGCTCACCGAGGCGCTGGACGACGCGCGCTGGCGCGATCTGCCGCCGCCGGGCGGCGCCACCGGCGCACAACCGGCGACGAGCCCGCACGGCCAGTTCGGCCGCGACCTCGTCTGGGGCCTGACCGGCCGGTTCCTGCGCGAGCTCGCGGCGGCGCTGCGCTGAGCGCGCGGCGCCGTGATTGCCCACTGGGTGCCGTCAGCCGCGCAGTTCGGCGCCGATCTGGGCGGCGTTCTCGCGCACCTTGGCGAGGAACTTGCCTTCGTCTTCGTCGGTCAGCGTGCGGTCGTCGGCGCCGAGCGTGACGGTGAAGTTCAGGCTCTTCTTGCCGGCGGGCAGGCGCTCGCCGCGGTAGGCCTCGAACAACCGCACGTCGCGCACCAGCTTGCGACCGGTCGTGCGCAGGAACTCGGCGACGGCCGCCACCTGCATCGACTCGTCGACGAGCAACGCGACGTCGACGGGCAGCGTCGGGAACGTCGGCAGCGCCGCGTAACGCGCGATCTTGCGGCCGTTGACGAACAACGCGCGCACGTCGAGGCACGCGATCGCCGTCGTCGCCGGCAGATCGAGCGCGCGGGCGACGCCCGGGTGCAAGTGCGCGACGTAGCCGCACGGCGAACCGTCGCGGTCGATCGCGACCGCGCGCGACGGATGCACCCACGGCTGGTCGCTGCCGTGCCAGACCCGCTGCATGACGCCCGGATAGCCGACGCGTTCGAGCAGCGAACCGATCGCCTCGCGCAGTTCCAGGAACGGATGCGCGCCCTCGCGCCGGGCGAACACGAAGGCCAGTTCGCGCACTTCGTGCGGCAGCTTGTGCTCGTCGCGCATCTCGGCGTGGTAGCCCTTGCCGTGCTCGCACAGCCGGGTCTCGGCGGCGTGACGCAGGTTGGGCGCAGCGCTCGCCAGCAGGCTCGGCAGCACGTGCCGGCGGATGCGCGTGACCTCGGGCGCGACCGGATTGGACACCTGCACGTAGGCGTGGCCGCCGGCGCCCACCGCCTGCAGCACCGCGTCCGGCGTGAAGCTGTAGTTGTAGACCTCGCTGCAGCCGGTCTCGAGGCAGGCGACCTCGACCAGCCGCCGGGCGAGGAACAGCTCTTCGTTGCGCGGCGGCGGCGCGCTCGTGCCGTGCAGCGGGCGCTCGGGGATGTTGTCGTAGCGGAACATGCGCCCGACCTCCTCGATGAGGTCGTCCTCGATGGCGATGTCCTTGGTGGCGCGGAAGCTCGGCACGGCGCAGTCGAAGCCGTCCTTCGTCACCGTCACGCCGAACTGCAGCGAGCGCAGGATCGACGCGACCTTGTCGTCGTCGAGCCGCACGCCGAGCTTGAGCAGCAGCCGCGACCGGCGCAGCGTGATCGCCTTCGGCGCGTACTGGAAGCCGAGCGGATCGACGAGCGGGCCGGCGGCCTTCGCCGTCGGGCACCACCGCTGCAACTCGACCAGGAACGCGTGCACCGCCAGCTCGGCGTTGGCAGGATCCTGCGCCTTCTCGAAGCGGGCGCTGGCGTCGGTGCGCAGGCCAAGGCGCATGCTCGTGCGCCGGATCGTCGAGGCGTGGAAGTTGGCCGACTCCAGGAACAGCGTCGTCGAGTCGGCAGCGACCATCGTGCCCGCCCCACCCATGACGCCGGCGAGCGCCTCGGGCTTCTGGTCGGCGCAGACCAGCAGGTCCTGGTCGGTCAGCTTGCGGGCCACGCCGTCGAGCGTCGTGATCGCCTCGCCGTTGCGGGCGCGGCGGACGCGGATCGGGCCCTTGCCGACGTGGCGCGCGTCGAAGGCGTGCGTCGGCTGGCCGAGGTCGAGCATGACGAAGTTGCTGACGTCGACCGGCAGCGAGATGGCGCGTTGGCCGACGGCGGCCAGTTGCCAGCGCAGCGCGTGCGGCGACGGGCCGCTGGCCACGCCCTCGACGACGAGGCCGCAGTAGCGCGGGCAGCCCTGCTTGTCCTCGACCACGACGTCGACGCGGCGGCCGGTCGCCGGCAGCGCCACCGGCGCGCACGCCGGCTGCAGTTCGCGGCCGTAGATCGCGGCCAGTTCGCGGGCGAAGCCGTAGTGCCCCCAGAGGTCCGGCCGGTGGTTGACCGACTTGTTGTCGATCTCGAACACCCAGTCCTGGACGTCGCAGCAGTCGACGAAGCGCTCGCCGATCGGCGCGTCGGCCGGCAGCACGAGGATGCCGTCGTTCTCGTTCGACAGGCCGAGTTCGGCCTCCGAGCAGATCATGCCCTGCGACTCGACGCCGCGGATCTTGCCGACCTTGATCTTCAGCGCGCCCTTGCCGCCGCTCGCCGGCAGCGTGTCGCCCGGCTTGATGACGACGACGCGCTGGCCGGCGGCGACGTTGGGCGCGCCGCAGACGATCTGCACGACGCCGCCCGCCTTGCCGAGGTCGACCTCGCACACCGACAGCTTGTCGGCGTCCGGATGCTTCTCGCGCTTGCGCACGTGGCCGATCACCAGCGGCTCGAGGCCGTCGCCGAAGCGGATCAGGCCGTCGATCTCCGCCGTGCTCATCGTCAGGTCGGCGAGGATGCGCTTGGGCTCGATGCCCGACAGGTCGACGTGGCGCTGCAACCAGCGCAGGGAGATCTTCATCGGCTCACCTCCGGGAACTGCGCGAGGAAGCGCTGGTCGCCGCCCATGAACTGCCGGATGTCGTCGATGCCGTAGCGCAGCATCACGACGCGCTGCAGGCCCATGCCGAAGGCGAAGCCGACGAACTCCTCGGGGTCGAGGCCGCCGGCGCGCAGCACGTTGGGGTGGACCATGCCGCACGGCAGGATCTCGATCCAACCCGACTGCTTGCACACCGGGCAGCCCTGGCCCTTGCAGAACGGGCAGTTGACGTCGAGCTCGAAGCCCGGCTCGACGAACGGGAAGAAGCCGGGCCGCAGCCGCACCTGCACGTCGCGCTCCAGCACCACGCGCAGGCAGGTCTTCATGGTGTGGATCAGGTTGGCGATGCTGATGCCGCTGTCGCCGTGCGCGCGGTCCACCACCAGGCCTTCCATCTGGTAGAACGTGTGCTCGTGCGTGCGGTCGACGGTCTCGCTGCGGAACACGCGGCCCGGGACGATGACCTTGAGCGGCGGCTGGAAACCCTGCTTGACCGCGCGCTGCAGCGTGCGCACCTGCACCGGCGACGTGTGCGTGCGCAGCAGGTTCTTGTCGGTGAGCCAGAACGTGTCCTGGCTCTCGCGCGCCGGATGGTCGCCCGGGATGTTCAGCGCGTCGAAGTTGAAGAACTCCGACTCGACCTCGGGCCCGTCCTGCCACTGGAAGCCGAGGCTGGTGAACAGGTCGACCAGCTCGTTCTGCACGATCGTGATCGGGTGCAGCGTGCCGCGCGGCCTGCGCACGCCCGGCTCGGTCGGGTCGAAGGCGCCGCCGTCGAGTTCGCGCGCCATCGCCGCCGCGGCGAACTGCTCCTTGCGCGCGGCGATCGCGGCCTCGACCTCCTGCTTGACCGCGTTCGCGGCCTTGCCGAAGGCCGGGCGCTGCTCCTTGGGCAGCGAGGTCACCGAACGCACGAGGTCGACGACCTCGCCCTTCGGGCCAAAGAGCCGCGCTTCGGCCTCGGCCAAGGCTGCGGAATCGGCGGCGGCCGCGACGGCCGCGAGCCAGCGCTCACGGAGGGCTTGGGTGTCCATGCAGATCAGCGGCACGACCGGCCCGCCGCCAAGGCCTTCAGGAACCGAGAAGCTGCGGGCGCCGACCTGGGCCCCGACGAACGAACAACGCTGAAAACGAAACGGCGCTGGACCTGCCAGCGCCGCGTCGCGGATCGGAGCTACCGGACGCCGCGGCGCCCGGAGCGAACCGACCGATGGCTCAGGCGAGCGCCTGCTTGGCCTTGCCGCAGATCGCCTCGAACGTCGCCGGGTCGTGGATCGCCAGCTCGCTCAGTTCCTTGCGGTTGAGCTTGATGCCGGCCTTCTGCACGCCATGGATGAACGCCGAGTAGCGCAGACCGAAGTTCTTGACCGCGGCCGTGAGGCGCGTGATCCAGAGCGAGCGGAAGAAGCGCTTCTTCTGCTGGCGGCCGGCGAAGGCGAACCGCTCGGCGCGAAGCACCGTGACGGTCGCCATCTTGAACAGGTTGCGGCGACCTTGACGGTAGCCCTTGGCCCGCTTGAGGAGACGATTGCGGCGCTGCCGAGTGGCAGGCCCGTTGGTTGCGCGGCTCATGGTCTGTTACCTCCCGCCCAAGAGTTCCGCCATGTTGACGGCGATCTTGCCCTTGCAGAGGCCCTTTTGGCGCAGCTGACGCTTGCGCTTGGACGAACGACGCACCAGCAGGTGCGAGGTGTAAGCGTGGCGGAACTTGACCTTGCCGGTCTTGGTCAGCTTCATGCGCTTGACCACCGCCTTCTTGGTCTTCTGCTTCGTCATGGTCGGTCGCTCCGGTGCCGCGGAAGTTGCCGCGGAGCCGGCTCTCAGTCGTAGGAAGGGCGAGGAGGCTACCGACGGAAGGCGCGTGCGCAAGTGCGGCCTGGGGAAAACTCTGGCGCTGCGGAACGTTGCCGCCGACAACCCGTTGCCACCGCCGGCCTGCGCCCCGACCGACTCCCCCCACTGATGGACGCCCTGCTCACCCTCCTGCACCTCGCCGCCTACCTCGCGGCCGCGCTCGGCCTGGCGGTCCCCCGGCTGCGCCGGCCAGCCATCGCCGCCCTGGTTCTCGCCGCCCTCGCGGGGCTCGCCAGCGGACTCGCGGAGCCGGGGGAACGCACCCTGACCACCGTGCACACCTTCGCCGGCTTCGAGGGCATCGACCAGGAAGTGTCGATGGTGCGTTTCCCCACCGGCACGGTGACGGCCCCCGGTTGGCAGTGGTCGGCGTGCTTTGCCGCCTTCGCCGCCGTCTGGGCCATCGCGCTGTGGCGCCTTGGCGCCCGGCCGCTGCAGCAGCCGCTCGTCGCGCCGCTGCTGTTCGCCTGGACGGCGACCGCGGCGTGGCTCGGCATGCAGGCAACGGCAGCGCCTGCGGCCGTGGTGCAGCCGCTGGGCCTCGATCGCTTCCTGTGGCCCGCTGGCCTCGCCAGCGCGCTGCTCGCGTGCCGGCGCGCCAAGGCCTTCTTCGGCCTCTTCGTGCAGATGGGCCTCGCCGTCACGCTCGCGCGCCTGCCGGCAGCGTTGTTCAGCAAGTACGCCAGCGACGCTCGGATCGGCACCGCGCTCGACGTCACCAGCGTGCGCGACATCGTCAACCCGATGACGCAGATGCAGTTCGACCCGCGCCTGCAGCCCGGCTCGCCCGAGCAGCAGTTCTGGCTGATCTGGCTGGAGCACGTGATCTTCTTCCCGGCGGTCTACCTGATGAGCCTGTTCGGCATCGCGTTCGGACTGTGGCTCTACCATCGCCACGAGAACGATCCGGCCTGATCCGCGCATGCTCGGCTTCGACGACTTCGCCGACGACGACCTCGCGCCGACCGAGTTGACGGCGCGCACCACGGCGCTGCAGGCAACGGTGGACGCAATCGCGAGCGCGCCCTGCCGGCGCTGCGGCGCTTCGCTGTGCGGCCACGCTGCGTTGCTCGCCGTCCTGTTCGGCTGCAAGGACGCGCCGCGGTGCCCCGACTGCCTCGCCGTGGAGCACCGCGAACCCAAGGCGGCGCTGGTTGCGCGCGCCAGCGAGTGGATCCGCCGCAAGGACTGCTTCCGCCACGTCTGGCACGCGGCCAGCGCGCGCGAGCACGGCGGCGAAGCCGAAGCGCCGTCGTGCCTCGGCGCGACGGCGATCGCGCGCGGACCAGCGCCGGCAGCGATCGCGAGCGGATCGGCGGCATCGAGCGCGCCAGCGCCGGTCGCCACCTACGACGCGGGCGACCTGGGCTGCGGCGACCTCGTGCTCGAACTGCGCGGCAAACTGCGCGAGATCGGCCCGGGCGAAGTGCTCCGCGTCTTCGCCCGCGATCCGGCGGCACCCGTCGACCTGCCGGCATGGTGCGGACTGACCGGACACACCCTGGTGCGCGCGACCCATCCGGAGTACCACCTCCAGCGCAAACCCAGCTGAAGGCAATCCCATGAAGAAGTTCTGCGTCACCCTCACCTCCGCCAAGAACGACGCCGACAAGGCGACCGTCGCCTTCGTCGTCGCCAACGCCGCCGCCGCCAGCGAGCAGGAGACGGTCATGTTCCTCAGCGTCGAGGCCGTGCGCCTGTGCCAGCAGGGCTACGCCGACGACATCGCCGAGGAAGGCTTCGCGCCGCTCAAGGACCTGATCGCCAACTTCGTCAAGGCCGGCGGCAAGGTCTGGGTCTGCTCGCCGTGCTTCAAGCGCCGCAAGCTGGACGAAGCGAAGCTGATCCCCGGCGCGACGATCGTCGGCGGCGCCAAGCTGGTCGAGTTCCTGTCGCAGGGCGCGCCCTGCGTCAGCTACTGAGCCTTCGGGCCGACGCGGCGCGGCGATGAGCGATCCAGGCGTGTTCGACCGCGCGGACGCCACCTGCGACGGCGGCGACCTCGACTGCGGCAGCGGGCTGCTGCTGATCATCCGCAGCGCCTTCCAGCCGGTCCCGCCCGGCGGCACGCTGCTGGTGAAGAGTCGCGAGACGTCGGTGCGCGAGGACCTGCCGGCGTGGTGCCGGCTCGTCGGCCACACGATCGAGGCCGAGCGCGACGCCGACAACGGCTACCGCCACTTCCTGCTGCGCAAGAAGGCCGACGACCAGGCGCTCGCCGGCGACCTCGCCAAGGCCCGCGCGCACGTGTGGCAGACGCGCGCGCGCTGGACCGGCGGCATGCAGGCCAAGGCGACGATGCGCAACCACGCGGTCGCCATCGGCCAGCCGGCGAGCTTCGACACCGAGGACGCAGCACCCTCGGCGGTCGAACTGCTGCTGGCCGCCGTCGCCGGCGCCCTGACCACCGGCTACCAGTGGCGGCTGTCGCAGCAGGGCGTCGAGGTGCACGACCTCGAGGTCGTCGCCAAGGCCCGCTCCGCCGACCCGCTGGTCTTCCTCGGTGTCGCCAGCGACGGCAATCCGGGCCTCGCCGAGGTCGACGTGACCGCCTACGTCAGCGCGAGCGGCGACGCCGACCTCGACGCCGAGTGGCGGGAAACGGTGCGCCGCTGCCCGGTGACCCAGACCCTGCTCCGCTCCGCCCCGGTGCGCACGACGCTGCGCGCCCTCTGATCCCATGCGCCATCGCCCGATCCCCCGCTTTCCCGTCAGCGTCGTCGGCAGCTGGCCGCGGCCGCGCTGGTTGCTCGAGGCCATGCGCAAGAAGGCCGCCGACCTGCCCGAGTTGCGCGACCAGGCGACGCTGCTGGCGATCAAGCAGCAGGAGGACGCCGGCGTCGACGTGCTGACCGACGGCGAGCAGCGGCGCGACAACTTCTACTCGTTCCTGACCGAGAAGCTCGACGGCGTCGCGCTGATGACGATGGCCGACCTGCTGGACTACGTCGAGGACAAGGCGGCGTTCGAAGGCCTGCTGCAGGCGCTCGACGTGCCGGCCTTCGCGATCAAGAACCCGACCATCACCGGTCGCCTCGTCCGCCGCGAGCCGCTCGCCGTGCGCGAGGCCGAGTTCCTGCGCCGCCACACCACGCGCGCCACCAAGGTCGCGCTGCCGGGGCCGTACCTGCTGTCGCGGTCGATGTGGGTGCAGAAGCTGTCGTCGCAGGCCTACCCGACGCGCGACCTGCTGTGCGACGACATCGTTGCCATCCTGCGCGCCGAGTTGCAGGAGCTCGCCGACCTCGGCGTCGAGGTCGTGCAGTTCGACGAGCCCGTGCTCACCGAGCTGGTGTTCGCCGGCAAGGCGGCGACGCGCACGTTCATGTGCGCCGCGCTCGCCGCCGCGGCGGATCCGGCGGCCGAACTGGAACTCGCCGTCCGGCTGATGAACCGCGTCACCGAGGGCATCAAGGGCGTGCGGACCGCGATGCACGTCTGCCGCGGCAACTGGAGCCGCAACGAGGACGTGCTGCTGGCCGGCGACTACGCGCCGCTGCTGCCGCACCTCGCCCGCATGCAGGTCGACCAGTTCGTGCTGGAGTACGCGACGCCGCGCGCCGGGCCCGAGACGCTCCTGGCGCAACTGCCGGCCCGGGCGAGCGTCGGCTTCGGCGCGGTCAATCCACGCACCGAGCCCAACGAAGACCCGGCGGCGATCGCCGCGCGCGTCGGCAAGCTGGCCGACCTGCTCGGCCCGGAGCGCATCTGGCTCAATCCGGACTGCGGCTTCGGCACCTTCGCCGAGCGGCCGGTGGCCACCGGCGCGGTGGCCGAGCGCAAGTGCGCGATCCTGGCCGAGGCGGCGGCGCTGCTGCGCCGCCGCTGACCGGCGCGCCGCCGACGGCACGCCGTCAGCCGGCCTTCTTCAGCGGCTTCGCCGCGACGGCCTTCATCGGCTTGGCGGCCTTCTTCATCGCCGCGCCTTGCTCCAGCTCGTCGGCGAGCTTGCCGGCGCCGTACACCTTGCGCAGCGACTCGACGATGATCGCCGGGTGCACGCTGACCGAGCGCGCCACATCGTCGTCGAACACGAAGTTGTTGCCGAGCGACTCGATGTTGCCGTCGAAGATCAGGCCGACGACGTTGAGGTCGCGGTCGATGACCGGCGAGCCGGAGTTGCCGCCGATGATGTCGCAGGTGCTGACGAAGTTGAACGGCGTGCGCAGGTCCATGCGCTTCTCGGCGTCGAGCCAGGGCTGCGGCAGGTCGAACGGATGGTGGCCACCGAACTCGTGGTGGCGCGCGTACAGGCCGTACAGCGTCGTCTCGTGCGGAGCGAGCGTGCCGTTCATCTCGTAGCCCTTGACCACGCCGTCGCTGATGCGCAGCGACATCGTCGCATCCGGCGGGATCGAGGTGCCATGGATCGCGAAGCAGGCTTCGCCGATGCGCTTGTTCTGCGCCGCCTCGGCGCGGGCGAGTTCCTGCATCTTCTTCGGATCGCGCATGCCGGCGACCTTCTCGGGCTGCAGCGCGGCGACCTTGTCCCACGCGTCGCCGTACTTCGCCTGCAGTGCGGCGTCCTTGGCGACGGCGTCGCGCAGCGCCTTCTCGGCCTTTTGCTTGATCGCCATGATGCGCGGGTCGAGCAGGCCGTCGCGGTAGCCCTCGACCGCCTTGCGGGTGTTCTCCAGCGACAGGATCTGCGCGCGCAGCTCCTTCTCCTTCTCGGGGCTCGCCTTCGCCTGCGCGTACAGGTCCTGCAGCTGCGCCTTCGTCTGCGCGAGGCGCGCCGGGAAGCTGTGGTCGCGCAGGAACTCGCACTGCGCCACCGTCTGCAGCCGGCCGGTGCGGCCCGGGTTGCCGGTCACGAACACCAGGTCGCCCAGCGGCGCGCCGGCGGTCTTCCAGGCGAAGTGGTTGTCGGCGCTGCTGACCGGCATGTCGCCCTGCCAGGCGCGCACGAACGTGAAGTCGAGGCCCCAGCGCGGGAAGCAGAAGTTGTCCGGGTCGCCGCCGAAGTGCGCGATCTGGCCGTGCGGCGCGCAGACGAGGCGCAGGTCGTCGTAGACCCGGAAGCTGTAGAGCTGGTAGTTGCCGCCCTGGTAGAGCGCGATGACCTCGTGCTCGTGCGCGGGGTCCTGTTCGGCTGCGGCCTTCTTGACGGCGTCGACGCCCTGGGCGTTGACCGCGGCGGTGACGTCCTGCTGGCGCACCAGCTGGGTCATGCGGAAGCCCGGCAGCTTGACCTCGTTCTCCCAGGCGCCGGCGTAGAAGCCGTCCTTGAGCCAGTCGGCCGCGCCCTGCACGGCGACGATCGCGTCGCGCGAGCAGTGATGGTTCGTCATGACGAGGCCGTAGGGGCTGACGAACGACGCCGAGCAGAAGTTGCGATAGGTGCCGTCCTCCATCTTGCGGCCAAAGCGGAGCGAGCTGAGCCGCGCCTGCTCCAGCCACTCCGCGGTCGGCTGCCAGTCGTAGGCCTGCTGGAACCAACCGACGGGCGCAGCCTCGAACGTCCACATGCGGCCGAGGTCCTTGTTCGGCTGCTCGACCTTCGGCAGCGCGGGCATCGCCGGCGGCGACTCGGCCGGGCCGGCGGCGCCGCTGGCGGCGCGGTCCGGCGCGAGGCTGCACGCGGCGAGGGCGATGGCGAGCCACGGGGCGAAAGCCGCACGGCGCGCGGCCACGGAGAAGGCGGTTCGGGTGCGTTCGGTCTTCATGCGGGCTGGGATCCTAGAAGCCTGCGCCGCGGAAGGCCACGCCGCCCACCGCGCACCGCCGCTGCCGGCGGTGCCTTGGCGGCTCTCCGCTTGCCCTGCCCTGTGGACCCTGTGTCCTCCGTGGTTGCTCTGCTCCTGATGTAGCAGCAGAAAGGAACCACGGACTGCACAGAGGACACGGAGACCAGGCGCCGGGAGCCCGGCAGCAAGCAGCACCTGGGACACGCGATTCCGCGGGTTGCAGTCCGCGAGCGGAAAGGGTGCCTGCGCGGCCGGGAGTTCGCCGCCGAACTGACGCGAATCCACCGCATCGCCTGCGGCCACAGGCGACGCCCAAGCCGCGAATCCACGCACCGGATCGGCGCGCGTCCCGTGACGCAGGCTCCTGGCAGCATGCGCCACGAACGGCCACATCGCCCGCCATGGACTGCAGTTGCCGTTCGTCCTGCTGCCGCACCTCCCTTGGCCCTTCTCTTCTCTGCTCTGTGCTCTCTGTGTTCTCTGTGGTTGTTTGCTTGAGCAGCAGCAGCAGAAAGCAACCACAGAGAACACAGAGCACACAGAGACCAGACAGCAAGAGCCCAGCAGCACGCAGCACCCGGCAGTCGCGGGGCAGCTGGTGGCAGTCCGCGCGCCGGAGCGCGCCTGTGCGTCCGGACGCTCGCTGCCGAGCGTCCGCAAAGCCGCGCACCGGATCGGTGCGCTTTCCGTGACACAGACTCCTGGGGGCCTGCGCCACGGAAGGCCACGTCGCCTGCTCGCGTCGGGGCGATCGGGCTGCGCCGCGTGCGCCGGGCGCCTCGCCCCGGCTCGTCAGTCGCGCGCCGACGCCTTGCGACGCAGCCCGAGCCACTGCACCACCGGCGTCAGCAGCAGGCTGAGCACGAGGCACATCGACTGGCCGCCGATCACGACGATGGCGATCGCCTTGCGCTCCTCGGCGCCCGGCCCGGCGCCGACCGCGAGCGGCAGCATGCCGGCGACGAACGCGAGCGTGGTCATCAGGATCGGCCGCAGGCGGTCGCGGCTGCCCTGCACCACCGCGTCCGCCGCCGGCAGGCCGGCGGCGAGCAGTTGGTTCGTGTGGTCGACCTGCAGGATGGCGTTCTTCTTCACCATGCCGAAGAGCACGAGGATGCCGAGCGCCGAGTAGAGGTTGAGCGTCTCGCCGGTGGCCCACAGCGACAGCAGCGCGAACGGCGCCGCGACCGGGATCGCCAGCAGGATGATCAGCGGCTGGGTGAAGCTCTCGAACTGCGCCGCGAGGATCATGTACATGAACGCGATCGCGAGCAGGAAGGCGCCGACGAACTCGCCGCCGGCCTGCTCCAGCTCGCGCGCGCTGCCGGCGACGGCCGTGGAGTACTCGGTCGGCAGCTGCAGCTCGCCGGCGAGGCGCCGCAGGTCGGCGACCGCGTCGGCGAGCGCTGCCCCGGGGGCCGGGCTGCCGCGCAGGCTCGCTTGCCGCTGACGGTCCATGCGGTCGATGCGCGACGACGTGGTCGCCGGCTCGATGCGCACGAGGTTGTCGAGGCGCACGGTGCCGCCGTCGCCGCGCCCGACCAGCAGTTCGCCGATGCGCTCGACGCGCTGGCGGTCGGCTTCGCGCACGCGCAGCCGCACGTCGTACTCTTCGTCGAGCCGGGGATCGCGGAAGCGCGACACCTCGGTCACGCCGCCGACCATCAGCCGCAGCGCCGTGGCGATGTCCGTAGTCGACACGCCGAGCTCGGCGGCGCGCGGCCGGTCGATCTGCACGCGCAGCTCTGGCCGGCGCAGTCGCAGCGTCGTGTCGAGGTCGATCATCGAGCCGACCTTGCTCGCCGTCACCCGCAGCTGTTCGACCGCCGTCGCCAGCGTCGGCAGGTCGGGACCGCGGATCGCGAAGTCGAGCGGGAACGGGCCGCCGCCGAGGTTGAAGCTGCGCTGGTTGCGCACCGAGATGCGCACGTCGGTCAGCTTGCGCAGGCGCTGGCGGATCTCCGCCATGACCTCACGCTGTGTGTAGTTGCCGCGGAACGCCGCCGCCGGGTCGCCCGCGAGCGTCGCCTGCCACAGGCGCGCGAGCGACAAACGGCGCTCGTCGTGCGGCGCGATGCGCACGTAGACGCTGCCGTTCGACAGGCCGCTGAGGAACCCGCCCCCCACCTGCGTCAGCGCCACGCGCACGGCGCGCACCTGCGCCAGCTCCGCTTCGACCGCGCGCATCACGCCGTCCATCGCGGCGAGGCTGGCGTCGTCGGGGCCGTTGACGTTGATCTCGAACTCGCCCTCGTCGACGTCGCTGGGGATGAAGTCCTGGCGCACCTTGCCGGCGACGACGACGGTGCTGGCCACCACGACGGCCGAGACGAGCACGACGAGCCACGGCCAGCGCAGGCTCCAGCGCAGCGCCCCGGCGTAGCGCCGCTCCGACCAGCGGCCGCCGCCGGCGTGGGCCGAAGCGCCGCCGCGCGCCGGCTTGACCAGCCGCGCGCACATCGCCGGGGTCAGCGTGAACGACACGACCAGCGACAACAGCACCGCCACCGCCGCCGTGATGCCGAACTGGTAGAGGAAGCGGCCGGTGATGCTGGAGAGGAACGAGACCGGCACGAAGATCACGACGAGGCTCAGCGTCGTCGCCAGCACCGCGAGCGCGATCTCGCCGACCGCCTCGCGGGCGGCCTGGAACGGCGGCAGGCCCTTCTCGTCGGCCCAGCGCTGCACGTTCTCCAGCACGACGATCGCGTCGTCGATGACGACGCCGACCATGAGCACCAGCGCCAGCATGGTCACGCCGTTGAGCGTGAAGCCGAGCGCCCACATGACGCCGAACGTCGCCACCACCGAAACCGGGATGGCCACGCCGGCGATCAGGGTCGCCCGCCAGCTGCGCAGGAACCACAGCACCACGAGCGCCGCCAGCAGCGAGCCGACGACGAGGTGGAACTGGATCTCGTGCAGCGCGGCGCGGATGTAGCGCGACTGGTCGCGCACGACCTCGAGCCGCAGGTCCGGCGGCAGCTGCGCCCGCAGCGCGTCGATCGCCGCGAGCACGCCGTCGATGACGGCGACGGAGTTGGCGCACGACTGCCGGCGCACCTCGAGCACCACGGTCGGCACGCCGTCGAGACGCGCCAGCGACCGCGCCTCCGCGGTGCCGTCCTCGATGCGGGCGACGTCGCCTAGCTCGACCGGGACGCCGTTGCGGCGCGCGATCGTCAGGTTCCGGAACGCGGCCGGGTCGAGCACGCGGCCGAGCGTGCGCAGCGTGCGTTCGCGCTGGTCGTCGGTGACGTTGCCGCCCGGCACGTCGCTGTTCTGCCGGCGGATCGCGGCGCTGACGACCTCGACGGGCAGGTCGTAGGCGGCCATGCGGTCGGCGTCGAGCCAGACGTTGATCGTGCGCTCGAGGTCGCCGACCAGCCGCACCTCGCCGACGCCGCGGCCGCGCTCCAGCACGCGCTTGAGCCGTTTGTCGGCGAACTCCGACAGCTCGCGCAGCGGCCGGTCGCCGGCGAGCGCCAGCGTCAGCACCGGCGAGCTGTCGCTGTCGACCTTGCTGACCACCGGCGGTTCGCACTCCTCGGGCAGGCGCCGCATGGCCTGCGACACGCGGTCGCGCACGTCCTGCGCGGCGGCGTCGATGTCGCGGCCGAGGTCGAAGGTGACCAGCACCAGCGAGGTGCCGGCGCCCGAGATCGAGCGCAGCTCGCGGATGCCCTCGACGGTGTTGACGATCTCCTCGATCGGGTACGTGACCGCGACCTCTACCTCCTCCGGCGCCCCGCCCGGCAGCTCCGTGCGCACCGTGACCGTGGGCAGGTCGTAGGCCGGATACCGGTCGACGGCGAGGAAGCGGAAGCCGACCGCGCCGGCGACCACCATCGCCAGGATCAGCATGGTGGCGAAGACCGGGCGGTGGATGCAGACGTCGGCGAGCTTGCGCACGGCTACTCCACGACCTGGACCAGCGCCTCGGGTGCGAGGCCGAGCGACTCGGCGACGACGCGGTCCCCGACGGCGACGCCGCGCACCACCTCGACCGCGTCGCCGACCGGCCGGCCCAGCTCGACCAGCACGCCCTTGGCGCGCAGCGCGCCGTCCTTGTCCTTGGCGACCGTGAAGACGCGGTCGACGCCGGCGAAGGTCGCCACCGCCGCCTTCGGCACGGTGACCACGGGCGAGGCTTCGGCGACGACGATGCGGGCGCGGCAGAACGCTCCCGGCAGCAGCGCGCCGTCGGCGTTACCGACCTCGGCCTCGACCAGCCGCGTGCGATCGTCGCGGTCGATCGCCGGGCCGACGCGAACGACCTTGCCGACGCGGTCGACGCCGTCGGCGCCGTCGACGGTGAACTCGACACGCTGGCCGGCGGCGACGCCGAAGGCGAGGCGATCGGGCACGCGCATCCGCAGGCGCAGCGGCTCGGTGCGCAACAGCGTCACCACCGCAGCGCCCGCCTGGACGACCTGTCCCGCCGCGACGTGGCGGACGGCGACGCGCCCGGCCCACGGCGCCTTGACCTGCGCGTCGCGCAGGCGCTTCTGCGCCTGGGTGCGCTCGATGCGGCGCAGCTGCGCCTCGGCGAGCCACGTGCGCACGTCGTCGCGCGCGCGCTGCAGCCGGTTCTCGGCCACCGCCAATACGGCCGTCGCGGTCTCCAGCTGGGCGGCCGCCTGCAGCGAACCCTCGACCAGCTTCGCCACGCGCTCGCGGTTGAGCTGCGCCTCCACCACCACGGCCTGGGCTTCGCGCACGCTCGGCGCGCGTTCGAGGTCGAAGCGGTCGAGCGGCGCGTCGGGCCCCAGGCCGAGCCGCGCCTCGGCGGCGGCGACCCCCGCCTCGGCGCGTTCGATCGCCAACTGGAAGTCCCGCTCGTCGAGCGCGGCGAGCAGCTGACCTGCGGCCACCGCGTCGCCGACGTCGCACGCGAGCGACGCGAGCCGACCGCCGACCTCCATGCCGAGCACCAGTTCCTCCTGCGCTGCCAGCAGGCCGCTGACGGCGACCTTCGTCGGCAGCGCGGCCGCGGCCGCGGCGACGAGGCGGACCGGCTTCGGCGGGCGCGCCGCGGATTGGCCGGCAGACGCGCCAGCGCCCCGTGATGCCGGGCCGCACGCAGCGAGGGCGAAGAGCGCCAGGACGGCGAGGCGCGGTGCGCTCACCCGGCCACCACGACGAGGTCGCTGACGAACCGCTCGGACATCTCCAGCGTCGTCGCGAGGTCCGGGTGCCGCACGACGACCCAGCCGTCGCCGACCACGACCTTGCGCCAGTCGCGCTTCGGCTCGCCGATCGGCGTCAACTCGATGGTGGCGACGTGCTGGCCGTAGCGCTGCATCAGCTCCTTCAGCCCGCGGTGCTCCTTCACGACGCCCTCGCCCTGGCCGCGCTTGAAGATCATCGACGCGTTGTACTTGCGGCTCGTGTCCTGGCTGAGCCGGCCGTAGCAGGCGGCCTCGGCCCAGCCGGCGAACAGATCGCAGTCGCAGGCATAGTTCATGGCGTGCACGAGGCGCGCGCCGGCCGGACGGCCGCCGATCTCGCCGAACACCGCCTCGCCCTTCGGCGTGCGGAACCACTCCATGTGCGTGAAGCCGGTGCCGAAGCCGAGCGCCTCGATCACCTTGCGGCCGAGCTCGACGCCGGGGCGCGGCAGCTCCTGCGTCAGGTCGCGCAGGCAGATGTTCTGCATCGAGATCCACGGACTCTGCGCCAGCACCATGGGCTTGGGCCGGTACCAGGCGACGTTCTCGAACAGGATGCGGCCATCGACGCAGACCGTGTCGTAGGTCAGCTCCTCGCCCTCGATGAACTCCTCGACCGACAGCACGTCGATGTGGCGCACCTTCTCCAATGCCGCGGCGAACTCCGCCTTGTCGTTGCAGCGGTACGTGTCCTTGCTGCCGGCGCCGTCGATCGGTTTGACGATCGCCGGATAGCCGATGCCTTCCACGTGCGCCCACGCCTCCGCGACGGTGCGCGCCTTGCCGTGCCGCGGCACGCGCAGGCCTGCCTTCTCGACCGCCTGCTTCATGGTCTCCTTGTCGCGGAAGACCTCGGTCTGGGCCTTGCTCATGCCCGGCAGGCCGAAGCGCTCGCGCAGGCTCGCGGCGAGGTACATCAGCCGCTCCCAGAGGCACTCGACGCGGTCGACGGAGCGGCCGCGCAGCCAGGCGTGGATCTGCTCGGCCGCCTGCTTCTCGTCGCCGAAGCTGGCGACCTGCAGGTAGTCGGTCAGCGCCTCGCGCGCTTCGCGCGGCAGCGCGCTCGCCGGCTGGTCGCCGACGCCGAGGACCTTGGCGCCGACCTTGGCGAGGCCGCGCACGAACAGCGGCATCTCGGCGGGGAAACCGGGACTCAGGAAGACGACGTGCATGGCGTGGGGCGGGCTCCGATCAGGCGAGTTCGACGCGAACGGTGCGGACGACGTGCTGGACGGCGCGCTCGACGGTGGCCGTGTCGGGGTGGCGGACCAGCACGTAGCCGTCGCCTTCGTAGGTCGCGGCGGCCGGCTTACCGACCTGCGGCTCCTTGACCTCGACGACGACCTCGCCGAGTTCGCGCCGCACGGCGTCGAGGCCGTGCACGGCGCGGATCGTCGCGTCCTTGCCGCCGCCCTGGCCGCGCAGGTAGGCCGCGCCGGCGGCGAACCGCCGCGGCGGCGGCGTGAAGGTCTCGAACACCATCAGTTCGGCGAAGGCGCGGTACATGTCGACGCCCGTGACCAGGCCGATCAGGGTGGTGAACTGCGCGCCCGGCGGCCGCGCCGCGACCTCGCCGATGGCGATGCTGCCGTCGGCGCGGCGGAACCACTCCATGTGCGACATGCCGTTCCACATGCCGAGCATGCTGAGCGCCCGCGGGCCGTCGCGATGGATCGCAGCGAACTCCGGACCCGACAGGTCGCGCGGCAGCACCACGGCCCACTGGATCCACGGGTTCTCCATGACCTGCAGCGGCGTCGGGTGGTAGCAGCAGACGTTGTGGAAGACGTGGCGGCCGTGCAGGGTGACGGTGTCGAACGAGAACTCGCGGCCGGTGACGAACTCCTCCAGCAGCACCTCGCGGCCGGGCGCGGGCCGCAGCGACTGCGCGAACGCGACCAGCGCCGCGTCGTCGGCGAGGCGGGCCGTCGCCTTGGCGCCGGCCCCCGCCGGCGGCTTGCCGACGAGCGGGTAGCCGACCTCGCGGGCGAACTCCTGCGCCGCGGCGACCGACGCGCAGAGCCGGTGCCGGGCGCACGGCAGGTCGTGCGCGCCGAACAGGTCCTTCATCCGCGACTTGTCGCGGAAGTTGCGGGCCGTCTGCGCGTCCATGCCGCGGATGCGCAGCTGCTCGCGCACCGCCGCCAGCGACTCCTGCAGGGGTTCGAGGATGCCGAGCAGGCGCGTGGCCGGACCGAGCCGCTTGCCCAGCGCCTCGACGGCGTTGGCCAGCAAGTCGGGCTTCATGGCGTCGACGCAGGGCTCGAAGCCGGCGAGCGCGCCGCGGAAGTCCGCGGGGAACCGCTCGGCAGGCTCCTGCGACACCACGCTCACGCGGACGCCGGGCAGCGCGGCGGCGGCGCGCGCGAAGCGCAGCGTGTTCTCCATCGCGAACGGGATGACGAAGCAGACGTGCATGCGTCCTCGCCACGGTAGCCCGAGCCGCGGTCGCCTGCCACGGCGATGCGCGGCAGTGGGCCACAGTCCGCAGCCGCAGGCTTTGCCGTGGCACGCGCGGGCGGGCCGTGCCAACATCCTGCGCATGCGTCCGCTGCGCCTCGCCCTCTGCGCATCCGAAGTCGCGCCGTTCGCCAAGACCGGCGGCCTCGCCGACGTGCTGCTCGGGCTCGGGCGGTGGCTCGGCCGCAAGGCGCCGCAGGGTCCCGGGCACGACGTGCGCATCTTCCTGCCCTACTACCGCAAGATCGCGGCCTCCGGGCTCGCGACACAGCCGCTGCCCGGCGCGCAGGACCTGGAGGTCCGCTTCCCGCAGCGGACGATCCGCTTCTCGATCCGCACGGCGCCGCTGCCGCAGAGCGACGTGCTGGTGCACTTCGTCGACTGCAAGGAGCTCTACGACCGCGACGGCATCTACACCGAGGAAGGCGACGAGCCGCTGCGGTTCGCCCTGTTGGCGCGCGCCGTGCTGGAGACCTGCCAGCGGCTGCAGTGGGCCCCGGACGTCGTGCACTGCAACGACTGGCACACGGCGCTGCTGCCGCTGTACCTGCGCACCGTGTACGCCTGGGATCGCATGTTCGGCGCCACGAAGACGGTGCTGACGATCCACAACATCGGCTACCAGGGCCTGTTCGACCAGTCGACCCTCGACGTCGTCGGCCTCGGGGACCAGCGCGCGCACGTGCACCACGGCGACCTGCGCGACGGCAAGGTGTCGTTCCTCAAGACCGGCGTGCTGCACGCCCACCGCGTGACGACGGTGTCGAAGACGTACGCCCGCGAGATCCAGACCGCCGAGCACGGCATGGGCATGGACGAACTGCTGCGGGGGCGCAGCGGCGACCTCGTCGGCATCGTCAACGGCGTCGACTACGGCGAGTGGAATCCCGCCGACGACCCGCGCATCCCGCACCACTACTCCGCCGCCGACCTCGGCGGCAAGGCGAAGATGAAGGCGGCGATGCTGCAGCGCTTCCAGCTGCCGCACGACCCGCGCGCGCCGGTCTTCGGCGTGGTGTCGCGCCTGACCGCGCAGAAGGGCTTCGAGCTGTTCGCCGACTCCATCCCGGTCTTCCTGCAGCGCGAGGACATGCGCCTGTGCGTGCTCGGCTCCGGCGAGGACAAGCACGAGAAGTACTTCCAGTGGCTGCGCGACACCTGGCCGCGCAAGGTCGGCATCTTCCGGGGCTTCCAGGAAGACCTCGCGCACTGGATCGAGGCCGGCAGCGACGTCTTCCTGATGCCGAGCCGCTTCGAGCCGTGCGGGCTCAACCAGATGTACAGCCTCCGCTACGGCACGCCGCCGATCGTGCGCCGTACCGGCGGGCTGGCCGACACCGTCGAGCCCTGGGATCCCGCCACCCGCACCGGCACCGGTTTCCTGTTCGACGAGTACAGCAGCAAGGCGCTGGCCGGCACGATCGACTGGGCGCTGCGCAACTGGCGCGACCAGAAGGGCTGGCAGCAGCTGATGAAGAACGGCATGCAGAAGGACTTCTCGTGGGACCGTCAGGGGCCCGAGTACGTCGCCCTCTACCGCTCCCTGACCGGCCTCTGAACGACGGGCCGCAGACCGATCGGCCCCTGATCGACCGGCTTCGACCCCCGCCCGCCTACAACCGCCATGCACGTCGTCCTGATCGAACCCTGCTTCCCCAAGAACCAGCGCGAGTTCCTGCGCGGCCTGCTGAGCACCGGCGCGCGCGTGTCCGCGATCAGCGAGCGGCCGCCGGAGGCGCTGCCGCCGGAGCTGCGCGACGACGTCTTCCAGTACGAGCGCGTGCGCTCGGTGGTCGACGAGCACGCGCTCGCCGAGGCGTGCAAGCGCCTCGCCCAGCGCGCCCGCATCGACCGGCTCGAGGCGACGGTCGAGGCGCACGTGATGGCCGCCGCGCACGTGCGCGAGAAGCTCGGCATCCACGGCACGACGTCGCAGACGGCGTGGCTTTGCCGCGACAAGCCGGCGATGAAGGACGCGGTGCGCGCGGCCGGGCTCGGCTGCGCCGCCAGCGCGCGCGTGCGCTCGGTCGCCGACGCCGAGGCGTTCGCCAAGGCCAACGGCTACCCGCTGATCCTCAAGCCGATCGACGGCGCCGGCGCGTCGGGCGCCACCCGCTGCGGCGACGACGCGGCGCTGCGCGCGGCCTGCGAGACGCTGCGCGTCGGCAGCGGCCGTGAGGTCGCGATCGAGGAGTTCCTCGACGGCCACGAGGGCTTCTACGACACCATCACCGTCAACGGGAAGGTCGTGCTCGACTTCGTCAGCCACTACTACCCCAACGTGCTGGAGGCGATGCGGACGCGCTGGATCAGCCCGCAGATCGTGGTCAGCAACCGCATCGAGCAGGACAGCTACAAGGAACTGCGCGCCTTCGGCCAGAAGGTCTGCACGGCGCTCGGCGTCTGGACCTCGCCGACGCACATGGAGTGGTTCTTCGGCCAGAAGGGCCTGAAGTTCTCCGAGATCGGCTGCCGGCCGCCGGGCGTCGGCGTGTGGGACCTGTACTGCGCCGCCAACGAGTTCGACCTCTACGCGGCGTGGGCGCACGCGATCGTGCACGAGAGCGTGCCGTTCCAGCCCAGCCGCAAGTACGCCGCCGGCATGATCGCGCTGCGGCCGGACAAGGACGGCGTGATCGACCGCTACGAGGGCTGGGACCGGTTCCAGCGCGAGCACGGCCAGTGGATCCTCGACAGCCACCTGCCGCCGGCCGGCACGCCGACGCAGGGCGTCGAGGCCGGCTACATGGCCAACGCCTACGTGCGCATGCGCCACCCCGACTTCGACCGGCTGCGCGCGCTGTTGAACGCCTGCGGCGAACAGGTGAAGGTGAAGGCCCGATGATCCGCCCCCACCGCTCGGCGCTGCTGCCGCTGTCGCTGCTGCCGCTCGCCGCCTGCGCCGCCGGCGCGCACAAGCGCGTCGACGGCAAGGCCTTCACGCGCCTCTGCGCCGCCGCCGAACCGGCGACGGTGCGCACGACCACGTGGATCGGCCGCACCGGCGACCGCGCCTACATCGAGGTCTGGTACGGCGGGCCATGGTGGCTCGGCGGCGGCATCGACGTATGCAGCGTGCTGCTGGCCGACCTGCCGACGGCGGTGCGCGAGGCCGTGCTGCGCGGCGAGGACCCGACGGCACTGCCGCGCGACGTGCTCGCGCCGGTCCCTGCGCCCGCCGCCGCGCCGGCTCAGGAACCCGCCAACCGGTGACGCTGCACGCGCACGCCGTGCTGGCGCATCGCCGCGGCGGCGACGAAGTCGGCGGCCGGTGACAGGTCCAACAGGGACCAGCGCGCCGCGTCCTCCTTGCCGTCGCGGATCGCCAGGAACCGCGGCTGCTCGTCGAGGCTGACGTCGAAGATGTCGAGCGGCATCGACAGGCCCTCGCCGACCGCCTTGATGTACGCCTCCTTGCGCGTCCAACAGCGGTAGAACGCCAGTTCGCGCGCGTCGCCCTGCAGCGCATCGAGCGCCGCGAACTCGCTCGCCGAGAAGTGCTTGCGGGCGATCTCGGTCAGGCTGTCGAGCCGGCGCACCTTCTCCAGGTCGAGGCCGAGCTCGAAGTTGGCGACGCCGATCAGCGCCAGCTTGCCGCTGTGCGACAGGTTGAAGTGCGGCCCCGGACCGGCGAGGTATGGCTTGCCGCGCGGGCCGCTGGCGAACTCGACGTCCGCCGGGCCGCAGCCGAGGTAACCGGCCAGGATCGAGCGCAGCGCGCCGTGGCCGATCTGGTAGCGCCGGCGATGGTCGGCGAAGTGGAACCGCGACAACCGCTGGTTCTCCGCCTTCGACAGGTGCGCGCCGAGCTGCTCGGGATCGCCGGTGAGCGGCACGGCCCAGACGTGCAACTCGCCTGGTTGGAGTTGCGGGCCGCCTGGGGTCGCGACGGTGAACGCTGCGTGCAGGGCAAACTCGTCCATGGGGCGCGAACAGACTAGCCGCCCGGCGGCTGGCGGAAAGACCGGCGGTTCACCGCAGCGCCGCCCGGAACGGCGCCGCCGGGAAGCCGTGCGACGACGCCAGCGACCAAGGCGGCATGGCCGCCCAGGCATAGCGCACGGCCGCTGGCGCGGGCACGGCCGCAGCGCGCAACTCGACTGCGCCACCGACGACGCGGGCCGTGGCGGGCCGGAAGACACCGTCGGCGCCGGCGAGTTCGAAGCCGCCGCCGTCGCCGGCGAGGACCAGCTCCCCATCGCACCGGAACGACAGCACGGCGCGCTCGCCGTCGCGCCGCGCCGCGACGAGCACGGGGCCTTCGCACGGCACGGCGTCGCCGTACGTCCGGGCCCGCGCCAGCGCCGCGAGGCGCTCGCCGACCGGACGCTTGTCGCGCGGGTGGATGTCCTTGGCGTCGCCGACGTCGAGCGTGATCGCCATGCCCGTGTTCGGCAGCGAGAGGATCGCCGCCTGCGCCGCGCGCAGCTCGGCGGTCTGGCCGGTGTCGCCGTCGTAGCCGAACGGCGCGATCTGGACGCAGTGGAAGCCCAACTGCTCGCCGAAGCCCCGCCGCCAGTCGCGCACCAGCGCCGGCATGAGCCGCGCGTACTGCTCGGCGCGGCCGCGGTTGCTCTCGCCCTGGTACCAGATCGCGCCGGCGAACGGGAACGGCTGCAGCGGCGCGATCATGCCGTTCCACAGCACGCTGGCCCGGTTGGGTCCGCCCTCGCGCGGCCACGGCGGCAGTTCCCCCAACGCCGCGAGCCGACGCCGCTGCCAGCCGTCGCGCAGCGCGATCGCCTCGGCCGGCGCGTCGGCCAGGACCAACCGCAGGGCCTCGGACGGGCCGGCGAGTCCGCCCTCGCCGCTGGTGTCCGCGACGCGCAGGCGCAGTTCGTGGTCGCCAGCGGCGACCAACCGCGCCGGCACCGCGTAGGCGCGCGGCGTCGCCCACGCCCCCTCGCGGTCCATGCCGCCGATGCGCTCGCCGTCCCACGTCGCGACGTCCATGTCGTCGATCGTTCCGAGCTCGAGGACGCACGCGCGACCCGCCCATTGCGGCGGCACGCGGATCGCGACGCGGTACTCGGCCAGGCCGTCGAAGTCGGCGAGGCCCGAGCGCGACCAGACGTCCGGCATCGCCACCGGCGCGAACTCGCCGCCCTGAGCGGCCGCGATCGCCCGCCAGAACGCGGCGCGTTGCGCCGCGGGCGTCGCGTCGGGGCCGCGCCGCAGCGCTGCCAGTGGTCCGCGGAACTCGGGAAAGTCGCGCAGGCCATCGGCGCTCGTCCACGCTTCGGCGACCGTGCCGCCCCAACTGCTGACGACGAGGCCGACCGGACGCTTGCGCGCCTCCTGCAGCGCGCGGGCGAAGTGGAAGCCGACGGCCGAGAACTCGTGCGCCACCGCCGGCGAGCAGACCTGCCAGCTGCCCTCGCAGTCGGCGAGCGGCACGTCGCTGGGCCGGCGCGGCACCGTGAACACGCGCAGCGTCGGCAAGTCGGCGGCGGCGATCGCCGCTTCGTGGCCGTCGATGCCCTGGCTCCAGCCCGCCTTGCCGAGCTGCATCTCCATGTTGCTCTGGCCGGACGCCAACCAGACGTCGCCGGCGAGCACGTCGCCCACTTCGATGCGCTGGCCGTCGCACACGACGGCGAAGCTGTGTGGCCCGCCCGGCGCCGACGGCGTCGCCAGCTGGACCGCGAAGCGCCCGTCGGCGCCGACACGAGCGCGACCGGAGGCACCCCACGAAGCGGTGACGGCGACGACGGTGTCGGCCGTCGCCGTGCCGCGCACGGTCACGGCGCTGCCGACCGGGACGACCATGTGGTCGCTGAACAAGCGCGCGAGCGCGAGCGGCTGGCGCGGCCAACCGAAGCGGCGCGCGACGTGGCCAGCATGGCCGGCGGCCCAGACGCTGCCGTCCCGACCGACCGCACAGGCGTGGTACCCCATCGGCGTCACCGACGCACCGTCGACGCGCCACTGCGTCGTGCCGTGCGAGCCGACCGCGAGCGCCGTCTCGTCGTCGAGCCACGCGACCGCCGACCGGAAGCCGCCGAACCCCTCGACCGCCGTCCACGTGCGGCCGCCGTCCGCAGTCTGCGCCGCGCCGCCGACCGCCGGGTCGGCATAGTCGCCGCCGACGACGAGGCCGCGTGCGCCGCGGAAGGCGAGGCCGAAGGCGCCGCGCGACTTCGCGCCGGCCGGCAGCGGCAGGTCCTGCACCGACCAACCGGTCGCGTCGCCGCGCAGCAGCCGCGCGCGCGCGCCGCCACCGGTGGCGATCCAGAAGGTCTCGCGCCCCGGCTCGCCGGTCACCGCGACGCACGAACCGCTCGCCGCGAACGCCGCTTCGCCCGGCAACGGCGCGGGCAACTGGTTGGCCGGCACTGGTTGCCACGACGCGCCGCCGTCGCGCGTCGTCCACACGCCAAACGCGCCATCGATCGGATCCGCGAACAGCACGCCGACGTCGCCTTGGAACGCCATCGCGTCGAAGAACGCACCCGGCCGATCGTCCGCGAGCACCGTCCGCCACGACAAGCCGCCGTCGTCGGTGCGCAGCACGCGCGCCGGCGTGCCGGCCACCATGGCCAGCGCGCGCTGCGCGTCCCAGGCTTCGACGTCGCGGAAGTCCCAGGCCGCGGCGTCGACGGGCGCACGGTAGAGCCAGTCCGCGCCGCCGTCGGTCGTGCGCCAGATCGCGCCGTTGTTGCCGCTCACCCATGCCACCGACGCGTCGACGACCGCGAGGCCGCGCAAGCTCGAAGCGCCCTTCATCGACCACGGACGCCAGTCGTCGCGCGGCGCGACGCCGCAGGCGACCACGAGGAGAGCGAGACAAACGCGCGACAAAGCGAGGCGAGGCATGGTCGAGCCCGTCAGTATGGTGACGCCGCGGTCGAGCAGCCACGGCCGCGCTCGCGCGCATGCGTCCCAACCTCGTCGCCGCCGCCGCCCTCCTCGCCGCCGCGCCAGCGCTCGCGCAGGAGGCCTGCGATCCCGACTGGGCCTTCCGGCCGTGGCGAACGGCGACGCCGCCGACGGTCGCCGACAGCGCCTGGAACGCGCACCCGATCGACCGCTTCGTGCGCGCCCGTCTCGACGCCGCCGGTGTGACGCCGGTCGCCGCCGCCGACGAGCGCACGCTGATCCGCCGCGCCACCTTCGCGCTGACCGGCTTGCCGCCGACCCCGGACGAGGTCGACGCCTTCCTCGCCGATTCCGCGCCAGGAGCATTCGCGCGCGTGGTCGATCGCCTGCTCGCCTCGCCGCACTACGGCGAGCACCAAGCGCGCGCCTGGCTCGACCTCGCGCGCTACAGCGACAGCAACGGCCTCGACGAGAACCTCGCCTTCGGCAACGCCTGGCGCTACCGCGACTGGGTCGTGCAGGCGCACAACCACGACCTGCCGTACGACCGCTTCGTCGCCATGCAGATCGCCGGCGACCTGCTGGCCGACGATCCCGCCGTCGGCGTCGACGGGTACGTGGCCACCGGCTTCCTCGCGCTCGGTCCGCGCATGCTCGCCGAGCAGGACAAGGAGAAGCTCGTGCTCCACACCGTCGCCGAGCAGGACGACCTCGTCGGCCGCACGGTGCTCGGCCTGACGATCGGCTGCGCCCGCTGCCACGACCACAAGTTCGATCCGATCCCGACGGCCGACTACTACGCGCTCGCCGGCGTCTTCCGCAGCAGCAAGAGCTTCCACCATCTCGACCACGTTTCGCGCTGGTTCGACCGCGAAGCCGCCAGCGACGCCGCCGTGGCCGCGCGCAAGGCCGCGGAAGCGCGCCGCGACGACGCCGAGAAGGCCTACGCGGCGGCTGCGGCTGGCGCGGCCGCGGAACTGCGCGCCCGCATCGTCGGCGACGCCGGCCGCTACCTGCTCGCCGGCCACGACCTGCTGCGTCGCTCCGTCTTCGTGCAGGCCGAGGACGCGACCGCGACGAGCCTCGGCGCTGACGACCGCCTGTACGGCGACGGCGCCACCAAGATCCTGCACACCCACCAGGGCGGCGAGCAGTTCGCCGCGTGGCGCGTGGCGGCGCCGGCTGCCGGCCGCTACCAGCTCGCGGTGCGCTTCGCAGCGCAGGAGTCGCGGCCGATGCGCGTTCGCCTCGACGACGCCGTGGTCGCCGAGGCCGCGTTGGCGGCGACGACCGGTGGCTGGCGCGCCGAGCACCAGCAGTGGCACGCCGTCGCATCCGTGGACCTCGCGGCCGGCGCGCACACCGTGCGGCTCGAGGCCGTCGGCCCCCACGTGCCCCATCTCGACGCCGTGTTGTTGACGCCCGCGGCGTCCGCGGCCGACGGCGACCTGCTGGCGCCCGTCGTGCGGCAGGCGGCCACCGCGCTGGCCACCGGCGCCAGCAACGCGGTGCTGCGGTTCTGGCGCGAGCTGTGCGACGGCGACGAAGCCGCCTTCGCCGTCCGCGCCGGCGCGGCGCAGGGCAAGGGCGGCCTCGCCGCGATCCTGCTCGGCGGTCAGCCGCCGGCGACGCCGCGCGAACTCGCCGCCCGCGCACAGGTCTTCTTCGCCGCCGCGGACGCTGCCGCGACAGCCGCGCAGCGCGCCAAGAAGGACGACAAGAGCCCGCTGCGCCTCGACGAACCGCTGCTCGAAGCCGCCCGCAGCCTGTTGCACGACGGCGGCGGCCTGCTGGCCGTTCCCGAGCCGGAACTGCGCCCGTTCCACGCGCCGGACACGGCGCTGCGCCTGCAGCAACTCGCCGACGCGCGCGAGGCCGCCAAGCAGGCCGTGCCGGCGCGCGCGCCGACGGTGATGTGCGTCGCCGACGACAAACCCGTCGACCTGCCGGTGCACCTGCGCGGCAGCCACCTGACGCTGGCGGCGCAACCGACGCCGCGCGGCGTGCTGTCCGAGCTCGCCGCATTCGTGACTCAGACGGCCATGCCCGCCGAGCGCAGCGGCCGCGCCGAGTTGGCCGCTTGGATGTTCCGGCCGGAACAAGCGCTCGCCGCCCGCGTGCTCGCCAACCGCATCTGGCAACGCGCCTTCGGCCAGGGCCTCAGCCGGTCGCCGTCCAACGTCGGCAGCCGCGGCGACCAGCCGCGCGTCCTCGACCTGCTCGACTGGCTCGCCGCCGACCTGCGCGCGTCCGGTTGGTCGCAGAAGGCGCTGTGGCGGCGCATCCTGCTGTCGCGGACATGGCAACTCGGCAGCGACGCGCCGCCGACCATGCGCGAACGCGATCCCGACAACCGCCTGCTGGCGCGCCAGAACCGCGTGCGCCTGTCCGCCGAGGCGGTGCGCGACGCGATGTTCGCGGTCGCCGGCACGCTCGATCGCACGCTCGGCGGCACCTTGCTCGGGACCGGCGATCGCGAGTACGTGACCAACGACCAGAGCAACGACCGCGCCCGCTACGACGCGCCGCGGCGCGCGCTCTACCTGCCGATCATCCGCAACGCGATGTACGACCTGTTCACCGCGTTCGACTACGTCGACCCGAGCGTGCATCTCGAGCAGCGCCCGGCGACCGCGATCGCGACGCAGGCGCTGCTGCTGCTCAACGCCCCGCAGGTCGCGCAGCAGGCGACGGCGCTGGCGCAGCGCCGGCCCGCCGGCGCCGACGACGACGCCGCGCTCCGGTGGCTGTGGCGGGAGACCCTGTGCCGGACGCCAGCGGAGCGCGAAGGCGCCGCGGCCCGGTCGTGGCTCGCGGCGGTCCGGGCGGAAGCCGGCGACGACGCCGCCTGGGCCGGACTCGCCCAGGCGATCTTCGCCAGCAACGAGTTCCTCTACGTGGACTGACCCATGACCTACCCCCGCGCTGGCGACCCCTCGCTGCCGCCGTCGCGCCGGCAGCTGCTGCGGCAGGCCGCCTGCGGCTTCGGCGCGCTCGCGCTCGGCGACCTGCTGCGCGGGGCGACCCCGGCGGGCGACGACCTGCGGCCGCGGCGGCCGCACTTCGCGCCGCGGGCCAAGCGCATCGTGTTCCTGTTCATGCACGGCGGCCCGTCGCAGGTGGACACGTTCGACCACAAGCCGCTGCTGCAGCGCGACCACGGCAAGCCGCTGCCGTTTCCGAAGCCGCGCGTGACCTTCGCCGAGACCGGCAACCTGATGCGTTCCCCGTACGCCTTCCGGCAGCACGGCGAGAGCGGGCAATGGGTCAGCGAGATCTTCCCCCACGTCGCCTCGGTCGTCGACAAGCTGTGCTTCCTCAAGAGCCTGCACGGCAGCAACGACGCGCACGGCGGCGCCCTGCTCAAGATCCACACCGGCAGCGACACGTTCGTGCGGCCGTCGATCGGCAGCTGGACGGTCTACGGCCTGGGCAGCGAGAACCAGAACCTGCCCGGCTTCGTCACCATCTGCCCGACGCTCGGCCACGGCGGCGTCAACAACTGGAGCAGCGCCTTCCTGCCCGGCGTCTACCAGGGCACGCCGCTCGGCAACGCGAGCGTTCCGAGCGCACAGGCGGCCGTTCGCCATCTCCGCGGCGACATGCCAGCACCCCGTCAGAGGCGAATGCTCGACCTGCTGCAGGAACTCAACGGCGAGCACGCGGCGGCGCGCCCCGGCGACGACGTGCTCGACGCGCGCATCCAATCGTTCGAACTGGCGTTCCGCATGCAGATGGAGGCCCCGGGCGTGCTCGACGTCGACGGCGAAACCGCGGCGACGAAGCGCCTGTACGGCCTCGAGGACCAGCGCACGGCGAACTTCGGTCGGCAGTGCCTGATGGCGCGCAGACTGCTGGAAGCCGGGGTGCGCTTCGTCCAGGTCACGCACAGCTACCGGTGGGACCAGCACAGCAACCTCGAGCCCGACCACCGCCGCAACGCCGGCGAGGTCGACCAGCCGATCGCCGCCCTGATCACCGATCTGGAGCAGCGCGGCATGCTGGAGGACACCTTGGTCTGGTGGGGCGGCGAGTTCGGGCGCACGCCGACCAGCGAGGGAGGCAACGGGCGCGACCACAATCCGCACGCGTTCACGCACTTCCTCGCCGGCGGCGGCGTCCGGCAGGGCCACAGCCACGGCGCGACCGACGACTACGGCTACTACGCGACGCAGGACCCGATGCACGTGCACGACCTGCACGCGACCTTGCTGCACCTTCTGGGCCTCGACCACGAGCGGCTCACCTACCGCCACGCCGGCCGCGACTTCCGCCTCACGGACGTCGAGGGCAAGGTCGCGCGCGCGATCCTGGCCTGATGCGCCGGCGCGGCGCCTAGGAGTCTGCGTCACGGAAGGCGCGCCGGGCGGGGCAGCCTTTCGTGACGCAGACTCCTGGGCGCACGCCGCGCGTGGCCCGTGACCCGTCAGCGGCCCCTGCGGCCGTCGGGCTGCGGGCCATCGTCGCGCGCGGGCAACCGGGCGGTGAACGCGCGCAGGCGTTCGGCGAGCGCCGGGTCGCTGATGCGCTCGACCACGCCGCGCAGTTGCTCGCGCAATCCGGCGTCGAACGACCCCGGGCGCCCTTGCAGCAAGTCGCCGAATCGGGGCGGGTTGGCGCGTTCGCCGACGAGCGCCTCGATCCGGTCGAGCAGCTCGACGACCTGGACCTTGGCGTCGTCGCGGCGGGCTTGCGCATCGAACAGCGCGATCAGCGCCCGGCGGGTCTGCAGGTTCTGCACGAGCAGCCCGCGGTCCTGCGGCTCGGACTCGCCGCCGAGCCGGGCCTCGGCGCGCAGCGCCTCCAACAACAACGCCTCGGCCTCCGCGCCGCGCGCCTTGCGCGCCGACTCGCCTTCCCCGCCGTCGCCGCGTCCGGCGAGCGTGCGCCCGAGCGCCGAACAGGCCTGCGCCAGCAGGCGCTGGTACTCGCGGAACGACGGCTGCTTGGTCGCCAGCGTGCGCGCGTGCCCGAGCGCCTCGCGGAGCGCGACCGGATCGGCCGACGCCGGCTCACGGCCGCCGCGCGGTCCGTCCTCGCGTCGCTGCTGATCCAACAGCACGCGGCACAGTGCGAACCGGTCGTCGTCGCGTTCGGGATGAGCCGCGACGACGGCGCGCAGCGCCTCGATCGCCGCCGCCTGCGCCTTGTCGCGATCGCCGTCACCGCGGCCCGGCTCCGACCGCCGCGCGAAGCGCGACGTCGACAACAGCGCGCGGGCCCGCAGCGACTGCGCATCGGCCGACGTCGGATCCTCGGCGAGCACGCCGTCGACGAGGCTCGTCGCCTTCGCGAGGTGCTCGCGGATCGCCGGCAGGCGCTCCCGATCGCGCTCGCGGTCGGTCTCGGCGCCCCGGCCGCCGGGCCCGAACGCCGGCCGGCGCCCCGCGGGCGGATCCGTCGCGAGCAGGTAGTGGACCGTCGCGAGATCGATGCGCGCCGCCTTCCCGCCGTCGACGGCGAGCGCTTCGAGCAGCGTCAGGGCCTCGCCGAGCCGACGCCGTGCGGGCTCCGCCTCGCCGCGGCGGCGCAGCAGCTGGGCCGCCTCGACGAGCACCGCGGCGCGCTCGCGGCGGACGTCGCGATCGCCGACGGCCGCGAGGTGCGCGAGCGCGAGCTCGTAGGAACGCGCCGCCGCCTCCAGGTTGGCCGGCGTGCCCAGGCGCGCGTGGATGGCGCCGACGCGCCAGCAGGCGCGCGCCGTCTCGAAGCGCAGCGCCACGTTGCCCTCGTTCTGCGCCGCGAACCGGTCGTAGAACGCGAGCATCTCCTGCAGCAACGCGACGTCGCGCGGATCGACGCTCCGCACCAGGACCGTCGCCTCGCCGGTCTCCTCGTCTTCGTGCAGCGCCAGAGCCGGATCGAGGCCGACGAGTCCGTCGAACACGCGGCCGAAGGCGGCGAGCGTCAGCTCGAGGTTGCCCTCGGCGCGCTGCGATTCCCTCTCGGCGCGGGCCAGGGCTTCGCGCGTGCCGACGTAGCCGATCCAGCCGGTCACGCCGGCGACGAGCAGGGCCGCCAGCGTCGAACCGGCCATCGCCGCCGCCAGCCGGTTGCGTCGGCACCAGCGCCAGACCTGCGCCACGCCCGACAGCGGCCGCGCCTCGACGGGACGGTCGTCGAGGAACGCCTGCAGGTCGCGCGCCAGCGCCGCGCAGTCGGCGTAGCGGTCGCGCGCGTCGCGGGCGCAGGCCTTGCCGACGATGACGGCGAGGTCGATGGGCAGGTCCGGACAGGCGCGGCGCAGCGGCTCCAGCCGGTGCTGCCGGATGCGCTCCATCAGCTCGCTGCGCGTCGCGCCGACGAAAGCCGGCTGCAGCGTCAGCATCTCGTGCAGGGTGACGCCGAGCGCGTACACCTCGCTGCAGACGTCGTAGTGGCCGGCGAACTGCTCCGGCGCCATGTACTGCAGCGTGCCGAGCAGGTCGCCCGAGTGGGTCAGCCCCTCGGCCTCGAGGGCCTTGGCGAGCCCGAAGTCGGTCACCCACAGGTGGTCGCCGCCCTGCAGCAGCAGGTTGGCCGGCTTGACGTCGCGGTGCAGCGTGCCGAGCGAGTGGGCGTGGTGCAGGGCGCTCGCCGCCTGCACGCCGAGCCGCGCGACGAAGCGCGCCCGCGTGCGCCAGGCCCCCGGCCCCTGCGGCGGCTGCTCGGCCTGCGCCCGCCGCCACGCGTCGAGACCCTGGCCGTCGATGAACTGCATCGCGTACCAGTGGTAGCCGTCGCTCTCGCCGCTGCCGAAGACGGGGACGATGTTGCTGTGGTGCAACTGCGCCGCGATCTGCGCCTCGCGGCGGAAACGCTCCAACTGGTTGCCGGTCAGCAGGCCGGACTGCGGCAGCACCTTCAACGCGACCTTGCGGCCGAGCGACTCCTGCATCGCCTCGAAGACGACGCCCATGCCGCCGCGACCGATCTCGCGCACGATGCGGAAGTCGCCGAGCCGATCGAGCTGCGGCACCGCGACGCGGCGACCGGAGCTGCCGCTCGACGCCCGATCGCGCTTGTGCTGCTCGAGCGCGACGATCGTCGGCAGCAGGTCCAGCAACGCCGCCGCGTGCTCCGGATGGGCGTGCGCGAACGCCGTCGCCGACAGCTGCGGCTCGCCGCGGCGACGCGCGAGGAACTGTTCGACCAGCAGGTCGAGCGGATCCCGGGGCGTCGTCGCGTCGTCCGAGCTCATTGCAGGCCGAGGTCGCCGAGGTGGCCCTTGAGCCGCGTCAGCGCGCGCACGTATCGGTTGCTGGCGGCGTTCTCCTGGATGCCGAGGACGGCCGCCGCCTCCTTGTTGGACAGTTCCTCGAAGTGACGCAGCAGCAGCACCTCGCGATCGATCTCGTCCATGCTCGCCAGCGCCGTCTCGACCCGCGCCCGCAGTTCCTCGCGCATCACCGCCCCGCTGGGCGACGTGATGCTGCCGACGAAGAAGCCGGAGATGGCGCCGCTCGCCGGCGCCAGCACCTCGCGCCCGGCGCTGCGCATCTTGGCACCGAGGTGCTTGCGGTGCAGGTCGATCATCGTCTGCTGCGTGATCAGGCGGATCCACACCAGGAACGGCTTGTCGTCGGCGCGGAAGGCGGCGAGCCGCTTGCCGGCTTCGAGGTAGGACTCCTGCAGCACGTCGTCGGCGTCGAGCCGGCCGACGAGGCGCGGATCGAGCCGGAAGTGCACCATCCGATGCAAGCGGTCGCGGAAACGGTCGAACAGCGTGCCGAGGGCTGCGTCCTCGCCGCCGCGCAACGCCGCTTCGAGCGCGTCGTCGGTACGTTCCATCACCACCGCCCCTGCGCGCGCGCCAGCCGCCCCGACGACGGTCCGACGCATCGATCCATGCCTGACCTCATGCGCCGAAGGATAGCCGAACGCAACCGCGGACTCCGCGTCCGGCAACGGATCGGGGTCGCGGCGTCGCGCGGCCGGCGCTCACGCGTCCGCCAGCGCCGGCGCGCCGGCCAGCAGGCGGGCGAGCGACTCCGTCGGCAGTTGCGCGCCGGTGAACCAGCGCGCCTGGGCGCTGGCCTGGGCCAGGAACATCGCCATGCCGTCGACGGTGCGCGCCCCGGCCGCCGCGGCGTCCTGCAGGAAGCGCGTCCGCCGGGGCTGGTAGACCATGTCCATGACGACGCAGCCCTTGTCGGGCCGCCAATCGGGCAGCAGGCGTTCCTCGCCGTCGCGGCCACGGGCGCCGACCGGCGTCGCCTGCACCACCACGGCGGGCGCGAGTTCGCCCAGCACGGCCGCCGACATGCTGGCGATTTGGTGACCGTTGGCAGCCGCGAAGGGGCGGATCGCGTCGAGCGTCCGCGCGAGGATGGTCACGCCGAAGCCGAGCCGGGCCAGCGCCACGGCGCCGGCCCTCGCCGCCCCACCGGCGCCGAGGACGCATGCGCGCCGCCCGTCACCGCGCGTCACCCCGGCGACGGCGAGCGCCGCCAGCACGCCGGCGACGTCCGTGTTGTGCCCGCTCCAGCGGCCGTCGGGACCGATCCGCACCGTGTTGACCGCATCGGTCGCCTTGGCGTCCTCGTCCAGTTCGCGGCAACCGGCCGCCATCACGCCCTTGTGTGGCGCGGTCACCGACACGCCGCGCAAGTTCGCCTGCTGCAGCATCGCGACGACCGCTTCCGGTCGCGACGTCTCGAATGGCAGGTAGATCGCGTCGACGCCGGCGCGGCGGAAGATGCGGTTGTGCAGCCAAGGGCCGAGCGACTGCAGCGCCGGATTGCCGATCAGACCGAAGACCTGCGTGTCCGGGCCGAGCTCGCGGACGCGGAACAGTCCGTGCAGCAGCGCGATCGACGGCTGACCGGGCGCGGTCTCTTCCTCGCCGTCGTCGACACGGCCGTAGACGAGCGGCGCGCCCATCGCTGCCGCCAGGACGCGCGTCGGCCAGGCCGAGCGGCCGAGGGCGAACGCCACCGTCGGTTGTTCGCGCTGGTCGGTGGCGCGCAGCAGATCGAACACCGGCGCGGCATCGGCGAGGTCGTGCGTCGTGACGACGATCTTGGCGATCTGGTTGGGGTTGGCCTGCAGCTTGGCGCGGATCGCGTCGAGCTCCTTCGGCACGCCGGTGAAGCTGTGGAAGGAGCGGATGCGCAGCTTCAGCCGCGAGCGGCCGGCCGGCGGCTGCCACGACTCCCAACCTTCGAGGTCGATGCCCTGTGCGCCCGCGTCCAGCGCGGCGGACAACAGCTCGCGGCGCTCGGCCAGCGTGCCACGGTAGTGGCCGCCGTCTTCGGGCGTCCGGCACGCGACCAGGGCCGGCAAGCGCAGGCCGCTGAACAGCGACGTCAGGTCGGCGCCGCGCGGCCAGCGATCGAGGCGCAGCTCCAGCCAATCGGCGCCGGCCATCGCCGCCTTCGCGGCGGCGCGCGCAACCTGCTCCCGCGACGCGGCGAAGATGCTGGCGACGATGCGGGCCATGTCCGCGGCGTAGCGTCGCCGGTGCGCCGGCGCGAGGCAATGGACTGCTGCTCGGGCGCCTCGGAGTCTGCGTCACGGGACGGGCGCCGATCCGGTGCGTGGATTCGCGGCTGGGGCGAAGCCGACGACCGCAGGCGGCTCGGTGGATTCGCGGACGCTCGGCGGGAGCTCCCGGCCATGCACGCTCGCGTCGGCTCGCGGACTGCACCCCGCGGCAGCGCGACTCCTGGGCGCTGCCTGCTGCTGGGCCCTTGGTGTCTGGCCGCTGTGTCCTCGGTGTTCTCTGTGGTTCCTTGCTGCTGCTGCAGAAGCAAAACAACCACAGAGAACACAGAGAGCACAGAGCAGAGCAGAGGCGAGCAGGGCAGGGCTGGGCAAACGGAGGTGCGGCAGCAGAACGAACGGCAGTTGCGGTGCGTGCCGGGCGGCGTGGCCTGCCGGGAAGCAAACTCCTAGCCGCCGTCGAGCGCCGCCGCGACGGCGGCAGCCGCAGCCGGCGGCAACCCCGCCTGTCGCGCCAGGTTCAGCGCGCAGCCGGCGGTCGCCAGGTAGACGGGCACCGCCGCGGGCTGCAGGGCGCGCAGGGCGCGCAGGTGCTGGGCAACGGCCTCGGCGTCGCCGCGCCGGACTGCGCCGGTGAGCGCCGTCACCGGTCCGTCGGCAGCGCACCCGACCAGCGCGCCGCGCATCAGCCCGGCCACGACCGTGCCCACGGACTCCGTGTCGACGACCCCAGACGCGCGCAGCGCATCGGCGGCGGCCGCGAACACGCCGGTCAAGCCGTTGGCGGCGAGCGCACAGGCGGCGTGGTAGAGGGCGCGGTCGCCACCGTGGCCGTCGACCGGCTGCAAACCCAATCGCCGGCAGAGCCCGCGCAGCAACCGCATGCTGCGGACGTCGCCGACGCACACACCGGCCGCGCCGGCCAGCGGATCGAAGGTGGCAGTGGCCAGCGGCACCGGCGCCGCCGGATGCAGCACGCCGCGCCGGATGCCTGGGATGCCGGCGAAGACCTCCAGGCCGTGGCGACCGCTGGTGTGCAGCCACAGGCTGCATGGTCGCGGTGGCGCTGCGGCCGCGGCCGCCGCGACCGCGGCACCGAGTTCGCCATCGCCGACGGCGAAGACGACGACGTGCGCCCGCGGGTGGTCGGCAGCCGTGCACGGCGCGGCGAGGCCGATCGCGGCCGACGCGGCGGCGGTGCGCGCCGCGTCGCGGCCGACCAAGCCGAGCACATCGCAGCCGGCGGCGCGCAACCGGCGGGCGAAGGCCGTGCCGACGCGGCCCGGACCGAAGATCAGCACGCGGAGCGCCACGGCGCGATCGTATGCGTCTGCGTCAGGGAAGGCCACGCCGCCCGGCGCGCGTCAGGCCCCGGCCCCCGCCCCGGCTTCGCCCGCCTGTTCGCGGCGGCGGCGGTCGCGTTCTTCCTGGCGTCGCGCCAGTTCATCGAGGTACTCGGCATCGACCGACTCCGACAGCACGTCGAGGTCGTCGAAGTCCTTCGGCCGATAGTCGGCGCCGGCGCTGCGCTGGGCCTCGACCTCGTCGTGGTACGCGCGCACGACCGCCTTGTGCAGTTCGATGCGGGTGCTGCTGTTGATCGGATGCGCGAGGTCGGCGTAGAGCCGGGCCCGGCCGCGCGCGTCCCGGGCCGCGCGGTCCCCGTCGAGCTCGCCACCGCACTGGTTGCAGTAGCGCGCGCGCATGTGGTTCTTGTGCTGGCACCGCGGGCAATGGTCCGACAGCTTGCGGCTCGGCATCGCGACGAACGGCCCCTTGCTGCCGTCGATGATCTTGAGGTCGCGGATGACGAAGGCGTCGTCGATGGTGACGCTCGCGTAGGCGCGCAGCTTGTTGCGCGGATCGTCGGTCAGCTTGACGCGGACCTCGGTGATCGCAAAACGGACGTGTCGGGCACCGTCGCTGCCTTCGTACTGCACTGCCGCCTCCCGGGTTGTCGGACCTCGCCAGCGACCGCCGCCGACGCCGCGCGCGAGGACCGACCGGTTCCTCGCCACGTCACGCCGACCGCGACCACCGCGCCCCGACGGCCCGCCCGGGCCGCCGGCAACTCACGCCGGCATCGGCGCGTCGACGACCGTCGGTCCGCTGCGCGTGACCACGAGCCGCACGCCGTCCCCGGCCAGCGGCGCGAGATCGCGCGCGCAACGTTCCGCCGCTTCGGCGACGGGAAACGGCACGAACAAGGTCGAGCCGCTGCCCGTCATCGCCGCCGCACACCCCGCAAGCGCCTCGACCCGCTGCCGCAGCGGCGCCAGCGCAGGCTGCACCTGCGCCGCCGCCGCCCACAGGTCGTTGCGGAAGCCGAGGTGTAGGACGGCTTCCGGCTCGTCGACCGCCGGAATGCCCCCCACCGTATCGGGTTGCGTTCCGCCGCGCCACAGCGCTGCATGCGTTTTGTAGACCGCCGCGGTGTCGCAACCGAACGGCGGACAGACGAGGACGAAGTGCCGCGGCACGACGCGCGCAGGCGTGAGTTCGTCCCCGACGCCGCGTCCCCATTGCGAGCCGCCGCGGAGGACGAAGGCGCAGTCGGCGCCAAGGCTCGCCGCCAGCGCGGCGAGTTGGTCGGCAGCGAGCGGCTCGCCGTGCAGCGCGTTGGCGAGGCGCAAGGCCGCCGCGGCGTCGCTGCTGCCGCCGCCGAGGCCGCCGCCATGCGGGATGCGTTTGTGCAGACGGGCGCGGAAGCCGGCGCCGGGGACCGCCGCCGCGAACGCGCGCAGCGCCCGGCAGACGAGGTTGTCGGGCCCGGCCGACACGGTGAACGCCGGCGCGTCGGCCGTGACGGCGAGTTCGACGCCCGCCGCCGCCGGCGCGACGACGAGATCGTCGTGCAGTTCGAGCGCGTGGAACAACGTCACCAGCAGGTGGTAGCCGTCGGCCCGGCGGCCGCAGACGCGCAGGTGGAGATTGAGCTTCGCGCGCGCCGGCAGGCGCAGGGCCGGCGCGCCGCTCATTCGTCCGCCTTGCCGTCGAGCGCGAGGTTGTCGAGCAGGCGCACGGGCCGCACGCCGTCGCAGAACTTCGCGGCGACGAGCATGCGGCCGCCGGCGACCGGTCCCGGCGGCAGCTCGGCGAGGTCGCCCTCGCGGCGCAGTTCCAGGTAGTCGAGCTGCGCCCGCGGCTCGGTGGCGACGACCGCCCGGGCGCGGGCAAGCAGCGCGTCGCGGTCGCGCTCGCCGCGGCCGAACGCCGTGCGCGCGCTGCGCAGCGCGCGCACGAGCACGGTGCTGGCGGCACGGTCGCCGGGGCCGAGGTAGACGTTGCGGCTCGACAGCGCCAAGCCGTCGGCATCGCGGACGATCGGGCAGGCGACGATGCGGATCGGGAAGCCGAGGTCGCGCGTCATGCGCCGGATCACCGCCAGTTGCTGCGCGTCCTTCTCGCCGAAGTACGCGCGCGTCGGCTGGGCGATCGCGAACAGCCGGGCGACGACCGTCGCGACGCCGCGGAAGTGGCCCGGTCGCACCGCGCCTTCCATGCCGTCGGCGGCGGGACCGACATCGACGTGGCTGCAGAACTCCGAGTCGTACATCTGCGCCACCGCGGGCGCGAACACGCAGTCGACGCCGGCGGCGCGGCAGACGGCGAGGTCGCCGGCGAGGTCGCGCGGGTAGGCGGCGAAGTCCTCGTGCGGGCCGAACTGCAGCGGATTGACGAAGATCGTCGCGACGACGCGATCGCACTCGCTGCGAGCGATCTCCATCAGGCGGCGATGGCCGGCGTGCAGGCTGCCCATCGTCGGCACCACGCCGATCGTGCAGCCGCCGGCGCGCCAGCGCGCCGTGCGCGCCGACATGGCCGGCGGCTCGTCGACCACGTCCGGCGGCGTCCAGCGCTTGCGGTCGGCGACGTCGACGCCGAGTTCCGCCAGCGGTTCCAGCACGAAGGCGCGTTCGTGCCAGCGCGGGTGCGGCACGACCAGTTCGCGGGTGTCGATCACCTCGTCGCCGAAGAACACGATGTCGAGGTCGAGCGGCCGCGGATGATTGCGCGGCGACGGCAGCTTGCGTCCCGCTTCGGCTTCGATCGCCTTGCAGACCGCGAACAGCGCGTGCGGCGTCAGCGAGGTCGACAACTCGGCGACGGCGTTCCGGTACGGCCCCTGGGCCGGTCCATCGCCGACGAAGGCAGTCTCCCGGAACGAGGAGACGCGCGTCACGGCGACGCCGGGCGTGGCGGCGAGCCGGCCGATCGCCGCCTGCAGATGGCGATCCCGGTCGCCTTCGTTGCTGCCGAGGCCGAGGTGGACGGTGCGGGTGCGAGGCGACGGGGACACGGCGGGTGGCGCAGGATCGGGCACGACGGCGACGGGGTCAGTTGTGCGACGGCTGCGGCCGCCCGTCCTCGCCGTCCTGGTCGTCGTCGTCGCTGCGCCGGCGGAGCACGAGGCGGACGCCGCCGATCACCGGCCCCGACAGCAGGTAGGCCGAGGTCGTCGCCGCCAACGCCAACTGCCACTCGATCGCGGCGACGATGACGAGCGCCACCACCACCGCCAGCACCGGCAGGCTGTTGCGGCCCTTCATCAGCCAGTGCAACGCGTGCGGGTACGGGAACCGGCTGACCATCAACAGTCCGAGCAGCACCAGCACGCCGGGCATGGCGACCACGATCAGGTCGAAGTGGCTCGGCGCGAACAGCCAATGCGCGAGCGTGGCGCCGGTGTCGTTGCGCGTGCAGAACAGGGCCACCAGCGCGCAGGCGACCGAGGCGGCGGCCGGCGACGGCAGCCCCTTGAACTCGCGATGGTCGTCCTCGTCGGCCCCGGTCTCGACGTTGAAGCGCGCGAGCCGCAAGGCGGCGCCGACCACGTAGACGGCCGCGGCGGCGAAGAACAGCTTGGGATGCAGCGGCAGCAGGCGGTTGCCGTCGACCTGCGCGTGCCAGTCGACCAGCACCTTGCACAGGAACGCCGGCGCGCAGCCGAACGTCACCATGTCGGCCATGCTGTCGAGCTGGGCGCCGAAGGGCGTGGTCTGCCCGGTCATGCGGGCGACCCGCCCGTCGAGCGCGTCGAAGACCATCGCGACGAAGACCAGGACCACGGCGACCTCGAAGAAGGCGACCACGGTCGCGAACTCGGCCCCGGGTTGGGCGGTGCGCAGCGCGTCTGCGACCTTGGCGATGGCGAGGAAGCCGCAACACAGGTTGCCGAGCGTGATCAGGCTCGGCAGCACCGGGACTTCCTTGAGCCGGCGCAGGCGGCCGCGCCGGCGTAGGCCGAGGTCATCGAGTCGCGACGTGCTCATCGCCGGGCATGCTATGCGCGCGGCGCAGGGCCGCTAGCGGCGATTTGCCGCCACCACGACCCGGCGCCACCGGCCCGCGGCCGGCTGCGGCCCCGGCGTCGCGGCACGAGCGCCGGGCGGCGTGGCCGCACGCGACGCGGGCGCCTACCATCCGGCGGTGAACTTCCTGCTGCTCGAAGCGCACGAACCGGACGCCGATGGCCGCTGCCGGCTCTTCGGCCGCCGGGCGGAGCACGTGCGCGCGATCCTGCGCGCCGAGGTCGGCGACGTGCTGCGGGCGGCCATCGTCGACGGGCCGCGCGGCGAGGCGCGCGTCACCGCGTTGGCCGACGATGCCGTCGAGTTCGCCTGCGCGTGGCGCGAGGAGGTCGAACCGGTCCCCGCCGACGCGCTGCTGCTGGCGGTGCCGCGGCCGAAGGTGCTGCTGCGCATGCTGGCGCACGCCGCGGCGCTCGGCTTCGGGCGCATCGAGCTGTTCCGCAGCTGGCGGGTCGACAAGAGCCATCTGCACAGCGACGCGATGCGACCGGACACGCAGCGCGCCGCCCTGCTCGCAGGCCTCGAGCAGACCGGTCGGACGCGGCTGCCGGCCATCGGCTGCCACGCGCTCTTCCGGCCCTTCGTCGAGGACGCGCTGCCGGCGCTGCCGCTGCCGGCGCTGCGCTTCGTGGCCGACCCGGCCGCCGCGACCGCGACCGCGGCGCTCGCGCTCGGCGCCGCTGCTGGCGTGGCGCTCGCCATCGGTCCCGATGGCGGGTTCCTGCCGTACGAGGTCGATCGCTTCGCCGCCCAGGGTTTCCTGCCGGTCTCGTGCGGCGCGCGGCCGCTGCGCACCGAGACGGCGCTCGCCGTGTTGAAGGGCCAGCTCGACCTGCTGCGCGCACGCGGCGCCTGACGCGGCGGGACGGCACCCGACGCCGCCCGACGGCGGCGCGACCGGCGGCCCGTCAGATGCGCTTCTCGTAGATCGGGCCCTTCTCGAAGTACTCGTTCTCGGAGCCGACCGTGTCCATGTCGTACTTGCGGCCTTCGAGCACGATGCGGCTGGCGATGATGCCCATCTCCAGGCTGTGGTCCTGGTTGGTGTAGCGGAAGCGGCCCGGCCGACCGACGTAGACGAGGTTCTCCAGCTGCTCCAGCCACGCCGCGATGGTCGCCAGCCGCGACTTGTACTCACTGTCGTACACGGGATAGACGTGCGAGCGCTTCCAGAGGTACGCCTTGCGCACCTCCTTGCGGGTGAAGAAGCCCCACGACTCGAAGTACGGCATCGCGAGGTCGAGCACCTGCTCGGTCGTCATCGACCAGATCGCATCGCTCTCGAAGGCGAAGAACTCGACGAAGAACGAGGTCTTCCCCGGCGGACACATGTCCTTGCTGAAGTTCTTCATCTCGCTCGTGCGACCGAACGGGATGTCCTTGCTCGGGAAGTAGATCCAGTTGTCGTCGGTGACCTTGTCCTTGTCGAGCGTGAGGAACAGGTAGATCTGCGCGCGCCAGCGCAGCGCCCCGGCCGCGGCCATGACCGAGGGCGGCGGCGGCGGGTCGAGCAGGGTCAGGAAGTGCGTGAGCGGCACCGATTCGACGACGTGCTCGGGTTCGACCGTGACGATCCCGTCCGGGGTCTTCAGGTCGACGGACGTGATGCGGCGGCCGTCGTGACGGACCTTGACCGGTTCGCTGCGCAGCAGCATCTGCGTGCCGGCGCCGGCGAGGTGCTTGCCGATCTCCTCGTAGATCGTGCCGGTGCCGAACTGCGGGTAGTAGAACTCGTCGACCAGCGACTTCGGGCCCTTCTTGCCGCCGAGCCCGATCGCCTTGGTCAGCACGCTCCACAGGTTGAGGCCATGGATGCGCTGCTTGGCCCAGTCCGGGTGGATCTCGCGGACCGGGATGCCCCAGATCTTCTCGGTGTAGTTGATCATCGAGAACTCGGCGAGCGCGCGGCCGAAGTTGGCGACGACGTAGTCCTCGAAGGTCTTCAACGGCTTGCCGAACAACCCGTAGCGCAGGCGCGCCAGCACGTAGTCGACGCCGATGCGGCAGCTGCGCAGGAAGCCCAGGTTGCGCACGACCTGCCCGAAGTTGACGGGGTAGTTGTAGTACTTGCCGTCGATGAACTGCCGGGTGAGGCGCGGCACCTTGCGCCACTCCTCGTGCAGCAGGTCCTCGATGAAGTCGTAGAGGTACTTGTTCTTCGAGAAGAACCGGTGGGGTCCGATGTCGGTCAGGAACGTCAGGTCGCCCTCGCGGACGGTCAGCGTCTTGGCGAGCCCGCCCACCTGCGCGTCGCGCTCGACGACCATCGTCCGCTTGCCCTTGCGCGAAAGTTCCATCGCGCACGCGAGGCCCGCGGGTCCGGCGCCGAGCACGAGCACGCCCGGCTTGCTGGCGCCCGCTGGAGCTTGCGGCGTGGCGGACTTCGGATCGGCGTCGGGCGCGGTCATGGGCGGAGCGGACGAGCCTAGCTCATCGTCCGCCAGCGCGCCGGGTTGAAGGACCAGAAGAAGACTCGCGCGGATCCGATGCCACCGGTGCCAGGAGTCTGCGTCACGGAACGCGCGCCGATCCGGTGCGCGGATTCGCGGCCGGGGCGAAGCCGACGACCGGAGGCGAATCGGTCGATTCGCCAAAGCTCGGCGGCGAGCTCCCGGACGTGAAGACGCGTGCCGGGCGGCGCAGCCTTTCGTGACGCAGACTCCTAGGACCGCGAACGACGCTTCGGCGCAGCGCGGCGCTGGGGCCTCGGCGCCGCCACCTCGACGTCGACCGGCGCGTACGCGAGCCCGAGGCTGCGCATGATCGCCGCCTCGGCGGCGCGCATCTGCGCGCGCTGCCGCGGCCGCACGTCGTCCCAGCCCATCACGTGCAGCAGGCCGTGCACGACGTACAGCGCTACCTCGGCGCGCGCGGCATGGCCCTTCTGCCTGGCGACACGCCGCGCGGTGTCGACGCTGACGACGATCTCGGCGCCGTCGTCGACCGCGAACGAGATCACGTCGGTCGGCGACGGATCGCCGAGGAACTCGGCGTGCAGCCGGCCGATCTCGCGGTCGCCGGTCAGCAGCAGCGCGACCGGCAGCGCCGGCTGGCCGCCGTGCAACAGCGCGGCGCGCACGACGCGGGCGAGGAACGGCCGCGGCGTGCGCGGCCGGCCGCGATCGACGACGTCGAGCAGCGGGGCCGGCGGCGGCGCGGCGGGGCGGCTCATCGCGGCCGCTGCTGGCCGTGGCCGGCGGCGTCGTAGGCGTTGACGATGCGGCTGACGACCGCGTGGCGCACGACGTCGGTGCTGTCGAGTCGCGTGACGCCGATGCCGTCGACGCCGTCGAGCTTGCGCAGCGCGTCGCCGAGGCCCGACTGCACGCTGTGCGGCAGGTCGGTCTGCGACGGGTCGCCGGTGACGACCATGCGCGAACCCTCGCCCAGGCGGGTGAGGAACATCAGCATCTGCGGCACGGTCGTGTTCTGCGCCTCGTCGAGGATGACGAACGCGCGGTTCAGCGTGCGGCCGCGCATGTACGCCAGCGGACAGACCTCGACGACCTCGCTCTCCAGCCACCGCATGCGCGTGCGCGGGTCGAGCAGGTCCTGCAGCGCGTCGTACATCGGCCGCAGGTACGGATCGATCTTCTGCTGGAAGTCGCCGGGCAGGAAGCCGAGCTTCTCGCCGGCCTCGACCGCCGGCCGCACCAGCACGAGGCGGCGCACGGCGCCGCGCTTCATCGCCTCGATCGCCTTGGCGACGGCGAGGTAGGTCTTGCCGGTGCCGGCCGGGCCGACGCCGAAGACGACGTCGTGCTGGTCCATGCAGTCGAGGTACCGCTGCTGGCCCGGCGTGCGCGCGCGCGCCGCCGGCGAGACGACGGGCGCGGGCGCGGCCTGCCGCGCGCGTTCGGCGGCGTCGGCGGGATCGACGGTGGCGTCGACACCGAGCGTCGCGCGCAGCCGGCCGGCGACCTCCTGCGTGCTGACGCGGCGGCCGCCGCGCATCATGCCCAGGCACTCCTCCAGCACCTGCTGCACGACGTGCACGTGGCCGGTGTCGCCGAGCAGGCGCAGGCTGCCGTCGCGCGCCAGCACGCTGACGCCGTGCAGTTCGCGGATCAGCCGGGCGTTGCTGTCGAGCGGCCCGAGCAGCGTCCGCGCTTCTTCGACGGACTGCACCGGGATGTGGATGTCGGCGTCGGTCATCGGCGGCCCAGTCTAGGAGCCTTCGCCATGGAAGGCCACGCCGCCCGCCGCGCGCGCGTCAGGTGCGCCAGACCAGCAGCAGGAACCACGCGCAGAACGAGAACAGCAGGCTGTCGATGAGGTCGAGCACGCCGCCGTGCGCCGGCACCAGCCGCGAGCTGTCCTTGGCGCCGCAGCGGCGTTTGAGCAGGGACTCGATCAGGTCGCCGGTCTGCGTCGTGACGTTGAGCACGACGCCGGCGACGAGGGCGAGCCAGAGCGGCAGTTCGACCGCCGGCGCCAGCAGCGGGCCGCGCAATGCCACCGCCAGCGCCACCGACGCGCCGAGGCTGCCGAGCGCGCCTTCGATCGTCTTGCCCGGGCTGACGTGCGGGATCAGCTTGCGGCGGCCGAGCAGCCGGCCGACGCAGTAGCCGCCGATGTCGCCGCCCTTGCAGACGAGCACCACGAACAACACCGACGGCAGGTGCCGCAGCGCCGTGCCCATGGCGAAGTACATCGGCCAGGCCACGTAGATGAAGCCGAGCAGCGTCGCGCCCTGCTTCTCCAGGCCGACCCGCATGTCGTCCTTGCCGAGCGAACGCACCGCGATCGGGAACAGCAGCAGCAGCGTGCCGACGACCGGCGGGTACAGCTCGCGGTCGAGCTGGCCCCAGCCGAGGAACGGCGCCGACAGCAGCAGCAGCGCGCTGAACAGCGGCAGCGAACGGCGCGACACGGCGAAGCCGCCGGCGCGCAGCAGCGCGACGTACTCCCACACGCCGGCGAAGCCGAGCAGGCCGAGCACGGCGGCCGACAGCACGCCCTGGCCGAGGCCGAGCGCGTCGCGCAGGTCCAGCCAGTAGACGAGGCCGACCGTCGCCAGCATCGTCGGCGCCAGCACGGCGCGGGTGCGCAGGTCGCTCGCCATCACGTCACCTTGCCGAACTTGCGCACGCGCCGGCCGTAGTCGCGGAAGGCGGCTTGCAGGTGCTCGGCGCGGAACTCCGGCCAGCAGACCTCGGCGACGTGGATCTCGGCGTAGCTGACCTGCCAGAGCAGGAAGTTGCTGATGCGCTGCTCCCCCGCCGTGCGGATCAGCAGGTCCGGATCGGGCAGCTCGGGGTGGTAGAGGCGCGCGTGGATCGCCGCCTCGTCGATCGCCGCCGGCGCCAGTGCGCCGCGCCGCACGTCGGCGGCGAGCGCGCGCACGGCGTCGACGATCTCCTGGCGGCCGCCGTAGCTGATGGCGAGGCTCAGCGTCATGCCGGCGTTGCCCGCCGTCGCCGCGATCGTGCGGTCGAGCAGGTCGAGCACGTCGGGCGCGAGGCGTTCGCGCCGGCCGGAGTGCACGAGGCGCACGCGGTGCTGCATCAGCGTCGGCAGCTCCTCGGCGAGGAACCGCTTGAGCAGCTTGAACAGCAGGTCGATCTCGCGCTGCGGCCGCTGCCAGTTCTCCTCCGAGAACGCGTAGAGCACGAGCGCCTGCACGCCGAGCCGCGCGCACTCGGTCACCGTCGTGCGCACCGCCTCGATGCCCTTCTCATGGCCGCGAATGCGCTCGAGGCCGGCCTGCTTCGCCCAGCGACCGTTGCCGTCCATGATGACCGCGACGCTGCGCGGCACCACGAGCCCCGGATCGCCGCCGGCCGCGCTCACCGCAGGATGACCTGCTGCCGCTCGGGACCGACCGAGATCGTGCGCACCGGGATGCCGGTGCGCTGCTCGATCGCCTGCACGTACGCGCGCGCGTTGGCCGGCAGGTCCTCGAAGCGGCGCACGGCGCGCACGTCCTCGCTGAAGCCCGGCAGGTCGACGAACTCGGGCACGGCGCCTTCGAGGTCGAAGGCCGGGAACTCGGTCGTGCGCGTGCCGTCGGGCAGGCGGTAGGCGACGCACAGGCGCAGCGGGCCGAAGCCCTTGAGCACGTCGAGGTTGGTCAGCACCAGCTCGCTCGCGCCCGACACCGCGCCGCTGTAGCGCACGGCGACGGTGTCGAACCAGCCGCAGCGGCGCGGCCGACCGGTCGTCGAGCCGAACTCGTTGCCGGCGATGCGCAGCGTGTCGCCGAGGTCGTCCTTCAGCTCGGTCGGGAACGGCCCGGCGCCGACGCGCGTGGCGTACGCCTTGGCGATGCCGACGACGCGCATGGCGTGCGGCGGCAGGCCGGTGCCGGAGAACGCGCCGCCGGTGCTGGCGTGCGAGCTGGTCACGTACGGGTAGGTGCCCTGCTCCAGGTCGAGCAGGCAGCCCTGCGCGCCCTCCAGCAGGATGCGCTTGCCGTCCGCCTGCGCGCGCCGCAGCGCCGCGCCGGCGTCGACGATGCCGGCGCGCAGCGTCTCGCCGGCGGCCAGCAGTTCGGCGGCGAGCGCCGCCCCGTCGACCGGCGCGAGGCCGGCCGGCCCGAACCAGGCGTTCTTGTGCGCCGCGAACGCCGCGCAGGCGGCGCGCAGGCGCTCGGGCCGCAACAGGTCGCCCATGCGCAGGCCGACGCGGCCGCAGCGGTCGGCGTAGGCCGGGCCGATGCCGCGGCCGGTGGTGCCGATCTTGCCGTCGCCGCGCTGCGCCTCGGCCCACTGGTCCTGCCGGCGGTGCGCCTCGACGATCACGTGCGCGCGCTCGCTGACCAGCAGGTTGTGGCCAAGGCGCACGTCGAGGCCGCGCTGGCGCAGCTTCTCGACCTCGGCGACGAGGTGCACCGGGTCGACGACGACGCCGTTGCCGATCACGTTGACGGTGTGCGGGTGGACGATCCCCGACGGAATCAGGTGCAGGACCAGCTTGCCGGTCGGCAGCACCAGCGTGTGCCCGGCGTTGTGGCCGCCGCCGTAACGGACGACGAAGTCGGTCTCGGCGGCGAGGTAGTCGATGACCTTGCCCTTGCCTTCGTCACCCCAGAGGATGCCTACGACGCACGTGGTCGGCATGAATCAGCGCAGCGGCGGAAAAAGGGGACCAGTCTAGCCGCGGCCCCGCGGCGATCGCCACCTCGACGTCGGGTTCCGCTTCGCCCCCGGTCCCCCACCTTGGGGTCCACAGGAGGATCGACGCACGATGACGGCATCCGACGACGGCGAGGACGCGCGCGCCCTCGCCCTGACGCACTGGCGCTTGTTCTGCCGGCAGGCCCTGCCCGGCACCTTGCGGCGCATCGCCGCCTGGAAGGGCGTGCCGCCGCACGCCTTCCGCGATCTGCTCGAGGACATCGTGCAGGAACTCGCCGCCGACTGCCTCGCACACGCCGCCGTGATCGCGGCGCTGCCGCTCGAACCCCGGCACGCGCGCTGGATGCGCTTGATGGAACGCATGATCTACCAGGAACGGTTCGCGGTGCGCCGTCGTCGCGGCGGCGACCTGACGGAGTGCGCCGGCCCCGGCCTCGCCGACGACTGGGCCACGATCGCCGGCGCGCCGGCCCAGTACGATCTGCTGGTCAACGGCCGCTGCAACCTCGCGCGCACCGCCGCGGCGGCGGGCGTGACGCGGCGGCGCCTGCGGCTGCAGCTCGACGAGTTGGGGCGGCGGTGCGGCGCCGACGACGAGCAGCGCGCCTTCTGGCGGCGGCGACTGGCGGAAGCGCTGGCCGGGCTCGCCGCCGACCTGCTGCGCGTCCACGAGCGTGTCCGCCTCGCGCCGCGGCCCCGGCAGCCGCCCGACATCGCGGCGCGGCAGCAGCGGCTGCGCCGGCTCGGGACGCACTTTCCGCGGCACGCGGCGACCCGGCGCGAACGCGCGCTGATCCGGCGCTGGACCCGCGCGCGGCGGTTTGGCGCGAGCGCGCCGGCGGAACTGCTGGCGGCGGCGACCGCCCTCGCGCCCGACAGCGCGACGGCGTGGGCCTGGCGCTTCGAAGCCGGCGTCGCCGACGGCGACCTCGCCGCCGCCGCGCGCGCCCTGCGCGCGGCCCGCCGGCTGCCGGATCTGCCCGCGGCGACGGCAGCGCTCGCGCGCGCGCGGTTGCGCGAAGCGCGCGGCGACCGCCGCGGCGCCGTGCGGCTGCTGGCGCGGGCGCAGCGCCGCCGACCGCGCGACCGCGTGCTCGCCGCCGTCGCCCGCGCCGCAGGCGTCCTGACGCCGTGAACCGCGGCGAGGGGCGCGGCGGCCGCCGGGTCAGCGCCGGCGGCCGAAGCCGCCGCCGCCGGGCGTGTCGACCACGACGCGGTCGCCCGGCAGCAGCGCGAACGTCGCCTTCGCCGGCAAGCGCAGGCGGCGGCCGCGCCGCAGGACGCACAGCGCACCGGGCGAGCCGGCGCCACCGCCAGCAGCGCCCGGCGGGCGCGTGCGATGCCGTTCGCCGAGGAACGCCGCGCGCAGGGGCGCCAGCGCCTCGACGACCTTGCGCATGCCGTCGCCGCCGCGCTGCGCCCCAGCGCCGCCGCTGCCGCGCCGCACCGACAACGCGACGACGCGCACCGGCGCGCGGTGCTCCAGTTCCTCGATCGGCGTGTTGCGCGTGTTGGTCATGTGCGTCTGGATCGCCGCCTGCCCGGCGCGCTGCGCCGTCGCGCCCGCGCCGCCGGGGATCGTCTCGTAGCTGGTGAACTCGCCGCCGTCGGCGCGCCGGCCGCCGAACGAGAAGTTGCTCATCGTGCCGGCCGAGGCCGCCGGCGCGCGGCCGGGTGCGGCCTTGGCCAGCGCGGCGAAGACGACGTCGACGAGGCGCTGGCTGGTCTCGACGTTGCCGCCGGCGACCGGCGACGGCGAGCGCGGATCGACGAGGCTGCCGGGCCGGGTGACGAGCCGGACCAACCGGAACACGCCGTCGTTCATCGGCAAGCGACCGGGGCACAGGCAGCGCAGCGCGTAGACGCACGCCGCCAGCACGATGCCGCGGTTGGCGTTGACGCCGCCGACGGCGGCGTCGCTGCTGGCGGTCCAATCGAACGTCGCGCGGCCGCCGCGCAGCGTCAGCGCCAGCGCAAGGCGCAGCGGGCCGTGGCCGAAGCCGTCGTCCTCCAGCACGTCGGCGGCGCGGTACGTGCCGGCGGGCAGGCTGCGCAGCATCGCCACGCCAGCGCGCTCGGCGTGGTCGGCGAGCTGATCCTGCACCGCCCGCAGGGTGGCGACACCGTGTTCGGCCGCCGCCGCGGCGAGCCGCCGGTCGAGCTGCGCGAGGCTCGCCTCCTGCGCGGCGAGGTCGACGAGGCGTTCGTCGGCGCCGCGCACGTTGCGCGCGAACAAACGCCACAGGTCGCGCTGCAGCACGCCGCGCCGGCGCAGGTGCACCGGCGGCACGACGAAGCCTTCGGCGTGCAGGTCGGCGGCGATCGCCATCGAACCCGGCGCGGCGCCGCCGACGTCGGCGTGGTGCGCCCGGTTGACGACGTACCACTCGGGCGCGCGGCCGCCGGGCAGGAACACCGGCCGCACCATCGTCACGTCGGGCAGGTGCGTGCCGCCGGCGTACGGGTCGTTGTGGATGGCGACGTCGCCCGGCCGCAGGTCGAGTTCGGCGCGCACCGCCGCGACTGCGTCGCCGGCGCTGCCGAGGTGCACGGGGATGTGCGCGGCCTGCGCCACCAGTGCGCCGCGGCGGTCGAACACCGCCACCGAGAAGTCGGCGCGCTCGCGGATGTTCGGGCTGATCGCGCTGCGCTGCAGGCGCACGCCGGCCTCTTCGCACCACGCGCTGTACAGGTGGTGGAAGACCTCCTGGCGGACGGGATCGACGCGGCGGCGCGGCACGCCGTCACCATCGCCGCCGCGGCCGCGCGAGGGAAGGCGCTGCGCCGCCAAAACGCCGGCGGCCAAGACGCCAGCGGCCAAGACGCCAACGGCCAAGACGCCCACGGCCAGCCAGGGGGGATCGGGCTGGCCGCCGGCGGGCGGTTGGATTGCAGACTGCGGTCGGCTCAGTTGCCGCCGCCGCCACCGCCGGCGTTGCCGCCGCCGCCGCCGCCACCGCCACCGCCGGCGTTGCCGCCGCGGGCGCCGCCGCCGCCGCCGGCCTCACCGCCGCCACCGCCGCGGTTGCCGCGGCCGCCGCGCGCCGGCATCGCCGACTTCAGCGCGTCGAGGGCCGTCTGCGCCGCCGCCTTGTCGCCGGCGTCGAGCGCCTTCTTCAGGTCGGCGACGCCCTTCTCCAGCTTGTCGGCCTGCTCCGGGTTGCGCTCGCGCATCATGTCGATCATCTGGCTCGACTGCTCGATGCCGCTCTTCAGCTGGCCGATCTCCTCGTCGCTCATCTCCGCGACGGGCTTGCCGCCCATGAGCGCGCCCATCAGGCCGCCGCGGCCGCGGCCGCCGGCGCCACCGGGCCCGCCCTGGCCGCGGTTGCCCATCGACTTCATGCGCTCGATCTGCTGCTCCAGGCGCTTCACCTCGTCGGCGTTGCCGGCTTCCTTCGCCGCGGCGAGTTGCTTCTCCAACTCGGCCATGCGGGCCGCCGTGTCCGGCCGGCCGCCGGCCGCGCCGCCTTCGCCGCGGGCCGGACGCTCGCCGCCCTCGCCGCCGCGCGCCGGGCGCTCCTGCACGGCCGGCGTCGGCGCCGTCGCCGCGACGTTGCCGAGCAGCTTCTCGTACTTGGCCTTGAAGGCGTCGCGCTCCTTGGTCTTGCCCGTGGCGTCGAGCAGGCGGAACTGCTGGCGGGCGGCCTCGCCGGCGAGCTTGTGCTCGGGGGCCTTGGCCAGGAACTGCTCGTACAACGCCATGGCACCGGCGAAGTCGCGCTGGCCCTTCTCCAGGTAGAAGGCCTTGTAGAACATGGTCTCGGGCTCCGTCGGGCCGCCGGCGTCCTGGGCGGTCAGCGGCAGCGCGAGGGCGAGGAACAGGGAAGCGATGCGGATGGTCATGGTCATCGTGAGAATGCGGGTGCGCGGGTCGGCGTCCGGACCAGCCGGACGGCCGCGATCGTAGAGCACCTGCAACGCAGAGGCTCGCGATCTCCCACGCCCAGGAGTCTGCGTCACGGAACGCGCGCCGATCCGGTGCGCGGATTCGCGGCCGGGGCGAAGCCGACGGCCGCAGGCGAATCGGTCGATTCGCCGAGGAGCGGCGGCGAGCTCCCGGACCCTGCCCCCGGTCTGCCACCAGGGGGCATGCCGCGCAACCAACCCTCCCCCCCTCCGCCCGCGTCCCTGCCCGCGTCCCCGCCCGCGTCCCTGCCCGCGACCCTGCCAGCGCCCCGCGACGACCAGGTCGCCGAAGCGCCGCCGGCGGACGTTCGCTGGCAGTTGCCGACCGACCCGCCGCCGGCCTGAGACGGCAGCGGCGGCGCGTCAGAAGACGATCCAGGTGCTGGGCAGGGTCGAGGCGCTGCGCAGGCCGCCGGTCACCGGGTCGATGTCGAGCAGTTGCGAGTAGAAGGTGAAGCCGGTCAGCAGGCCTGGCGGCAGGACGATGGCCAGGTTGGCGAGCCCGCGGTTGTCCAGCACGCCGCTCCAGATGGTGAGGAAGCCATCCATCAGCTGCTGACCGAGGAACGGCGAGGTCGTGTTGACGAAGCCGACGCCGAGCAACGCCGGGTCGCCGGCCCACCCGCCCATGCGCCACGCCAGGTTGGCGCCGCCGAACGTCGCCGACGGCACGAAGACCAGGCATGGATTGGCGGGGTTGACGACCACGAGCTGCGAATTGCTGGTGCCGGCCGAGTTGGCGACCGACAGCAGTTGCGGTCCGAGCGACAGGCCGACCGGCGGGACGAGGCGCACCTGCGTGTCGCTGACCACGGTGATGCCGGCCGTGATCGCCGTGCCGCCGATGGTCACGAGGTTGACGCCGAAGAGGCCGGTGCCGTTGATCGTGACGATGGGCGGATTCACCGTCAGGAACGTGTTGGGCGTCACCGACGTGAGCTGCGGCGTCGACGGCTGCGCGGTGAGGCACGGCGCCGACGAGCGGAACGCGGTGATCTGGGCGCGCTCCCCGGCGCTGAAGGTGTTGACGATCCCGGTGCACCCGCCGGCGGAACTGCACATGATCGCGCAGCCGGCCTGGCCGTCGCAGTGCGTGGCGTTGAAGTTGTGGCCGAGCTCGTGCGCCGTGACGGCGACGCGCAGGCCGAAGTTGGCCGAGAAGCGCGTCTGCGACAGGCCGTAGCCGAAGCTCGGGTTGCAGACGGCGCCGACGTAGGCGAGGCCGATGGTGCCGCCGCTCGCCTGGCCGACGTTGCGGCCGGTCATCAGGTGGGCGACGTCGCGCGGCACCGCCGCGTACGTGGTCGTCCACCGCTGCTGGAACTGCGACAGCAGCGTGCCGGCGACGCTGCTCGTGTACGGGTCGGGCGTCGAGTTGACGACGAGCTGGCTGACCGTCAGGTCGATCTGCACGTCGTTGCGGTAGATCAGGTCGACGGCGTTGACGACGCCGAGCACGTCGTTCTGCGTGTTGGCGATGCTGCTGAGGTTGGCCTGGAACAGCGGGAAGTCCGCCTCCAGGGCGAGTTCGCACGCGTAGACGATGTCCTCGCCACCGCCCGCGGGCGCCGGCGCGGCGCCCTGGGTCACGCCGCAGAACCCGGGGTGCGGCAGCGTGTCGGCGCCACGGAACACCGCGTGCGCGGTCGCTGCGGCGCCCGGCACGACGGCGCGCAACGGTTGCACGACCCAGACGTCGCCGCTGCCGCGGCGCACGTAGGCGGTCAGGCTGCCGTTGTCGATCGTCGCCGCCACGGCGCTGCCGACCTCGCCGGCAATGGCGCCGCGCCACGTGGTGACGGCCGGCGGCGGCGTCACCTCGGTCAGCTGGTCGCCGGCGCGCACCCAGAGCTGGAAGCCCTGGCTGCGGACGTCGAACGGCGCGACTTCGAGCAACACCGGCGCGCCGGCGAGCACCATGGGCACGCCGACGAGGCCGACCGGGTTCGCCGGCAGCGTCAGGCTCTGCAGCGTGCCGGCCTGCACGCCGAAGGCCTGCGCCGCGGCCGGCGGCAGCAACGCCGGCTGGCCGGCGCTTTGGGCCGGCAGCAGGGCGAGGCACGCGGCGAACGGCGCGGCGAGACGAAGGAACGCGGCGAAGGGTCGTGGCATCGGACGAGGTGGCGGCGGTGCTGGCCCATTCCAGCAGCCGGCGCGCATCCTAGCGCCGGATCGACACCCGGGGACAGTGCCCCACCGCCGCGCCTGCGCGGGTCAACGCCACCGACGACCGGAGAGCCGGTCGGGCGGTTCCTCCCAGGCGCTCAGAGCCTGAGAGACAACCGGTTTCCCAGGCTCTGCGTGGCCGCGGCAGCGGCCGCCAGGGGCAATCCGAGAGCCCGTATCCTGATTTCTTCTCGGGCGCTCAGGCGCGGACCTTGGCGCGCGCGAGGAACTCGTCGCGCACCATGCTGCCGAGCTCGCTGCACTTGTGGTCGCCGGCCTTGAGGCTGCGGATGCGGCCGGTCTGGATCAGGCTGGCGACGGTCGCCTCCAGCTCCTTCGCCGCCGCCGGCTGGCCGACGTGGTCGAGCATCAGGCCCATCGACAGGATGGTCGCCAGCGGGCTCGCCTTGTCCGTGCCCTTGTACTTCGGCGCGCTGCCGTGGATGCCCTCGAACATCGACACCTTGCCCGGGTGGATGTTGCCCGACGAGGCGATGCCCATGCCGCCGATCAGCATGGCGCCGAGGTCGGTGATGATGTCGCCGAACAGGTTGGTCGTGACGCAGACGTCGAACCAGTCCGGGTTCTTGATCATCCACATGCACGCCGCGTCGATGTAGGCGTGGTCGGTGGCGACGCCCGGGTACTCCTTGGCGACCTTGGCGAAGATGCGCGTCCAGATGTCCTGCGCGCGCACGGCGTTGGCCTTGTCGATCAGCGTGACCTGCGGCTTCTCCTTGCCCGGCTTCGGGCCGCGCTTGACGGCGGTCTCGAAGGCGTGGCGGATGATGCGCTCGGTGCCGCGGGCCGTGTAGACCATCTGCTGCAGCGCGATCTCGAAGTCGGTGTCCTTCTTGGTCGTGCCGTGGATGCCGGCGTAGGCGTCCTCGGTGTTCTCGCGCAGGAAGACGATGTCGATGTCGGCGGGCGTCTTGCCCTTCAGCGGGCACATCGACTCGTGGTAGAGCTTGACCGGGCGCAGGTTGACGTACAGGTCGAGCTTGTGCCGCATGCCGGCGATGATCGCGAACTCCAGCTTGCCGACCTCGATGCGCGGGTCGCCGATGGCGCCGAACAGCACGGCGTGCATCTGGCGGATGCGGTCGAAGGCGACGTCCGGCATCGTCTCGCCCGTCTTCAGGAAGTGCTCGGCGCCGTAGGGCAGGTGCTCGCGCTTCGTGGCGAAGCCGTGCACCGACTGGATCGCGTCGAGGACCTTGAGGGCCTCGCGCACGACCTCGTCGCCGATGCCGTCGCCGGGGAGGACTCCGATGTCGTAGACCTTGCTCATTGCTCTGTGTCGCGGGCGGCGGGATGGCGCGCCGAAGCGGGGTTTCGGGGGCGAACAGCATGGCGCGGGGCCGGTCCGCGGACAACCGGCAAGCCGCGCCGCGTCGGACCGCGCGGCCCACTGCCCCGGGCGCGGCGCCGCCGCTACGCTGCACCGCCGCGATGTCCACCCCACCGATGCTCCGTGTCCACCGTCCGTTCGTCGCCGCGCTCGCCGCGTGCGCTCTGGCCGCCACCGCCGCCGCCCAGGGCGGCGACACCGAACTGAACGCCCGCCAGGCGAAGGCGATGAACAACTTCGCCAAGAAGGCGCTGAAGGAGGGTTTCCCGCGCGTCGCCAAGCAGGTCTGGATGCAGCTCATCAAGCTGTACGAGCCCGACAATGCCGAGGCGTGGACCGCGCTCGGCTACGTCAAGATGGGCGCCAGCTGGAACCCCGATCCCAAGCGCCCGTACCCGACGCAGGACACCGGCGCCGGCGCCGACGGGCAGGCGCTCAGCAAGCAGTGGGAGGCGCTGAAGAAGGACCTCGCCAACCAGCACCGCGCCGTCGCCGAGAAGCTCGCCAAGGCCGGCGACAAGGCGCGCGCCGACAAGCACTGGGCGATGGTGCTGCGCTGGGTCGACAAGGACGAGCAGGCGCAGGCCGCGCTCAACTACGTCGAGGTCGGCGCCATCAGCGGCACCGAACTGGAGAAGACCCTCTACGACCGCAGCAAGGCGGTCGAGAAGGCGGTCGAGGAACAGTCCAAGATCGACTACCCGGTCGAGGAGAAGGCGGGCGTCGAGTGCGCGCCGCTGCTGCAGGCGCAGGTGCCCTACGTCACCGTGACGTCCGAGCACTTCATGCTGCACGGCGACAAGGAGGAGCTGGAGAACCTCAAGGAGGCGCTGCGCTGGGCCGAGCGCACGCTGCGCGTCTGCAAGGTCGCCTTCCCGTGGCAGCTCGACGTCGAGAAGTGGCCGCAGGACTGGGCCTGCTTCACCAAGAAGGAGACCTACCAGCAGATCCTGCGCGCCAACAAGGTGCCGGACCTCGAGTGGAAGCTGGAGAACACGTCGACCAGCGGCATCGGCAACACCGCCGTCGCCTCGACCAGCGGCAAGCAGGTGCTGCTCGACAGCTGCGTGCGCAACGTCGCGCGCGGTTACGCCGGCTTCGGCTCCGACGGCTTCGTCGAGGGCATCGGCCACACGTTCGTCGGCATGATCTTCAACAACAACCGCCTGTTCTCGGTCGACCTGAAGAAGCAGCAGGGCACGGCGGCGAGCGAGGAGGACCGCGAGTTCAGCTCGCCCGACTTCGACGTCTGGAAGAACCTGAGCCTCGAGCTGGCCTGGAAGAGCAGCGGCGGCATCCCGGCCAACAAGCTGCCGTTCAGCGACGCGTCGAACTTCAGCAACGAGGAACGCATCAAGGCGTGGTCGTTCTGCGACTACATGATGCGCCGCGACCCGCAGATGCTGCGCACGATGGACGGCATCGCGCTCGACCTGCAGAAGCGGCGCGTCAAGCAGCCGGCCGAGTTCGAGAAGGCCTTCGCCGAGGCGCACAAGGACGTCACCGTCCCGCAGCTCGACAAGGAGTGGGAGGACTTCTGGACGGGCGCCTCGCCGGTGCTGAAGGCGATCCAGAACAACACGCCGCCGCTGTCGGCGAGCAGCAAGGGCGTCGACAAGTGGATCGCCGCCTTCAACGAGGCGCGCAAGGCCAACGGCAAGACGCCGGTGACGTGGTCGGCCAACTTCTCGGCCCGCTGCAAGGAGCACGCCGAGTACCTGAAGAAGAACAAGGACCTGCGCGACCCGGCGTCGATGCACACGCAGACCGTCGACCTCGGCGGGACGTACGTCGGCAGCCTGTTCGCGCAGATGGCGCTGGTGCAGCCCAACGCGTCGATCGGCAACGCCAAGAAGATGTTCGAGCGCTGGCTGTACTGGCCCGGCTACCGCGACGCGCTGATGAACAACACGATCCTGACGATCGGCATGTTCCTCGACGGCGACGTGCTGGTGGTCAACGCCACCAGCGGCATCGGCCAGCCCAAGGCGTCCGAATCCGGCGCCGACTGCTTCCCGCCGCGCAACGACACCGGCCTGATCTTCGACGGCGAGGTGCCGGTGGCCGAACTCGGCCCGGAGGCGGCGGAACTGCTGAAGGCCAACGGCCGCGAGGGCAGGAAGTCGATCGGCTTCCCGCTGACCCTGCACTTCGGCAGCACCGGCGGCATCGGCGTGCGCGGCTCGCTGACCTGCACGGTCGTCGGCCCGAAGGGCGACCCGATCGAGGGCAAGCTGGTCTACGACGACGGCGAGATCCGCACGACGACGGCGCCCGGCATGGCGACGTTCTGGCCGCTCGACCCGCTGCCGAAGGGCAAGGTCAGCTTCCAGTGGACGTGGATGGGCAGCGACAAGCAGATCGCGCTCAAGGGCGCCTTCTCGTCGAAGTGACCGCCGGCGGCGCCCGGCGCCGGGCGCGGTGGCGCGTCCGGCCGGTTCGCCGGCCGGTGACGGCCGCTCACCAGAACAGGCGGTTGGCGCGGAGTTCGGCGACGTAGACGAACTCGCCGCGCGCGATCCAGCACTTCCAGCGCGCCTGGGCGCGGTCGTAGTCGCCGAGTTCGCGGTCGTTCCACAGATCGCGCAGCGCCGCGACGCTGGCGATGTCCTTGCGCACGGCATCGCCCTTGTCGGTCACGAACTCGCACGCCAGCAGGAAGTCGCCCGGCGCGAGTTCGACGTCGTCCGGCTGCTCGCCGGGGATGACCTTCTCGATCGCGACCACCTGCTGCGGGATCGACTGCGGCTCGCCGTTGCGGTCGCCGGTGAACTCGCGGTGCAGCGCGATCGCCGCGCCGCGCACGCGCTCGGGATCCTCGCCGTAGCCGAAGTCGCGCACCAGCAGGCCGGACTGCCGCACCACCGCCCAGCGCTCGGCCGCCAGCGGCTTGACGTCGACGGCCAGCGGGGCGCCGGCGCGCTCGAGCGCGAGCGCCACCGGCTGCTCGGCCGTCAGGCCCATGAGCGTGCGCGCGAATCCAGGCCCCCACGTGATGGGGATCCCGGCGAGCGCCGTGACGCGATCGCCGGACCGCACGCCGGCGGCGGCCGCGGGGCCGCGCGGGTCGACGTCGAACACGAGCGTGCGACCGTCGTCGTCGACGATGCGCATGCCGAGATCCGGGCTGCGCAGCTTGTAGGCCGAGAACAGCAGGCCGAGCAGCTGCTTGCGCACGTGGTCGACCTCGATGGCGTAGCCCTTGTTGTTGAACGTGCCGCCGCCGGCGCTGTTGATGCCGACCAGGCGGCCGTCGCGGTCGAGCAGCGCGCCGCCGCTGTTGCCGCCGTTGATCGTCGCGTCGCTCTCGATCAGGTTCGCGAGCTTGGCCCAGCGGCGCTTGACGCGCAGCTCCTGGCCCTTGGCCGTGACGACGCCGGCGGTGATGGTGTTGGCCTGGCCGAGCGGATTGCCGATCGCAGCGACCTCCTCGCCGATCGCGAGCGCGGCCGAGCTGCCGAGCTCGACCGGCGTCAGCCGCTCGCCGGGCGCGAGCTCCAGCTGCAGCAGCGACAGGTCGTCCTCGCGCGAGATGCTGAGCACCTTGACGACGTGTTCCTTGCCGCCGAACACGCGCGCGGTGACGCGGCGGTCGGCGACCATCGAGCCGTCGGGCCTGGTGGCGTCGTCGACGACGTGCCAGTTGCTGATTGCGAGGCCGTCCGGCGAGATCACCACCCCCGAACCGAGGCTGCGCACCTGCCACACCGGCTCCGGCGGGAACAGGTCGTCCTCCTTCTGCTTGGCGACGTTCTCGGCGACGTAGAGATTGAGCATCGCGCCGCGCACCTTCTCGACCATCGCCGTCAGCGGCGAGGCGCGTCGGGCGCGGTCGGCCGGCGATTGCGCCGCCGCCGGCAGCGCGCCGAGCTCGGCGGCGAACGCCTTGCGCACGCGGGCGATCGCCACGAAGGTCGACAGGTCGGTCTCGGTCGAGACGCGGTCGCCGCGCATCGCGAAGGCCCGCTCCAGCGGATCGACGGCGCCGGCGTCGCCGATGCCGAGCAGGCGCCCGTTGGCGTCGACGACCGCGCCGCCGCCGTTCTGCGCGCCGAGCTTGGCGTCGGCCTGGATGCGGTCGCCGTTGCTGCGCAGCGCCGAGACGACGCCGGCCGACACGACCGGGCGGCCGCCGAGCGGATTGCCGACCGCCAGCACCGTCTCGCCGAGCACGACGTCGCCGTCGGCGTTCGCCTCCGCCGCCGGCAACTTCGTCCCGGCGGGCAGTTCCGCCTGCAGCAGCGCGAGGTTGGCGCCGCCCGCGGCCTTCACGACCTTGGCGGGGAACGTGCGCCCGTCGGCCAGGCGGATGCGCGGCGAGCCGCCGCGGACGACGTGCGCGTTGGCGACGACGAGTCCCGCCGGCGTCAGCACGACGCCGGAGCCGAGGCCGTCGCGGCGGCGCACGGCGCCCGGGTCGTCGCCGCCGAGCGTCGGCCAGTCGCCGGTGCCGGCCCAGACGCCCTCGACCGCGGATGCGGCCTTGGCGACCGCGTCGACGTGCGCGTGCGCAGCGCCGGGCGCGGGCTGCCTCAGCGAGCCGTTCGTCGCCGCGGCGAACTCCGTCGCGAACGCGCCGCGCAGGACGCGCGCCGTCCGCGCCACGCCGAAGCTCGGCTGGCGCAGGTCTTCGAGCTTCGGGTCCTGCACGTCGCGGCGCACGCGCTCGGCGTCGTACAGGCCGACGCACCGACCGGCCGCGTCGAACACCGGCGCGCCGTCGCACCGTTCGTCGTTGCGCGAGTCGGTCAGGAACAGGTCGTCCGCCGCGAAGGCGACGCCGCCGAGCGACACGCCGGCCTGCGCCGGGCCAGCCGTGCCGCCGAACGCGAGCAGCTCCTTGCCGTCGGGTCGCGCGACGACGACCAGCGGCTCGCCGGCGGCGGACGCGTCGGGGCCGAACGACGCCGCCGCGAGGCCGCCGGCGGGCGGCTGCACGCGCAGCAGCGCGAGGCCCGAACGCTCGTCGAGGCGCACGATCGTCGCCGGCAGCTGCGTGTTGGCGGCGTCGTCGAGTTGCACCAGCACGCGCTTGTCGGCGGCGCCGACCGCTTCCTGCACCATCCGGGCCAGCGTCACCACGAGGCCCGAGGCATCGGCGACGACGCCCGAACTGGCGCGCTCGACGGTGAACGTGCCGCGCGCGCCGTCGACCTGCACGGCGACCCACACCACCGCCGGCCGGACCTTGGCGACGAGCCCCGCGGGGCCGGCGCGCCGCGCCGGCGAGTCCGCCTCGTCCGCGCGGGGCGCCAGCAGCGTCGGTTGCACTTCGCCCTGCGCGGGCAACGCGGCGACGACCGCGAACAGGGCGAGCGGGAACGACGGCGGACGCGAGCGCATCCCCCGATCCTAGGCGTCTGCGGCGAGGCAGGCCACGCCGACGGACACGCCTCGTCGCGGCCGTCGCCCTGCCGCCGGGCCCGCCGCGCTCACTTGCCCTTCGACTCGCCCGCTGCCTTGGCGTTCGCCTCGGCGCGCTTCTGGGCCAGTTCCAGCATGCGCTTCTGGTGCTTCAGGTAGTACTCCGCGCCGTCCTTGACCATCGCCATGGTCTGCGCCTCCTTCTCGTCGGAGCCCTGGAACTGCTTGCCGGCGTAGATCTTGCTCATGTAGTCCTCGAACGGCTTGCCCAGCCGCTTGAGCGCCGGGTGCACGGCGCCCCCGAGGTCGAAGGCCTTGACCATCGCCTTCACTTCCTTGCGCGCCTTGTCGCCGCCGGACGGCGTGATCGCGCCCAGTTCCTTGAGCGCCGAGTCGGTGACCGCAGCCGCCTTCGCCAGGTCCTTGCCCGTCGCCTCCTTGAGCGACGGCTTGAGGCCGGCCGGCTCGACCAGCCGGCTGCCGTTGCAGGCGCCGCACTTCCACCCGCCCGTGCCGCGGCAGCCGACGCAGTCGCCGAACTTCTTGTCGTCGCCGATGCGCAACCGACCGCCGCCGCCGCAGATCGTGCACAAGAGGAAGCCGGCGCCGCGGCAGCCGGGGCAGCTGACCTTGTCGAGCGGGTCCGGCAGTTCGCCCGCGCCGGCGCACATGCGGCAGTCGGCCTCCTTCTTCTCGTTGCGCTTGCACTCGATGCAGTTCGGTGCTTCCTCCGAGAAGCGCTCGCAGGTCGGGCACTTGACCTTCTTCTTGCCCTCGCAGTTGGGGCACTTGGCCGGCTTCCAGTCCGCCCACCGCTGCACGCCGTCGTCGCCGACGACCGTCTCGCGCTCGATCTTCTCCGGGATCAGCACCCGGTTCTGCGCCGCGGCGGCGACGGCGAGGAGCAACGTGAGGAACACGGACAGCAGGCGCAGCGCAGCCATGGGCGACTCCTTGCGAAGGACGGCCGACACGGTACGCGGCGGTCGCCGCGGCGGCAAACCGCCGGCCGCGACGGCTCAGACGTCGCCGTCGGCCGGCGCGTCGCCGCCGTCGCCGCCGTCGGCCACCGGCTCGTCGTCGGCGAGGCCCGCACGCTGCAGCTTCAGGCGCATGCGGCGGTTCTGCCGGCGCAGGCGCTCGTTGCCCTGGTGCAGGCGGCCGAGCTCGCCGAGCACCGTGCGCAGGTCGTCGGCGGCGACCGCCACCTCGGCGGTCGCGCCCTCCAGCTTGTGGCGCAGCGACTTGCGCAGACGTTCGAGTTCCTTGTCGGTCGGCATCCGGGCACCGTCGGCGACCGGGGCTGACGGCGCAAGCCTCGGCGGGCGCGGCGCGCGGCGGCGGCAATGATGCGCCGCCCCGCTCCCCCGCCATGACGCTGCGCGACCGACTGCTCGCCGCCATCGACGCCCGCAGCGCCCTGCTCGCGCGGCTGCAGGCCGAAGGCACCGACTGCGTGCGTCTGCTGCACGGCGTCGCCGAGGGCGCGCCCGGTGTCAGCGTCGACCGCTACGGCGGTTGCCTGCTGGCGCAGACGTTCCGCGCGCCGCTGGCCGCGAGCGACGTCGACGCGCTGCAGCGCGCCGCCAACGACGGGCTCGGCCTCGACCTGCCGATCGCCTGCAACCACCGCGGCGCGCCGCCGCCGCCGGACTTCGCCGCGCACGCGCCGACCGACGCGGCGCTCGCCGAGCACGTCGCCCGCGAGCGCGGGCTGCGCTTCCGCTTCCGCGCCCGCCACCGCGGCCAGGATCCGTGGCTGTTCCTCGACTTCCGCAGCGGCCGCGCCTTCGTGCAGGAGTGCGCCGCCGGCAAGCGGGTGCTCAACCTGTTCGCCTACACCTGCGGCGTCGGCGTCGCTGCCGCCGCCGGCGGCGCGGCGCGCGCGCTCAACGTCGACTTCGCGCCGAGCGCGCTCGAAGTCGGCGCCGCGAACGCCGCGGCCAACGGGCTCGCCGACCGCTGCGCGTTCCTGCGCGCCGACTGCCAGCCGGTGCTGCGCCAACTCGCCGGCCTGCCGGTGCAGCGGCGCGGCAAGAACATGCCGTACGCGCGCGTCGAGCGCGAGCCGTTCGACCTCGTGGTGCTCGATCCGCCGCGCTTGGCCAAGACGCCGTTCGGCACGATCGACGTCGTGCGCGACTACCAGTCGCTGTTCAAGCCGGCGCTGCTCGCGCTCGCCGACGGCGGCGCCGTGCTGGCGACCAACCACGTGCCGACCGTCGACGAAGCGGCGTGGCACGACGTCCTGCGTCGCTGCGCCGAGAAGGCGGGCCGGCCGCTGCGGTCGCTCGATCGCGTTCCGATCGACGCCGACTTCCCGTCGTTCGACGGCAAGCCGCCGCTGAAGCTCGCGGTGGCGCGGCTCTGACCGGCGCGCGTTCCGTGACGCAGACTCCTAGGAGTCTGCGTCACGAAAGGCTGCGCCGCCCGGAACGCGTCTTCACGTCCGGGAGCTCGCCGCCGATCCTCGGCGAATCGACCGATTCGCCTCCGGTCGTCGGCTTCGCCCCGGCCGCGAATCCGCGCACCGG
>JBKDXM010000023.1:0-9988 GCA_046306335.1 Planctomycetota bacterium
CTCGCGGCGCTCGCCGCCGCCGGCGCCTACCTCGTCGCCAACGGCTCGCGCTCCGGCCTCGTCGCGTTGCCGCTGGCGCTGCTGGCGCTCGCCGCCCTGCGCCGCCGGCAGCCGCTCGCCGAGTGCCTGGGCGCGCCGCTCGCCGCAGCACTCGGCGCTGGCGCCATGGCGCTCGTCGCTGCCGCAGCACCCGCGCCGCCGCCGCCGCCGCCGACCGCGCCCGCCGGCGCCGGCACGGCAACGACGGTCGGCGCGACGGCGGCCCAGGCATCGCCGCTCGACCGCGGCGCCGCCACGCTGGCCGTGCGCTGGGAGATCACCAAGGCGACCGCGCGCCTCGTCGCCGAGGCGCCGGTGCTCGGCTTCGGCCCCGGCCAGTTCGCCCTGCACTACCCGCGCGTGCGCACGCAGACCGAGATCGAGACGTCGAGCCTCGGCCGCAGCTTCGCCACCGAGGTGCGCACCGCCCACGACGACTGGCTCGAACTGCTCGTCGACGGCGGCGCCGTGGCGCTGCTGCTGTTCGCCGCCGCGCTGTTCGCGCTGCAGCGCGCGCAACCCGACAAGGCCCGCGTCGTGCCGCTGTTCGCGCTGCTGCTGCTGATGCTGGTGCGCGCGCCGCTGTGGAACGCGCCCGCCGCCGCGACCGCCCTGCTGCTCGCGGGTGCCGGCGCGGCGCCGGTCGCCGCGCACGGGGCCGGCGCCGAGCGCTGGCGCGCACTCGCCGCCCGCACGCTCGGAGCGCTGCTGATCCTGTTCGCCGTCCCGGTGCTGCTCGCCCACTTCGCCATCGCCGGCTACGTCGACGACGTGCGCGACGGCCGCACGCCCGACGTCGCGGCGGTCGTGCACGCTGCGACGTGGATGCCGTACGAAGCGCGCTGGGAGGAGTTGCTGACGCGCGATCGCCTCGCGGCCGCGACGGCGACCGCCAGCACGCCCGCCGGCGCCGCCAACCTCGCCGCCGCGATCTCGTCGGCGGCGCGCGCGCTGCAACTGCGGCCCCACCACCCGCAGCTCTACCTCAACCTCGGCGAGGCGCTCGCCCGCCAGGGCAAGGTCGAGGACGCGCTCGCCGTCACCCGCCAGGGCCTGCGGCTCGACGAAGGCAGCCCCGAACTGCGCGTGCTGGCGAGCGCCGCCGAGGCGCAGCGCGGCCGCCACGACGCCGCGATCCTGGCCGTCGCCGAGTCGCCGCATCCGGTGCTGCGCGCGCGCCTCGCCGAGCACTTCGCCCAGCTCGAAGCCGTGTGCTCGACGCGCGGCGACGAACTCGGCACGCTGCGTTTCCGCATCGAACGCCACGTCACCGCCGCGATCGACGGCCTCGGCGACACCAGCCCGGCGGCGCTGCAGGCGACCAGCGGCCACGTCCAGCAGGCGCTGCAGGCGATGCGCGAGGCCGACCGCAAGGACGACGGCCGCGCGCTGGTGCTGGGCGCGCTGCACCGCCTCGACCTCGGCAAGGAGCAGGAGTCGGCGCAGCTCGGCGAGCTCGTCGGCCGCTTCCCGCCGCTGCCGCGCTGGCAGCGCGAGCTGTTCGGCCCGCAGCTCGACCGCCTGCGCGCGCTGCCGAGCTGGCAGGGCTACCTCGGCGCGGCGAAGTGAGCGCCGCGGCCGCGCCTCACATGCGCAGCGCCTGCGCGTAGCCGAGCGCCGTGCCGGCGACCAGCAGCGCCGCCGCGGCTTGCGTGGCCACGGCCAGCCACCGCGGCGCTTCCACCAGGACGAGCGCGACCACGAACCAGAGCATGATCGTCGCCGCGCCGCCGACGGCGAAGAACCACGCGTCGTCGAGCCCCATCGCCACCGGCGCGAGCAGGCCCGGGACCAACGGCAGCGACAGCAGGTAACTGGTCGCGCAGTGGCCGCAGTCGGCCAGCGCGCCGGTGAGCACGGGCAGCAGCGTCGGCAGCCAGATCGTCCACGACGCGTTGGCGCAGCAGCGCCGCCACGGCACCACCGCGGCGGGCGCGCCTGCCGGCCCGTCCGCGACGTCCCCGGTCACTTGCCGCCTCGGCTGCCGTCGGCCGGGGCGGCCGCAGGCTTCGCGCCCGCGCCCTTCGCCGCCGCCTGCACGGCCGCGAGGTCGTCCTCGGCACCGCACGCGCCGACGAACTGCTCGAAGGTCCACTCCTGCTTGGCGAGCGGGTGTTCCGCGGCGAACAGCGCGCGCAGCGTCGGCTGCAGGAACCAGCCTAGGTACGCCATGCCCAGGCGGTTGGCGTGCAGCTGGTCGCCCTGCAGCAAGGCGCCCGGATGCGCGCGCACCGGCCCACTCGCCAGCGGCAGGTCGACACCGTCCGTCTTCAGTTGGCGCATCAGCGTCGCCAGCGGCAGCAGGCGCACGTTCGGTCGCGCCTTGGCGAACGCGGCGATCTGCGCGTTCAGCGTCGCCTGCAGTTCGACGCCGGGGATCTGCGCCGGCTTGAGCATGCGCGGCAACGCGCCGGTCATGTCCGGCAGGTCGCCGAGCACGATCGGTCCGCGCAGGCCGTCGAGCAGTTCGAGCCCGCGCGCGAGCAGGTCGCCGCGCGCCTTCGCCTCGTCGTCGCCAGGGACGTAGCCGTAGGCGAACCAGAAGGCGAAGTCGACGGCGAGCACGCCGACGGCTTCGGCCTTCTGCGCGCCCGCGACCTGCTGCGCCCCGATCTGCAGCGGGTTGGTGAACATCGCCATCATCTGCATCGTCGCGTGCGTCGTCGCGCGCGCCTGCTCGCCGCACCACGCCTTGAGCACCTGCTGCAGCGAAACCGTCTCGCCGACGACCTCGGCGCCGGTCATCGGACCGTCGCGGAAGCCGCCGCTGACCGACGCGCCGATGACGTGCAGGCGCGGCAGGCTGGCGACCTTGGCGGCGGTGTTGGCGGCGGCTTTGGGCGCGCCGCCGGACTCGACCGGCGCCTGCGCGCAGACGGCCACGGCGAAGACGGCGAAGACCGCGACGACTGCGACCGCGCGGCTGCGCGCAATGGCGTGGGAGAAGGACGCGAACAGTGGCATGGCCATGGTGGAGCTCAGCGCAGGGACTGCAGCACGGCGTCGTGCACGGCGCGGCGCACGGCGTGGATCTTGTTGTTGACGCGCGTCGGGTGCACGCGGTTGGTCAGCAGCGCGACGCAGAGGTCGTGCCGCGGGTCGCACCACAGCGACGTGCCGGTGAAGCCGGTGTGCCCGAACGTGCCCGCCGGCACCTTGGTGCCGCCGTAGCCGCCGTCGGCGAGCAGCTGGAACCCGAGCGCGCGCGTGCGGTCCTCGCCGAGGCCCGCCGGCTCGCCGACCAGCGCGGCGACGTCGCGCGGCAGCCAGTCGCGGCCGCCGGCGAGCAGCGCCACGCCCAGGCGGGCGACGTCGAACGCGCCGGCGAACATGCCGGCGTGGCCGGACACGCCGCCCATGGCGAAGGCGTTCTCGTCGTGCACGAAGCCGCGCAGCACGCCGCCGCGCGCCGGATCGTCCTCGGTCGGCGCCGCAGCGCCCGCCGGGCCGGCCGTCGCGTGGAACGCCGCACTCGCCATGCCGAGCGGCGCCCAGACCTCGCGCGCCACGAAGGCCGCGAAGTCCTCGCCGCTGCAGGCCTCGACGACCGCCATCAGCAGCACGAAGCCGAGGTCGCTGTAGACGACGCTGCCGCCGGGCTCGCTCATCAGCGGCTCGGCGCACGCGGCGGCGACGATCGCCGCCTTGCCCTGCGTCGTCTTGTAGTAGCGCTCGTACGCCGGCAGCCCCGCCTGGTGCGCCAGCAGGTGGCGCACGGTCACCTTGTCCTTGCCGGTGCCGGTGAACGCCGGCAGCCACTTCTGCACCGGGTCGCCGAGCCCCAGCTTGCCGGCCGCGACGAGCCGCAGCACCGCCGGCGTCGTCGCGCAGACCTTGGTCAGCGAGGCGAGGTCGTAGCACGTGTCCGGCGTGACGGCGGCGGCGTCGGCCGCGAAGTCGAGCGCGCCGACGGCGACCTCGGCGACGACCGCGCCGCGCCGCGCGACCACGCACACCGCGCCGGGGAAGGCCTTGTCGTTGACGGCGCGGTACAGCAGGCTGAACAGCCGGTCGGGCAGCGCCGGATCGAGGTCGGCCAGCGCCGGCGAGGTGCGCGGCAGCGCCGCGCCGGGCAGCCGCGAGAGGCCCGTGCCGCCGGTGGCGACGCCGGGGATCGTCACCGGCAAGCGGCCGGTGACCGGGGCCTCGCCGCGCAGGGCTGCGGCGGCCGCGCGTTCGACGCGCGCCGTGCTGACGAACGCCGCGAGGTAGGCGTCGGCGTGCGGCAGCGATTGCACGAGGTACGGGTTGCCGAACGAGACGGCGACGACCTGCTGCTCGGCGCGCAGCGCCGCGAGCACCGGCTGCAGCGCCGGCGGCAACGCCACGCCGCCCTGGTACTCGCGCACCTTGACGTGCAGCGCCAGCACGACGCGCCGGCTCGCCGCTACGGCCGCGGCCGCCGCCGCAACCGCGTCCGGCGCGCTGCCGCCGTGCAGGCGGATGCGCCGGTCGGCGGCGGCGACGTCGCCCAGCGCCTGCGCGAACGCCTCGCCCTGGCCTTCGTCCTTGTCGACCAGCGTCACCAGCAGCGCCGCGTCGTCGCCGGCCGCCGCGCGCAGCGGCAGCGCGCCCGCACGGTCGCGGACCAGCGTCAGGCCGCGCGCGGCGATCGCGTCGGCGACCGCTTCGTTGGCGGGCGTGCGCAGCCGCTGCCGCCAGTCGGCGGCCACCTGCCCGCCGCCGGCGAGCAGGCCGACCTTCTGCTTGGCCCGCAGGATGCGCAGCACGGCGTCGTCGAGGCGCGCCACCGGCACGCGCCCCTGCTGCACGGCCGCTACCACCGCCGCGCGCGCGACCAGCGGCTCGGGCGGCATCAGCAGCACGTCGGCGCCGGCGAGCAGCGCGCGCACGGCCACTTCGCCGGGTTCGAACGCGTCCTTCACGCCGCCCATCTCCAGCGCGTCGGTGACCACGAGCCCCTGGAAGCCGAGTTCGCCGCGCAGCACGTCGGTCAGGATGCGGCGGCTGAGCGTCGCCGGCACCGTCGGGTCCTCGCCGAGGCCGGGCACGCCGAGGTGGCCGGTCATCACCGCTTCGAGGCCGTCCTTCGCCGCCGCCGCGAACGGCGCGAGCTCGACCGCGCGCAGCCGCGCGCCGTCGCCGGGCACGGTCGCGAGCGCGAGGTGCGAGTCGGTCTCGACGTCGCCGTGGCCGGGGAAGTGCTTGCCGCACGGGATCACGCCCGCCTGCCGGATGCCGCGCGCCAGCGCGAGGCCGAGCGCGGCGACGCGCTGCGGGTCCTCACCGAGGCTGCGCACGTTGATGATCGGGTTGGCCGGGTTGCTGTTGACGTCGAGAACCGGCGCGAACGCCCAGTGGAAGCCGAGCGCCTTCGCCTCCTCGCCGGTGATGCGCCCCATCGCCTCGGCGAGCGCCGGCGAACCGGTCGCGCCGACCAGCATCTGGTTGCCGAGTTCGGTGCCCCCCTGCAGGCGGAACCACACGCCGCCCTCGAAGTCGCCGGCGAGCAGCAGCGGCACCTTGGCGGCGGCCTGGAGCTTCGGCACCAGCGCGGCGGCGTCGTCGACCGTGCCGAGGCTCAGGATCACGCCGCCGAGGCCGGCGTCGCGCACCCAGGCGACCATGGCGTCGTGGTTGCTGCCGGCCGGCTTCGCTTCGGCGCGCGACAGGCTCCACGACATGAACAGCTGGCCGGCCTTCTCCTCCAGCGACAGCCGCGCCAGCAGGTCGGCGGCGGGGTCCTGGGCCGCGGCGGCGGCGGCGAGGGCGACGGCGAGGGCGAACGGGGCGAGGCGGCGCAGGCGGTTCGGCACGGCGGCAGCGTAGCGTTCGCGCGGCGGCGGCGCAGGCGGCTCAGCCGGCGGCGATCTCGGCGGCGGCCTCGCGGTCGAGCAGCACGTGCGCGTCGGGGTGCTGCCGCAGCAGGCTCGCGGGGCAGGCAGGATCGATCGGGCCGCGCAGCATGGCGCGCACCGCCGGCGCCTTCTTGCCGCCGAAGGCGCACAGCACGAGGCGCTTGGCGGCGGCGATCGTCGCGAGGCCCGACGTCACCGCGCGCGTCGGCGGCTCCTGCGGCGCGAAGCGCGCGCGCGCGTCGGCGCGCGTCGTCTCGGCGAGGTCGGTGACGTGGAAGCCGCTGCCGAACGGCGTGCCCGGCTCGTTGAAGGCGAGGTGGCCGTTGCGGCCGATGCCGAGGAACTGCAGCTGCACGCCGCCGAGCGCACGGAGGCGCGCTTCGTGCGCGGCGATCGTCGCCGGCGCGCCGTCGTTCGGCACCGGGAAGAACGCGCCGCGCGCCAGCCACTCGCGCAGCGGCGGGCAGCCTTCGCACAGCTCGTGCACCATGCCGCCGAAGCGCTCAGGGCCGAAGCCCAGGTACTCGTCGAGGTGCGTCGCGACCAGCCGGCCGGCGTCGAGGCGACCGGCCGCGAGTTCCGCAGCGAGCGCGTGGAAGAACGCGGTGAACGTGCCGCCGGTGGCGAAGCCGAGCAGTGGTCGGCCCGGGCGCGCGGCGAGTGCGCGCACTTCGGCGAGCAGCAGCGGCACGGCCTCGGACGCGTGGTTCAGGATGCGGACGGACGGGGCGTTCATCGGGCGCGCAGACTGTGCCGAGCACGAGCGCCGCCGGCAAGCGCGCGGCGCGCGCGAGCCGCGTTCAGCGGCCCGCGGCCGCGGCCTTGCGCGCGACCTTCGCCGGCGCGATGCCGAGCGTCCAGCCGATGGCGCGCGCGACGAGCACGTCGAGCTGCTCGTGCGACTCGGGGTGCGGGCTGATCAGCAGCACGCGGCCCTTGCCGGCGACGTCGGCGACGATCGCCGGCGTGCCGACCATGCCCGCGTGCACGACGCCCTTCTTGTCCGTCGCCGCGCTGGCGAACTCGGCGAGCGGCAGCGGCTGCGTGCGCGCCCCGGCCTTCTGCGACTGCCCGAGCACGTCGGGGTACACCGGGCCGTTGTGGTAGCGGGTCTGGAAGGCGGCGAACTCGCCGCCGAGCAGCTGCTTGCCCGCGTCGGTCAACCGCACGTCGAGCGTCGCAGCGCCCTTGGCCCACGGCTGCGTGTGGCGCCACGGCAGCAGCGCCGCGTAGGCCTTCACGCCCGCCCCCGCGAGGTACGCGCCGGCGCAGATGCCGACGTAGCCGCCGCCGCCGTCGACGAACGTGCGCACCGCGGCGACGCCCGCCGGTTGCAGCGCCTTGGCGATGCCGCCGCCGGAGCCGCCGGGGAACACCACCGCCGCGAGCCCGCGCAGGCCGCCGTCGCGGATGTCCTCGGGGCACACCGGCAGCAGGCGGTGGCCGAGCGTCGTCGCGTCGACGACGCGCTCCAGGTTCTCGCAGCCGGTGCCGCCCGCGCCCTCGGCGTCGTACAGCGCGATCGTCGGTTCGGCCGGGAAGCCGGGCGGCCAGGGTGAGGCGGCGGTCGGTGCAGTCGTCGTGCTCGCCGCGTTCGTCGTCGTCGTCGTCGCGGCGGGGCTCGCCGGCAGCATGCCGAGGTCGGCGAGCGCGCTGGCGACGACCTTGCGCGCGTGACGGAACTGGCGCGCCTTCGAATGCCCGGTCTTCGGCGTCACGAACTCCAGCCGCAGCCGCATCGGCGCCGCGCCGCCGTCGCCCACGGCGCTCGCGTCGCCCTCGGCCACCGCCGGCATCGCCGCGACGGCGCCGACCTCCGCGTGCTCGCCTTCGCCGGCGAGCGCAGCAGCGAGCCAGCGCTGCGCGCGCGCCGGGTCGGTGCTGGCGACCTTGGCCGGCGCGAAGCCCTTCTTCTGGTCCTTCGCCGGCTCGGACCACACCACCTCGATCGCGACGTCGGCCCGCGCCGCCGGCGCAGCCTCGTCCGGGCCGCGCACGGCGAAGGCGCCTTTGCCGACGCGCAGCGCGCGCAACTGCGCATCGAGGCCGAGGACCGCCGCGCGCTCGGCGCGGCCGACCTCGACGCGGACGGACTGGGCGACGACCGACTGGATCAGCGCGAGGCCGATCGCGAGCGGCAGACCGCGAGGCGCGTTGGTCATCTCGGCAATGTACTTGGTGGACGGTTCGCGCACCGTGCGCGCCGCGCGCCCAATCACGCGGCGGTCGGCGCGCTCGGCGCGGCGGTCGCGGTCGGCGCAGGGATCGCCGCCACCGCCGCCGTTCCCGCCGTCACCGCCGTGCGCAGCCGCGCGAAGCACTCGTCGCGGCGGCGGCGTGCGACCGCCACGTCGCGCGTCTGCAGCGACCGGCGGATGCGCTCCTTGCGGTTGCCGCGGTGCACGACGTAGTGGATCCACCACCAGCCGTGGTTCAACCACAGGTGGTGGTCCGGGTTGGCGTCGTCGATGCGGATCGACAGCGTCGGCGCGGCGGGCGGCGGCGGGGTCGCCGCGCTGGCGCGGGGCGCGGCCGGCGCGCTGGCTGCGTTCGGCGCAGCGGCGAACGGCTGGTGCGGGGTGCGGTGCGTCAGGATCGGGTGCATGCGTTCTCTTTGCGGGGAACGCACCCGGAGCGGCCGGCGGCCGCAGGAGCTTTGGTTCGCCGGGCCACTCGGCCCGCGCGCATCGGTTCGGCCCACGCGGGCCGGACCAGACCACCTTGCCGCTCCTCGGCAGGTTGGCCGCCCCCCGCTCGCGCGGCAGGCCGTCCAGATGCTGACGAGGAAGCTAGCGCGCGGCGGCGAACCGTCAACCACCGCGTGTGTCATAGGGCGACGGCCCGGCGCGCAGCGACCGCCCTGGAAACGCCACCGGCCGACCCCATGGGGCCGGCCGGTGGTCACGCGCCGAGGCGACGGCGCGCAGGCTGCGAGGATCCGATCAGACGCCGAACGCCTTCTTCACCGCGTCGATCGCGTTCAGTTCCTCCCACGGGAACAGCTTGACCGTAACGGTCTTCTCCTGGCCGGCGTTCTTGAACGTCTTGGTGACCGTCTTGCACTCGCGGCCCATGTGGCCGTAGCTGGCGGTCTCGCTGTAGATCGGCGTGCGCATCGCGAAGCGCTGCTCGATGAAGTACGGGCGCATGTCGAACTCGGGCATGCCCATCAGCACCTTGCCGATCTCGCCGTCGGTCATCTCGACCTTCGCCGTGCCGTAGGTGTTGACGTAGAAGCCGACCGGCTTGGCGACGCCGATCGCGTAGGCGACCTGCACCAGGACCTCGTCGGCGACGCCGGCGGCGACCAAGTGCTTGGCGACGTGGCGCGCGGCGTACGCGGCGCTGCGGTCGACCTTGCTCGGGTCCTTGCCCGAGAAGGCGCCGCCGCCGTGCGCGCCCTTGCCGCCGTACGTGTCGACGATGATCTTGCGGCCGGTCAGGCCGGTGTCGCCGTGCGGGCCGCCGATGACGAACTTGCCCGTCGGGTTGACGTGGTACTTGATGTCCTTGCCGAACAGCGCCTGCACGCGCTTGGGCAGCTTCTTGACGACGCGCGGCACCAGGATCTCGATGACGTCCTTCTTGATCTTGGCGAGCATCTTGGCCTCGCCGTCGAAGTCGTCGTGCTGCGTGCTGACGACGATCGCGTCGATGCGCAGCGGCTTGCCGTCGTCGGCGTACTCGATGGTGACCTGGCTCTTGGCGTCGGGCCGCAGGTACGGCATCGGGCTGTTCTTCTCGCGGCGGATCACCGCCAGCTCGCGCAGCAGCCGGTGGCTGATCTCCAGCGGCATCGGCATGTAGTTGTCGGTGTCGCGGCAGGCGTAGCCGAACATCATGCCCTGGTCGCCAGCGCCCTGTTCCTCGGGCTTCTTGCGCTCGACGCCCTGGTTGATGTCGGGGCTCTGCTCGTGGATCGCGGAGAACACGCCGCAGCTGTTCGCCTCGAACATGTACTCGCTCTTCGTGTAGCCGATGCGCTCGATGACCGAGCGGGCGATCTGCTGCACGTCGAGGTAGGCCTTGCTCTTCACCTCGCCGGCGAGGACGACCTGTCCGGTCGTGACCAGCGTCTCGCACGCGACCTTGCTGCTCGGGTCGAAGGCGAGGAAGTGGTCGATGAGGGC
>JBKDXM010000024.1:0-13527 GCA_046306335.1 Planctomycetota bacterium
GATCGGCGGCGAGTTTGGGTTGTAGGCCCGGCCGCACACCATCTGCGGGTTGGCGCCATTGCTGGTGCCCGAGCTCGCGCCGGTGTTCAGCGAGTAGACGCTGGTGTCGGCCACCGACTCCATCGTCACCGACTCGCTCGCCGGCACGATCGTCAGCGCGCGCGTCAGCGACGCGCTGCCGCCCGGTCCGGTCGCCAGCAGGCGGACGTTGAACACGGTCGTCGCGGTCGGACCCGAGAACGTCCGCGTCACCGGCGAGCCGGTCGCCTCGACCGTCGCCGGATTGTTGTCGAAGTCCCACTGCAGCGACGTGATCGTGCCCGTCGACGTGCTGGTGAAGGTCACCGTCTCGTCGGTGTACGCCGACGTCCGCGCCGCCGCGCCGACCGCCATCGTGAAGTTGGCGCCGACCGGGCCGTTCGCGGTCACGCAGTTCGCGAACGTGAACACGTTCGTGCCGCCGGGGCCCGTCGCGGTCAGGCGCACGGCGAACGTGCCGGCGACCGTGTAGGTGAACGTCGGGCTGGTCGCCGTCGAGTCGACGACGCCGTCGTTCTGGAAGTCCCACGCGAACGACGTCGCGCCCACCGACGTGTTGGTGAACGACACCAGCAGCGGCGTCGTGCCCGACGCCGGCGTGCGCGTGAAGTTGGCGGTCACCGGGGTCAAGGCGTTGACCGCGCCGGTCTGCACGACCGTGCCCGAGCCCGCCTCGTTGGTCGCGACCAGCCGCACCGTGTAGATGCCCGGCGTCACGTAGCTGAACGTCGGGTTCTGCGCCGTCGAGTCGACGACGCCGTCGTTCTGGAAGTCCCACGCCCAGCTCGTCGGCGACTCCGTCGACGCGTCGGTGAACGTCACCGACAGCGGCGCGACGCCCGCCGACACGCTGGCGGTGAACGCAGCCGTCGGCGTCGTCACCACCCGGACGACGCCGACGCGGGTCGTCGTGCCCTGGCTGTTGGCGTTGCGGGCGACGAGCCGCACGTCGTAGAGGCCGGGCGCCGTGAACGTGAACGCCGGGTTCTGCGTCGTCGCGTCGACCGTGCCGTCGTCCTGGAAGTCCCACTCCCAGCCGGTCGGCAGGCCGGTCGAGGCGTCGGTGAACTGCACCGTCAGCGGGGCCGCGCCGCGCGCGACGTCGACGTCGAAGTCGGCCGCGATGCCCGACGTCTCGGCCAGGAACGACACCATCAGGTCGGTCGAGTCGCTGGCGCCGAGGTTGGTCGCCGCCGTCGCATAGACCAGCAGGCCGGACGGGAAGCTCGTGCCGGCGCCGAAGCTCGCCAGCACGGGCGTCCGCGACGCGCCGTCGGCCTCGGCACCGTCGTTCGCGGTCATGCTCAGGCGGAACGGCAGCACCGAGCCGCCGGCCAGTTGCGCGACCTCGACGAGGAACACGTCGGCCGAGCGGTTGCCGTCCGCCTGCCGCACGACGTCGATGTTCGTCGACGACGCGACGAACGCGACGCGCGAGCCGTCCGGCGAGATCCGCGGCGAACTGGCGACGGCGTCGCCGATGGCGTTGCCGCTCGGCGCGATGCGCTGGTTCAGCAGCGTCGACGCGCCGGTCGCGCTGTCGAACAGGTACACGTTGCCGCCGGCGGCAGCGCCCGGGCCGAGGTTGGTCGCCGCCGACTCGTAGGCGACGAGCACGCGGCCGCCGGCGCCGATCTGCACGCTGGCCGCGCCGCTGGCGCCGCCGACCGCCTCGGCGCCGCCGGCGCCGACGCTGCTGCGCGCCTTGACGAAGGTCGCGCTGCCGTCGACCGCCGCATGGAACACGTCGCGCAGGCCATTGCCGTCGGCCGCCACCAGCAGGTTGCTGGCGGCGGATTCGAACGCGATCGCGGCGCCGGTCGCGGCGAGCGCGGGCGCGGCCGAGTCGCCGTTGCCGCCCGTCGTCGGGCTCGCCGGCACGTGGCTGGCGAGCCGCGTCGCGTTGGTCAGCAGCTGCCGCACGTAGACGTCGCCGCCGCTGCCGTTGCCGTCGACGAAGCCGGCGACGAGGTTCGTCGCCGTCGAGCGGAATGCCACCAGTTCGCCGTTGCTGCCCCCGATCGCCGGCTGCGTCGACGCGCCGTTGCCGGCGGTGGCGGCGCCCGACACCGCGCTGGCCAACGTCGCCACGCCGACCTGCTGCAACTGCAGGCCGTCGAGCGCGCGCGTCGTCGTCGTCGTGTCCTCGACGACCACCACGCGATAGCGCGCGACGTACACGTCGGTCGCGCCGTTGCCGTCGGCGGGGCCGAGGTTGCTGGCGTCGGACTCGAACGCGATCAGCGCCTCGCCGACCGGCTGCGCGGTCGGATTGGCGGGGTTGAACGCGGGGTTGCGCACGAACACGAGGCTCGGCCGGCGCGAGCCGCCGTTGCCGGCGACGGGGCTGCCGCCGGCGCGGCTCACGAGCGTCACGTCCCGCACCGCCTGCGTGCACGAGGTGACGCGGCCGCTGGCGTTCCAGTCGCTGATCTCGCGCAGGAACGCCGCCGAGCCGCCCGGCACCGTGCGGCGGACGCCGTCGCGGTCCTCCGGCTCGTCGATGCCGTCGTGGTCGTCGTCGGCCGCGCCATTGCGGCCGCCGACCGTCGGCAGCACGCCCGAGTCGAGCGCCCAGATCACGCGTTCGTCGGTGGTGAAGTGGTTGGGCTCGCCGGTCGGGATCAGCGTCGCCCGCTGCGCCAGTTGCGCGACGGTGTCGGTGCGCATGTCGAAGTTCGCGGCCGGCACCTTCCACGTCGCGAGCGGCACGGTGGTCGCGCCGAAGTGGCACGGCGCGCAGGTCGAGCCGTCGAGGGCCGGGAAGCCTGGGCCAGGGGGCGGACCGGCGTGCGGCTGCGGCACGGCCGCGGTCGCCGACGAGACGAAGGCCTGCGTCGTCGGCGACTGCATGCTGTGGCACGTCGTGCAGCGCGGATGGCGGAACTTGCCGGCGAGCGACTGGCTGAAGGCGCGGCGTTCGATGTCCTGCGCCGACACCGCGGCGAGGAACACGTCGCTGGCGCCGTTGCCGTCGGTCGCGCCGTCGCGCGACAGCCGGCCGCCGGCGCCGTCGGCGTTGTCGGCCGCGGCCGACGTGGTGAAGGCGACCAGCGCCACCTCGCGCTGCGGGTTGTCCCCGAACGCCGGCAGCACGAAGCCGGCGACCGCATGTTCGCCGACCGGCGCCGATGGCCGCACGCCGAGGTCGACGCCCACCGGGAGGTTGGCGCTGGCGATCGTCGTGTTCGGCGGTTGGCCGTCGGGCGGCAGGTTCTTGCCGAGCCCCGAAGAGCACGAGTTCAGCCAGACGAGTACGAGCGTGAACAGGGCGAGGACGAGCGGGATCGGCATGGCGGCGGGCGCGCGGACGGGCAGGCGGCAGCGTAGCGGTCGCGCGGCGACGGAACGACCGGCGACGACGTTGGCGTCCCGTCCGCAGCCGACCGATACTGCGCCGGCCCTGCGCGGCCCACGCACGCCATGAATCCTCGCCTCCCCGCGTTCCTGCTGTGCGTCGGCCTGCTGGCCCCGGCGTGCAAGTTCCTCGTGCAGCAGCTCGTCGACTACACGGAGACGTGGTCGAGCGGACTGCCCAAGAGCCGCGGCCAGCTGTTCGACGGCAAGCAGTCCGGCGACTGGGTCTTCTACTACGAGTCGGGCAAGCCGCGGGCCAAGGGTCGCTACGACGGCGATCGGCAGCGCGGTCCGTGGACGTACTACTACGAGAACGGCGTCGTCGAGCGCGCTGGCGCGTTCGACGACCAGGGCCTGCGCACCGGCGAGTGGCAGCTGCAGCACCCCGACCAGACGCCGCAGGCGCGCGGCAGCTACGTCGCCGACTGCGAGGACGGCCCGTGGCAGTTCTTCGCCGCCGACGGCGCCTTGGAGCGGCGGGGCGAGTACGACGCCGGCCAGCTGTCCGGCCATTGGGAGTACTGCCAGAAGGGCGGCAAGCCGCGCGCGGCGGGGACGTACCACCGCGGCCAGCGCCTGGGCCTGTGGCGCATCAGCGACGAGCAGGGCAACGAGACCGAACAGGACTTCGGCGGCCGTCCCGGCGTGGCGATCGTGCGCGAGTGGTGGCCGGGCGGCGCGCTGCGCCGCGTCGGCGTGACGCAGGACGGCGCGCCGACGGGGCGCTGGACCAGCTGGCACGACAACGGCCGCCTCCGCTTCTGCTGCACGCTCGCCGGCAATGCGCCCGCCGGCGTGTTCGAGGCGCGCGATCCCGAGGGCGCGATCCTGGCGCAGGGCCGCTTCGACGCCGGCCTGATCGCCCCCGGCGGCGTCGGACTCGCCGGCGGCCAATCGCGCCCGCTGGTCGCCGGCCCCCTGCCGCCGCCGCCGGACGCAGCACCGTGGGCTGCGGCAGCGGCGTTGGCGACCCTGGCGCCCGAGGCGCTGGTCGCGGCCTGCCTCGCCGAGCTGCGCGCGCCCGCCGATCCGGTCGCCGTCGCCGCCAAGCCGCCGCTGCGGACGCCCGCTGCCGCCGCGCCGTCGCCCGCGGCCGCCGCGCAGACGGTGGCCGCCATCGACGCCGAGCCGACGCGGGCGCCGGCGGCGATGCAGCCCGATCTGACAGTCAGCCAGCGGCGCGAGATGCAGGACTACGTCGCCGAGTACACCGACGGCCCGCGCCCGGGCGCCGCCGGGAACCTGCTCGACAAGTACCGCACGTCGCCGACGGCCGCGAAGCCGGCGGGCGCCGGCGAGCGCAAGGAGTGGTACGGCCGGCAGCTGCCGTTCACGACGATGCGCGGCGTCGACGGCAAGGACGTCGACCTGACGCAGTTCCGCGGCCAGAAGCGCGTGCTGCTGGTCGTGCTGCGCGGCTTCCGCGGCGAGGTCTGCACGTACTGCATCGCGCAGACCAAGGCGCTGGAGCAGTCGCGCGACAAGCTGCAGCAGCTCGGCGTCGAGGTGCTGGTGATCTACCCCGGACCGCGCGAGAACGAGAAGGCGTTCGAGGACGCCTACAAGCAGGTCTTCGGCGCGGGCGCGCCGCCGTACCGCGTGTTCTACGACCCCGACCTGTCGCTGGTCGCGCAACTGGAGATCGCCGGCGACCTCGCTTCGCCGTCGACGCTCGTGATCGGTCTCGATGGCGCGATCGAGTACTTCTACAAGGGCGAGCACAAGGCCGACCGGCCGGCGACGCGCAACCTGCTGGAGAAGATCGAGGGCATGCGCAAGTGAGCGGCCAGGGCAGCGACGACGACGACCTCGCCAGCACGCGGCCATCGCTGTCGCTGCCGCGCATTCCCGGGGTCGTCCTGCAGCACGAGATCGCCCGCGGCGGCATGGGCGTCGTCTACCGGGGCCGCCAGGACTACATCGACCGCGACGTCGCGGTGAAGCTGTTGTCGGCGGAGTTGACCGACCGCGCGTTCGTCGCGCGGTTCCGGCGCGAGGCCAAGATCCTCGCCGGCATCGACCATCCCAACATCGTGCGCTGCCACTTCGCCGGCCAGACCGACGACGGCAACAGCTACCTGGTGATGGAGTTCATCGCCGGCGCCAGCTTGAAGCGCCACATCGCCGAGCACGGCGCGATGCCGGTGGCGACCGCGCTGCGGGTGCTGCTCGCGCTCGTGCAGGCGCTCGACCACGCGCACCAGCTCGGCGTCATCCATCGCGACGTCAAGCCGGAGAACATCCTGCTGGCGGAGACGAAGGCGACGCCCGTCGACGTGGGCTTCCCGTACGTGCCGAAGATCGTCGACCTCGGCCTCGCCCGCGCCAGCGAGGGCACCGGCAGCTTCGGCGTCACCTCGCCCGGCTCGGTGATGGGCACGCCGGCGACGATGTCGCCCGAGCAGTTCGACGAACCCGACGCAGTCGACTTCCGCAGCGACGTCTACGGGCTCGGCTGCGTGCTGCACGAGATGCTCGCCGGTCGCCCGGCGTTCGAGGCGAAGAAGCTGACCGTCCTGTTCGCGCAGAAGCGCTCGCCGACGCCGCCCGATCCGTGCGCGGCGAACACGGCGATCCCGGCGGCGGTCGGCGCGCTGGCGCAGTGGATGCTGGCGACGGATCGCGCGGCGCGGCCCGCCAGCTACGCAGCGCTCGCGGCGCGCATCCGCGAACTGCTCGACGATCCCGAGGTCGCGGCCGGCGGCGACCGCGAGGCCACCCGCATCAGCCGGCGGCCGTTGCCGGCGGTCGCGGCGCGCGCGCCGCGGCGCGGTGGCCGGCTCGCGCTCGCCAGCGCCGCCGTGGTGGCGGCGGCGGCGGGCGTCTGGCTGGCGCTGGGCGCCGGCGGCGGGGCGGGCGACGACGCCGGCGCGGTCGACGCTCCGCCCGCTCCGGCGATCGCCACCGGTCCGGCCGCGCCGGCGCCGACCAACGTGCGCGTCGACGGCCCGTTGACGGTCGACCTCGGCGGCGAGGTCGAGCTGACCGCGCGGGCCGAGGCGGCTGCCGGCGCGGCCCTGCGGTATGCCTGGACGATTCCCGCGGCGTTCGCCGTGCCCCGCGGCCCGATCGACGCGGCGACGCTGCGCCTGGAGGTGCGCAACGGGCTGCCGGGCATCGAGGTTCCGGTCGAGGTCGCGGTTCGCGCTGGCGACAGCAAGGCGGTCGTCGGCGCGCACGCAGTCCGCATCGCCGACGCGCCGCCCGGCCAAGCGCTGCGCGGCGCCACGCAGCTGGGCGCGGCGTGGCTGCGCGATCGCCTCGACGCCGCGTGGGTCGAGGTGCCCGACGACATCGCCGGGTTGTCGTGCATGGCGGGGACCGAGCGCCGCACCTTGCACCGTGCGCTCGGCGACGATGCGTACTGGGAATGGTCCGGTGCCCTGGAGTCGGCCGAAGCCGAGGGCACGCCGTTCGCGGTCGTCGCTGTGCGCTTCCGCTGGGCGACGTCCGCGCTCCAGGTCGAGTGCCGGCGGCAAGGCCCCGAGGGTTTGTCGTGGACGATGGCTGCCACGGCGATCGACTTCGCCGACGGCGAGGCCGCGCGGCGGGCGTTCGAATCCCGGTTGCAGCAGGTCCGCGAACGCGTCGCCCCCGTCGATCCAGGCCCGGAGACGCGGCGGGCGCTCGCGCCGCCGCTGCTGCAGGCCTACCAGCAGCCGCCGCTGATGTCCGACGATGCCAAGGCCGACTGGGAGCCGCGCGGCTGGTTCACCGTGCGCCGGGTCGGTGGCGAGCTGCAGGCGCAGGTCGGCGTCGACAACAAGCGCCCGGATGGCGAGCTCGTCGCCGAGTCGCGCAGCGAATGGGCCAAGCTGCCCGCGCCTGCTGGCCCGTGCTGGGTCGAGCTGGTCGTCGACAAGGGCATCGGCCGCTTCTTCCTGACGAGCCGGTGACGTCGCGCGCGCGGCGGCTGGTACCCGCGTTGCGTCGTCTTGGCGAGCCCTGAGCCGGCTCAGAACGTCCAGGCGACGCCGAGCGTGAACCAGATCGGATCGGAGTCGATGCCGATCTGCGCGAACCAGTCGTCGATGCCGTTGTCGACGATCAGCGAGCCGTGCAAGCCGGCGCGCAGCGCGGTGCGGGCGTCGCACTGCCAGTTGACCACCGCTTCGCCGCGCAGGTCGGCGAGGCCCGCCTGGCCCGTCGTGCCGTACATCCACGCCGCCTGCGCCTCGCTGACGTAGCCGAGCGAGCCGTCGAGCGCGAGGCTCCACGCGCCGCCGAGCGGAATGCCTTCGCGGATGCCGCCGCGGTAGTACCCGCCGCGCACTTCGTCGAAGTCGTAGTGCAGCGCGAGGTACGGCGTCGCTTCCAGCACTTCGACGCTGGCGATCGCGAACGCCTCGCTGGTGCTGCCGCGCTCGGTCGCCGCCGGCGAGCCGGTGATGAACTCCAGGCCGTTGGGCAGGGTGTAGTTGTGCACGCCGACGCGCAGCGCCGCCGGACCGACCTGACGCTGCCACGCCGCGACGGTCTCGATCTGCGTGAAGCGGCCGGCGTGGCCGTCGGGGAACCACGCGTCGCCGGTGTCGTTGCGCAGGTCCATGTTGGCGTCGACTTCGAGGCCGAGGGTGCCCGCGGCGCGCGTCGGCAGGGCCACGGCCATCTTCGGCTGCAGCACCGGTGCGTCGACGAGCGTCATGCCGCGGTGCACGAACCGGCTCGCCACCTGCGCGCCGACGCCGACCTGGGGCTTGGCGTCGGCGGGCACGATGCACGCGCCGGCGCCGAGGGAGACGAACAGAAGGGAGGCGGTGAGTCGGCGGTTCATGGGCGGGCGGCGCGAGACGGCAGGCCGCCGAGTCTCGGTCGCCGCCGCAACCGATGCAACGACGCGCTGCGCCCGCCGTCGGCCGGCGAACTACTGGACCTTCACGTCGCCGTTGTGCGTCGTGGCCTGCACGCGGCCGGCGCCGCCCTTGCCGAGGCGACCGGTCGCGCGCTCGCCGTCGTCGCTGATCTTGACGTCCGCGACGACGCCGCCCACCCGGATGCTGCCATTCGCCGTCGTGGCCGCGAACGACGCGTCCACGGCGCCGGGGAACGCCAGCCGGACGTCGCCGTTGTGCGTCGTCACCACGGCCTGCACTTCGCCCTGGCCGGTGAACGCGGCCGTCGCGTCGCCATTGTGCGTCATCAGCGCGACGCTGCGCCCCTCGCCGCGCCACTCGACGTCGCCGTTGTGGCTCTCCGCCCGCACCGACGTGTTGGCTCCCGCGACGACCACGTTGCCGTTGTGCGTGTTGGCGGTCGCTGCGCCAGTGCCGCCGTCGAGCCGGACCTCGCCGTTGTACGTCGTCGCGGCGACGTCGAGGCTGGCCGGCAGTCCGATCGTGAAGGCGATCGTGGGCGAGCAGTTGCCGGGCACGCCGTCGGCGACGCCGGCCAAGGTCAAGCCGTCGTCGGTGACGTTCTTGCGGACGTCGAGCAGCCTCAGGTTGGCCTCCGCCTCGGCCGGCGTGCGGCCGCGCACCGAGAGATCGGCCTGCACGGTCACGGCGGTCGCCGTCGCGCTGCCGACGACGCGGATGTGGCCGTTGCCGGTCGTGCACGCGAGCCGTCGCAGCGCCGCAGCCGGCACTTCGAGGGTGACGACGCGCGAGGCCGTGTGCTGCGGCACGCTGCAGGCGACGAAGAAGGGCAGGACGGCGAGGAGCGGATGGTGCTTCATGGGGTTGCTCGGCGGGATGCAGGAGTTCGTCGCGGCCGCGCCACTATTCCACCGCGCCATCGCCGGCGCCTGCTCCGAGCACGCTTCGGCGCGTTTTCGCGCCGGGACGGCGCGACCCCGCGCATGCGTCCGACGACGGCGAACATTCGATGGCGTCGAAGCGATCGCGACGCCGTGCGCGGTCGGCGAGCAGCCGGGTGGTCGGATGCGCGGTTCGCCACTACGCTGCGCCCCCCGCCGCGCGTCCACGCGCGTACGTCCATGAGCTTCCAACCCGTCCTCGTCGTCGCGTTCGCGCTGCTCGCCGGCTGCGCGAACTCCGTCTACCGGCTCGATGCCGGCGTCATGATCTCGCGCGCCAATGGCGACATCGCGCTGCAGGGCACCGGCCCGACGTTCGACTCCGGCCCGAAGAACGACGTCGACTCCGCCCTCGGCCTCGGCGGCTCGACGCCGTCGGCGTTCGGTCGCCTGCAGGCGGACGCCGACGACAACCGGTTCCGCATCGAGGGCTACGCGCTCAACACCGACGGCCAGGGACGGCTGGAGGCGGACTACGGCGACATCCTGGCCGGCACCAACGTCGACGCGTCGCTGAGCTTCTTCACCCTCGGCGCCAACTGGAACCACGCGATCTTCCGCGGCGAGAACTGGCGGGTCGGCGCCGGCCTGCAGGCGTCGTTCATCTCGCTCGACCTCGCGGCCCGCGCCGCCGGGCGGCGCGAGGAGACGGTGACGCAGTCCTTCGTGCCGATGCCGCTGGTCGACGGCGAGCTGCGGTTCGGCAACGTCAGCGTCGGCGCGACCTTCGCCGGCATGTACGCCGACGTCGGCGACGCCACCGGCCGCTTCCTCGACGGCGAACTGTACGCACGCTGGTTGCTGAGCAGCGAATTCCAGATCTTCGGCGGCTACCGCTACATCCTGCTCGACGCCGCCGGCAAGGCATCGGATCGCAAGTTCGACGCCGACGTCGCCATCGACGGCCTGTTCTTCGGCTGCGGCATCTGCTTCTAGGAGTCCGCGTCACGGCGGGCTGCGCCGCGCGGCGAGCGCCTGCCGGGCCGCGGCTTCGAGCCGCCGTTCCCAGCCGACCTGCGCCGCCTCGGCGCCGACCGCCTCGACGTCCGCCACGGTGAGGCGCACCGCGACGTCGGGCGCCACGCCTTCGCGCTGCAGGCCGACGCCGGTGCGGTCGACGACGCGCGTGCTGCCAAAGCGCAGCACCGCGCCATTGGGGCAGACGGCCTGCTGCACGACCGCTTCCGCGCCGGCGGTGCGTTCGCCGACGACGACCGCGCCGCAGTGGCGCTGCAGGATGCGCGCGGCGTGCTCGGCGGCGCTGCCGGTCAGCGAACTGGTCAGCACGACGAGCGGCTGCACGATCGTCGGCGCGCGCGGCTGCCAGGAATCGACGACGAAGAACTCGACGTCGAACAGACCGAGGTAGGAGACCACCGGCTCCTTGGGCACGAACACCAGCTCGATCGGCTCGCGCAGGAAACGTTCGACGAGCTGCTGCGCCAGTTGGAAGCGGCCGCCCTGGTTGCGCCGCAGGTCGAGCACGAGACCGCGGCCCGGCGGCAGCTCGGCGAGCAGGCGCTCGGCGGCATCGATGTCCTTGGGTTCGGCGAAGCTGCGCACCTCGAGCCACGGCAGCGCCCGCGCCGGCGCCCGCGTGGCACCGTCGCCGGGATCGAGGTGGGCGAACAGCCGCGTGGCGCCGCCGCCGTCGGCGAGCGGCCTGCGCATCGTCGTGCGCGTGACGACGCCGTTCGACCAGCGCAACTGCAGCTCCACCGGCGAGCCCGCCGGGCCCAGCAGCAGGTTGTCCACCAGCGACAACACGACCGGGAAGCCGTTGACGCGCCACAGTTCCGGGCACGGCGTCGCAGCCGCGATGCCGTCGGGCGGCGGCGGGGTCGCGTCTGCCGGCCAGCGCACGACGTGCAGGCGGCCTTCGATCGGCATCACCGCGAAGTCCGGCGCGTCGAGCAGCGACGTCACCGGCACGCCCGGCGGCGCGAACGCCGCGCGCGGGATCTGCAGCGACACGTGCAGGTCGCCGAGCTCGCCGAGCATGCCGGTCAGCAGGTGGTGGAACTCGTGCGGCGCGCGCGCGAACGGCACGGCGGCCCGGCAGCGCGTGCGCACCTCGTTCCAGTCGACGACCCGGTCGCCGAACATCGGGTAGTCGTCGGCCAGCGTCTGCCAGACGAAGTCGAACGTCTCCAGGCGCTCGTTGTCGGCGCTGCTCAGCGGATCGAGCGAATGGCACGCGGCCGCCGCCAGCGCCGCGACCGCGCTGGCGGCGAGTCGGAGCGCGGACGGGCGGACGCAGCGGCGCAGCATGCTGCGCACGTTCGGGCCGCACGCGGCCGCGGTCAACGGGCCGGCGTGACGGCCCGCGCCGTCCCGCCGCGGCGAGGGCCGCAGCGCCGTCGGCGGGGAGCGGGTCGCGGCTGGAGCGACGCCTTGGAAGGCAGGCGGATCGGTGGAGCCGCCGAGGATCGGCGGCGAGCCCCCGGACGCGAGGACGCGTGCCGGGCGGCGGCAGCTGTCGAAGTAGTCGTCGCCCGTAGCTCGTCGGAGCCGCTCACGCGACCGCTGCTGCCACGCGCTGCAGGCACGAAGCCGCCCGGCAATCGGCCCAGGGCGCTGCGTGCCGACTCGCCGAACGCGCGCGGATCAGCGCTTCTTGGTGATCAGCAGCTTGTCGAGCTTGGCGCGGATCTTCACCGACTCCTCGCTGCGCGTCAGCGCCTTGCAGATCGTCGCGAGGCTGGCGCCCTTGCTGGCGAGTTGGTGCAGCTTCTGGATCTCGGTCGGGGTCCAGGGTTGGCGATGGCGTTCGAAGCGTTCGGTCATCGTGGCAGTCTGGCTGGTCGCGCGCGCCATCGCCAGCGCCCGTGCCGATCTCGCCATCGTGCGATCCGGCCGTCACCTGCAGCCAACGGCGGCGGCGACGAAGGCGAATGCGCTCGGCGAATGCGCACCCGCGGTCGCGACGGTAGGCCGTCCCCGCCGCCGCGCGCCGACCACAGTGCGTCGACCACGCGCGTGGCTCACGGCCCGTGCAGCCCCGCTGCGGCGAGGGCCGCGGCGCCGTCGGCGTCGCGCATGCGTGCCAGCAGCCGGGCGGCGCCGCTGCCCGGCGCGCCCGGCGTCACGACGGCGAACTGCAGGCCGTACGCGTAGGCGCCCATGCGCCAGGCGTCGACCGTCGGTGGGTTCCATTCGATCGGCACCGCGCGCAGCGTCGCCGGCAGCGGCCCGCGGCCCAGGCGCACGACGGCGATCGCGTTGGGTTGCGCCAGAGCCTGCGGCAACTCCGCGGCCGCGATCGGGATGCACGCCCGGCTGAAGCGGTCGCCGGGGATCAGCACGCTCGTCGCCCGCGCCGCGACGTCGGCTTCGCGCGGCACGTAGACGACCATGGCCCCGACGCCGCTGCCGACGTCGCGCCAATCGACGGCATCGCCGGTCAGCAGGTGGCGAACCTGTTGCCGCGTCAGCGACGGCACGGTGTTTTGGGTGGCGACGACGAGCGCGTACAGCTCGGTGCCTACCGGGTGCGCGCGGACGCCGGCGGCCGCGTCGCCGGCGTGCAGTGCGCTGGTGACGACCGCGAACTCGGCCGTGCCAGCCAACACGCGCTGCACGGCGTCGTGGTCGCTGGCGCACGGGTTCGGCTGCGGTTGCGCGCCGCAGCCGAGGGCGAAGGCGGCGAGTTCGGCGTGGCGCCATACCGGCAGCGCGGTCGGGCCGGCGGCGAAGTCGACCGTTGCCGCGCTGGCAGCGGCCGCCGGCCGGGATTCGAACGCCGGCGCGGGCGTCGGCGCGCCGGCCATCCAGGTCGCGTGCAGCGGGGCGATGGGCGGCAACGGCGACGCGGTGCCGCCGAGCGCCCGCGCGATGGCGTGCGGATCCGGTTCGGGCGCGGTGTGCACGGCGGCCACGACGCCCATGGCGACCGCGGCGCAGGCGAACGAAACGACGGTGATGGTGTGCATCGCGGTCCGGCACGGGCGTATCGGGCGTTGCAGCGACGGCCGCCGGTCGGCTGTCTCAGGCCGTGGCGGAGGCGGCGGCGGCATGGCCGGCTCGCCCGCGCACCGCTGCCGCACGTCGGCTCAAGCTGGCCCGCGAACCGGCGCGGCGGGGCGTTCGCGGCGAGTTGGAGTCGGTGCAGCGGCAGGCAGGCCGCGCCTCCCGGCCCGCGTCTGCGCGCCCCACCGCGCTGCGGCCAACGCGATCTAGCCAACACGGCCCAATCGACGGGCCAATCATGCCCGCCACACCTGCGCCCCTCACGCGCACCTCCTGCTCCCCGAAGTTGACCGCGCCGCACCCGCGCCGCTCGCAGCCCAGATCGCCGGCTTCTACGCCCGCGCGATCGCCGAGGGCCGCATGCGCGTCGGCGACCGGCTGCCGCCGATCCGCGAGGTCGCCGCCAC
>JBKDXM010000025.1:0-9737 GCA_046306335.1 Planctomycetota bacterium
CGTTGGTCCCGAGCTTCGGCGCGCTCGCGGCGAGCGCCAGCGCCGGCGCGTCGACCGCCGCCGTCGCGAAGCCCAGCGGCCCGGTCGCCGACAGGTTGCGGCTGGCGGGATCGACGTTCGGGGCCGGGGCGGCGAAGCCGACGAGCCAGCCGTTGCCCGCCACCGCCACCGCGCCGAACGCGAGCGTCACGTTGCCGTTCGCGCGGTCGAACTGCAGTTGGAACGTCGCCGCGCTGTTCGTGCCGTAGCTGAACACGCCATCCCACGTGACGTACGAGACGCTGCCGACCTGTTCGAACTTCACCCGGCCCGACGCCAGCGCCGCCGGGTTGAAGTCGTGCCAGCAGCCCCAGCGCGCGCGCGGCGACGCCAGCCACGCCGCGGCAGCGGGCATGAACGCCGTGCCGTTGCCGCTGCCAGCGCTGACGAAGCCGTTGGCGCACACTTCGAGCGTCGTCGTCGTGCCGCCGGGGAAGGTCAGCGGACTCGCCAGCGTCACGGTCGCCGCGCCGTCGTCGGCGAGCGGCAGCACCGTCGCGGCCGCCGACGGCGGCACGTACGCGCCGCCCGCCGTCACCGCGTAGCCGCCCGCCGGTTGCAGCGACAGCCGCAGGCGCGCGCCGGCGAGGTCGAACTGCGGCGCCGCGAACAGCTCGTAGAAGCTGCGCGAGCGCGCGTTGCAGCCGCGGCCGTACGCCGCGCTGCCGGCGGACACCGCGCTCGCGCGCCGCACGTAGCGCTCCATCAGGTCGACGTCGGCGGCGTTGGCGAACCCGTCGCCGTCAAGGTCGACCGGCACGGCGCGCACGGCGGCGAGGTCGGTTTCGTCGATGGCGCCGTCGCCGTTGCCGTCGCCCGGCCGCGGCGCGCCGCCGACGCGCAGTTCCAGCCGCACGCGCTGCGGGTCCTTCGGCACCGTGAGGCCGGTCACCGCGACCAGACCGTCGGCCGCCGCCGTCGCCGCGCCCGACTGCAGCGCCGCGTCGGTCGCGTCGTCGCGCAGCGTCCACTGCACGGCCGCGCCCGCGGTCGGCGCGAAGCGCCGCGGCATGCGCACCGCCACGCCCGCCACCGCCGACGCGCCCGGGTAGTTGTCGACCGAAACCGGCGACTGCCCGACGAGCCACAGCGTGCACGCCCAGCCCGCCGGCTGGTCGACGATCGTGCCGACGTCCCAATCGAAGTACCCGCCCCACGTGCCCCACGGCGTGCCGTCGTCGGGCGTGCCGTTGCCGAGCGTCGGCTGGCGGCCCGGCGTCGCCGGCTGCTGGTCGTCGTCGAAGAACGCCGGATACGACTGCCGCGCGCGGAAGCGCGCCTGGTACGGCGCGCCGGAGCGCGACGTGCGCACGGGCGCGACCCATTCGCCGATGTCGACCGCGGGCGTCGTCGGGTCGTCGGTCGTCCAGTCCGACGCCGTGTGGTCGCGGTTGTCCCAGTACAGGTGCGTGCCGAAGCGCCCGGCGTTCATGCTGTTGAACAGCTGGAGCTGCCGCGCGTCCCAGTCGACCGCGGTGTCGCGGCGGCCGCGGAAGATGCGCGTGAAGCAGAAGTCGCGCTGCGCCGCCGACAGCCGCACCGCCGCGTCGAAGAAGTCGTTGACGCGCAGCGGCTGGCCGTTCGGGCCGGATTCGTTGGTGGCGAGGTTCTGCGCCGGCGTGCCGAACAGCCGCTGGCCGGTGTCCGGCGTGTAGTGCTGCGGCACGAAGGCCGTCGCCGCGGCGATGCGTTCGGGCCGGTAGCGGCTGAGCAGCAGCGTGCCAGCGCCGCCCATCGAGCAGCCCATCACCGCCGTGCGCTGCGCATCGATGGCGTACGGCGAGCGCGTCTGCAGCCAGTCGAGCGTCCACACCAGCCGCCGCAGCGTGTACGGCACCACGACGGCGTTGTTGCCCGGCACGGTGTTGGTGAACGGGTTCATGCCGGTGTGCCAGCCGAACCAGTTGGTCGGCCGGTCCTCGCTGACCACGCCGTTGGTCGCGATGTACAGGCGGTCGTCCATCGCGATCGTCACGCCGCCGACCGGCGTCGCCTCGGTGTTGGCGTAGTGCACCGACTCCGGCGCCCACGACCAGTGGCTGCCCACGTCGCCGCCGCCGTGCAGGCAGATGGCCGCGGGCAGCGGCCCGGCGGGCAGGCCGGCCTTGGGCTCGTACACGCTGAACACGTGCGGCGCGCCGCGCTTGGCGGCGTTGGCCATCACCGGGAAGTCCGGCCGCGCGTTGGTCGGGTCGTCGTTGCCGTCGACCCACAGCGCATACGTCTTGAACGGGTAGCCGCGCGAGGTGACGTCGGCGAGCTGCAGGTGGCACGTCACCGGATCGTTGGCCGGGTCGTAGCCGACGGCGACCGCGCCCGCCGTGCTGTTGGTCGCGCTGATGGCCGTGCTGCCGTCGCGCACGACGGCGAAGTGCTCGCTGCCGGCAGCGCGCGGCGTGTGGACGAACAGCCCCTCGTTCGCCGCCAGTTGGTAGACGCCGCCGGTCGCCGACGGGATTCGCCACGTGGCGGTGTCCTTCGCCAGCTTGAGCCGCGTGCCCTGCCACTCCGGCTCGAACACGCGCCCGGCGAGCGTGCCCTGCGCGGTCGACGTGATCGGGGCCGGCGAGCGGTAGACGTCGTAGGTCAGCGGCGCCGTGGCGTCGACGCGCCAGACCACGAAGACCTGGCCGTTGGCGTGCCACGCGCGGACGTTGGTCTGCGCGGCGGCGGTGGCGGTGAGGAGGAGGGCCGCGGGGACGAATGCGCTCCGAGCGAGACGGGCGCGGACGATGGCGTTGGTGGAACTGTTGGACATGGCTGCGGGATGGCGCCGCCGGTTGGTGCGGAACGGCGCGGGGCCAGCCGGGTACGAATGCCGGGTCACCACGTTCACCGCCAGGGTGCGGATTTTCCGTCGGCGCGACCCAGCGCGCGACCGCCGGGGCCGGCACGCCGATGCGACCGGGGCTGGCGCCTTGGGGGCGAACGCCATCGACCTCGCGGTGACGCCGACTGCGCCAATCCGCAGCCCATGCCAGCTGGCGCGCGCTCCGTGGTTGGTCCGCACGCAACGCCCGCGCCGCGGCGGCCCGCGCAACCGGCCAACCCGCCCGCCGAACCCGCACGCCGCTCGCCGCTGCGTCATGGCCGTTCAAAGCCTCGACGGCCCCCAGCTACGCTCGCGCCCCCTTGGCCACCTCCACCCCACCCGTGCGAGCGACCGACGTGTTGGTCCTCGGCGGCGGCTTCGCCGGCGCCGGTTGCGCGCGCCGCCTCGAACGCCTGCTGCCGAAGGACGCGCGCATCACGCTCGTCAGCAGCGAGAACTACTTCGTCTTCCAACCGCTGCTGCCCGAGGTCGTCGGCGCCAGCCTGTCGCCGGCGCACGTCATCAGCCCGCTGCGCCACCTGCTGCGGCGCACCGACGTCGTGCGCGGCGAGGTCACTGCCATCGAACTCGCGCCTGACCCCGACGTTGGCGGCGCCCTCGCCGGCCGCGTGACGGTGGTCGCCGAAGGCGGCGGCGAGACGGTGGTCTACGCGCCCAAGCACCTCGTGCTTGCGCTCGGCTCGGTCGTCGACACGAGCCGCATGCCGGGCATGGCCGAGCACTCGCTGCCGATGAAGAACGTCGCCGACGCGCTGGCCCTGCGCCACGCCGTCATCTCGCGGCTGGAGCGCGCCGTGCTGGAGTCCGACCCGGACGAGCGGCGCGCACTGCTGACGTTCGCGGTCGTCGGCGGCGGCTTCTCCGGCGTCGAGACCGCCGCCGAGATCAACGACCTCGTGCGCAGCGCGCTGCGCTTCTTCCCGTCGCTGCGCGGCGAGCCGCTGCGCGTCGTCTGCATCCACAGCCGCGACCAGATCCTGCCCGAGCTCGACAAGCGGCTGGGCGCGCACGCGCTGAAGGTGCTGCAGAAGCGCGGCGTCGAGTTCCGCCTCAACGCGATGACCCGCGCCGCTTCGCGCGAAGGCGTCTACCTCAAGGACGGCGAACTCGTGCCCGCGCGCACGGTGGTCTGCACCGTCGGCAACGCGCCGCATCCGATGCTCAAGGCCCTGGCGCCCGCGGGCAGCAACCGGCTGCCGACCGACGCGTTCCTGCGGCTGCAGGGCCGGACCAACGTCTGGGCGCTCGGCGACTGCGCCGCCAACCCCGACGGCCACGGCGGCGTGTCGCCGCCGACGGCGCAGTTCGCGTCGCGCCAGGGCGACGTCGCCGCCGCCAACATCGCCGCGGCGCTGCGCGGCAAGCCGCCGCAGCCGTTCCGCCACAAGAGCCTCGGCCAGCTGGCGACGCTCGGCCACCGCAACGCCGTCGCCGCCGTCGGCGGGCTGAAGATCACCGGGTTCGTGGCGTGGTGGCTGTGGCGGACGATCTACCTGATGAAGCTGCCGCGCTTCGACCGCAAGCTGCGCGTCGTCATCGACTGGACGCTCAACCTGTTCTTCCCGCGCGACCTCAACGCGCTGGCGATGCAGCCGACGGCGCGCCACGGCACGATCCACCTGGAGGCCGGCGAACAGCTGTTCCAGCAGGGCGACCCCAGCGGCGCGTTCTACGTGGTCGAGCGCGGCAAGGTGCGGCTGACGCGCTGCGACGCCGACGGCTGCGAGGACGCCAGCGACCTGCTCGGCCCCGGCGAACACTTCGGCGAGGGCTCGCTGCTGCGGCAGGGCGTGCGCGCGACGACGGCGACGGCGGTCGAGCCGACGCGCGTGCTGGCGTTCCCGGCGGCGGAGTTCCGCGTGCTGACGAGCAGCTTCCGCGGCCTGCGCAAACTGCTCGACGCGACCTCGCGGCGCTTCCAGCCGGCGAGCGCGATCCTGCCGAAGTGGGTGCCGACCGAGCAGCTGCGCGCGCCGGTCGCCACCATCATGAGCCGCGACGTCGTCGCGCTGGGCGTCGACGACTACCTGCAGGACTGCATCCGCACCCTGCTCGACAAACGCATCAACGCCTTCCCGCTCGTCGACGCCGCCGGCCGCCTCGCCGGCCTCGTCACCAGCACCGACGTCTTCGCCGCGCTGCGCGCTGACTCCGACCTGCAGCAACCGCTGCTGCCGCTCGCCACCCGCGACGTCCAGTGCGTCGAGGCGACGACCCCGATCGAACGCGCCGTCGAGATCATGCGCCGCCGCGACGTGAAGCACGTGGTGGTGCTCGACGGCGAGCGGCGGGTCGTCGGCATGGTGTCGATCAAGGACGTGCTGCGGCTGGTGGCGGGGGCGGCGGCGGGGTAGGCGGGGCGGGGGCGAGGGCCCATGCCCAGCCTTGCGTGCCCCCCCGTGCGGGCTACCGTGCCGCAGCCGTCGTCGGCCTGCATGGAGATCACCGACTACCACGCCAAACTGTTCGCGCACGAACTGACGCGCCGCTGCGGCGCCGATGAGATCGACAAGCTGGCGCCGGTGCTCGCCGACGCCCGGGTGGACCTCAACCCGCATCAAATCGAAGCCGCGCTGTTCGCCTTCCAGAATCCGCTCGGCAAGGGCGCGATCCTGGCGGACGAAGTCGGACTCGGCAAGACCATCGAGGCAGCGCTCCTGCTCGCGCAGAAGTGGGCCGAGGGCAAGCGCCGCCTGCTCGTCATCCTGCCGGCCAACCTGCGCAAGCAGTGGAGCCAGGAGCTCGCCGACAAGTTCCATCTCCCGACGGTGATCCTGGAGGCAAAGTCCTTCAACGAGCAGATCAAGGCCGGCAACCTCAATCCGTTCCAGCAGCCGGCGGTCGCCCTGTGCTCGTTCCAGTTCGCGCGCGCCAAGGCGCCGTACATCGCGCAGACCGGCTGGGACCTCGTCGTCGTCGACGAAGCGCATCGCCTGCGCAACGTCTATCGCGCCTCCAACAAGATCGCGCAGGCGATCAAGGACGCGATCGCGAAGTTCCCCAAGGTGCTGCTGACGGCGACGCCGCTGCAGAACTCGCTGCTCGAACTGTACGGACTCGTCAGCATCCTCGACGACCACACGTTCGGCGACCTCGACAGCTTCCGCGAGCGGTTCGCGCGCCCCGACGACGACGACTTCGCCGAGCTGAAGCACCGCTTGCGGCCGCTGTGCAAGCGCACGCTGCGCAAGCAGGTCCTCGAGTACGTGCGCTACACCAATCGCCGCGCCCTGGTGCAGGAGTTCGCGCCGTTTCCGAGCGAGCAGGAGCTGTACGACAAGGTCTCCGACTACCTGCAGAGCGACCGCCTGTACGCCCTGCCGGCGAGCCAGCGCCACCTCGTCACCCTGATCCTGCGCAAGCTGTTGGCGTCGTCGACGCACGCGATCGCCAGCACGCTGGCCGGCCTCGTGCGCAAGCTCGAACAGGCCGAACGCGACCAGTCGGCCGTGCGCGAGATCCCGGACGAACTGCCCGCCAACTGGGAACCGACCGACGAACTCCTCGACGAATGGGACGGCGAGGACGACGGCGCCGCCGCGCCGCCGCGCATCTACTCCGCCGAAGAGCTCGCCGAGTTGCGCCAGGAGCTGCTGCGGCTGCGTGAGTTCCTGCAGCTCGCGAGCTCGATCGACCAGAACAGCAAGGGCCAGGTGCTGCTGCAGGCCCTCCGCCGCGGCTTCGCCACCGCGGCCGAAGCCCGGACCCGGGAAGGCGGCTCGCTGTCGCAGAAGGCCGTGATCTTCACCGAGTCGCGCAAGACGCAGGAGTACCTGTTCCGCCTGCTGGAGCAGACCGAGTTCCAGGGCCAGGTCCTGCTGTTCAACGGCACCAACAGCGACCCGCTCAGCAAGCAGATCCTGCAGGCGTGGCAGCAGCGCCACGCGGGCACCGATCGCGTCACCGGCTCGGCGTCCGCCGACATGCGCGCGGCGCTCGTCGACTGCTTCCGCGAGGAGCGCAAGATCCTGATCGCCACCGAGGCCGCCGCCGAAGGCATCAACCTGCAGTTCTGCAACCTCGTCGTCAACTACGACCTGCCGTGGAACCCGCAGCGCATCGAGCAGCGCATCGGCCGCTGTCACCGCTACGGCCAGAAGTACGACGTGGTGGTCGTCAACTTCCTCAACAAGAAGAACGCCGCCGACCAGCGCGTCTACGAGCTGCTCGAACAGAAGTTCAAGCTGTTCGACGGCGTCTTCGGCGCGTCCGACGAGGTGCTCGGCGCGATCGAGTCCGGCGTCGACTTCGAGAAGCGCATCGCGGCGATCTACCAGCAGTGCCGGTCGGAGGCGCAGATCCAGCACGAGTTCGACCAGTTGCAGCGGGAACTCGAGCAGCAGATCAGCGCCACCCAGCGCGACGCCCGCGAGAAGCTGCTCGACAACTTCGATGTGGCGGTGATCGAGCGCGTCCGGATGGACGCCAAGGTCGCCATCGACCGCTTCCAGCAGCGGCTGTGGGACCTGACGCGGCACCAGCTCGGCGCGGCCGCCGACTTCGACCGCGACGACTGGTCGTTCACGCTGCGGCACAACCCGTTTCCCGGCGAGGCGATCCACCTCGGACCGTACCGCTTGGGCCGCCACGACAGCGAAGCCAACACCTACCGCATCGGCCATCCGCTGGCGCAGCGTCTGGTGCAGCAGGCCAAGGAGCTGCCGACACCGTGCCGCGTCGTCGCGTTCGACTACTCCGGCAGCAAGAAGAAGATCGCCACCGTCGAGGCGCTGGCCGGCAAGCGCGGCTGGCTCACCTGCGCGCTGCTGCGCACGCACGGGCTCGAAGTCGAGGACCACGTGCTGGTCGCTGGCATCGACGACGCCATGGCGGCGCAGGACGACGCCGCGCTGCGCCGGCTGTTCGACCTGCCGGGCAGGGTGCGCGGCGTCGCCCGGCCGGACGCCGCGGTCGACGAGCGGCTGCGCGAGGCGGTGTACGGCGTCGAATCGGCGCTGCGCCTCGACCAGTCTGCGCGCAACGGCCGCTGGTTCGACGCCGAGGCCGAGAAGCTCGACCGCTGGGCCACCGACCGCCATGCGTCGCTCGAAGCCGAGCTGCGCGAACTCCGCGACAGGCTCAAGGCGGTGCGCCGCGAAGCCCGCGAGGCCGGCTCGCTGCCGCAGAAGCTGGAGCTGCGGCAGAAGGCGCGCAACCTCGAACTGCGCGAGCACGAGGCCTGGAAGGCCGCCGAGCAGGCCAAGGCCGAGATCGACCGGCAGAAGGACGACCTGCTCGACGGCATCGCCGACCGCCTGCGGCACAAGACGGAGACCCTCGCGGTGTTCACGATCCGCTGGACGGTGGTATGACGGACGCTGGCATGACGACGCACGACGCCCCGACGCCCGAAGAGTTCGACCTGCGCTCGCTCGACCTCGCCGCCGAAAAGCGCGCCGAGCTGCTGCGGTTGTTTCCGGAGTGCGCGACCGAGGGCGGCAAGGTCGACTTCGAGCGGCTGAAGGCAGCACTGGGCGAGCAGATCGACGCCGGCAAGGAACGCTACGGCCTGACGTGGCCCGGCAAGGCGGCGTGCTTCCAGACGATCCAGCGGCCGAGCTTGGCGACGCTGCGGCCGAAGCCAGGGGAGAGCGTCGACTTCGACACGACGCAGAACGTCATCATCGAGGGCGACAACCTCGAAGTGCTCAAGCTCCTGCAGAAGAGCTACCTCGGCAAGGTCAAGATGATCTACATCGACCCGCCGTACAACACCGGCAACGACTTCATCTACCCGGACAACTACACGGAGTCGCTGAAGACGTACCTGGAGTACACGGGGCAGGTGGATGGCGAGGGGCGGAAGTTCAGCACGAACACGGAGGCGGATGGGCGGTTCCACTCGAAGTGGCTGAACATGATGTATCCGCGGCTGTATCTGGCGCGGAATCTGCTGCGGGAGGATGGGGTAATATTCATCAGCATCGATGATCACGAGGTCGAGAACCTGCGTAGGCTATGTGGCGAAGTGGTTGGTGAAGAAGGATTCCTTGGGTGCATTACGTGGCAGAAGAAGTACGCTCCTGCTAACGACACCATAGACTTCAGCGCCACGCACGACTACGTCGCTGTCTACGCACGATCGCGCAAGGTGGGTGATCTCGGCGAATTCCTTGCGACCTTGAACCGCGAGCCTCGGACAGAAGCGATGAACGATGCCTACTCGAATCCCGATGGCGATCCGAGAGGCGTATGGAAAGCCGGTGACTACACGTGCAACAAGACGGCTGAGGAGCGGCCCAACCTCTACTACCCAATCATTCATCCGAAGACGAAGCAGGAGATTTGGCCTAAGAAGACGGCAGTATGGCGATATAGCAAGGAAGCTCATGCTCGGCACGTCGCAGAAGGTCGGGTGTGGTGGGGGGCCAATGGCGATAATCGAGTGCCGGCATTTAAACGGCTCCTCACAGAGGTTGGAGGCGTGGTGGCGCAAACGGTTTGGCTTTGGAAGGACGTTGGACACACCGACGAGGCCCGCAAGGGGCTTGCCTCTTTGCTGTCTGACGGCGGGGATTCAGTGTTCGACACGCCTAAGCCGGTCAGCCTGATTGCGAAGATGTTGGCTCTTGCTACGAGCAAAGAGAATGACATCATCCTCGACTTCTTCGCCGGCTCCGGCACGACCGCCCACGCCGTGCTCGAGCAGAACAAGAAGGACGGCGGCAACCGCAAGTTCCTCCTCGTCCAGCTCCCTGAACCCACCGGCCGCACCGACTACCCAACGATCGCCGACATCACCAAGGAGCGCGTGCGCCGCGTCATCAAGAACCTGAATGACGCCGACAAGGGCCAACTCCGCTCCGCCAACGACCCCAAACCCGACCGCGGCTTCCGCGTGTTCCAGCTCGCGCCGTCCAACTTC
>JBKDXM010000026.1:0-14895 GCA_046306335.1 Planctomycetota bacterium
ACGACCGCGCTGGTGGAACAGGTCGCGGCCGCGGCCGACGCGGCGGCCCGCGACGCGGCGTCGCTCGCAGCCGCCGGGCTCGGCCACTTCGAACTCGCCTTGGCGCTGGCCGATCGCAGCCGGCGCGCCGACGCCGTGCGCATCGCCACGCTGCTGCTGCACACGGGCCGGCCGCGCGAAGGCGTGGCCTTCCTCGAAGCCGCCGGCGACGACGGCTCGCGCACGACCGAGGAGGTACTGTTGTTGGCGCTCAACCTCTGCGACGGCGGCCCCCGCTACGCTCCCGACCCCATGCACGCCCTCGAACTGATGCAGCGCGGCCCGGCGCCGGCCGCCGATTCGCCGCTGGCCGGGCCGTGGCGCGACACGCTCGCGCGGGTGCGCGCCGCCGTGGCGCGCGAGGCGGCGCTGGCCGGCGACAAGTGACCACGAACGCGTGAGCCCATGAACGCGCCGCCGCGCCAGCCCAAGGTCGTGATCGTCATGCCGGCGTACAACGCCGAGAAGACGCTGGCCGCGACCGTCGGCGACCTGCCGCCGGGCTGCTTCGACGAGATCCTCGTCGGCGACGACTGCAGCAAGGACGGCACGGTCGCGCTCGCCGAGCGCATGGGCCTGCCGGTGTGGAAGACGCCGCGCAACCTCGGCTACGGCGGCAACCAGAAGATGCTCTACAAGGCGGCGCTGGAGCGCGGCGCCGACGTCGTCGTGATGCTGCACCCCGACTACCAGTACGACCCGCGGTTGGTCGACTGCTTCGTCGGCTTCCTGACGAAGGGCGTGTGCCACGTCATCCTCGGCAACCGCGTGCGCTCGCGCCGCGAGGCGCTGAAGGGCGGCATGCCGGCGTGGAAGTACCTGTTCAACCGCCTGCTGACGATCCTGCTGAACCTCAGCTACGGCCTCAACCTCGGCGAGTTCCACTCCGGCTTCCGCGGCTACACGCGCGCGGTGCTGGAGACCGTCGACTTCGAGTCCAACGTCGACGGCTTCGGCTTCGACGCGCAGTTCCTGGCGCAGGCGATCCACCACGGCTTCGTCGTCGCCGACGCGCCGATGCCGGTGAAGTACTTCAAGGAGGCCTCGTCGATCGGCTTCCTGCCGTCGGTGCGCTACGGCCTCGACAACCTGAAGGCGGCGGCGCAGTTCACGCTCGCGCGCTTCGGCCTGCGCTTCCGCCTGTTCGCGCGGCGCGCCGGCGCGCCGCCGAAGGCCTGACGCCGGCCGGGTAGTCGGCGACGGGCGGTGTGGACTTCCGTGGTACCGACTCCGAGGCTTGGAATCGGCGCGCACTGCGACGGACCGTGCGCATCGGCCGCCGCGCGACGCCGGCGGGTGTCCGACGATCGCGGACCCTGCGACCGGGAGCCCTTGAATGCCCTCGTGGCAAGCGCGAGTTGGTAGGCCCCGGCGAAGGCGCGCAGGAAGAACGCATCCTTCGCCACGTAATCGCGGTACCGCCACGGTGGCAGCGAGCCATCGGCGAGGCCGCGGACGAACGGGGGCGACAGGCAGGCGTCGGCGAGCTCGCGATCGCACTGCCAACAACGGTCGGCGAGCAAGGTCGGCACGGGGCGATGGTAGGCCGCTCCGCAGCCCGCCGAAGCAACTTGGCGCAACCTGACCCCGACGATCAGCGCAGCGCCGTGTTAGAAAGAGACCGGCGCCCTGACTGCCTGGGACGCCGCCAGCTACCCACCCGTTCGTTCGCCACGTTCTTCACTGCGCCCAACCCGTCCCCTGGTCTCCCGACGCGGCACTCTCGGCCGCACCAAGCCAGATGAAGCGCACCCACCTCCGTTGCCGCGGCATTGTCGCGGCGTTCGCCACCTCCACGGCCGCACTCGCCCAGGCGGTCTTCTATCCCATCCCGAACTCCAACGGCGTGCCGGGCTCCAACCAGAACGGCTGCTATGTCTCCGGCGGGGCCAGCAAGTTCATGGCGCGCATCAGCGCCGACGGCAGCACGGTCGCGCTGAAGATCTACCAGGGCGGGTTCATCAACGGCGCCATCCCCGGCGAGTTCGCCATCTGGACCGAGGCCGGCGGCACGCAGACGATCGCGCCCGACACCGGGTACGGCGCGAACTTCGGCTGGGGTGTCTCCGGCGTCTCCTCCGACGGCAGCGTCGTCTATGGCTCGGATTGGGTTTGGCGGCGCGTCGGCGGCTACCAGTCGCTCGCTAGCACATTGCTGGCATGGGGCGGCGCGTCGATCTTCGGCTGCAGTGACGACGGTGCCGTCGTCGCCGGCTTCCGGCCGACCAACTCCAACGGGCTGCCGTATCCCGGCGACTACTTCCGCTGGCAAGTCGGCCAGCCCGCGCCGCAGAACCTGCCGCGCGACGCGCAGCACCCGGACGGCTACTTCCTCTTCAACTGCATCAGCGGCGACGGCAGCGTGATCGGCGGCCACACCTGGGCGCCGAACTCGCAGTTCTTCCAGACATATGCCGCGGCCCTGGTGACCACGGCGGGCGCGCAGGTCATCACGCCGGAGAGCGCTGGCAACGCCACGCTGGTCAACGACCTCTCCTTCGACGGCAGCGTCGCCGTCGGCCCTGCGAACCTGCCGGGGCCGTTCGGCAGCTTCGGCCTGTCGGCGTACCGTTGGACCGCAGCCGGTGGCCTGCAGGTGCTGCCGGTGCCCGGCAGCGCCAGCATCCCGGCGGCATGCGATGCGCTCGGCAACGTCGTCGTCGGCCAATACCTGAACTTCGGCGCGGCAGGGACGCGCGCCTTCCGCTGGAACGCCGTCGACGGCGCCGTCGACCTGCAGACCGATCTGGTCAACAACCCGGGCCTCGGCGCCGAGCTGCAGGGTTGGACGCTGCTCGCGGCATGCGACGTGTCGGCCGACGGCCGCGCGATCGTGGGCCTTGGCCGCAACCCCGCCGGCTGCGAACAGGCCTTCCTCGTCCGCTACCCGACGACGCCGGCTGCGGTGACTTCGTATGGCACCGCCTGCGTCGGTCCGCAGGGCGCGCTGCAACTGACGGCGGCCAAGGCGCCGTACATCGGCGCGCCGACGATCAGCGCCTGCCAGGGCGCCAGCGCCCAGGCGTTGCAGCTCGGCGTGCTCGGTCTCGCGCCCATCGCCGTGCCGCTGCCCGGGATCCTGCCTGCAGGCCTGCCGGGTTGCGACCTGCGCGTGACGCCGGACGTGGTGTCACTACTGCCGGTCAGCAACGGCGTCGCGCGCCAGCAACTGACGATCCCGGCACAGCCCGCGCTCATCGGCCAGACGTACAATCAGCAGGTGCTGCGCCTCGACGTCTCGAACAGCAACGGGGCGATCACGTTCTTCGCCGGCTCGAACGGGCTGACGCTGACGATCGGCGCGTACTGATTCGCGGCGTCGCTTGCCGCGAACCGGCGAGCCCCGGAGATCCCGCCGCCGCGCTGCTCGCGAAGGCGGGTGTCGCAGACGGTCGAACGCACGAACGACGGACGCAACGCCCAGCGCGCCGGCTGCGCGCTCGCAGCGCGACAGCCGCGGCTACTCCAGTCCGAGCGCCTTGCGCACCGCCTGCTTGTCGACCTTGCCGCCGGCGAAGTCGTCGAACGCGCGCGCCGGCGGCTTGATGAGGTGCCTGGCGATGAACGGCGCGCCTTCCTCGGCGCCCTGCTGGCTGTCCTTGAAGCAGCACTCCCACTCCAGCGTCGCCCAGCCCTGGTAGCCGTACTTGGTCAGCAGGCTGAAGATCGCGGTGAAGTCGACCTGCCCGTCGCCGAGCGAGCGGAAGCGGCCGGCGCGGTTCTGCCAGTTCTGGTAGCCGCCGTAGACGCCGACGCGGCCGCTGGGTCGGAACTCGGCGTCCTTGACGTGGAAGCACTTGATGCGCTCGTGGTAGAGCTCGATGTACTCCAGGTAGTCGAGCTGCTGCAGGACGAAGTGGCTCGGGTCGTACAGCAGGCAGGCGCGCGGGTGCTCGTCGACGTGGTCGAGGAACGCCTCGTAGCTGGCGCCGTCGTGCAGGTCCTCGCCCGGGTGCACCTCGAAGGCGCAGTCGACGCCGCACTCCTCGGCGTGGTCGAAGATCGGCCGCCAGCGGCGCGCCAGCTCCTTGAAGCCCTCCTCGACGAGGCCGGTCGGCCGCTGCGGCCACGGGTAGACCGTGTGCCACATCAGCGCGCCGGAGAACGTCGGCATGGCCTTCAGCCCGAGGTTCTGGCTGGCCTTGAGGCACAGCTTGACCTGCTCCGTGCCGTAGCGATGCATCGCCTCGGCGGTGTTGACCTCCGGCGGCGCGAAGACCTGGAACATCGACGTGTACGCCGGGTGCACGGCGACGAGCTGGCCCTGCAGGTGCGTGCTCAGCTCGCTGATCTCGACGCCGGCGGCGGCGGCCGTGGCCTTGAGGTCGTCGCAGTACGCCTTGCTGGTCGCGGCCTTCTTCAGGTCCATGCAGCGGGCGTCCCACGACGGCACCTGCACGCCGGCGTAGTCGAGGCCGGCGGCCCACTTGCAGGCCGTGTCGAAGCGGTTGAGCGGGGCGGCGTCGCCCATGAACTGCGCGAGGAAGATGCCGGGACCTTTCATCATGGCTTGGACTCGTTGCGTGTGCGGTTGCGGCGCGGACCGGACGGGCCGCGCGTCACTTCGGGACCTTGACCCACTTGCCGGACTTCGCCGACGCGATCGCCGCGTCGAGCACGGCCTGCACGGCGACGCCGTCGTCGAAGTCGGGCGCGAACGGCGAGCCGTCGTGCAGCGCGCGGACGAAGTCGACGACGTGGTGCACGAACGTGTGCTCGTAGCCGACGATGTGGCCGTCCGGCCACCAGTTCGCCGCGTACGGGTGCACGCCGTCCATCACCATCACGGTGCGGAAGCCCTGCGCGTCGCGGGCGTCGGCGAACGAGAACACCTCCAGCTCGTTCATGCGCTCGAGGTTCCAGCGGATCGAGCCCTTCGTGCCGGAGACCTCGACGCAGTGGAAGTTCTTGCGGCCGGGGGCGACGCGGGTCGCCTCGTACGTGCCGATCGCGCCGCCCTTGAACCTCGCCAGGAAGCAGAACGCGTCGTCGACGTCGACCTTGGCCTTGCCGCCGGCGCCGTCCGGGCGCTCCTTGGTGAACGTCTGCTGCACGCCGCACACGGCGTCGAACTCGAGGCCCGTCAGCGCGCGCGTCAGGTCGACGAGGTGCGCGTTGAGGTCGCCGTGCGCGCCGCTGCCGCACAGCTTGCGGTCGGTGCGCCAGCTGGCCGGCACCGCGGCGTCGGCCAGCCAGTCCTGCAGGTAGACGGCGCGCACCTGCCGCACGTCGCCGAGGTCGCCGCGGCGGATCATGCGCGCCGCCAACGCCGTCGCCGGCGCGCGGCGGTAGTTGTGCCACAGGCCGACGCGGACCTTGCTCTTCTTCGCCTGCGCGGCCATCGCCTTGGCCTGCGGCAGCGACATCGCCAGCGGCTTCTCGCACAGCACGTGCTTCTTCGCCTTCAGCGCCGCCATCGCGATGGCGAAGTGGCTGTCGTTCGGCGTGGCGACGTCGACGACGTGGATCGCCGGATCGGCGAGCACGGCGTCGAGGTCGGTCGTCGCGTGCTGGAAGCCGAGCTTCGCCGCCGCCTCGGCCGCGCGCTGCGCGTGGCGGCCGACGACGACCGCCGGCACGACCTGGAACGGCAGGTCGAAGAAGCGGTTGGCCTGGCGCCAGGCATTGCCGTGCGCGCGGCCCATGAACGCGTGGCCGACCATGGCCACGCCCAGCCGGGGGAGGTCGCCGCCGTACGCGGCGTTGGAGACGGTCGAGAGGCCCATGGCAGCGAACCATAGGCTCCCCCACCCTGCCGCCGCCATCGCGGCGCGGGCGGCGCGGACGGACCGGCCGCGCGTCAGCGCGTGCCGCCGAACAGGATGCGAAGGTTGAAGTCGGCGATGCCGGTCGTCGCCCAACCGAGCTGCAGATCCGGCAGGCCGTCGCGGTTCCAGTCGCCGACGTCGCCGTGCAGCGTGCCGTCGCGGTTGCCGAGGCGGGTCGGCGACAGGAAGCGCGGCCCGTCGAAGCCGCCGTCGCCCGTGCCCAGGTAGACGCCGACCGAGGTGCTGCGGACGCCCGCGGCGACGGCCTCGCTGAACACCAGGGCATCGTCGTCGCCGTCGCCGTTGACGTCGGCGAGCAGCAGCGCGGTCGGCTTGCCAGCGCCGGTCGTCCACGGGGACGCCAGCGCCTCGGCGAAGGCGGTGATCTGCACGTTCACGGCCGTCGCCGACGGCGGCGCGGCGTTGCGGTACAGGCGCAGCGCGCTGTCGCCGCTGCCCGCCACCAGCAGGTCGGTCGAGCCGTCGCCGTCGAAGTCGCGGGCCGCGAGCCGCGTCGGGTTGCTGCCGGCGAGCAACGACTGCGGACCGCCGGGCGCCGCCGCCGGCAAGAAGCCGTCGGCCGCCGGCGTTGCGCCGGCATCGTAGCGGTAGAACCGGACGTGGTTGCCGTCGGTGCCGATCCCGAACGGCACTGCGACGGCGACCTCCAGACGCCGGATCGGGCCGGGTCCGTTGCGGGTGAAGTCGCCGACCGCGAGATCGGACGAACGACCGTGCGCCAGCGACAACGACGTCGGCGCATGGAACGGGAACTCGCCGGCGCCGACGGTCGCCTTGCCGCGCAGCAAGGCCAGCGCCGCCTTGCCGTCGCCGGGATCCGGGACGTCGAACAGCAGCAGGGCGACGAGGTCGTCGATGCCGTCGCCGTCGACGTCGGCGCGGACGATGCGGCTGCCTTCGGCGAGCGGCGCGTTGGCGAGGCCCGGATCGGCCAGCAGTTGCCGCAGCGGTGGCGTCGACGCCTCGACGGCCTGCACCGCCGGGCCGGCCGGATCGTGCACCCACGAGCCGACGCGCGACTGGCGGTCGAGGAAGACCAGCCGGTCGACCTGCCCGGTCGCCCTCGGCACCAGCGTCAGCGAGCGCGGGATCAGGCCCGGCACGTCGCAGCGGTTGCCGAGCGCCGGCAAGCCGCCGAAGCCGTCGTTGGCGACCAGCACGATGGCGTCGGTCGGCGCCGACGCGACCGTGCGGGCCAGCGCGACGTCCTGCGCGCCCGGCAGCATCATGCTGGTCGGATGGAAGTTGCCGACGACGACGCCTTCGATGCGGAACGCGACCTGCCCGCCGGCGTCGGCGGAGGACAGGCGCGGTTCGCCGCTCGGCGAGGTGACGACCAAGCGGGTCGACAGCCGCTTCTCGCGGACACCGTCGACCTCCGCCTCGTGCACGACGAAGACCGCCTTCTTCTCCGGCGCGGTCGGCGTCGCCGGGAACGCGCGTTCGAACGCCACCGCACGGATCTGCCGCGGGGACTCGGCCCCGCCTTCGATCGCGTCGACCACCGGTTCGAATGCATACGGCCCCAGGCGCAGCAGGCCGACCGACACGAGCAACGGCTCGTCGCGCATCGCCACCAGCAGTTCGTTCGGCGGCGAGTCGTCGAAGTCGGCGGCGAGCGTGCGGCCGATCGGCTCGGTCGGCAGCAGCAGCACGTCGACGGCGGGCGGCGGCGCGAACGCGCGCGGGCCCGCCTGCCGCAGCCGCACCACGCACGGCGGCGAGGGGCCGCCGGCGAAGCTGGAGAGCAGGCCGGAGAAGACGACGGCCAGCGACTGCGACGACCCGTCGCCGCACGCGTGCAGGCCGACGATCGGCGACGCCGGATCGAGGGCGTAGTCCGGCACGGTGAAGTCGAGGCTGTCGACCTCGGGGAAGGTGCCGTCGCCGGCGCCGAAGGCGACGTCGAGCTTGCCCTCGGCGCCGCTGGCCACGGCGACGTCGCGGAAGCCGTCGCCGTCGAAGTCGGCGATCTCGATGGCGTCGTAGGAGAACGAGCGCACCGGCAGGTCGATCGGGTTGAGGAACGCCGGCGCTCCGCGGCCGGCCGGTCGCGCCAGCAGCAAGACCGGTCGCTGGCCCGCCGGCGCGCCGAGCCCGGGCGTCAGCACCACGTCTGGCAGGCCGTCGTCGTCGATCAGCGCGGCGCGGCCGCGCGTTATGCCGCCGGACGTCGTCACGCGATGGACGGCGCCGAGTGGCGGCAGCGGCGCCTGCTGGCCGAGCACGATGTGGTGCACCGCTTCGATCGCGCCCGCGTTGACCAGGAACAGGTCGGGCACGCCGTCGCCGTCGAAGTCGCCGACGCACAGGTCGCGCGGCTCGCGTTCGGCGATCACTTCGGGATCGCCGACGCGGGCCGGCGCCGCGAACGGCTGGAACATGCCGTTCTGCTGCGCCAACAGCAGTTGGATGAAGCCGACGCCACCCTGGTTGGTCAGCGCCGCGAAGTCGGGCGCCGCGGTGACCGCCGGCGCCTGATCGAGCGGGATCGCAGCGACCGCGACCGGCATCTGGTCCAGGACGACGCCGCGCGGGCCGAAGAACGGCCGCGGGTTGGCGAACAGGAACACCTGCCCGGCGACGACTTCGGCGACGGCACCGTCGAGTTGCACGCGCAGGACGATGTCGACCTGCCCAGGCCGGCCGTCCGGCGACGGCGGGATGGTGAACACCAGGCGGTCGACGCCGGACTCGGCGATGCGGAAGTCCTCGCCGGCGAGGTCCAGCTGCCGCGAGCCCTTCTGGAAGCGCAATTGCACGGCGCGGAAGTCGAGCGGCGCCGGAGTGCCGGGCGCGCTCATGTCGTGGGGCACCAACGCCGTGCCGATCAGCGTCACCAGGCTGCCGCCGGTGGTGGCTCCCTGCCCCGGCAGCGCCACGGCGATCTCCGGTCGGTAGTACGCGTTGGTGACGTCCGTCGACTGGCCGGCGACGGCGTCGCGCACGAACAGCGTCATGCGCGTCGGGAAGCTGTTGCCCGGCACGATCGCGGAGATCTCGCGATCGGGCCCCGACGACGCCTCGAAGCGCACGTCGCTGCACGGCCGCAGCACCGTCGGCGCCGGGCCGCCAGCGCCGGCGGCGGGGTCCGGCGTGGTGACCAGCACCTGGACGGCAGCGGGATCGGTCGCGCGCAGTCCGGCGACCCGCAGCCGCACGCGCTCGCCCAGCGGCGACACGAACTGCCGCGCCGTGCCTGCCGCCAGCGCGAGGCTGGCGCGAGGCTGCCGCGCCAGCGTCAGGACGATCGGCGGCGCGACCTCGCGGCCGCCGACGAGGACGCGCAGATCGGCCGGCAGGTCGGCGGCGCTCGGATCGGCGACGGCCGCGGCGATGGCCGCCGTCGTGAGCGTGAAGGCAACCTGCGTGGCCGCGCCCTGTGTCACGGCGGTCGCATCGGCTTGTTCGGCGACGACCCCGGCCGCGCGCAATTGCACCACCACGGCACTGCCGCCGAGACCGGCGTTGGCGACGACGACGGTGCGGCGATCGCCGGGCGCGGGCACCAGCGGCAGCACGCCACCGATGCTGAGCGACGGCGGGCTCGAACTGCCGCCGCCGCCGCCGCCGCTGTTGGAGGACGCCGCGCCGGCGACCAAGCCGGCGCCGCAACCGGACGTCGCCGCCAGGACGACGCTCGCCGCGCCCCACGCCAGTGTCGCCAGGAACCGTGTCATCGGTGTCGGGCAGTGTACCCCGCCGTGGTAGAACGTGCCGCGCCAGCCGCCGCCACCCAATCCCCCATGCCGTCGCCCGAACGCGCCATCTTCTGCAACCGCACGCTCAACATGCGGTCGATCCGCGCCATCGGCTTCGACATGGACTACACGCTGGTCCACTACGACGAGGTCGCCTGGGAGACCCGCGCCTACTGGCACGTGCAGCAGGCGCTGCTGCGCAAGGGCCACCCGGTCGCCGACCTGCGCTTCGATCCGCAGCTGTTCCCGCGCGGCCTGATCCTCGACCTCGACCGCGGCAACGTCGTCAAGGCCAACCGCTTCGGTTACGTCACGATGGCGGCGCACGGGGTGCGCGTGCTGCCGCACGACGAGGTCCGCCGCGTCTACTCGGGGGTCTGGGTCGACCTCAGCGACAAACGCTGGGAGCTGCTCAACACGCTGTTCTCGCTCAGCGAAGCCTGCCTCTACGGCCAGATGGTCGACCTGCTCGACGAGGGCCGCGTGCACGGCGTCGCCGGCTACGAGGCGCTCTACCGCATGGTCAAGACGACCATGGACGAGGCGCACCTCGAAGGCGCGCTGAAGGCGGAGATCATCGCCGCGCCCGAGCGCTTCGTCGACCTCGACCCGCTGCTGGTGCAGACGCTGGTCGACCTCAAGCACGCCGGCAAGAAGCTGTTCCTCGCCACCAACAGCGAGTGGCACTACACGCGCGCGATGATGGGTTGGACCTTCGACCCGTACGACGGCGGCGCGTTCGACTGGCGCGACCTGTTCGACCTCGTGATCGTGCAGTCGAAGAAGCCGGCGTTCTTCGAGCAGCAGCGGCCGTTCCTGGAGGTCGTCGACGACGAGACGACGCGCGAGGTCGACGGCCCGCTGCGCAAGGGCGCGGTCTACAAGGGCGGCAACGCGCACGCCGTGCAGGAGCACTTCGGCTGCGCCGGCGGCGAGATCCTGTACGTCGGCGACCACGTGTTCGCCGACGTGCACATCAGCAGCCAGCTGCGCCACTGGCGCACGGCGCTGGTGCTGCGCGAGCTCGAGAACGAAGTCCGCGCCGAGCGCGACTTCGCCGAGCGGCAGCACGAGCTCGACCGGCTGATGGCGGAGAAGCAGCAACTCGACGCCGAGCAAGCGGCCATGCGGCTGGCGCTGCAGCGGCGCGAGCACGGGCAGTCGATGCCGCAGGAGGTGGCGCTGCCGCCGTCGGGCATCCAGGAGCGCTTGAAGGCGATCCGCGCCGCGTCCGACGCGCTCGACCAGCGCATCCTGCCGCTGGTGCGCGCGTCCGGGCAGGTCGGGCACCCGGTGTGGGGCCCGGTGATGCGCGCCGGCGGCGACAAGAGCCGGCTGGCGCGCCAGATCGAACGCCATGCCGACGTGTACACCTCGCGCGTGTCGAACTTCCTGCACCTGACGCCGTTCGGCTACCTGCGCGCGCACCGCGGCAGCCTGCCGCACGACCCGCCGCGCTGAGAGCCCGCGAAGAAGTCAGGATACGGGCTCTCGGATTGCCCCTGGTGGCCGCTGCCGCAGCCACGCAGACCCTGCGAAACCGGTTGTTGCTCAGGCTCTGAGCGGTCCGAGGAGCCGGGAAGACGACCCCGGCACATTCTCGCGGTCCACGGCGGACGACTGCCGACGCGGCGACGGCGCGACGCCGCGACTGCGGCGGCGAGGTAGCCTGCACGGCAACGGTTGCCCTGGGCCAACCGCCCGCGACCCGCGCCCGTGCGCGCCCGACCATGCAATTCCATCCGCTCGATCCGGCGTCGCTGTCCCTGCCGCGACGGGCCCTGCTGCCGGCGATGCCGGCGGTCGCGCGCACGCTGCGCTGGTGGTGGAACCGCACGCGCCACTCCCGTTCGACCTGGTTCGACTCGCGGCGCTGGCGGTCCGTCTGGAACGTGGTGCGCTGGGTCGGCGCAGTGCCGCGGCAACGGCCGCACCTGCTGCAGGTCCGCTTCGCGCCCGGCATCGTGCTCGAACTCGACCTGTCGCGCCTGACCGACGTGCTGGCGCTGTGCTACGGACCGGGCGAGAACGAGGTCGGCCATGCCTGCCGGATGCTGTGCCCGCGCGACGGCGTCGTGGCGGACATCGGCGGCAACATCGGCACCACGGCGCTGGCGTTCGCTGCGGCCGTGCCCGCTGGCCGCGTGCACGTGTTCGAGCCGTCGCCGCCGATGCTCGCCTGCCTGCGACGGAACATCGCGTTGAGCGCGGCCGGCAACGTCACCGTGCATGCCATCGCGCTCGGTGAACGCACGGCGACGGCGCAGTTGCAGGTGGCGATCGCCGGCAATCCCGGTTCGGCCTACCTCGGGAACGAGGCGACCCCCGGCGCGACGCCCGTGCCGGTGCGCCGGCTCGACGAGGCGCTCGCCGACGTGCCACGGCTCGACTTCGTCAAGGTCGACATCGAAGGCTTCGAACTGCAGGCGCTGCGGGGCGGCGAGCAGACGCTGCGGCGGCACCGGCCCGCCGTGATGTTCGAATGCAACGAATCGGCGCTGCGCCGCGCCGGCTGCAGCGGCAGCGAAGTCGTCGCCTTCCTCGAAGGACTCGGCTACCGCATGCACTGGCTCGACGGCGGCCGGCTCCGCGCCTACGACGCCCCGACCATGCTGACGCGCAAGCTGCACAACGTCGTCGCCTTGCCGCGCGAGCGCGCCGTGACGGACGGGCGGGCCACGGCCCCTGCGTGACTTGGACCGCGGCCTGGGCCGCTACACCGTGGCGACGAGGCGCATCGCCGCCCGGAAGGTCCCATGCCACCAACGCTCCTGCTCACGCTGCTCGCCGCAGCGCCCCAAGGTCCCCTGTTCGAAGCTCCGGTTCGCATGCAGGCGGGCGGTTCCTACGTCAAGGTCGAGTCGCCGGGCTACGCGCGTCCGAGCTGGCACGACGTCGACGGCGACGGTTTGGACGACCTCGTCGTCGGCCAGTTCCACGACGGCAAGATGCGGCTCTTCAAGGGCGAGGGCGGCGGCAAGCTCGCCGCCGGCGCGTGGCTGCGCGGCGACAAGGGCGCGGCCGTGGTGCCCGACGTCTGGTGATGCACCTCCTCGACTCCACAGTTCGTGGAGCTCACGGGCGACGGCATCGCGGACATCCTCTCGGGCACGTACTCGCGCAGCGGCAAGAGCATGGCCGGCCTGCTGTACGTGCTGCCGGGCCGCAAGGACGGCACGTTCGACAAGGCCGAGCCGCTGACGGGCGCGGACGGTGAGTTGCTGATCCTGCCGATGGGCGGCGGCAACAGCGACGACGACATCCTCGATCGCATCTGCACGCGGCCGTTCGCCGGCGACCTCGACGGCGACCAGGACCTCGACCTCGTGTCGGGTTCGTCGGACGGCGGCGTGACGTGGTTCGCCAACGACGGCGACCGCAAGCAGCCGAGGTTCGGCGCTGCGCGCACGCTGCTGGCCGCGCCGCCGCGCGAGATCCTGGCCGGGCCGGAAGCGAGCGAGCCGAAGCCGATCGCGCTCGGCGAGGACGGCTTCACGGCGCCGGTCAGAGACACGCGCGTGTGGGTCGCCGAAGTCGGCGACGACGATGCGCGGACGAAGCACGCCGCGTGGCAGAAGAAGCAGATGGCGTTCTTCCAGCAGCCGCCCGGCGACAGCGAAGCCGACCAGAAGAAGAGGCAGCAGGGCTACGAAGCGCTGGTGGAGGAGCGCGACGCGTTCCTGACCGAGGAGCGCACCGGCTACGTCTGGCTGCTGCGCGGCAAGTAGGCGCGCGCCGGAGCTTCGGCGTGGCGTCCCGCGCGCTCAGCGCACGGCGGCGAGCGCCTGCTCGATGGCCGCCTTGGTCTGGCCGCCGCGCAAGCCGTAGCGCACGATGCCCTGCGCGTCGACGACGTAGGTGATCGGCGTCACCTGCGACCACTGCGACTTGTGGAAGGCATCGGCGAACGCCGCGTCGGCGAGCAGCACGGGCTTGGCGAACTGCTTGCCAGCGATCGTCGCGGCGGTCTCCGCCGGCGGGAAGCCGAGCAGCCGGTCGGTGACGACGTGCAGCAGCTGCACGTCGGCCGACAGGGACTGTTCGAGCGCGCGGACCTCCGGCGCCTCGACGTCGCACGAGCCGCAGCGCGAGCGGAAGAAGTGCAGCACCGCACGCTTGCCGCGCAGCCGCTCGGCGGTCCACTCCTCGCCCTGCTCGTCGACCAGCGCGAACGCCGGCAGCGGCTTGCCGACACTGGCGGCGATCAGCGCGTCGACGTGGGCGCGGACGCCGCCGCGCACGGCGATGTACCCGAGCAGGAGCGCGATCGGGACCAGTAGCGAGAACAGCGTGCGGCGGCTCATCGTGGAGAGCATGCCAGGGGAGCGGGGGGCGCCGTTGCGGATTCCCTGTCTCTTGCGGCCGGAAACGCTGCGGGCACACGACCAAAGCCAGCCGCAACGCAACCGCTCCGAAGGGCCGGGAAGAAGAAGGACCGCAGCCGCGGGAAGGGGAAGCCACCCAACCACTTGGCCAACCTGGGCCGGTGGGGACGGGAGCTCGTCACGCAAGCGCGACCTCGACCACGCTCACGGCCACGCAAGCATGCCGACTCGCAGCGCACGCCGTCGGCCAAACCGCACGAAGGCCATCGCCGACACGACAGCCGGCAGGGCCGCCGCCGCGAACCTGACATTTCCCGAACTCGCGGCTTGCGTCCGAGCGTCGGCGATCCTATGTTCGCGTATTCAAGCTGTGGTCGGCGTGGGCGCGCTTGGGGTGCGCCGCGGTGATCGCCAGGGGCGGAATGCCGCGTTGGCGGTAGCAGGCATCGCGATGGCACGTACCGAGAAGGCGCAGGGCAGGCGGACGCCGGTGGCGGGCGCGAAAGGTCGTTCAGCCGATCGTCGGCCGGGCAAGCCCGTGCAGGGCCTGCTGCCGCTGCGGTCGTGGGGCGGGGCGCGCGCGGGCGCGGGGCGCAAGCCCAAGGGCGCTGTGGCGATGATGCCCCGCACGACGCGGCCGTCGCACGCCTCCTACCACCCCGCGCTGGTCACGGTGAAGCTGCGCGCGCACCTGCCGCGGCTGCGCCAGCAGAAGGAACGCGCGGCCCTGCTCGCCCACTTCGCGCGCGGCAAGGAGCGCTTCGGCTTCCGTCTGCTGCACTTCGCCATCCTCAACGACCACCTGCACTTCGTCGTCGAGGCCAAGGACCGGCTCGCCTTCACGCGCGGCATGAAGGGCCTGCTCGTGCGGCTCGCGCGCGGACTCAACCGGCTGTGGGGACGCAAGGGGCAGGTGTTCCCCGACCGGTTCCACGAGCGACCGCTGCAGAGCCCGCGCGAGGTGCGCAACGCGCTGGTCTACGTGCTGGGGAATGGTCGCAAGCACGCCGCACAGGGCCGCGCGGTGCCGCACTTCGAAGG
>JBKDXM010000027.1:0-22553 GCA_046306335.1 Planctomycetota bacterium
CGTAGCGGAGGAAGAAGCGTCCCTCGGGACGCTGGTGGTGGCTGCAGTCCGGGTTCGGACAGAAGGGTGGGGTGAAATCCAACGCCGTGGCCTCCGCTGCGGCGCGGAAGAGGCCGCAGCAGTGCCATAGGGGCACGCAGCAGCGGTTTGGTTGCACGGCGGCGCGAAAAACTTCGCGCAACAACAATCGAGCGATCAGGTCACCCCTATGGATAGAGCACGGTCTTGCCCGCCTGCGTCAGCGCGTAGAAGCCCGTGATCCCCGCGTCCAGCGCCAGCCACTGCACGTAGATCGGCGCGTACGCGAGCGCTGGCGTCGTCGGCACCTGGATGGCGAGACGGAAGGTCCCCGGCGCCGTCGGGGTCAGCAGGGGCGATCCGATGTCCGGCGACACCGACAGGGTGCTCTCGGGCCAACCGAGCAGGCTGCCGACGGAGACCGGCAGCGGGCCGAAGGCCGAGTTGGTGTTGCTGAAGCCGAGCCAGAGCATGGCGAACGGCGACTGCGGCACGCCGCGCAGTTCGACCGGAAAGCTCGCGCCGAGGAATGGCAAGCCGCGGAATGGCCCGACGTCCGCCATGCTGCAGCGGCCGAGCACGCTCCAGCCGAAGGCGAAGGGGCCGGCCAGTTCGACGAGGGAGCGTCCGGACGCGCTGTTGCCGGGAGTCTCGGCGACGCAGGTGATCGCGAGCGCCGCAGTGGTCTGGCTGCGGCTGCGCCAGACCTCGAGTCCCATGGCCAGGCCGCCGCGTGGGCCAACGCCGTTCGGCAGCGTCAGGTCGCTGCAGAAACGCACGCCGGTCGGCGCGAAGTCGTAGCCGGAGATCTCGTACCCATGGGCTTGGATCGGTTGCGACGGGGTCGGCTGCACGCGCCGGGAGAAGGCGTAGAAGTTGCCGAGGATGTCGTCGTACGCGAGGCCCGTGCACTGCGATTCGATCGCGCGGACGTCGAGCAGGGCGCCGGGAGTGGCAGGATTGCGGCTGAACTCGCGCATCGCGCCGAGGCCGTTGGCGTCGGTGGAACTGATCCAGAAGGTGCCGAAGCCGAGTTCTCCGCTCTTGTCGAAGGCGAGTCCGAGCATCTGGTTCGTCGGCACGATGGTCGGCGGCGGGAAGCCTGCGAGTGGCAACGTGGTGGCCGTGCCCGTCGCCGCGTCGACGCCGACCAGCGTCACCTGACCACCAACGGCGCGGTTGTCGACGACGACCCAGACGGTCGACGTGATCTGGGCGCCGGCAACCGACCTGCGTTCGACCGCGATGTCGCCCGGGCCTTGTGGCGCGGTGATCGTCGTCGCCGGCAGCGCGAAGGTCGCCGCGACGGCGGTCGGTGGCGAACCGCTGAAGCGCAGCAGCCGGTGCGGCGCGCCGGCCGCCGCGGCGGTAGCGACGGCCCAGTACTGGCGTGCGAAGGCCGGGGCGCCGCCTTCGACGACGGCGACCGCGCGGCAGTCGGCACCGCCGGTCACGGCGTCGAGGTCGGTGCGACCATCGACGTCGCCGAGCGCATCACCGGATTCGTCGGGCGGCGGCTTCTCGCACTTGCTGTTGACGTAGAGGTTGTCGATGCCGATCGCGCCCGCGGCGCTCAGCAGGAACGAGAAGTCGATGCCTTCGTCGTCGGGCTGCGGGATCAGCTGCGCCTCGATGGTCACGCGGTTCCAGCCGCCACCGAGCGCGACGGACTTCTCGCTGATGATCGCCCGCTCGTAGCCGAGGCTCTGCTCGATGGCGGCGCGGATCGAGCCTGTGGCGCCCTTGAACTCGTCGTACTGGAACCAGAACAGCTTGACCCAGTCGGGATACGGATCGTTGTCGACGGTCAGGTCCAGGTCGGCCGAGACCGGGCCACCGGCGCTGGTCACTCCGCACACGCCGGTGAAGCCGCCGAGCGACGCGATGTAGCGCAGATTCGCCGTGGCGACGCCCTGCGTCACGGCCGGGTTGTACCAGGGCGGCGCCACGACCAGCGTCGGTGGCGGGAACGTGCCGTTGGCGAACGGCGTGTTGAAGTCCCAGTAGAGGCTGACGGTGACGTTGTCCTGTACGCGCCACCACGGTGGCGGATTCTCCGGCGTCTGCGCGACCAGCCCGCCGCTCCATAGCGCGGCGGCGAGCACGAGCGACCGACAAGGGGAGTGGCACATGGTGGAGATCAAGGTTGCCGTCGGCTCGCCGGTCACTTCCCGGCGTCGGCGGGTGGCAGGGGAACCAGACCGCGGGCGACGGCGGCGGGGTCGGTCGGCCAGAGGCAGACGGTCCCGTCGCGCGCGGCGGTGGCGACCGCGCGTCCTTCGGTGAACATGGTAGCTCCATCGATCGGTCCGCGGTGGCCGCGGAACCGCAGCCGCTCGGTGCCGTCGGCGACGTTCCACAGCACGGCCTCGGCGCCGTTCTCGTCGCCGCCGGTGGCGATCACGCGGCCGTCGCTCGACCATGCGGCGGTGCGCAACCGGGCGCCGGTCGGCAGCGTCGTCCGCACGGCGCCATCGGGGCCATGCACGGTGATGACGCCGGCGCTGTCGGCTACCAGCAGCGTGGCGTCCTTCGCCGTGAAGCGAACGGCGACGACTTGCCGCCGCCCGAGCGCGCGCTCGGCCACGAGCGCGCCGGTGCGCAGGTCGAGCAGGCGCAGCGTGGAATCGTCCTGGCCGACGATCGCGGCGAGTTCACGGTCCGGCGCCGCATCGGCCCAGCCGATCGGCCGCGGCGTCTCGCCGCGGCCAAGGCAGGTCGAGCCGTCGACCGACCAGACGCTCCACATGCCGCCGTTCTCGCGGTTGCCGGCCGCGAACAACCTGCCGTCGACGAGGTGGCGAAGCGAGACGAGCGTCTGCGCGCCGGTGTCGATCGTGCCGAGGGCGGCGCCATCGGCGAGCGCATGGCTGTGGACGACGCCGGAACGGCGGATGCCGACGGTCGCGCGTCGGCGGGCGTCGTCGATGTCGATGCAGGTCAGGGGATCGCCCAGCGCCGGCGTCGTCCACAGCAGGCTGCCGTCGGCGGTGGACCATGCGCGCAAGCGTTCGTCGCCTCCGCCCGTCAATGCCCGCTCGCCTGCCGCGTCGACGGCGACGGCGATGCCGCCCGCCGACTGCCGCAACGTCAGCACGCCGACCGCGCGACCGAAGTCCCAGATCATGGCGCGCGCGTTGCCGGCGACGGCGAGCACGGAACGTCCGTCGGCGGTGAACTCCGCCACCTCGATCGACGGGCCGGCTTCGTAGCGATGCAGCGCAGTGCCGGCGATGGCCCGGCCGGCGCCGACGTCGAACACGCGCAACTCGCCGGCGCCTTCGCCGGTCGCGGTCAGCGCGAACTGATCGTCGGCGTCGAACTCGACGTGATGGACCGGGCCCTGGTGCCCGACGAGCGTCGCGCTCTCGCGCATCGACGTCGTGCAGCCGTCGGCGTCCGTCGCCAGCTGCCAGAGGCGTGCAGTCCTGTCGCGGGAACCCGACAGCACGCGCCGGCCGGCGTTGTCGAAGGCGATGGCCGTGGTGTCGTGGCCGTGCGCGGCAGCCGCGAGTTCGCGGCCGTCGGCGGTCGAGTGCACCGTGACCTGCTGGCCGGCGGCGACGGCGAACTCCCGCCCGTTGCGGGCGAATGCGATGGCCCGCGGGCGGCCTTGCAACTTCAACGGCGCCGCGCCGACCAGCGCGCCGTCGTCGACGCGCCAGACGTGGACCTCGTTGTTGCTGATCGCCGCCGCGAGCTTGCCATCCGGCGAGAACGCCGTGCCGGAGACCAGCAGCGGCAGTTGGCGCGCCCCGCCGATCGCCGCGCCCGTGGCGCCGTCGTAGGCCTGCACCATGAATGGCCCCTTGGTCGTCGCGTACGACAGCACGAGGAGGCGGCTGCCCTCCCGGCAGCCGTGGAGCGCCGCGGCGACTCCAGGCAGCTCGATCGAGCGAACCGGCGCGCCGTCGTCGGTCCGCCAGAGGCGCAGGGTCCGGTCGGTGCCGGCCGTCGCCAGCACGCCGGGAACCGGAAAGGCGGCGCCGACGACGTGGCTGCCGGCGCCGTGACCGCGCAACGCCGCCACCGGCGCGCCGTCGGCGGTGCGCCAGAGCTGCGCATGGCCCGCGAAGCCGAAGGTCGCCGCGATCGCGCCGTCCGGCGCGAGACGGGCGCCGACGAGGCGCCGCGCTTCGCCGTCGGGCAGTTGCAGCGTGCGCACGACGCTGCCGCTGCCGAGCGCTTCGAGCACCGCGCTGCGCGTGCTCGGGCTGCTGCGCAGATCGTCGGCCTGCAGCGCCGTCTTGATGGCCCGGGCGCGGTCGCGGTCGACGAGGCTCGCGCTGCGCAGCGCCAGGGCGCCGGCCTCGGCCTCGATGCGCCGATCGGCTTCGGCGTAGCGCTCCATGCGCGCACGCGTCGCCTCGTCGTTGCGCAGGTCGAGCGCCGCGCCGGCCAGCCGGTAGGCCTCGCCGAGGCGGCCGGCGCGCTCGGCGACCGCCGCCTCCGACAGCAGCGCGTCCGCCTGGCGGCCGCGCACGACGCCGTGGCCGAGCGCGCCCACGCCGGCCAACGCTGCCAGCGCCGCGACCGCCGTCTCGGTGCGATGGCGCCGCATCCACTTGGTGGCGCGCGACCACGCCGTCGCCGGACGCGCCAGCACCGGTTCCCAGTTGAGGAAGCGGCGCAGGTCGGCCTCGAACTCGGCGGCGCTCGCGTAGCGCTTCACCGGGTCCTTCTCCATCGCCTTCATGCAGACGGTCGCGAGATCCCGCGGGACCTTGGGATTGCGCGCCTGGATCGGGACCGGCTCCTGGAAGCAGATCTCGTAGACGATCTGCTGCAGGTTCTTGCCGTCGAACGGCCGCCGCAGCGTCAGCATCTCGTAGAGGATGACGCCGAGCGCCCACACGTCGGAGCGATGGTCGATCGCGACGCGTTTGGCGAGCGTCTGTTCCGGGCTCATGTAGTGCGGCGTCCCCGTCATCTCGCCGGAGATCGAGATGCTGCCGTCGTCGACCGACTTGGCGAGGCCGAAGTCGAGCAGCCGGACCTGCCGGCGCTCGTCGAGCATGAGGTTGCGCGGCTTGAGGTCGCGGTGCACGACGCCGACGGCGTGCGCGGCGGCGAGGCCGGCGGCGAGCTCGGCGGCGAACAGCGCGCACTCGCCGACGTAGCCCTTGTCGGGCGCGAGACCGAGCGTGCCCTCGCTCGGGGCGCCGTCGCCGGCGTTGCACAGCCGCAGGTCGTCGAGGATGTCGCCGAGGTTGCGGCCGGCGACGTAGTCCATCGCCAGCGCGAACGCGCCGTCGACCTCGATCAGCGCGTGCACGGGCACGATCGCCGGATGCTTCACCTGCGCGGCGGCGTTCGCTTCGCGCCGAAAGCGCTCGACGTGCCGACGGCTCAGCGTGAGTCCGCCCGCCATCACCTTCAGCGCGACGCGCCGCTGCAGCGAGCGCTGGCGGGCCAGGTACACGATGCCCATGCCGCCGCGGCCGAGTTCTTCCTCGATGACGAAGTCGCCGAACGCGCGGCCGGCGGCGGCCGGGCCGGTTGGCGCCGGGGCGTCGGTGGCCGGGTCCTGCCGCCAAGGTTGGTGGCCGAGCAGGCCGTCGAACGCCAGGTACTCGCGGCAGCGCGCCAGGATCGCCGGCCGCAGTGCCTGCGGCTGCGCTGCCACGAACGCCGCGAGGTCGGGGGCCTCGCCGGCGGCGTGCTGCTCGATGAATTGCTCGACGGCGCGCTGCGCAGCCTCGCCGTCGGCGGCCGCGGGCGGCGTGGCGGCGGCGGCAGCGGCAGCTGCGGCGGCGCGGTCGGCGATTCCGTCGTCGGCGGCCATCATGCCTCCTTGTCGCGCGACAGCAGCCCCGACAGCCGGGCTTGGGCGCGGGAGAGCAGCGCCCGCACGGCGCCTTCGCTCGGCAGGCCGAGCTCGGCGCAGATCTCGTCCGAGTCGAGTTCGAGGTACCGCTTGAGCACGATGATCTCGCGCTCGCGGTCGGGCAGCTGCTGCAGCGCCGCGCGGATGCGTTCGCTGAGTTCCTGCTCGTCGTGCACCTGGGAAGCCGTCGGCAGTTGGCCCGGCAGCCGTTGCTCGACGTCGTCGTCGATCGGCACCATGCCGCCGTGCGCCGAACGCTTCTGCGCCTCGATGCCGCGGATGCGCCGCAGGATCTCGTACTCGGCGCCCTTGAGCAGCCAAGCCAGGAACGAACCATCACCGCGGTACTCGAACTGATGCAGGCGCTTGAGTGCCGACAGGATCGCGTCCTGGGTCGCGTCCTCGCTGTCGGCGAGCAGGCTCCGGTACTTCGGTCCGACCAGTTTGCGCAGCGCCGAACGCAGCCGATCGCGGTAGCGGGCGAACAGCAGGTCGATGGCGTCGCGGTCCTGTTGCAGGGCGCGGTTGACGAGGTTGCGGGTGTTGTCGTCCAAGAAGGGGGCGCGGGCGAGGTTGCGCCGATTGTGCCCCCCAGCCGGTCGCCGACAAAGCCGCCCCCGCCGCCGGAGGCGGTCGCGCAGGAGGCGGCAGACTGGTGGCAACCCGAGCATGTGCCGGGGGAAGTGCCGTTGGCGCGGCAGCGCACGCGGATTCTTCCGATTGGCGTCGGACGGCCGGCAACCGCCGATGGGACCGGGCTCGCCGGACGGTGCAAGTCGTCGGTGGGGGACGGTCGATACACCGGTCATGAGGCGCCTGCTGCTGCCGTCCTTCCTGCTGGTCTGCCAACCGGTCCTGGCCCAAGAGCCGACGCCCGCCCCGGCCGGCGAACCGACACCACCGGTCAGCCAGACCGAACTGAGGGCCCAGTCGATGCGCCAGCAGATCGGCGAAGGCCGGCAGGTGCAGAGCCACGTGCGGGTGCGGGTGCGGCTGACCAATGGCAACCGCATCACCGGGGTCGTCAAGGACGGCCGTCTCGTCGAGCGCATCGACGGCCTGCGCTTCGTCGAGGCGAACGCCGCCGACAAGGGGGCCGGCGTGCGCATCTGGTACACGACCGGCGCGCGCGACTTCGTGTTCGTGCCGTTCCGCGACTTCGCCGAGTACGAGATCGTCCAGAAGCTCTCGAACTCGCAGTTGCAGCAGGTCGAGACGGAGATGGCCGCGAACCTCGGGCGCAAGGCGCCGGTGCGGGTGATGCCATCGGCGCCGGCGGGCGAAGGCCAGCCGGGCGACGAACCGGCGACCGAGCCGGGCTTGGACGCGCCGACCGAGCCGCGTCCGGACGGCGCCGAGCCCCCGACCGATCAGGGACCGGCGGGCGGCGCCAAGCCGGGCGCCACCAAGCCCGCGGGCAAGGACGCCAGGAAGGACGCCGGCAAGGACGTCCCCAAGGAGGCCGCGAAGGACGCGAAGAAGGGCGCGGAAAAGGACGCCGGGAAGCCGGGCGCGGTCGACAAGGACCAGCAGAAGGCGTGGTTCGACCTCGTCCAGGCCTATCCGCCGGACGATGGCTGGGGCGCGGCCCGGCGCGACGAGATCAAGCGTCGCTTCGTCGTCATCGGCAGCAAGCCGAGCGCCGTCGAGCAGCGGTTCGTCGACGAGTTCGAGGCGTGGCAGAAGGCGTGCGCCTACTTCGGCGTCGAGCCGTCGAAGGCAGGCGAGGCCGCGCCAGCGGGTCCGTCCGGCACGGGCAAGGAGAAGGCGAAGGAGGAGCGCAAGTCCAAGCGCGGCAAGGGCAACGATGCCGCCTCCGGCGGGAGCACCGAGAAGAACTGATCGCTCGATGGTCGTCGCGTCGCGCCGCGCGGAATTCCGTGACGAGGCGCAACCAACCGGCCCAGCGCTGCCGCTGTGCGCGTGCCGCGGGCTTCGTCGCGCTGACGCGGCGGCCCCGGCGCTGGCGTCGCCGGCATCCGCCCGTCGGGAGCCGGAATGCCGTCCGTTCGAACGGTGACGTGGCGCTGACCGCCGAGCCAGGCGCGGGAACAACCATCGAGCGCTCAGGTCAGGGTGAGCAATTCCCGTCTGCCGGCTTGATCCGGCCCGGTGGCGGCGGGAATGCTGTCGCGCATGCAGTGCGCCTTCCTGTTCACCGGTCAGGGTTCGCAGTTCGTCGGCATGGGCAAGGACCTCGTCGATCGGTTTCCGATCGCCCGGCAGACCTTCGCGGAGGCGGACGCAGCGCTCGGCGAGCCCCTGTCGAAGCTCTGCTTCGAGGGCCCCGAGGACCAGCTCGGGCTGACGACGAACACCCAGCCGGCGACCCTTGCCGTGGCGACGGCGGCGTTCCGGGCGCTGGGGCGCACGCCGGACCTCGCCGCCGGCCACAGCCTTGGCGAGTACGCCGCCCACGTCGCCGCCGGCACGATCCCCTTCGCCGACGCCGTCCGCCTGGTGCGCGACCGGGCGCAGCGCATGCAGTCGGCGGTACCGGTCGGCACCGGCGGCATGGTCGTGCTGCGCAAGCTGGGTCTCGACGAGGCGCAGGCGCTGGTCGCCAAGGTCGACGCCGGCCTGTGCGAGATCGCCAACGTCAACGAACCGGAGCAGATCGTCGTCTCCGGCGCGATCGCCGCCATGGATCAGGTCGTCGCGCTCGCGCCACCGCGCAAGGCGATGAAGCTCAACGTATCGGTGCCGTTCCACTGTTCGCTGCTGCGCGCCGCCGGCGACGGCTTCGCCAAGGCGCTGGACGCCACGCCGATGCGGGATCCGGCCTTTCCGGTCTGGTGCAACGTCGACGCCGCGCCGGTCGCGACGGCGGCGGCGGCGCGCCGCGCGCTGCAGCGGCAGTTCGCCGGCGCGGTGCTGTGGCAGCAGACGATCGAGGGCATGTTCGCCGCCGGGGTGCGGCGCTTCATCGAGTGTGGACCCAAGCCGACGCTCGTCAACATGGTCAAGCGCATCGCGCTGGCCCGCGGCGTCGAAGGCGTCGAGACGATGGCGGCGACCACGGCCGACGAGATCGCGGCATTGGTCGCGCGCGGATGACGGTCGCCGCCGACAATCCGCTGCGGCAGGCGTTGTTCCCGCTCGGCCTCGCGTGGTGTGGCATCGCGGCCCTGCGCAACGTCGCGTTCGATCGCGGCCTGCTGGCCGCGCATCGGCTGGGCGCGACCGTCGTCTCGATCGGCAACCTCGCGGTCGGCGGCACCGGCAAGACCCCGGCGGTGGCGTGGTTGTGCGAGCGGGCGCGCGCGCACGGTCGGCGCCCCGGCGTGCTGGCGCGCGGCTACGGCCGGCGCCCGGGCGAGGCCCTCAACGACGAGGGCATCATGCTGCAACGGCGGCTGCCGTGGCTGCTGCAGGAGCAGCAGCCCGACCGGCTCGCCGCCGGCGCGCGACTCGTCGGCGGCGGGGTCGACTACGTGGTGCTCGACGACGGCTTCCAGCACCGGCGGTTGCGGCGCGATCTCGACATCGTCTGCCTCGATGCGGAACGTCCGTTCGGCAACGGCATGTGCCTGCCCGCCGGCGACCTGCGCGAGGCCCGCGGCGGCCTGCGGCGGGCCGGTCTCGTGCTGCTGACCCGCAGCGAAGGGTTGGCGCCGGCGGAACGCGCCGACCGGGTCGCGCGCGTGCGCGATCTCGCGACGCGCGCGGTGCCCGTGTTCACGACGGCGCACACGCCGGTGGACGTGGTCGAGCAGCCGACGGGCGTGGTTGCGCCGCTGGCGAGCCTCGCCGCTCGCCGCGTCGTGCTGTTGTCCGGCATCGCCCGTCCCGCCAGCTTCCGCCGCACGGCGACCGAACTCGGCGCCGAAGTCGTGGCCGATCTCCGCTACCGCGACCACCATCGCTTCACCGACACCGAGCTCGCGGCTGCCGCCCGGACCGCGGCGGCCGCGGGAGCGACCCTGGTCACCACCGAGAAGGACGACGCGCGCATGCCTACGGCCGGGCCGCCGCGTTTGGTGGTGCGCATCGCGCTGCGCTTTCTCGACGGCGAACCTTCGCCAGCGGAGCTGCGGCTGTGACGATTCGACTGCGCGATCTGATCGTGCACGTCGTCGCCAGGGCGGCGATCGGCGGCGCGGCGCGCGTGCCGCAGGCGATCGGCTACGGCCTCGCGGACGCGCTCGGCCGGCTGTTCTTCGCCCTCGATCGGCGACGGCGCGGCTACGCCATGCGCCTCTTGCGCAACGCCTTCCCCGACGCCAGCGACGCCGAGCGGCGGCGCATCGGCGCGCGCGCCACCGGCAACCTGTTCAAGGTGCCGCTCGACATGGCGCGGCTGACGCGCCTGTTGGCGCGCGGCGGCTCGGTGCGCGACGTCGTCGACTTCGGTCCGGCGGAGGCCGCCTTCGCGGCGGTCGCGCCGCCGTTCCTCGGCCTGACCGGCCACCTCGGCAGTTGGGAGGTCGGCGCGGTCACCCTGGCGCAGGCCGTCGGGCGCGCGCACGGCATCGCGCGCGTGTCGCGCAACCCGCTGCTGCAGCGCTGGATCGTGGCCAACCGCGAGCGTGGCGGGCTCGTCATCCATCCGCGCCGCGGCGGCGTGCGCGACCTCGCCCGCGCGCTCGCCGCCGGCGAGGTCGGCCTGCAGGCCGTCGACCAGAACCAGCGCCTGCGCGGCGTGTTCGTGCCGTTCTTCGGCGAACTCGCCAGTTGCGAACGTGCCGCGGTCAGTCTTGCGCTGCGTTTTGGCTACCCGATCGTCGTCGGCGCCGCGCTGCGCGTCGGCCGCGGCTTCCGCTTCCGCTTCGTGCTGCACGGTCCGTTCCGGCTCGCCGTGACCGGCGACCGCGCCGCCGACCTTCGCGCCGGCGTGCTGCGGGTCAACCAGGAGATCGAACGGCTCGTGCGCATGGCGCCCGACCAGTACCTCTGGATCCACGATCGCTACCGCACCCAGCCGAAGCCCGCTGACGTCGTCGTCGACGCCTGCGGGGCCGCCGAAGACGCCGACGACTCCGACGGTGCGGCGGACGCCGGCGCGTGATCGCCGCGTGCCGAGGCCGCGCGCCGCGGCTACGCTGTCGGCGCCGCTTGCGCCCGTAGCTCAGCCGGATAGAGCATCGCTTTTCTAAAGCGGCGGTCCCAGGTTCGATTCCTGGCGGGCGCGCCACGAAACGACGACGGCCGGCGGCGCCCGTGGCGCCGCCGGCCGTCGCGTGTCGCCCGCTTCGCGGACGACCGCCGGGTCGGGCCAGCCGACCCGATCCGCCGGATCAGAACGAGCCGATGCCCAGGCGCACCGCGTTCGACGTCGTGATGCCGGCGGCGTTCTGCGTCGCATCGAGCCAAGCGCTCTGCGCGTAGAGCTGCACGCCGATCAGGGCGAGCTGGTTGGCCGGGATCGCGAACGGCGTCGTCAGCGTGCCGACACCGGGGATGTTCGACACCAGGAACCCAACCGCCGAGTTCAGGTCGATGTTGGCGACGCAACCGGGCGCGCCGATGATGCCGAGGTCGAGACCGGCGGGCGACAGCGGGCCGAGGTTGCCGAGGCTCAGGAACGTCAGGCCGAGGTTTGCGCCCGTGACGTTGCCCAGGGTCAGGTTGACGGTCGTGCCGAGGACCGGGTTGGCGTTGCTGGTCAGCGCCAGCGCCGGCTGGTCGACGCCCGCCGTGGCGAACGGCAGCGACGCCGTGATGTCGATGCTGCCCGGGTCGGCCGCGCCATTGCCCGGCGTGAAGCCGACGAGCGTCGGCCACGTGCCGCCGCCCGCCACGCTCATCACGCCCCAGCGGAACTCGACGTTGCCGTTGCCGAAGAAGGCCATCTGGAAGGTGTTCGACGTCGAGGCGATGCCGCGCGTCGCCACGTTCAGCCACGTGAACACGTGCGAGTTGGTCGCCGTGTCGTAGTCGTAGTGCGTCGTGCCGCCGACGACGCTCGGGTCCATGTCGTAGTGGTTGCCGATGCGCACCGCGGCGCTGGTCAGCCACGCGGTGACGTCGGGGTTGTTGACCGACGGGGCGGTGCCGGCGAGCTTGACGTAGCCGTTCGAGTTCATCTCGACGCTCGTCGTGACGATGCCGGGGCCGCCGACGCCCGGGTAGATGATCGGCTGGCTGTTGGCGAGCGGGACGACGATGTCGTTGTTGTCGAGGTGGCCGAGCGACGGCGACGTCACGGCCAGGACCGGCGTCGTGCCGGCCGTGGCGCTGTACGAGTTGTTCGCGCTGTCGTAGGTCAGCAGCATCGACGTGTTGCTGAAGTCGACGCTCACCGACGACGGGAACAGCTCGTAGAAGCTGCGGAACTTGCGATAGCAGCCGTTGCCGTACGGCTCGCGCTGCGCGAACGTGATCGGCGTGCCGCCGACCGTGTACGTGATGGCGCCGGAGAACATGCGCGGCTGGAAGATGCCGCCGCCGAGGAAGGCGTTCTGCGCCGCGCCGCCGCGGAGGACGAGTTCCGGCGTGCTGAATAGCGTGTTCGTGCAGCTGCCCGGGGTCGCGCCACACCCTGTGCCGATCCCGTTGGTGTAACCCTGGCTGCAGCCGACGGCGCGCAGGGCGAAGCCGTAGTTGCCGGGGGCGAGCGTCACCGCCGCGATCTGCGGCACGGGAATGACGGCCAGGTTGGGCAACAACTGTTGGCCGGCGGCCGTCAGGACCGTCGAGGCCGTGGCGCCGACCCGCGTCCAAAGGCTGGGATTGGTGACGTTGCCGACGTACGTGCTCGGGCCGAGCCACAGCTCGAACGACGCATTGGCGTTGGCGGCCGTGGTACCGCCGGTCCACATGCTGAGCTGGGTGATCGTCAGCGTGGTGTTGACCTGCAGGTTGAAGTAGAGGCCGCCGCCGACGTTGCCGCCGTTGTTCGGCGTCAAGTTCGTGTTGAGGGTCTGGGCGCTCGCCGTGGCGGCGAGCAAACCGAGGCTGAGGAAGGCAAGTTTGCGCATGGCGGATGGAGTTGGTTGGAGAAGACAACCGGCGTGCGACGAGGCAAGTCGCGCCGGCCGAGGAAGGTTACAGCACGGATCGCCCGGCCGTCGACTGGGAGGGCTGCGCGCGGTTCCCGGCTGCACACACACGAGGCGTGCCAACGAAGTCGCGGCGGCTCGCGCGGCCCGGCATAATGCCCCGATGATCCGACCTGTTTCGTGGCGCCCCTGCCACCGTCTGTTCGCGTCGCTCGCCGGCCTCGCCGTTCTCGTCGTGCTAGCTGCGTGCGGAGGCGGCGGGGGGGAGCCAGCCCCCGCCGTCGGCTCCCTCGCCGGTGCCGTCATCGTGCCGCAGGCGGCCGGCGCCGTGCTGCAGTCCGATGCCCATCGCCCCGACCTGCCGATGCGGTCGGGCGAAGTGGTGGCGTGGTTGGAGCCGGGGGTCGACGCTGACCAACTCGGTGGACCGGGACTCGAACTGGTCCGCGCGGGCGGCCCGATCGCCGTCTTCCGCTCCCTCGCAGCCAGCCAGCGTGGCTCGGTGCACGCGGGCGCGGCGCTCGCGGACAGCGCCGAACTGGCGACCTGCGCCGCCGCCGAAGCGCTCGCGGCGCGGCCCGGCGTCCGTTGCGCACAGCCCAACTACATGCTGCACGCCGCCCGCCAGCCGAACGACACGTTCTACGGCCGGCAATGGCACTACCCGCAGATCAACCTGCCGCAGGCATGGGATCTGACGACCGGCAACGCGAACGTCGTCGTCGCCGTGCTCGACACCGGCATCAAGGCGGCACATCCCGACTTCGATCCGGCGCGCGTCGTCGCGGGCTACGACATGATCAGCGATCCGGCGGCGGCGCGCGACGGCACTGGCCGCGACGCCAACCCGGAGGATCTCGGCGACCTCATCACGCCGCAGCGCAGCAGCTTCCACGGCACGCACGTCGCCGGAACGATCGGTGCGCGCAGCGACAACAACCAGGGCGTCACCGGCGTCGATTGGAACTGCAAGCTGATGCACGTCCGGGTGCTCGGGGTCGGTGGCGGCAGCACGGACGACATCGCCAACGGCATCCTGTTCGCCGCCCGGCTCGCGAACGCGACCGGGGTCTTGCCCGCCCAGCGCGCCGACATCATCAACATGAGCCTCGGCGGGCCGGGCATCAACAACGTCCTCGGTCAGGCCTGCAACGCCGCCGCCGCCGCCGGTTCGCTGATCATCGTCGCCGCCGGCAACGACAACACGGGCCAGCCCAATTCGCCGGCGGTGTTCGACTCGGTGGTGTCGGTCGGTGCGGTCGACCTGCTGGGCGCACGCGCGCCGTACTCGAACTTCCATCCCTCGATCGACCTGTGGGCCCCTGGCGGCGACTTGACGCGCGATCGCGATGGCGACGGCTTCGGTGACGGCGTGCTGTCGTGTACCGCCGACGACTCGGGCGCCTTCGGCTACATCTACGAGAACGGCACGTCGATGGCGTGTCCCCACGTCGCGGGGGTCGCCGCGCTGGTCAAGGCAGCGAACCCGACGCTGACGGCGGCGCAGATCCGGGCGATCCTGTTGGCTCCGGGCAACACCAGGCCCGGCGCGTCGCTGCCGAACAGCGGACGCATCGTCGACGCGCTCGCCGCCGTGCAAGCTGCCGGCGCCGCGGTGACCGGGCCCGTGCTGGTCGCGACGCCTGGCGTTGCCGACTTCGGTTCGGCCGGCACGACGGCGACCGTCGTCGCCGAGAACCGTGGCCAGGGCGCGGCGACCACGACGACCGTGACGGCGTCGCCGGCCGCCGCGTGGCTGGACGTGCTGATCACCGAGACCGTGGCTGGCAATGGCCTGACCAACGACACGCTGACGCTGACCGCGAACCGCGCCGGACTCCCCAACGGCGTCTACTCGACGCGCCTGACGTGGCGCGCGACCGTCGGCGCGGCGACGGCCGAGGCGACGGTCGACGTGCGCCTGCAGGTCGGCGTCGTCGCGGGCGCGAGCGACGAGGTGTTCGTGCTGCTCGTCGATCCTGTCTTGCCGTTCACGACCCGCTACCAGGTCAGCGCGCGGGCCGTGTCCAGCTACCAGTGTAGCTTCGCCCACATCGCCGCCGGCAGGGACCTGCTCGTCGCGGGCACCGACCGCGACAACGACGACCTGATCGGCGACGACGGCGAGTGGTTCGGCGCCTGGCCCAACCTGGACAGCGCCACGCCGCTCGACCTCGCCGCCGGCGCCACGGTGAACGGCCTCGACTTCCCGTTGCAGGACATCGTGCTCGTGCCCGCGGCCGTCGGCGCGGGTGGCGCGAAGCCGACGTTCCGGAGGCTGCGATGAGGGGGGCCATCCTGGTGGCGGCGCTGGCGGCGGCATGCGCCGGCGCGGACGGGTCGCGACGGGATCCCGATTGGCGCGGCGCCCCCGTGCACGCGCGCCATCTCGGCGATCGCGCGATCGAAGTCGAGTACGTCGCGCCGACGGCCGGGCACGCCTTCACGCTGCGCGACGTGCGCCGGGACGGCGAACGCGCCGAACTGGTGTTCGAGCACGTGCCGCCGACGGCGGACCTCGTCGCGCAGGTGGTGACGCCGATCCGCGTCGAGGTCGCCGCCGAGCGACTCGGCGACGCCGCGGTGGTCACGGTCGTGATCGTCGAAGGCGGGCGCTCGGCGCTCGCCCTGATCGCTGCGCGGCCGCGCTGATCCGGCGCCGATGCGCACAGCGCCCGCCGGGCGGTCAGTGCCCGGCGGCGCCGCAACGCCGCAGGAACTCGTCGCGCCAGTGGTAGCCGTCGAGCAGCGACGGATCCTTGTCGCCGAGCAGGGCGCGCGCGAGGTACAGCGCCTCGATCGAGGCGAGGCCGGCCGCGGGATCCGCGAAGTGTTTGCTGGCGCGCGGATACGCGGTCGCCACGCCGGCCGCGATCGAGCGCGGGATCGGCGCGCCGGTGACGCACGCCCGCAGCCGAGGCAGCCAGCGCCATGTCGAGTCGAGCAGCAGCAGCGGCCGGCCGGCGTCGGCCGCCGACAGGGGCGGCGCGTCGACGGCCAGCAGCAGGTACCCCGTGGCGTCGAAGGTGAAGCCGGGCCGCTCGCGCAGGAACGTCATCTCCGGCCGGCCGTGCAGGAACCGCAGCGAGCACTTGGCGATGCGTTCCTTGTGGTGGCGGATCACCGTCGTCGCGACCGTCGTCATCGGCCGGCCTCCGCCAGCAGGCGCAGCACGGCGGCCTCGACGGCCGCGACCTCGATGCCGAGCACGCACTGCGGCGAGGCGCAGTCGCGCCGCTTGCACGGCCGGCACGGCACGTCGTGCCAGAGCACTTCGTGGCGCACGCCGCCGTGGCCGCGCGGGCCGTAGCGCAGGTGGTCCTTGGGGCCGAACAACGCGACGCAGCGGGCGCCGACCGCCGCGCCGAGGTGCAGCGGACCGGTGTCGGCGGCGACGACGACGTCGCACGCGCGCATCACGCCGGCCATGCCGAGCAGCCCGAGGGCGCTGCCGTCGACGGCGCGCGCCGCCGGCGCGGCGGCCAGCGCCGGGGCGGCAAGGTCGCGTTCGCCGGGACCGAAGCCGACCAGCACCTGCGCGCCGCGCGCCGACAGCCGCTGTGCCAGCGCGGCGAAGCGGTCGGCCGGCCAGCGTTTGAAGGCCGCGAACGCCGACGTGCCGGGATGCAGCAGCACGCGCGGCCGCGGCAGCGCGGCGAACTCCGCCGGCGCGTCCGGCGTCGCGAGGACGGGGGCGCACGGCGCGCCCGACAGGCCGATCGCGGCCAGCAGGTTGTGGCCGATGTCGGCGCGGTGGGGCAGCGGCTGCGGCATCGGCACGGCGAGGCTGTAGACGCGGGACGCGCCTTCGCGCGCGCCCGGCGGCGCGGCGCCGACCTTGTGCGCGGCCGTGACGGCAGCGAGGTGCATGGCGCTCTTCAGGATGCCGTGCACGTCGAGCACGACGTCGTAGCGGCGGCGGCGCAGGCGCCAAAGGCTGCCCGGGATCGCCAGCGGCCGCCGGCGCGGGTAGACGACGACGTCGCGCAAGTGCGGGTGGCCGGCGAGCAGGCCGCAGAAGCGGTCCTCGACCAGGAAGTCGATGGCGACGTCCGGCCGTTCACGCCGCAGCGCCGCCACCGTCTCCAGTGCGAACAGCACGTCGCCGAGTGCCGACAGCCGCACGACCAGGGCGGTCCCGCCGCGCGGCAGGAAGCTCGCGCCGGGCAGCTCGGCGCCGGAGATCGTGGCCGCAGCGGCGGTCATCCGTCGCAGCATCCCGTCCGGCGCGATGAGTTCCAGTGTGCGCTGCGCCGTCGCGTCCTATCATGCGCGCTGTGCCCGCCCTGGAGCCGTTCCTCGAACGCCGCGAGCCGCGCGGCATCGCTTGGGTCCGTCCCGACCTCGCCGACGAGCCGATCGCGTCGCTGTGGCGCGAGCCGGCGCCGTTGGTCGGCGCCAAGGGCCGCGGCGGCGTCGGCGTACTGGTGGTCGGCGGCGTCGAGTGCGTGGTGCGGCCGTACCGCCGCGGCGGCGCGCTCGCCGCGCTGCTGCGCGACCGCTACGCCGGACCGGGGCGTGCCCGCGCCGAACTGGCGGCCTTGTTGGCGCTGCGCCAGGAAGGCGTGCCGGTCGTCGTGCCGGTCGCCGCTGCAGCGCGCCGCAGCGGGGCCTTCTGGCGGCTGCGGCTGCTGACCGAACGGCTCGCCGACGCGTTGCCGCTGCCGGACTTCCTCGCCGCGCATCCCGCGCGCCGGCGCGACGTCGCCGCCAGCGTCGGCGTCGTCCTGCGCCTCGCGTTCGCCGCCGGCCTGCGGCACCCCGACCTGCACGCCGACAACATCCTGTGCGTCGCCCGCGGCGACCGGTTGCGCGTCGTGCTCGTCGACCTCGATCGCGCCGTCGTCGGCAAGCCCGTCGACGAGCCCGCGCGCGACGCCATGCTCGCGCGGCTGCAGCGCTATTGGTGGAAGCACCGCAGCACGCTCGCGGCGCGGCCGTCGCGCGGCGCTACGATGCGGGCCCTGCGGGCGCTCGCGCCGGAGCGATCGCAGCGCCACGAACTCTGGCGCCGCGTCGCCCGGCGCATCGCCCGTTCGCTCGGTCGCAAGGCCCTGCCCCGCTGACCCTGCGGCGGCGCCCCGGCGCGGCGGGCCAGCGGCGCAGGGATCGGAGCGGGCGGCCGGCGCCGTGGCCGCGCCGGCGACCAACCATCGGGCGGTCAGGCCTGCCGGCGGGGCGCTACCGGTCGCGCGTCACCGTAGCCACCGGTTCGAGCACCGCGTCGGCGAAGGTCGCGGCGTAGACGCCGACGTCCTGGTTGCGCAGCACCGAGACGATGCCGAGGTCGCGCAGCCCGTCGCCGTCGCGGTCGCCGAGGTCGACCAACTGGTAGCCGAAGCGCGCGTACGCCGCATTGCCGGCGAAGGTCTGCAGGGGCAGCCCGTCGGCGGCGTCGAACACGCGCACGTAGCCGGTGCCGTTGGGGCCGCCGCGCAGCGTGCCGATCGCGAGCGCCGGGCGGCGGTCGCGGCGCCACGATGGCAGGGCCACGACGCTGGCGCCGAAGCCCTCGCCGGCCTGTTCGCCGCGCAGTTCGTACAGCGGTCGCCCGCCGCGGCCGGAGAACGCCAGCACGGAGCCCGGCAGCGTGGTCCGACCGCGCGCCGGCGCGGTGACGACGAGGTCGGCGAAGCCGTCGCCGTCGAGGTCGCCGGCGCCGAGCGCGGCGGCGCCGAAGTCGCGCTCGGCGTCCGCGTCTTCGAGCACGGTGATCGTGCGGCCGGTGCGCGGATCGACCACTGCGACGCAGCCCGCCGTGCCGCCGAAGTTGCCGCTGACGACGAGATCGTCGCCGCCGTCGCCATCGACGTCGCCGGCGGTGGCGACGCAGGCGCCGAACCAGACACCGCGGCGCGGCGCCTGCAAGCGGCGCAGTTCGCGCCCGTCGCGGCCGGACAGCAGCGCCACCTCGCCGCTGGCGTCGGCGCCGCGGTGGCCGGGCGGCACGCCGACGGCGACGTCGCGCACGCCGTCGCCGTCGAGGTCGGCCAGCGTCGCCACGGCGACGCCGAACGTTCCGCCCGGTGATTCGGTCCGCCACAGCACTCCGCCGGTGCGACCCGACCGCGCTTCGACGGCGGCCGGCGCAGTGGCGCTGCGGGCGCCGCTGGGGCAGCCGACGACGAGGTCGGCGCAGCGGTCGCCATCGACGTCGTCGAGCGCCGCCAGCGACCGGCCGAACAGCGCCTGATCGTCGCCGTTGCGCAGCGTGCGCAGCAACGCGCAGTCCTCCAGGTTGCGCACCGCGACGTAGCCGATGCCGGCGCGCGCCCCTGCGGGCGCGGCGGCGACGCAGAGGTCGGGCAGCGTGTCGCCGTCGCAGTCCGGCGTGACGACGGCAGCGATGCCGTAGACCACCGTCATCCCGGGGTTCGGCGTGCGCACGATGTCGCGCGCTGCTGCCAGGTGGAAACGGTTGCCGAGCGCCCGCTGGAACGGCTGCAGCCAAGCGGCGAGGCGGTGGACGGGCAGCGCGCGGCGCAGCGCCGCGGCCGCGAGGCTCGCCAGCGCAGGCGCTGGCGCCTGCGCGAGCAGGTGCGGCGAGGCCGCCACGAACAAAGCGGGTGTCAGCATGGCGGCGCCGACCGGGTGCGCATCGATCGCGATGGCCGCGGCGTGCGCCGCGTCGATCCGGCGCAGCAGCAGCGCCGCCGCGGCGACGCCGGCGACGACGCGGGGCGGCAGCCACGACTGCAGCGGCACGCCGTCCTCGGCGGCGTCCGCGCGGCGTTCGCCGGCGAGGGCCTTGGCCACCGCGTGCAGGCCGCCGAGCGCCAGCACGGCGCGCAGTTCGCGATGGGCGCCGGCCGGGTCGCTGGCGATGCCATGGACGGCGCGACGGACGTGTGCGAGGTACGCCGGCAATCGACGCTCCTCGAGGTCGAGGCGCGCGAGCCGCCGCCGGGCCTCGTCGTGGCCGGGCCAGCGGGCGACGACCGCCGCGAGGATGCGCCGCGCGCCGCTGCGGTCGTCATCGCCGAGCGCGAGCGTGGCCAAACGCACGAGCGGCGCCGGATCGGCGGCGTCGTCGGCGGCGAGTTCGCGATAGGCGCGGCGGGCATCGTCGGTGCGGCCTTCGGCGGCCGCGAGGTCGGCCGCGCGCAGGCGGGCCCGCGGCGCGGTCGCCGCGGCCTCGGGCGCGGCCGGTCGGGCGAGGTGCCGGCGAACGGCGGCGAGGTCGCCGGCGGCCAAGGCGACCTCGGCGAGGGCCAGGGCGAGTCCGTCGGCATCGGGCAGGCCGCGGGCGGCGACCGCCAGCAGCGGGTAGGCGCGGGCGTGGGCGCCGTCGGCGAGCAGGCCAAGGCCGCGGCAGGCGGCGACGAGCGGTTGGTCCTGCCAGGCCGCCGGCAGGTCGCGCCACCAGGCGTCGGCGCCGGCGTGGTCGCCGGCGAGGAAGGCCACCAGTCCGGCGGTCAGCCGGTCGCCGGCGGGCGCGGTCGCCGTGCCGGCCGCCGCCGCACTGCCGCGGCCGGCGGCGGCCGCGTCGAACGCCGGCTGGATGGCCGTCGGCAGGCATCGTCGCGCCGTGGCCAGCGCGGTCGGGTCGAGGCGCAGCAACGCCGCGGCGGCGGCGACGGCGGCGCGTTCGGCGCGGGCCACGCCGTCGTCCGGAACGATCGCCAGCGCCCGTTCGTAGGCGGCGCCTGCGGCCGCGAGCGTGCGTTCGCGCGCTTCGTCGACGGCGCCGCCGCGCCGCGTGCGCACGCCCGGGTCGTCGGTGGACCACGGCTGCGGCCGCGCCGAGGGCGAAAGCAACAGGGACCGCGCCGTCGCAACCTCGGCGGCAGCTCGCGCGACGACGGCGCGCCGATCGGCTTCGCGCGCCGCGGTGGCGACGAAGGCGCTGGCGACGACCAGCGCGGTGGCCGCCGCGACGACCAGCAGCTGGCGGTGGCGCCGCACGCGCTGCCAGGCGCGATGCAGCGCGCCCGCCGGCCGCGCTTCGATCGGCTCCAAGGCGAGCAAGCGCTCCAGGTCGTCGGCGAACGCGTCCGCCGAGGCATAGCGGCGCGACGGTTCGGGATCCATCGCCTTGTGCACGACGAGCGCGAGGTCGCGCGGCACGTGCGGCGCCGCCTTGCGCAGTTCCGGCGCGGCGCCGGTGTCGATGCGCCGCAGCACCTCGTGCGTGGTGCTGCCCGGGAACGGCGCGCACATCGACAGCGCCTCGTACAGGCTGACGCCGAGCGAGTAGACGTCGGCGCGCGCGTCGACGCCGTCGTCGCCGCCACGCAGGCGCTCGGGGGCGGCGTACACCGGCGTGCCGGCGAAGCGCGTCGGGCCGTCGTCGGGCCCGCTGGCCAGCGCGAGGCCGAAGTCGGCGAGCACCGGCGTGCCGTCGCCGCGCAGCAGGATGTTCGACGGCTTGACGTCGCGGTGCACGATGCCGTGCCGATGCACGTGGCCGAGCGCGCGCGCGACGCGGATGAACAAGCGCACGTGCCACTCGACCGTGCTGCGGACGCGGGCGCCGACGCCTTGGCCGAGCGCGCTGGCGAGGTTCGCCGGGTCGAACGGCCGCTGCGTGCGCCGCAGCCGCGCGATCAGCGTCTGCAGGCTCGGACCGTCGACGTACTCCATCTCGAAGGCCAGCAGGTCGGACTGGTCGACGATGCGATGGATGCGCACCACGTTGTCGTGGCGGATCTGCGCCAGCGCGCGGGCCTCCGCCAGGAATCGCTGCTTGGCGGCATGGCTGAGCGCCAGCGACCTGGGCAGCACCTTGATGGCGACGTCGCGACGCAGCGATTCATGGCGCGCGAGGTAGACGGTGCCCATGCCGCCGTGCCCCAGTTCACGCACGACCTCGTAGCCGGCGAGCAGCGGCTGGCCCGGCTCGCGCCGTCCGGCGACCGAGCACGCCAATCGCCACGTCCGGGCGATGCCTTCGCGCAGGTCGGGGCGCTCCGGGCACAGCGCGTCGAGGTCCGGGTTGCGGCCCTCGAGGATGTCCTGCAGCAGGCGGTCGAAGAGTTCCGCCAGCAGTTCCTCGTCGCGCGGGTCGGGTTCGTCCGGAGTGGTCATCGCGACATCCCGAGATCGGCGTCGCCGCCGAGCAGTTGGCGCAGGCGCCGTCGGTAGGCCTCGACGCCGCGCAGCAGCCGGGCCTTGGCGGTCGACAGCGGCAGACCGAGCTGCGCGGCGACGTCGCGCATCGGCACCTCCTCGAACAGGCGCAACCGCACGACCGCCTGCAGGTCGTCGTCCAGCGTGGCCAGCGCCTCGGACATCGCGCGCGCGCGCTCGTGCACGCCGGCGACGCGGCTCGGGGTCGTCGAACCCGGCGGCAACAGGGCCGAGACGGAGTCCACGCCCGCCAGCGCGGACATCGGCGAGGTCGAACGATCGCCGCCGCGCTTGACGCGGCCGGCGGTGCGCGCCGCGTCGCGGATGCGGTTCTTCGCGATGGTCAGCAACCATGCCCGCCACGCGGCGAGGTTGGTCCACGTGTGCTGTTCGCGATCCCGCCACGACTGCCACAAGGTCTCCTGCCAGATGTCCTCGACCGCGAGTTCGGCGCGCAGCTTGGGACCGAGCCACGCGCTCAGCACGACGAAGATGCTGGCGACGTCGAGGCTCTCGACGAGGCGGCCCCATTCGGTCGGGTCGCGGTGCGGCGGCATCTCCGGAGCGGTCGGCAAGCGGGGGGGGGCGTCGCGAGCGCGCGGCGGCAGCGGGGAGGATACCTCGTGCCGCCCGGCCGTGGCGGCCCCCGGGCCGGGCGGCCGCCCCGGCGCCGGCGCCGCGGGGCCATCGCCCGTTCG
>JBKDXM010000028.1:0-6360 GCA_046306335.1 Planctomycetota bacterium
CCCGGTGCCACGTGGGGCCTGCTACCCGGTGCTTCGGCGCTTGCCGGGGCGGGACTGGCTCCCGCGGATCGAGAACGACGTGCGCCAGCCGGCTTCGGCCCTCGCGGGTCTCTGTCGTCTGTCGCGTCACGACGCACCATCCGGGCAGCGTACGGCGACGGCCACGGGGTGCCATCGCGCGCGCCGTGGCGCGCAGCGCGACGACGCGACGCGCCGAGCGCACGTTGCGCGTCGCGAGGCCGCGTTAGACTGGCCGCGTGCGCCCCTTCGCCCCGGTCGTCACCACCTTCGCCGTCGTCGCCGCGTGCGCCACCGCGCCAACGCGTCCCCCGACGGACGAACTGCGCCTGCCGTCCGGTGCGACGGTCGCGACCTTCGTGCAACCGGTCTACGACCAAGCCGACGCCGCGGCGACGTGCAAGCCGTTCCACCGCGTCTTCGCCGCCGACGGCCGGCAACTGACCAAGGACCTCGGCGGCGAGCATCCCCACCACCGCGGCGTGTTCGTCGGCTGGAACCAGGTCGAGCACGGCGGCGCGACGCTCGACTTCTGGCACTGCCGCAACGGCGAGGCGCAGCGCACGCTCGCCGTCATCGGCGGCGGGGATGCGCCGCAGACGGCGACGATCGCCTGGACCGACGCAACGGCCGGCGAAGTGCTGCGCGAGGTCCGCACCGTCGCGGTGCGCGCGCTCGCCGACGGCGTCTTCGCGCTCGACGTGGCGTCGCACCTGACGACGACGCAGCCGCGCGTTCGGCTCGGCGGCGACCCGCAGCACGCCGGCAACCAGTTCCGCGCCCTGCAGCGCTTCGCCGAGAAGGACCAGCCGAAGGTGCGCTACGTGCGGCCGGCCGACGCCGGCGCGCACGGCAACGACGTCTGGACCGGCTGCCGCTGGATCGCCGCCGTGCTGCCGATGGACGGCGGCGACGTCACCGTGCTGCGGGTCGAGGGCGCCGACAACCTGCCCGCCGACTGGTCGACGCGCGCGTACGGTCGCTTTGGCGCGATGTGGCGCGCGGAGTTGACGCCGGCGAAGCCGGCGGCGTTCCACGTCACCTACGTGGTCGCGGACGGGGCGCGCGACGCGGCGTGGTGTGCCGCGACGGCGGCGGCGCAACCGCCGCGCTGAGGCGACCGCGGCCCGCAGCGCGCCGCCGCGCGGCTGCCAGCGGTGCGGCTGCCAGCGGTTCAGCGCGCGCGCAGTTCGGCGACCGCGTCCTGCAGCGCGCGCACCTGCCGCTCGAGTTCGCCGACGCGCGCCGCGAGTTCGCCGTCGCCGGTGCGCGCCGGCGCAGGTGCCGGCGCGGGCATGGCCGCGCCGGCGTCGGCCACTGGCGCAGCGGCAGCCCCGGCGTCGCCGAGCAGGTGCCGCCAACGGCGGTCGCGCTCGCGCGGACCGAGCGGCAGTTGCTCGACCAACGGCGTCGCCCGCGCCGCCATGCCCTGCAGCAGCGCTTCGATCGCCGTCGGTTCGGCCTCGTACCCCATGCGCGCGACGCGCGGCTTCAGCGCGCCGGGCGCCTGCGGACCGCGCAGCAGCAGTTCCGCGAGCACGCACAGCTCGGGCACGCCGACCGCCAGAGCCTCGTCGAGTTTGTGGCGGAACTTGGCGACGCGACCGGCGCCATCGACGCGCGCGACGACGCCCTTCTGCTGCATCGCCATCAGCGCGCCGGCGACCTGGAACGCCTCGTAGGCGGTCACCGGATCGCGGTTGCTCGTCTGGTTGCAGCCGGCGACCAGCACGTTCTCGCTGAGCGGATAGGTGTCCGGCACCGTGAACTGCTTCTCGATCAGCGTGCCGACGATGCGCTGCTCGGTCGGTTCGAGCCGCATGGCCTGCTTCACGGCCGGGTCTCCGACGTGCCGCCCCCGCCCTGGGGCGGCGCCCCGCCGCCGGCCTTCTTCTTGGCCTCTTCCTCGGCCTTCTTCTTCGCCGCGTCGTCCGGCGCCGGCTTGCCCCCCGGCAGGCCCGGGATGCCGCCCGGCAGGCGCTTCTTCAGTTCGTCGGTGGCCTTCTTCTTGGCCTCGTCCTCCAGCCGCTTCTTCTCGGCGTCGGCCTTGGCCTTCGCGTCGTCGAGCGCCTTCTGCGCCTCGGCTTCGAGTCGCTTCTTCTCGGCGTCGAGCTTCGCCTGCGCTTCGTCGGCGATGCGCTTGGCCTCCGCGGCCGCCTTCGCCTGCGCCTCGTCGGCGAGCCGCTTGGCTTCCGCTGCGGCAGCTGCCTTGGCGGCGTCGAGGTTCTCGCCGACCGACTTGTTCGGATCGAGGTACTTGCTGGCGTCGATGCCGTACTTGCCGAGCAGCTTGCCCGCTTGCCCGGCGACGAAGTTGGCGAGTTCCTGCTTGCCCGCCTTGACCAACGCGTCCTGCAGCGCCTGGTCCGAGAGCGCGAACGATGGCCGCGTCAGCGGCCCCTTGACGCCGATCGGCAGCGCCAGCGTCTCGACCTTCGTCTCCTTGCTGCCAGCGAGCGCGAAGGTCGTGTCCTTCAGCGTCACGTCGAGCGGCAGGTCGAGCGACAGCGGCTGGCCGACGCCGCGCTGCAAGCCGCCCTTGGCGGCGAGGTCGATCGTGCCGCCGCGCAGCGGCGGGGCGCCGTCGAGCTTGAGCTGGCCGAAGACGCGGTCGACGGCCACGCCCTTCTGCGCGTAGTGGAAGCCGAGCGCGGGCGCGCCCGCCGCCGCGGCGCGGCCGGCGCGCTGCAGGCCGACGGCGAGCGCGCCGCTCTGCGCCTTGAGGTCGAACGTCAGATCGCCGTCGACCAGCGCCGGCCGGTCCGACAGGTTCGTCGCCTTCAGGTCGAGCTTGTCGGCCTTGCCGTCGATCGAGTAGCCGATGCCGTCGATGACGACGTTGCGCACCAGCACGCGCGGCGCGCGGTCGAACAGGTGCGTCGCGACGACGCGCGCGAGACCAGCCGCCTCGGCGCGCGCGCGCTCGTCCGCCTGCCGCTGCCGCTCGGCCTCGATCTCGGCGGGCGTCGGCTCCGCCTTCGGCGCCTCCGGTCCGGCGATCTTCTCGATCCAGTCGCGCGCCTGCGCCAGGCGCTCCTTCCAGACCGCGTAGTCCTTCAGCACGTCGTCGAGCGACGGCAGGCCGCCCGCCTTCTTCGGCGGTTCCGGCGGCGGCTCGGCCCCGGGGATGCGCACGCCGGGCAGCGCGCGCGGCGCGCCGCTGCGGGCGTTCTGCGCGGTGATCGTGTCGACGACGAAGCGCTTGCGCAGCAGTTCGCCGGTGTCGAGCGTCGCGACCAGCGCGTCGGCGGCGAACAGGTCGGAGCCGAGTTCCTTGCGGTCGGCGATGGCGAGGCCCTGCACGCGCAACTCGCCGCTGCCGAGGCCGAGCTGCGCCGACTTCAGGTCGACCGTCGCGCCGTTCATGGCCTGCAGGCCCGACTGCAGCGCCTGCGTCAGCACCGGCTCCGAGAACCACGTCTGCAGCACCCACACGCTGGCGATGAACACCGCGGCGACGGCGAGGCCGCCCAGGCGCACCGGCAGGCCGGTCTTCTTCTGCGCCGCGAGTTCCTGCCACGTCAGCTTCTTCTGGCCCTTGCCGAGGAACAGCCACGTCAGCAGCTTCACCCAGCCCTTGGCCGCGTACTTCTGGTACGTCGCGCTGCCGGCCTCGAGGCCGGCCATCTTGCCGCGGACGGCGCGGATGCCGCGGTTCATCAGCACGCCGGCGACCACGCCATAGACGAGGCCGAGGACCACGCCGCCGACGGTGGCGTAGTACTCGCAGCCGAACCACGCGGTGACCTTGCCGTTGACGAGGCTGCGGCACATGCCCTGCAGCGGGCCGTCGACGAGCCAGCGGCCGAGCGCGTAGCTCGCCGGCAGCAGCACGAAGCTGAGCAGCTTGCCGACCAGCGTGACCAGGCCGAACACGCCGAGGTTGGCGTTCAGCACCAGCACGAGGGTAAGCAGCAGCAGGATCAACCCGGGCGCCTGCAGCAGGCCGCCGCCGAGGTCGCCCGGCAGGAAGAAGCCGGGCACGAAGCCCAGCACGCCGCCGAGCACGGTGGCGAGGAGCACTTGCAGGGGCGTGGCGTTGCCACGGAACACCGAGCCGATCTTCCGCAGGAGGAACATGGCCGGAACGGTAGGCACCCGCGCGGCGCGGCGCCAATCCGGACCCCATGCGCAGCGCGGGGCGGAGCGGCGCCGTCAGCCGGCGCTCGGGTGCAGCCGCAACAGTTCGCCGCGGAAGCGCTCCCGCAGCGCCGCGGTCGCCGTCGCCCGCGATGGTTCCGGCGCCACCGCCGCCGCGAAGCGCACGAACGGCGCGGCGACCGTGTCGCACGCCAGGTCCGCCTCGCCGGCCGCGCGCCGCACCGCCCACAGCGCCTGGATGGCGCCGCCCAGCGCCGCCGATTCGGTCTCGGCCAGCACGCGGATCGGGCAGGCGAACACGTCGGCGAGGATCTGCCGCCACAGCGCGTTGTGCGCGCCGCCGCCGGTGAGCCGCACTTCGCCGACCTGCAAGCCGAGCGCGCGCAGGCGGTCGAGCCCGAGGCCCAGGTTGCAGGCGGTGCCTTCGAGCGCGGCGCGGTAGAGATGCCCGGGCCGCAGCGAGCCGGGCCGCAGGCCGAGCAGCGTGCCGGTCGCGTGCGGCAGATCCGGCACGCGCTCGCCCAGCAGGAACGGCAACCAGACGAGGCCGTCGCCGCCGGGCGCGACCGCCGCAGCCGCGGCGGTGAGGGCGCCGTGGTCGAGGCCCGTCAAGGCGCGGACTTCCTCGGTCACGCCGGTGAGGTTCATCACGCACAGCAAGGGCAGCCACGCGCCGTCGCTGCTGCAGAACGGCGCGATCAGGCCCTGCGGGTCGACCATCGGCCGGTCGGTGCGCGCGAACACCGTGCCCGACGTGCCGAGGCTGGCGACAACGACGCCCTGCTTCGTCGCGCCGCTGCCGATCGCCGACATCATGTTGTCGCCGCCGCCGGCGCTGACGGGCACGCCGGCCGGCAGGCCGAGTTCGGCCGCGGTCGCGGCGCCCAGGCGACCGGCGAGCGCGCCGGCCGCGCGCAGCGGCGGCAGCAGCGTCGGCAGGCGCGGGTCGATCGCCGCCATCGCGCGGGCGTCGAACGCGCGCGCCACCGGATCGAAGAAGCCGGTGCCCGACGCGTCGCCGGCCTCCATGCTGCGCTCGCCGGTCAGCCACGCGTTGACGAAGTCGTGCGGCAGCAGCACGGCGGCGACCTTCGCCCAGTTGGCCGGTTCGTGGCGCGCGAGCCACAGCAGCTTGCTGGCGGTGAAGCCGGTCGGCACCGCGCGGCCGAGTCGCTGCGACAGTTCCGCCGCTTCGGCCGCGGTCGCCGTGTCGCACCACAGCTTCGCCGGCCGCACCACCGCGCCCGCGGCGTCGAGCACCACGCAGCCGTGCTGCTGGCCGGAGACGCCGATGCCGCGCACCGTCGACGCATCGAGGCCGGCGAGCGCCTGCTTGCCGGCGACGACACAGGCGGCGAGCCAGTCGCCGGGCCGCTGCTCCATGTGGCCGGCCGGCAGGCCGTCGACCAGCGCGTGCGGCGCGCTGCCGCGGCCGACGACCGCGTGGCTCGCGGCGTCGACGACCAGCGCCTTGGTGCTCTGCGTGCCGACGTCGAAGCCGAGGAACAGGCCGCCGTCGGCGGCAGCGGTACGGGCGCTCATCACGCGCGGAAGGTAGGAGTCCGCGTCACGGAAGGCCACGCCGCCCGACGTCAGCGGCCGACGTCGCCGAGCAGCTCCGCGGCGGTCCACGGCTCGCTGCGCGCTCGGTGCTGCGCGCGGATCGCGGCGACCGCAGCGGCGTCGGGCACGCTCTGGCGGTGGCCGAAGGCGCGGCGGACGTAGCCGACGATGGCCGCGACGTCGGTGTCGGACAGTTGCCGCTGGGCCGGCATCTCCATCGTCCACGTCGCGCCGTTGACTTCGATCGGGCCGCGCACGCCGTGCGCGACGATGCGCACGATGCGGTCGATCGGCCCGGTGGCCCACTCGGAGTCGCGCAGCGGCGGCGCGAGGCCCTGCATGCCGCCGCCGTCGAGCTGGTGGCAGGCGGCGCACGCGCGGGCGAACAGCGCCTCGCCGGCGCGGACGCGCTGCGCCTCGTCGGCGGTCAGCTGCGCGACCTCGCCGGGCGGAACGGCCCCGGCGACGGCGATCGCCGCGAGCAGTTCGCGCGCGGCCGCGGCGGTCGGCGCGTCGTCGTCGACGCCGAGCGCGACCAGCGCCGGCGGCGCGGCGGCGAGCTTCAGCCAGCCCGTGCGCGCTTCGCCCTTGGGCAGCGCGTCGACCGCGCCCTGCAACACGGCGCGCCGCAGCGCCGGCGCCGCGAAGTCCTGCGCCGCCGCGAACAGCGCCTGCTGG
>JBKDXM010000029.1:0-23348 GCA_046306335.1 Planctomycetota bacterium
ACCCGGAGATCGCACAAAGCCGTGAACCCGAGAGACCACCGGTAAGCCGTGTGCGGGAAATCCGCACGCACGGTTTGAAAGGGGGTCTTGATTGCCTCTCGCGCCAACCGGTGCGGGAGGAGTAAGGATCTACCAATGCGCACCGCCCTCGTCGTCCTGACGTTCCTCGCCGCGGCGACCGCCCAGGTCCCCGATCCCGGCGCCGCGCCGGCCGCCGGGCCGCTGCTGCCCGACGTCGCCTACGACCCGGTGATCCCGACGCCGGATCGTTTCTTCGGCTTCGCCTGGGGCGACGAGGTCACCTTGCACGCCGACGTCGAGCGCTACCTGCAGGCGCTCGCCGCCGCAGCTCCCGACCGGCTGCGCCTCGTGCCCTACGGCAGCAGCCTCGAAGGCCGCACGCTCTACTACGCCGTGGTCGGTTCGCCGGCGAACCTGCGGCGGCTCGACGCCGTCCAGGCGGGCATGCAGCGGCTGGCCGACCCGCGCGGCCTCGCCGACGCCGAAGCCGACCGGCTGATCGCCGACCTGCCGGCGGTGGCGATGCTCGCCAACGGCGTGCACGGCGACGAGCCGTCGGGCACCGACGCGGCGCTGTTCGTGCTGCACCACCTGCTCGCCGCTCGCGGCGAAGCGGTCGCCGACGCCGTGCTGCGCGAGTGCATCGTGCTGGTCGACCCGCTGCAGAACCCCGACGGCCGCGACCGCTTCGTGCACGGCACACGCGCCGCGCGCGGCCGCTGGGCCGACGCGACGCCGCTCGGCGCCGAGCACAGCCAGCCGTGGCCCGGCGGCCGGCCCAACCACGCGCTGTTCGACATGAACCGCGACTGGTTCGCGCTGACGCAGCCGGAGACGCGCGCGCGCGTGCGCGCCTTCCAGCAGTGGTGGCCGCTGGTGTACGCCGACCTGCACGAGATGGGCGGCAACTCGACGTACTACTTCGCGCCGCCGGCGGCGCCGCTGCACGACGAGATCACGGCGTCGCAGCGGCAGTGGCTCGACCGCTACGGCCGCAACAACGCGCGCTGGTTCGACCGCTTCGGTTTCGACTACTTCACGCGCGAGTCGTTCGACAGCTTCTATCCCGGCTACGGCGAAGGCTGGCCGACGTTCCACGGCAGCGTCGGCATGACCTACGAGATGGCGAGTTCGCGCGGCCTCGTGTTCCGCCGCAAGGACGAGAAGCTGCTGCACTACCGCGACTGCATCCGCCGCCACTTCGTCGCCTCGCTGGCGACGGTCGAGACGCTGGCCGGCGGCGCCAAGGACGCGCTGCGGGCCTTCCTCGCGCACCGGCGCGCCGGCGTCGCGCGCGGCGACGGCCCGACCAAGGCCTGGGTGTTCCCGCCGGTCGGCGCCCGCACGCGGCTGGCGCGGCTGATGACCCTGCTCGCCGAACAGGGCATCGAGGTCGCGCGGACGACGGTGCCGTGGACGTGCGCGGCGGCCGCGCCCCTCGCCGGCGGCGAGCCGGCGGCGCGCGAGTTCCCGGCCGGCACGTTCGTGGTGTCGGCGGCGCAGCCGGCCAGCACGCTGGCGACGGTGCTGCTCGAACCGCACGCGCGGCTCGACGACGCGTTCCTCGCCGAGCAGGTGCGCCGCGAGCAGAAGCGCCGCGACACCGAGTTCTACGACCTCACGGCGTGGGCGTTGCCGCTGCTGTTCGGCGTCGAGTGCTGGCGCGCCGGCGCACCCGCGCCCGCCGGGCTCGCAGCGGTGGCCGCCGGCGCGGCGACCACCGGCGCGCCGGCGCTGCGCGCCGAGCCGCCGAAGGTCGCCTACGTCGTGGCGTGGGGGCAGAACGGCGCCGCCGCGCTGCTCGCTGAACTGCTGCGCCGTGGCGTCAAGGCGCGCATCCTCGACGAGCCGTTCATGCACGACGGCGTGCGGTATCCGGCCGGTTCGTTCGTGGTCAAGGTGCACGACCAGCCCGCCGACCTGCACGCCCGCGTGCGCGACCTCGCCGCGACCCACGGCGTCACGCCGGCGTGCGCCGACGCGTCGTGGGTCGACGACGGTCCCAACTTCGGCAGCAACGAAGGCCACGCGCCCAAGGTGCCGCGCGTCGCGCTGCTGTGGGACCGCCCGACCAACGCCAACTCGACCGGATGGGTGCGGTACCTGCTGGAACAGCGCTACGGCGTGCCGGTGTCGCCGATCCGCACGCACGATGTCGGCCGCGCCGAACTGGAGCGCTTCACCGTGCTGGTGATGCCGGAGGGCAGCGGCTACCAGCATGGACTCGGCAGCGGCGGCGCTGCCGCCATCAAGGACTTCGTGCAGCGCGGCGGCGTGCTGGTCGCGCTCGGTTCGGCGTCGCGCTGGCTGATGGAGAAGGACGTCGCCTTGCTGGCGAGCGAGGCCGAGCCGCGGCAGAAGCCGAAGGGCGAGGCCGCAGCGAAGGACACCGGCACGCCGGGCGACGCGGACGCCGCGAAGCCGGCGGCCGAGCCGAACGACGAGCCGGCGGACAAGCCGTCCGACAAGCCGGCGGCCGCCGACAAACCGTTCGACTACGACGCCGCGATCCGCCCCGACAAGGAGCCGCCGCCGAACACGCCTGGCGCGATCCTCGCCGTCGCCGTCGACCGCGAGCACTGGCTCGGCTTCGGCTACGACGGCGCGGCGTCCGTCGTGCACGACAGCTCGCACATCTTCACGCCGCTGAAGCTCGACCGCGGCACCAACGTGGCGATCTACGAAGCGCCCGAGCGGCTGGTGCAGGCGGGCTTCGTGTGGCAGGAGAGCCGCAAGCAGCTGCCGCGCAAGGCGTGGCTGGTGCACCAGCCGCACGGCCGCGGCCACGTCGTCGCCTTCGCCGAGGACCCCAACGTGCGCGGCTTCGCCGACGGCCTCAACCTGTTCCTGCTCAACGCCGTGCTGGGGACCGCCGGGCGCTGACGCCGGCGCCGCGGCGGCCGGGCGTGCGCGCCGCGGCCGCGGTCGGCATGATGGCGGCGTGCCGCTCGCCGACCCGACGCCCGTCGTGACCCACACCCGCGTCGCCGCGCTCTCGCTCACGGTCGCGGTCGTCCTGCTGGCCGTCAAGTCGTACGCGTGGGTGCTGACCGGCTCGCAGGCGATCTTCAGCGACGCCGCCGAGTCGATCGTCAACGTCGTCGCCGCCGCGTTCGCGTTCCGTGTGCTGGCGTGGTCCGGCCAGCCGGCGGACCGCGAGCACCCGTTCGGCCACGGCAAGATGGAGTACTTCTCCGCCGCGTTCGAAGGCGGGCTCGTGGTCGCCGCCGCGCTCGCGATCCTGTGGCAAGCGACCGACGCGCTCATCGACCGGACGCAGCCGCAGCAACTCGACGTCGGCCTGCTGCTGACCGTCGGCGCCGGCCTCGCCAACGGCGCGCTCGGTCTCTACCTGATCCGCTACGGCCGCGCGCACCACTCGGCCGCGATCGAGGCCGACGGCCACCACGTGCTGTCGGACTTCGTCACCAGCGCGGGCGTCGTCGGCGGCCTGCTGGCGGTCAAGTTCACCGGCGTGTGGTGGCTCGATCCGGCGGTCGCGCTCGCCATGGGCCTGATGCTCGTGCGCACCGGCTGGCGGCTGGTTCGGCGAGCCGTCGGCGCGCTGCTGGACGAGGAGGACCCGGCCTTCGTCGGCAAGCTCGTGGCGATGCTGCAGCCGCACGTCCAAGGCGGGCTGATCCGCATCCACCAGCTGCGCGCGCTGCGCTCGGGCCCGTTCCACCACATCAGCGCGCACCTCGTCGTGCCCGAGTTCTGGTCGGTGCAGCGCGCGCACGACGCCGCCGAGGCGCTGGCCGCGCGCGTGCTCGCCGAGTTCGAGGGCGAAGGCGACATCGACTTCCACACCGACCCGTGCGAGCGCATGTGGTGCGCGACCTGCGACCTCGACGCCTGCTCGGTGCGCGCGCAGCCGTTCGCCGGCCGCAAGCCGCTGACCGTCGAAGAGGCGGTCGCGCCGGATCCGGCGTCGCACGGCCCGCTGGGCTGACCCCGCCCGGGCCAGGATTCTGCGTCACGGCAGGCCACGCCGCCCGGCGCGCACCGCAGTTGCTGTTCGTTCTGCTGCCGCCCCTCCGTTCGCGCTGCTCTGCTCTGTGCTCTCTGTGTTCTCTGTGGTTGTTCTGCTTCTGCAGCAGCAGCAGAAAGGAACCACAGAGAACACAGAGGACACAGAGACCAGACACCAAGTGCCCCGCAGCAAGCAGCACCCAGGAGACGCGGGGCAGCGGGTTGCAATCCGCGACCCGGCGCGCGTCCCGTGACGCAGACTCCTAGGAGTCTGCGTCACGAAAGGCCGCGCCGCCCGGCACGCGTCTTCGCGTCCGGGAGCTCGCCGCCGATCCTCGGCGAATCCACCGATTCGCCTGCGGTCGTCGGCTTCGCCCCGACCGCGAATCCGCGCGCCGGATCGGCGCGCGTTCCGTGACGCAGACTCCTAGCGGCCACCAGGGGCAATCCGAGGGCCTGAAGAACGGTCCGTCCTCAGGCTGTCAGTGGCGCAGGCAGCCCGCGTCGAGTGGCGCGAACGGCCCGCCCGGCGCGGCCCACTGCAGTTCGAGCGACGCGCCGCCGCTGGCGTTGAACCAGACGACCTCGATCGCGTGCAGGCCGGCCGCGAGCGCGATCTCGCCGCGCTTCTCCGTCGGACCGTGCAGGCCGTCGTGGTCGACGACCACCTGCCCGTCGAGCCACAGCTTGCTGCCGTCGTCGCTGGCCAGCGCGAAGCGGTACACGTCGTCGCGCGGCGCGAGCAGGAAGCCGCGGTACACGAGCGCGACGCGTTCGCCGGGCTCGCGCAGCGGACCGACGCTGGCGACGACGTCGCGGGCGGTCACCGGCAGGCCGCCGCGGTCGTCGGGGATCGACCGCCAGTCGACGGCGTGCCGTTCGACGATGAGGCCTTCGCGGGTCGCCAGCGCCTTGACCGGCGGCAGCGGCGTCGCCTGCGTGAACGCGCGCGCGGCGACCGGCCCGCGGCGCTTGCCCTGCCAGAACGTCGCCGCCTTCACCGTGCACGAGTCCGTGATCCGCAGCGCGCCGCGGACCACGGGATCGCCGGCGACGGGGTCGCGGCCGTCGGTCGTGCAGCGCACCTCGACGCGCGGGTCGGCGGCGGCCACGTCGACGGCGAGCGTCCGCACGAACGACGAGGACTCCGCCGTGATCGTCGGCGCGCGGAACACCAGCGGCGTGCCGTCGACCTCCAGCGCCACGACCGTCGCGATCGCGTCGATCGCCGCCGCCGGCACGGCGATCGCGACGCCGTCGTCGCTGGCGGTCGCGCGCAGGCGCTGGACCGGATCGCCGACGAGCCAGGCGCGGCGCGGCGCGCTGCCGAGCCCCGGCACGCGCAGCACGCCGTCCTTTGGCCAGTCGAACACGTGCAGGAAGAGCGTCGTGCGGTCGCCGGCGCGCTTCGTCGTGCAGCGGCCCCACGGCAGCGCATCGAACGGGCTCGCGGTCGTGCCGTGGATCGCCTCGCCGTTGCTCGCCATCCACGCGCCGACCTGCGCCAACCGCTCGACGGCCTCGGGCGGGAACGTGCCGTCGGCGCGCGGGCCGACGTTGAGCAGGTAGTTGCCGCCCTTGCTGGCGACGTCGATCAGGTTGCGCAGCAGGTCCTTCGTCGACTTCCAGTCGCGGTCGGCGGCGTTCCAGCCCCAGTGCGCGTTCATCGTCATGCACGACTCCCAGTCGACGCCGGGCAGTCCCGTCGCCGGGATCTCCTGTTCGGGAGTGGCGAAGTCGCCGACGGCGTCGGCCGCGGTCGAGAAGCCGGCCATGCCGCCGCGGTGCACGTCGACGCGGTTGTTGACCAGCATCGCGGGCGCGAGCTCGCGGCAGTGCGCGAACAGGCGCACGCCGCGCTCGTGGTTCCAGGTCGACTCCCACTCGCCGTCGAACCACAGGATCGCCGGCTGGTAGCGCTGCACGAGTTCGGCGACCTGCGCGTGCAGGTAGCGCTCGTAGCGCGCGAAGTCGGCGCCCGTCGCCGGCCGGTCGGTCTCCCACGGCCGGCGCGGCAGGTAGTCCGGGTGGTGCCAGTCCATGATCGAGTGGTACGTACCGAAGGCGAGGCCGTGCTTGCGGCACGCGGCAGCGAGCTCGGCGAGGACGTCGCGGCCGTGCGGCGTGCGGCCGACGTCCCAGTCGGTGTGCTCGCTGTCCCACAGGCAGAAGCCGTCGTGGTGCTTGCTGGTGATCACGACGTACTTCATGCCCGCGGCCTTGGCCATGCGCGCCCATGCGTCGGCGTCGAAGCCGGTCGGGTTCCAGTTCGGCTGGTACTCGGCGTAGACCTCGCGCGGGATGCGCGCGCTGTCGCGGATCCACTCGCCGTAACCGTCGTGGTCGCGCCACTTGCCGGCGGGGATCGCGTACAGCCCCCAGTGCAGGAACAGGCCGAAGCGCGCGTCGCGCCACCACGCCATGCGTTCGTCCTGCGACGCGGGCGCGCGCCGGGGGTCGGGCGCAGCCGGCGGCGGCGGCGGCGCGGCGCAGGCGGCGAGGACGACGGCGGCGGCGACGAGCGCGAGCGGGCGGAGCGCGGTCATGGCGGCGGGGACTGTCGCATGCGCAGGGGGTGCGCGTCGACGTGGGACCGCGCCGTCGCGCCGGCGTCGACGCTTGGTTGGCCTCTGGCAACGTCGCGCGTGTCGCGGACGAGCCGGAGCACGCGCCCGGCGCAGCCGATCTCGACGCGGGCGCCGTAGGGCAGGTCCAGCCGGTCGGCTTCGATGCCGTCGCCGAAGACGCAGCCGCCCTCGTCCATCTCGCTGGCGAGCTGGAGCCGTTCGTCGGCGCGCAGCAGGCCTTCCTGGATGTCCGTGCCGGTGGCCTTCGAAGGAAAGGCCTCGCGGACGAAGAACGCCACGGCGCGATCGGTCGGCGTCGGCAGGGCGATCGTCGACTGCATCGAGCCGTGCACCGACCGCGCCCAGCCGGTCGCCCCCGTGCCGCTGGCGACGATCACGCCGGACGACGAGTGCCGCTCGCTGTCGCCCCAGACGGCGATGCGGTAGCGCGCCGACTGGTGCGAGCGGTGGCCGACGAAGACCTCGTTGAGGGCCAGCAGTTCCTGCCCGTCGTCGAGCCGGGCGGCGATCATGGTCCGCGCCTCGACCGGCGCCCGGCCGGCGGCGGCCTGCCGCACGAGGTCGGGTGCGGCCGCGACCGGGTTCGGCACCAGGATGCCGTCGAACCAGTCCGGGCTCGGGTTCACGCCGACCACCGGCTGGCCGTCGAGGTACTTCGCCAGGTTCGCCACGAGCCCGTCCTGGCCGACGGCGACGACGACGTCGTCGGGTTGGAACAGGAAGCGGTCGAACTCCTCGCGCCGTACGCGCGCGCGCCGCCAGTCGCGCGGCGCCGTGTTGTCGACGAGGGCGACCGCCGCCTCCTGCTCCTCGTGCCGCCGCTGCAGGTCGTCGAGCGACTGCTCGCGCTGCTGCAGGAAGAAGCGGGCCTGCCCGATCGTGCCGTGGCGGGCGAGCACGCGCTCGAACGCCGTCGTGCGCGTCGCGATGACGAGGCGCGGCGCGCTCACGGCTTCGGCGCCTCCTGCAGCCGCCGGGCGCCGGCGTGCGCGAGGTCGCCCAGCAGGCTGCCGAGCGCGTCGCTGCCGAGGCTGACCCGGTCGATGCGGCGCAGACGCTGCGCCACCTCGCGCAGGGCGAGCGCGTTCAGGACGCCGGCTGGCAACCGGCCCCAGGCCTCGAGCTTCGCCGCCTCGGCGCGGTTGCGCGCGGACTCGACCAGTTCGACGGCGTGCGCATCGGCGTCGGCGCGCTGCTTGACGATGTCGCTCTCGGCCTCGGCCTCGACGCGTCGCGCGGCCGCGAGCGCAGCGCCGTCGCTGCGCTTGGCCGCCGCGGCCGCCTCGCTGCGCCGCCGCGCGTTCTGGCCTTCCTGCTGGATGAGGTTCTGCGCGCGCCGCGCGAGCTCGATCTTGTTCTGCAGCTCGTTCTCGGCGATCGCGCGCTCCTTCTCGACGGCGAGCGCGCGGCGGGCGAAGGTCGCCTCGTCGGCGGACTGCTGCAGCTGCACGCGGGTCGGCGCCTGCAGCGCCTTCTCCAGCTCGCTCGTCGGCGTGATCTTGCCGATGCGCACCGACGCCAGCTCGATGCCCATGCCGGCGAGTTCGCCGCCGTCGCGCAGGAAGGCGTCGATGCGCGCGCGCAGCGCCTGCACGCCTTCCTGCAGCACGGCGCGCAGCGGCGTGTGCGCGAGGTAGTCGGTCGCCGCCTGCTGCGCGAGCTGCGTCACGATCGCGGCGAGTTGCGCGAGCGGCTCCTGCAGCCACTTGCCGGTCTCGACGTCGATCGAGAAGTCGAGCCGCTGCGCGAGCAGCTCGGGTTCCTTGACGCGGAAGGTCACGGCGCCCTGCACGTTCGCCTCCTGGAAGTCGAGCGTGCGGCCGGCGAACAGGAAGGCCTGCTCGCGGTCGTCGAGCGGGATCTCGGCGAGGCCGGTCACGAGCGGTCGGTACCAGAAGCACAGGCCGCGGCCGCTCTGCGCGAGCTTGCCCTTGTGCCAGTGCAGCACCCAGACGGACGGCTCGGCGCGCAGGTGGCGGAAGAGGGGGAAACGACGGATGTCGGCCATGGGGTCAAGACTCCTTGTTCGGACGGTTTGCGGGCTTGGCGCCCCTGAAGCGGAAGAGACGGGGCGGCCGGTGGCCGACGTCGGCGCGACGGCGGCCGGTCGCCTGCAGATGCCCGGAGGCGAGCATGCGGCGACGGAACGAGTCCTTGTTCTGTGGCGTGCCGAGCACGGCTTCGTGCACCACCTGCAGCTCGAGCAGCGTGAACTGGTCGGACAGCAGTTCGAAGCCGATGGGGGCGTAGTCGATCTTGCCGCGCAGCCGCAGCAGCGCCGTGCCGAGGATGCTGGCGTGGTCGAAGCCGACGCGCAGCGCCTTGCCGTGCTCGTCACGCAGCTCGACGTCGCCGCCGGCGAGTCCCGACCACGGTGCGTGCACCTCGGCGAGCCGCGCCGGGCCGCGCAGCAACGCGACGAGTCGTTCGGCCGGCACGAGCGCGTAGTAGGCGACGGTGACGACGCGGCCGCGCGGATCGCGGCCCAGCTCGCCGAAGGTGAACAACTGTTCGACGAAGACGCCTTCGAGGCCGATCTTCTGCTTCAGCACGCGGGCCACCGTGGCGTCGAGCGCTTCATCGAGGTGCACGAAGCCGCCGGGCAGGACCCAGTGCCCGGCGAACGGCGCGGCAGCGCGCTGCATCACGACGACGCACAAGCGGCCGTGCACCAGGGTCAGCAGGGCGACGTCGATCGCCAAGGCGGGCGGTCGGTGGCGCAGCAGTTCCGGATCCACTTCCATGCACGGAGTATATATGCAGCGTGCATGAAAGTCAACCAGGCTTCTTCTCGATTGCTGAAGGAAGTCACAAGCGTATTCGTGGCACGACCTTGAGATCGTGCTGGGGGCGAGCGCCGCGCTGCGTCCAGCGCCGCCCGCGGCGTGTGCCTGCCGGCGTCGCACCGCGCCTCCATTCCCATGTGCGGGCTCACTAGCATCCTCGCCCATGTCTCGTCGCCTGCGCGCCGCGTCGTCCTGCTCTCGCATCGCCGCTGGCGCGCCGTTCGCGGCGCTCGCGGTCCTGGCCGCGCTGCCGTGCCTGCCCGCGCAGGAACCGCGCGGCCCGGTGCCGAACGACCTGCTGGCGACGCTGGAGTGGCGCCTCGTCGGGCCGTTCCGCGGCGGCCGCGTCGCCGCCGTGGCCGGCGTCGCCGGCGAGCGCGACACGTACTACATGGGGGCGTGCGGCGGCGGCGTCTGGAAGACGACCGATGGCGGCACGTCGTGGCGCAACGTCAGCGACGGCACGTTCGGCGGTTCGATCGGCGCCGTCGCCGTCGCGCCGAGCGACCCGCGCGTCGTGTACGTCGGCGGCGGCGAGAAGACGTGGCGCGGCAACGTCAGCAGCGGCGACGGCGTGTGGAAGTCGACCGACGCCGGCGCGACGTGGTCGTTCTCCGGCCTGCCGGACTCGCGGCACATCAGCCGCCTGCGCGTCCACCCGACCGACCCGAACACCGTCTACGCGGCGGTCATGGGCCACGTCTCCGGCCCGAACGCCGAGCGCGGCGTCTACCGCACGACCGACGGGGGCGCGTCGTGGCAGCGCGTGCTGTTCGCCAACGAACACGCCGGCGCCGTCGATCTGTGCCTCGCGCCCGACGACCCGCGCACGCTGTACGCGACGACGTGGCGCGCCGTCCGGCTGCCGTGGACGCTGGAGTCCGGTGGCGAGGGCAGCGGCCTGTGGAAGTCGACCGACGGCGGCGACAGTTGGCAGCCGCTGCACGACAAGCCCGGCATGCCCAAGGGCGTGCTCGGCATCGCCGGCATCTGCGCCTCGCCGGCGGACCAGAAGCGCCTCTACGCGCAGATCGAGGCCGAGGACGGCGGCCTGTTCCGCAGCGACGACGCCGGCGGCACGTGGCAGCGCGTCAACGAGGACCGCAACCTGCGTCAGCGCGCGTGGTACTACTCGCGCGTCTACGCCGATCCGAAGGCGGTGGACACCGTCTACGTGCTGAACGTCTCGTTCCACAAGTCGGCGGACGGCGGCAAGACGTTCACGACCATCGGCGTGCCGCACGGCGACAACCATGACCTGTGGATCGATCCGAAGGATCCGCAGCGCATGGTCGAGGGCAACGACGGCGGCGCGTGCGTGTCGACGGACGGCGGCGCGTCCTGGTCGTCGATCGACAACCAGCCGACGGCGCAGTTCTACCGCGTCGCCGTCGACGACGACGCGCCGTACCGGATCTACGGCGGCCAACAGGACAACAGCACGGTGCGCATCCGCCACCGCAGCCGCGGCCCCGGCATCGGCCAGGGCGACTGGGAGGACACCGCCGGCGGCGAGAGCGGGTGGCTGGCGCCGAAGCCCGGCGAGCCGGACGTGGTGTTCGGCGGCAGCTACGGCGGCTACCTCGTGCGCCAGGACCACCGCAGCGGCCTGCGTCGCCGCGTCGACGTGTGGCCGGACAACCCGATGGGGGCAGGCGCCGAGGCGCTGAAGCACCGCTTCCAGTGGAACTTCCCGATCCTCTGGAGCCGGCACGAGCCGGGCCTGCTCTACACCGCGGCCGAGACGCTGTTCGCCAGCCGCGACGAGGGCGCGAGCTGGCAGCCGATCAGCGGCGACCTGACGCGCAACGACAAGGGCAAGATGGGGCCCTCGGGCGGGCCGATCACCAAGGACAACACCAGCGTCGAGTACTACGGCACGATCTTCACCGTCGACGAGGGCCGGCAGCCGGGCGTCGTCTGGACCGGCAGCGACGACGGCCGCGTGCACGTGACGCGCGACGGCGGCGCGAACTGGGCCGACGTGACGCCGAAGGGTCTGCCCGAGTGGGCGCAGATCAACTGCATCGCCGGCGACCCGCACCGCGACGGCGGCTGCTACGTCGCGGCGACGCGCTACAAGCTCGACGACTTCCGGCCGTACCTGTTCGCCACCGACGACTTCGGCGCGACGTGGCGCGAGATCACCGGCGGCCTCGACGCCGGTTGGTTCACGCGCTGCATCCGGCCCGACCCGGTCGTGCCGGGGCTGCTGTATTGCGGCACCGAGCGCACCGTGTGGTGCAGCTTCGACGACGGCCGTCGCTGGCAGAAGCTCGCCAACGGCCTGCCGCTCGTGCCGATCACCGATCTCGTGGTCAAGGACGGCAGCCTGATCGCGGCGACGCAGGGACGGTCGTTCTGGTCGTTCGATGGGCTGCCGCACCTGCGCCAGCTCGCGCCCGACCTCGCGTCGCGGCCGTTCGTCGCCTTCGAGCCGATCCCGGTCGTGCGCGGCGGCGGCGACGACGAACCGAAGGACGGGCTCGGCCGCAATCCGTGCAAGGACCTCGTCGTGCGCTTCTGGCTCGGCGGTCCCGCCGACCAGCCGGTCACCGAGCGCGTCGCCATCGAGTGTAAGGACTTCGACGGCAAGGTGGTCTGGTCGCGCGCGACCGACGCGCAGAAGGACGACGAGAAGCTCGCCGTGAAGCGCGGCATGAACGCCGTGCGCATCGCCTGGAAGACCGACGACGCCAAGGTGCTCGACGGCATGATCCTGTGGAACGGCCGCAGCCGCGCGCCGAAGCCCGCACCCGGCGACCATCCGATCACGGTCACGTGCGGCGACGCGTCGCGCACGGTCGTCGGCACGTTGCTGCCCGACCCGCGCTCGCCGGCGACGGCGGCGGAACTGCAGGCGCGCTTCCGCCTCGTCCGCGACGGCAACGCCCTGGTGACCGAGGCGCACGACGTGATCGCGGCGATCCGGTCGCTGCGCACGCAGATGCAGGCGGTCGTCGACCGCGCCGAGGGCGACGCCAAGGCGCAGTTGGCGGCGGCGCAGAAGGCCGCCGACGCGGCGCTGACGCCGGTCGAGGAGGCGCTCTACCAGACCAAGTCGAAGAGCAGCCAGGATCCGCTGAACTACCCGATCAAGCTGACCGACAAGCTGCTCGGCGTGCTGTCGGCGGTCGAAGGTGCCGAGTTCGGCCCGACGCAGGGCCAGCGCGACGTCGCCGCCGAGCTGTCGGCCGCGATCCGCGCGCAGCTCGACGTCTATGCGACCACGAAGACGGCGCAGCTGGCGGCGTTCAACGACCTCGCCCTGCGGCTCGCCGTGCCGCACGTGAAGTGAGCGATCGCGGGCCCCGGGCGAGCCGGCCTTGGTGACGACGCCCGGCTGGCCGGCGTCCAGGCAAACCCGGATCCCGTCCTCCGCTCGGGCCGGAGGTCTCGCGACGCCGGCGTCGCGGTATGTTCGACCGGGTGGAGCCACCCTTCCTGCTCTTCGCGATCGGGGTCGTCCTGGTCGCGGTCTTCGCCTACTTCGGCTGGAAGCAGGAGCAGGCGCGCAAGGCGGCTTTGGGGCAACTCGCGGCTTCGCTCGGCTTCCGCTTCGAGCACGACGACAACGACGCGCACGACGACGAGTATGCGCAGTTCGAGATCTTCCGCCGCGGCCACTCGCGCACGGCCAAGTACACGATGCGCGGCCGCATCGACCTGTTCGGCGCGTCGTGCGAAGTCTGCGCCGGCGACTTCCGCTACAAGATCACGACCGGAACCGGCAAGAACCGGCAGACGACGACCTACCTGTTCAGCTACCTGATCGTCCGTCCGCCGTGGCCGTCGCCGACGTTGCTCGTGCGCCGCGAAGGCCTCTTCGACAAGGTCAAGGGTGCCTTCGGCTTCGACGACATCGACTTCGAGTCGGAGGAGTTCAGCCGGCGTTTCTGGGTGCAGAGCAGCGACAAACGCTTCGCCTACGACGTGCTGCACCCGCGGATGATGGAGTTCCTGTTGCGGGAGCTCGACAGCGCGATCGACCTCGAAGGCGGCGCGATCTGCGTCGCCGACGGCAGCCGCCGCTGGGAACCCTCCTCGTTCCGCTCGCAACTCGACTTCGTCGTGAAGTTCTGCGAACTCTGGCCGCGCCACCTCCTCGCCGACCTCGCCAAGTGATGGAAGCAATCCCCTTCGTCGTCGTCGCGCTCGTCGTCCTGCTGCCGATCGTCTGGTTCGTCGCAGTGCACAACCGCGCCGTGCGCCTCAGGCAGGCGGTCAAGGAGAGCTGGGCGGACATCGACGTCGAGCTGAAGCGCCGCTACGACCTGATCCCCAACCTCGTCGAGACGGTGAAGGGCCACGCCAGACACGAGCGTGAGACGCTGGAGCGCGTCGTCGTGCTGCGCAACGCCGCGATGCAGAAGCACGGCAGCGCCGAGAGCCTCGCCAAGGACGAGAACGCGCTACTCGTCGGCATGCGTTCGCTGTTCGTCGTCGCCGAGGGCTATCCGCAGCTCAAGAGCGACGCCAACTTCCGCGCCCTGCAAGAGGAGCTCGCGCTGACCGAGGACCGCATCGCCGCCGCGCGACGTTTCTACAACGGCAACGTCCGCGAGTTGCGCAACCTGTCGCAGCAGTTCCCGACCAGCCTCGTCGTCGGCCAACTGTCGGCGGCAGAAGCTTCGTTCTTCGAGCTCGAAGACCGGAACGAGCGCGTGGTGCCGCGCGTCGACCTCGGCGCGCGCTGACGCATCACCCCGGCGCGTTCGCCGCGGCGCCGCGGTCCGGCGCGCTCACTGCGGCCGCACCGGCGCGCCGTCGACCAGCAGTTCGCTCGGGTAGAGCACGGCGACGTCGCCGGCCGCGAGGCCGCCGAGGACCTCGGCGTGGCCCGGCGTGGTGCGGCCCACCTGCACGGCGACTTCGCGCGCGCGGCCGTCGCGGACGACGAACGCCGCCCAGCCCCCGCCGCGGCGGAAGAGCGCGCCGACCGGGGCGCGCAGCACGTCCTTGCGCTCGTCGACGACGATGCGCAGTTCGACGCGGTAGCCGTCGCCGAGCGCCTGCCAGTCGTCGACCGCGCCGGCGGGCGTCGCGACCACGGCGACGCGCTGCTCCTCGACCCCGAGCGCGCTGACCTTGGTGACGCCGCCCGGCTCGACGCGCTGGACGACCGCCTGCAGCCGCTGCGACTGGCCCTGCGCGTCGAGCGCGCCGAAGCGCTCGACTGCGACCGGCATGCCCGGCCGCACGCGCACCGCGTCCTGCGTCAGGAAGTCGGCGACCAGCTCCAGCTGCCGCAAGTCGCCGACGTCGAGGATCGGCGCGCCGGCGTTGAGCGCCCGCGCGCTCTCCTCGTGCACGCGCAAGACCACGCCGTCGATCGGCGACCGCAGGGCCAGCGGCGCTGGCGGCGGCGCCGGTTCGGCCTGCGGCGTCTCGTCGGGCAGGGCCGACGGCACGCGGCTGGCGCGCGCCAGCTCCCGCTCGTGCTCGGCGACCTGCACGGCGAACTCCGCGGCGCGCACGCCCTCGGCGGCGACGCGTTCGTCGCGGTCGGCGTGTTCGCGTTCGGCGGTGCTGGTCAGGCCGTCTTGGTGCAGCGTGCGCACGCGCTGCGCCTCGGTGGCGGCGGCGTTGGCCTCGGCCTGCGCCTGGCTGCGGCGCGCTGCCGCGGCGGCGACGGCCGCCTCGGTGCGGCGGATCGCTGCTTCGCGTTCGGCCTGCGTGCGCGCGTCGAGCAACGGCGCTGGCCGCGCGGCGAACTCGGCGACGACCGTCCGGCCGGCGGCCACGCGGTCGCCGGCGCGCTGCGGCGTGCGCAGCAGCCGGCCTTCGATCGGCGAGCTGTGGGTGTAGCGGTCGCGCACGCGGGTGCGCCCGACCTCGTCGACCGTCTGCACGAGGTCGCCGCGCGCGACCGTGGCGACGTCGACCGGCAGCGGCCGCGGTTGCCACAGCAGGTACAGGCCATAGGCGGCGGCGAGCGCGGCGGCGGCGGGCAGCAGCACGCTGCGCGCGCGACGGCGGGGCGGGGCGAGCGGATCGAGCGGATCGGCCATGGTTCAGTCCTGCGCCTTCAGCACGGCGAGTGGGTCGAGACGACGGTATCGCCGCCAGCCGGCCCACGTCGCCAGCACGGCGGCGATGGCCAGCGCCAGCAGCGCCAGCGCCTGCGTGCGCGGCGTGACCAGCAGCGGCAGGCGGAACTGCTCGTTGGCGAAGCCGGGCGAACGCGTCAGCGCGCGGGCGAACACGCCGCCGAGCCACAGGCCGAGCGGCGCGCCGACGAGCGCGAGGAACGCGACCTCGCCGACCAGCAGCGCGCGCACTTCGGCGGGGCGGCAGCCGAGCACCGACAGCGTCGCGAAGTCGCGCAGCCGTTCGGCGACCGCGATGCGCACGGTGTTGAACAGCACGCCGAGCGCCAGCGCCAAGGCGAAGCCGACGGTGAACGCCAGCGAGCGGAACAGGTTGCTCTCGACGTGGTCGCGCAGCGTGCGCAGCGAGTCGGCGGTGACGTCGACCATGGCGATCTGCGGCACGTCGCGGCACGCCGCCGGCAGCGCGCGCGCGGCCTGCGCGTCGATCGTCAGCAGCGCGCCCTCGGCGGCGGCGGGCCGGCCGAGCAGCCGGCGCAGCGCCTCGGGTTGCATCCACGCTGCCGCGCCGACGTAGGTGGTCGCGAGGCGCGCGACGGTCGCCGTGCCCTGGCGGCGCGCGCCGGTCAGGCCTTCGACCACGATCGTGTCGCCGGCGGCGACGCCGAGCGCTTCGGCGAGCGAACGCGCGAGCAGCAGGCCGTCTTCGGGCACGGCGAGCGGCCGCAGGTCGGCGTCGCGCGGCACCAGTTCGGGGCGGTCGGGCGGCACGGCGAGGATCGCGGTGCGGCGGCTGCGCGGACCGGCGACCAGCCGCACCGCCGCGGCGGCGAGCGGCGTCGCGGCCTGAACGCCGGGCAGCGCGCGCACGCTGCCGAAGGCGTCGTCGCCGCGCGCTTCGACGAAGCGCAGCTGCGCGTCGGCGCGGTACGACAAGGTGAACTGCACGTGCAGCAGATGCATCACGGCGTCGTAGGCGAACGCGCCGAGCACGACGAGCGCCACCGCCAGCGCCGCGCCGAGCGCCGTACCGGCGGTGCGCAGCGGCCGCCGCGCCAGTTCGCGGGCGACGGTGCGCGCGCGCGTCGGCAGCAGCCCGACGAGGCCGCTGCGGTCGAGCAGGCTGTCGCGGAACGCCGGCGGTGCGGGCGGTCGCAGCGCCTGCGCCGGCGGCAGCGCCATCACCGCGCGCACCGGCCCGAGCGCGCCGAGCACGGCGGCGGCGGCGGCGACGCCGACCGCCAGCAGCGTCGGCGCGAGCGCCGGTCGCCACGCGAGGTCGGGGAAACGGTAGTACGGCGCGTACGCGCCGGTCAGGGCGTCGCCGAGCCACGCGCCGCCGGCGAGGCCGAGCAGCGCGCCCAGTGCGGCGACGCCACCGGCGAGGGCGAGGTAGTGGCGGGCGACCTCGCCGTCGCGGTAACCGAGCGCCTTCAGCACGGCGATGGCGCCGCGCTGGGTCAGCACCAGCCGGCCGAGCACGACGTGCACCAGGAACGCCGCCGCCAGCAGGAACGCGAGCGGCACCCAGGTCGCGAACGTGCGCAGCTGCAGCAGTTCGTTGGCGACGAAGAAGTGCGACGGGTGGTCCTTGCGCCCGTATGCGCCCATGCCGCCGTACGGCGCCAGCACGCGGTCGACGGCGGCGAGCACGGCCGGCAGCTCGGCCCCGGGCGCGAGGCGCAGCGACACCTCGTCGAACGCCCCGATGCGGCCGGTCCACGCCGCCAGCGCGTCGCGGCGCAGCCACGCGACGCCAAAGTGCCGGTCGTCGGGGAACAGGCCACCGGGGGCGGCGACGTAGACGTTCTCGGGCGAGCGCACGAGGCCGACGATCGTCGTCGCCACCGCGCGGCCGCGCACCGTCAGACGCAGCGTGTCGCCGGGCTGCAGGCCGCGCGCCGCCGCGAAGGTGTCGAGCAGCAGCGCCTCGGTGTCGCGGCCGGGCTCGGGCCAGCGTCCGCGCATCAGCCGCAGGCCGTTGATGGCCGGTTCGCCGTGCCGCGGCAGCGACAACAAGCGCGCCTGCACCGACTCGGTGACGCCCGGCAGGTCGAGGCGCGCGAGGCCGAGGAGGCGCGGTTCGACGTGGGCGATGCCGTCGATCGCGCGCAGCGCGTCGGCGACCGGCAGCGGCGCGCGCACGAGGCTGCACCACGCGTCGCCGAAGCGCGTCGCGGCGTAGTAGCGCGCCTGGGCGTCGGCCAGCGTCGTCATCGTGCTGTGCATGCCGACCTGCAGCGCGATGCCGAGCCCCAGCACGAGCGCGATGCTGAGGTACTGCAGCCAACCCTGGCGGCCGTCGCGCAGCAGCTTGGTCGTCAGCGCGCGCACGGTCACCAGCCGATCGTCGCCGGATCGGCCGGCGTCGCGTTGCGGACCTCGCGCGCGATCGCGCCGTCGTGCAGGAACAGCACACGGTCGGCCATGGCCCCGATGGCGGCGTTGTGCGTGATCAGCACGGTGACGATGCGGAGCGCGCGGTGGATGCGCTGCAGCGCCTGCAGCACGGTGCGGCCGGTGGCGCCGTCGAGCGCGCCGGTCGGTTCGTCGCACAGCAGCAGCGCCGGGCGCTTGACGATCGCGCGCGCGATGGCGACGCGCTGCTGTTCGCCGCCCGACAGCTGCGCCGGGAAGTGGTCGGCGCGCGGCCCCAGGCCGACGAGCGCCAGCGCCTCGTCGGCGGGCATCGGGTCGCTGGCGACGTCGCCGGCGAGCGCCACGTTCTCGCGCGCCGTCAGGCTCGGGATCAGGTGGTAGAACTGGAACACGAAGCCGACCTGCGTGCGCCGGTACGCGGTCATGCGCGCGGCGTCGGCGAACGGCAGTTCGCGGCCGCGGAAGCGCACGCTGCCGCGGCTCGGCACGTCGAGCCCGCCGAGCACGTGCAGCAGCGTCGACTTGCCGCTGCCCGACGGTCCGAGCATCACGACCAATTCGCCGGCGCGGAGGTCGAGGTCGATGGCGCGCAGCGCGTGCACTTCGCCGCCGGGTGACGGGTAGGTCTTGCCGACCCCGCGCAGGGCCAGCACGGGGGTATCGCCGGGGCGGGCGTCCATGACGGGAGCGCGCGCGACTGTCCGCCCCCGCAAGCCGGCGGCCAAGGCGCACTAAGGCGTAGCGCCGCGCCGCCGACGGGGCCGACGCTGGCCGCCCAGCCGCCACTGCGGCGAACCGGGCGCGCCCGGCGCGCGCTTCTGCGACCACTGCGGCAAGCCGCTGGCCTGACGCGTCCGCGCGTTCAGGCCGCGACGCCGGCAGCGCGGCCGCCCGGCCGGCCGCGCCACAGCGACAGCACGGCCTCGACGGTGATCCACACGGCCAGCGCCAGCAGCACGACGGCGACCGCCAGCAGCGCGCTGTTCTGCGCGCCGCGGATCTGCTGCACGAGCGCGGTCATCGTCATCGCCATCATGAACACCATCGGCGCGCCGACCGCGGCGCGCAGGCCGAGGCCCTTCTGGCTGCGCGCGAGCCACAGCGACAGGCCGACCAGCGTAAGGCCGGCGAGCAGCTGGTTGATCGAGCCGAACAGCGGCCAGATGACGCGGTAGGCCGGGATCGCCTTGCCATCTGCGCCGGTCACCGTCTGCGCGACGAAGTACGCCGGCAGTGCCAGCGTGACGAACGTGCCGACGGCGCCGCCGAGGCGCGACTTCCAGCCGGTGAACTCGGTGAACAGGTAGCGGGCCAGCCGCGTCGCCACGTCGAGCGTGTCGTAGACGAACGTCGCGAACGCGAGCATGCCGAAGGTCACCGCGAACTGCAGCGGCACGCCGAGCTGGTGCAGGAAGCTGCCGACGCCGACGCCGAAGACCTTGTCGGCGCTGGCGCGGCTGAGCTCGCTGCCCGGCGCGAGCATCATCACGCACGCCAGCGCCAGCAGCGCGACGACGCCTTCGAGCAGCATGCCGCCGTAGCCGACGAGGTGGGCGTCGGGCTCGCGGTCGATCTGCTTGCTGGTGGTGCCCGAGCAGACGAGGCCGTGGAAGCCGCTGCAGGCGCCGCAGGCGATGGTGATGAACAGGAACGGCACCAGCGTCTGTCCGTTGCCCGACGTGAAGCCGGTGAACGACGGCCACTCGGTCGCCGGCTGCATCAGGAACAGGCCGAGCAGGCCGCCGCCGAGCGTCAGGTAGAGGAAGAAGCCGCCGAGGTAGCCGCGCGGTTGCAGCAGCAGCCAGACCGGCAGCACCGAGGCGACGCCGCAGTAGGCGAGGATCGCCCACGCCCAGTGCAGGTTGGGGATCGGGCCGTCGGCGACGAAGCGCAGCGGCAGCGTCGGCCCGAGCCAGATGGCGACGCCGACCAGCGGCACGAACACCAGCGTGACCAGCCACAGCGGCGGCCGCAGGCAGCGCACGACGAGCCCCATGGCGACGCTGAGGCCGAGGTAGAGCATCGAGCTGCTGGCGACGCCGGCGCCGTCGACGGCGACGCGCTGGCCGTCGGCTCCCGGCACGGCGACGTCGAGCGCGGTGACGAAGGCGCTCGCGGTCGCGTCGGTGAACGCGACGATGACGAGCACCAGCGCGAGCCAGATGTACAGCACGAACGCGGCGTAGCTGCGGCGGTTGAGGTACCGCTGCACGATCTCGGCGATCGAGCAGGCGCCGTGGCGCACCGAGCCGACCAGCGCGGCGAAGTCGTGCATCGAGCCGATGAAGATGCAGCCGAGCACGATCCACCAGAACGCCGGCTGCCAGCCGAACTGCGTCGCCGCCAGGATCGGGCCGAGGATCGGTCCGGCGGCGCTGATCGCCGAGAAGTGCTGGCCGAGCAGGTAGAAGCGCGGCGTCGGCTCGAAGTCCTCGCCGTCGCGGTGCACGTGCGCGGGCGTGCTGGCCGCGCCGTCGAGGCCGAACCGCCGCGCCAGCCACCGGCCGTAGACGCGGTGGGCGAGCCAGAATGCGGCGAGGCAGATGGCCAGCAGCACGGCGAGCGAGGGCATGGCGCGCATCCTGCCGCGGCGCGGCGATCGGCGCGAGGTCGCAGCGACGGGCGAGGCGGCATTCCGCGGGCGCGTGCGGCGGATGGACGGCGCGCGCGGGCCGTGGATACTCCGTCGTCGCACCGCCCCGTGCGCATCTTCGCTGCTTCGCTTCGCCGCCTCGGCTGCCGTTCGCCGGCGCGCGCCTGCTGCTCCGCCATGCCATTGCCCATGCCCGCATCCTCTGCCGTCGTGCTGCCGGCGCTGTTCCCCGCGCTGTTCCCCGCGCTGTTCCCCGCGCTGTGCCGTGCGCTCTGCCTTGGCGCGTTCCTGCTCGCGTCGGCCGCCGCGCAGGCGACCGAGCTGCGCGGCGTCTGGGTCGCGCGCGACGGCCTGACCTCGCGCAGCAAGATCGTTCAGACCCTCGACCAGCTCGCCGCTGCCAACGTCAACCTGGTGTGCGTCAACGTCTGGAGCCGCGGCTACACGATCCACCCGAGCGACGTGCTGTTCGCCGCGTGCGGCGTGCAACAGGATCCCGACTACGTCGGCCGCGATCCGCTGCAGGAGTTCGTCGTCGAAGCGCACCTGCGCGGCATCGAGGTCGAGGCGTGGTTCGAGTACGGCTTCATGTTCGGGTGGAACGGGTGGTACGCCGGTCCGACCGGCATCGGCCCGGTGCTGACCGCCAACCCGACCTGGATCGGCCGCGACGTCAACGGCAACACGCAGGTCAGCGACGGCGGCACGGGCTTCTTCACGTGGGCCAGCCACGAGTGCCCGGCGGTGCGGCAGTTCCTGATCGACCTCGGCGTCGAGGTCGCCGACCGCTACGACGTCGACGGCATCCAGTTCGACCGCTGCCGCTACCCGTCGACGAGCTGGGGCTACGACAGCTGGACGACGGCGGCCTACCAGCAGGCCACCGGCCAGACCGCGCCGACCGGCAACGTCAACAACGCGCAGTGGAAACGCTGGCGCGCCGACCGGCTGATCGCGTGGCACACGGCGTTCTACAACGCGGTGAAGGCGCGCCGTCCGGGCCTGCGCGTCACCGACGCGCCGACGGTGATGCCGGGCGCGTACGACAACTTCCTGCAGGACTGGCCGCAGTGGGTCGTCACCGGCTCGCTCGACCTCGTCTACCCGCAGGTCTACCGCACGACGGCGAGCAGCTACGTCACCACGCTCGACCAGCAGCTCGCCTACCTGACGACGGCGCAGCGGCAAAAGGTCGCGCCGGGCATCCGCGCCATCACCGGCACGCCGACGAACGAAGTGCTCGCCATGGTCGGCGCCGATCGCGCGCGCAGCCTCCCGGGCCACGTGTTCTGGTACGCGGAGGGCCTCTACGACGACCTGCCGTCGCTGACGGCGCAGTACTTCCAGCAACCGGCGGCGGTGCCCGGCCGGCCGGCGAACTGGCGGCCGATCCCGACCCGCCGCGACGACGGCGATGCGAGCACGACGAGCACGCCGGGCTTCGCGGTGACGGGTCTGCCGGGCGCGGTGAACCTGCTGTGCCGCGTCGCGCCAGCGACGGCGTCGGCAAACGACAAGGTCACGTACAGCGTGCCGGTGCCCGAGGCGGGGCTGTACGCGCTGCTGGTGTCGACGCCGGGCGCTGCCGGCTACTGCCCGCAGGCGCCGCACGGGGTCGCGACTGCGTCGGGTCCGGCGACGATCCGCGCCAACCAGGCGGCGCTGCGCGCCGGCTGGACCGAAGTCGGCACGGTGTGGCTCAATCCCGGCGTCGCGGCGGTGGAGGTGCGCGCGCTGCCGGGCACGCAGGTGATCGCCGATGGCGTGGCGCTGCTGCGCTCGCGCTTGCGCGGCGGGCAGGTGTCGGCGGCTGGCACGGGCACGGCCGGCAGCCTCGGTGGCACGCAGATCGCGGCGCTCGGCCGCGCCGGCCTCGGCGGCGCGCTGCGCCTGCAGGCTTCGCGCACGCCGCCGCTGACGCCGCTGATGCTCGGCCTCGGGTTCGCGCCGGCGTCGGTGCCGCTGTACGGCGGCACGCTCTACGTCGTGCCGGACGTGGTGCAGTTCTTCGTCGCCGACACGCAGGGTCTCGCCGAGCTGCCGGTCGCGGTGCCGTTCTCGCCGGCGCTCGTCGGCACGATGTTCTGGGCGCAGGCGCTGGCGAGCGACGCGACCAACCCGAGCGGCGTCAGCCTGTCGCAGGGTGTCGCGGTCGTGCTGCAGTAGCGCTCGGCCGCGCGGCGGCCCGCCCGCAGCGGGCCGCGGCATCGCGTCACTTCGCGATGCGTTCCTTGAACTCTTCCGTCTCCGTGTCGATGCGCACCTTGTCGCCGACGTCGCAGAGCAGGTTGACCTTCACCTTCATGCCGTTCTCCAGCACGGCTTCCTTCTGGCCGCTGCCGGCGCCGCGGATCGGCGGCGAGGTCTCGGTGATGGTCAAGATCGAGTGCTTGGGCGGGAACACCGCGACCAGTTGGTCGTCGACGAAGAAGCCGACGTAGGCCTCGGCCGGCCACTTCAGCGCTTCTTCGGCGGCGGCGATGGGGCAGCGCACCTCGTCGCCGGCCTCGGTGAAGAACACCTCGACCTGGCCGTCGCGGTAGCTGTGCGACAGGTCCTTCTCCTCCTTGTCGAGCACTTCCCACTTCGAGTCGGTGTGCTCCTTCAGTTCCTGGACGCGACCGGTCTGCAGGTCCTTGATGCGCATCTGGACGAAGGCGCGGCGGTCGTTGCGGAGGATGTTCCACCACAGCACGCTGCACATGCGGCCCTCATGGCGCACGAGCACGCCGGGGCGGAGTTCGTTGGCGGCGACGTTCATGGGGCGAGGAGGCTAGCGGCGTGCTGGACGGCCCGCCACCCCCGGGGCGGAACCGGTACGTCCGGCGCGCTTGCATCGGTGCGCAGGCAGCCACACACTGCGGCGCGACCACGGGAGTGCATCCGAGCTGGTGTTCGGCCTGGTCTTCAAAACCTGTGGGGTTCCGCCTCGCGTGGGGCCCGGTGGGTTCGATTCCCA
>JBKDXM010000030.1:0-21636 GCA_046306335.1 Planctomycetota bacterium
TGGATTGAGCGGCTGGATTCAGCCTTCAGTCGATCCCGGTCATCCGAACTCTTAAGCACGTTGCACTGGTCGAGTGGACTTGGAATCTTATTCAGCGGCGCATGCGTCGCGGTGCATGCGGCACTTTCGACGAGAATGGACTATCGAATCGCCCCGTGCCCATCACGGAACGTCGTCCATCGACCCGGTCAATCGTCTGACCCGACCTTCCGTACTCAAGAATCTGAGAATTCGCTGCCTCGCCTGCCGGATGGCCGGCCGCTCCAGACCCATGATCCTGCCGGCGGCCTGCCATCCGTACCCATCGAGCTTGGCTGCGACCCACAGGTCGACGTCGGCGCGGGCAAGTCCGGCGAACGCCGGCACGACGACCTGTTCGAGCAAGCTGGCCATCGCGGACTCGTCCGGCCGGTCGGCGGCGAGGGGAGGCGCAGCGTCGCCCTGCAGGACCAGGCCTGCGTCGGTGGCAGCCTGCTCGCGCCGCGCGCGACGTCGTCGCGTGCGCGCAACGTCGACCGCTGCTTCTTGCACCTTCTTCACGAGCAAGCCCTCCAAGCCGCGCTCCGACGCCCCTGTACCTCAATACCTGCCAAGCCCGGACCGCGGCTTCCTGCGACGCCTCGTTCCAGTCGTCGGCGCTGCGACACGACGTGCGCGTGATCCGTTGCAGCCAGCGCAGCAGGTGCGCCCAGTCGATCGCCACCGCGCCGTCGAGTGCGCGATGTGCAAGCGCTGCTGCGACCGTGGCCGTAGCCGTGGCCGTGGCCGCTGGCGCCGTGCGCCCAGCCGCTGCGCTATCCGCGCGTGGCGTGATTTCGTTCGCTTCGCTCATGCGTGTTGCAGCACGCGGTCGCTGCTCGCGCCGCAGCAATGCGACGCCTTCCGACCGCGGTTGTTCCCCGTCGATGCGGCAGCCATTTGTCGCTGCCGCTAACGTAACGACCACGGTGCATCGCACCAGCCCCGCCAGGTCCCGTCGCCAGCCGGCATGCCTCCAGACGGATCTTAGCAGGAAAAATGCGGCATTCGCCGCGCTCGATTCGTGCGGGCGCGCCAGTCACGGTCCGAGGCGACCCGGCAAGCTTGGGCGTCTCGTGCTGCCGACCTGCTCGCTGACCCAACCTGTCACAACAGTCGGCAAGGCACTCGCGACAGTCGACTTCCGTCGTGGTGCCGCGTCCCTCTGGGTGGCGCGACGACCATGGCGCCGACGCCATGACGCGCGGTCGGATCGCCCCCGCTCACCGCCCCCGCGGCTCCACCCCGTGCAGATGCCGCACGAAGAAGTCCTGCCGCCGCCGCGCCAGCGCCGGCGACTCGCCGACGCCATGCCCGCCGCCCGGCACGACCACCAGTTCGAAGTCCTTGTCGGCGGCGAGCAGCGCGTTCGCCACCTGCATCGTCGACGCCGGATCGACGTTGCGGTCGAGTTCGCCGACGGTCAGCAGCAGCTTGCCGCGCAGCTTGGCGGCGTGCGTGACGTTGGACGAGTCGGCGTACCACGGGCCGATGGGCCAGCTCATCCACGCTTCGTTCCACCAGATCTTGTCCATGCGGTTGTCGTGGCAGCCGCAATCGGCGACGGCGACGTGGTAGTGCTCGGGATGATGCAGCAGCGCCGCCAGTGCGCTCTGGCCGCCGGCGCTGCCGCCGAAGACGCCGACGCGCGAAAGGTCGAGCCACGGCCGCGTCTTCGCCGCTTCGCGCAGCCACACGATGCGGTCGGGGAAGCCGCTGTCCTTGAGGTTGCGCCACGCGACGTCGTGGAAGGCCTTGTGCCGCCAATTGGTGCCCATGCCATCGATCTGCACGACGACGAAGCCGAGCTCGGCGATGGCGCGCTGGCGGTGGCCGAGGCCCCAGCGCTTTGGCACGTGGTGGTCGTGCGGGCCGGCATAGATGTCCTCGACCACCGGATAGCGCCGCTGCGGATCGAACGTCGACGGCAGGATCAAGTGGCCGTGGATGTCGGTCGCGCCGTCGCGGCCCTTGGCGACGAAGCGCTCCGGCGGCCGGAAGCCGGCCGCGCGCAGCGCCGCGTCGTCGTCGCGCGCCAGTTCGGCGATCCGCCCGCCGTCGGCGCGCCGCCACTCCGTGACCCACGGGTGGTCGGCGCGCGACCAGCGCGCGACGAACGACTGACGGTCGGGCGCCCATTCCCACTCGTGCGAGCCATCGGCCGTCGTCAGCGGCGTCACCGTGCCGTCGAAGCCGATGCGCACGAGGTGGCGGTGGTATGGATCCTGGCCTTGGTGCACGTCGAGCGCCGTCGCCCACAGCGCCTGCGCGTCCTCGTCGACGCGTTCGACGCGGCGCAGCACGAAGGACCCGGCGTACAAGGGCCGCGCCGCGCCGGTCGCGACGTCGACGCGCCACACGCGGTTCCAACCGTCGCGCTCGCTCGCCCACAGCAGCTCCTTGTCGCCGCGCAGCCAGTGCAGCCACGTCTTCTGCGAGTAGTCGACGAACGTCGCGCTCCGCTCGTCGACGACCGTGCGCACGGCGCCGCTCGCCGCGTCGATGGCGAAGAGCCGCAGCCGCTGGTGGCCGCGCTGGTTGTGCAGCACGTACACCTCCTTGCCGTCCGCGGCCCAATGCACGTGGTCGAGCGACCAGGCGTCGGCGAACGGCGCGTCGTCGATCGCCACCTGCCGGCCGGCGGCGACGTCGAACAGGCGCGGCCGCGGCCGTTCGATGCGGTCGCCGGGTTTGCGGTACGGCAGCGTGTGCAGCTTCGGCTGCAGTTGGTCCTTCGGCGCCGACTCGACGAGGTGCACGAGGCGCTCCTCGCCGGGCGCGACCTGGAAGCCGAGCGCCTTGCTGCCGTCGGGCGACCAGTGCTCGGGCGCGTGGTAGGGATCGCCGGCCGCGCCGTCGCGCGACAGCCGCAGTTCCTCGCCGCCGCGCCGCAGCCAGACGTCGTGGTCGCGCACGAACAGGTCGCCGGCGCGGGGGAGAGGCGGCGGTTCGTCGACGGTCCGCGCCATCGCGCGCTCGCGCGAGCCGACGTCGACGACTGCGCGGCCGTCGGCGCGCTCGGCGACGAAGATGCCAGCTAGGTCGTTGGCGGCGAAGTCGAGCACCCACTGGTGCCCGGCATACGTGGCGAAGCGCCGCTCGCCGCCGGCCTGGACTTCGCCGTACGGCTTCAGGTCGCCGTCGCCGGCGACCCAGAACACGCGCAGCGTCCGCTCGAAGCGGTTGTGGAAGGTGATCGCCGTCGCGTGGTCGGAGTTGCCGCTCGGCCGCCAGCGCGCGCGCGGCGCCAGCGTCACCTCGCCGTCGGGAAGGCGCAGTTCCTCGCGCGTCGCGGCGCGCCGCACGGTGCCGTCGGCGGCGACCAGCACCCACTGCGGCTCCGCGCCGCGGTCGTCGACGAACCACAGCCGCTTGCCGCCGTCGAGCCAGCGCCACTGCGGCCGGAACCGCCGATCGAGCTTGGCCCAGACCTCCGGCAGCGCCTGCGCACGTTCGTAGTCGGCCCGTGTGCCCTGGGCCGGAGCGGCAGCAACGAACACCGCCAGCAAGGCAATGCTCCCGGATCGACCCTTCGAGACGACGACAGGCATGCGCGCGATGCTGCCATGCGACGAGGGCGCCGCCCAGCGTGTACCGAGAACGTACGAACCGGATGCATGCCGTGTCGCCAGCGACGCGCTGCGCGTTGCCGTCCCGCTGTTCGTGCCCGCACCCCTCTGCACACGTCTGGCCGCAGCGATTCTGCTCTCACAGGTTGGTTGGTTTTCATCGTTGGTAGGCGCTCGTCAAGGCAAGGCCGAGCACCGATACGTGCGCGAAGGGGTGTTGGGCACGAGCAGCGTCCTTTTGGTGGCCGCGCGCGACCGCGCCACCGCGCAGAAGGCCGATGCCGCGGTCCACGCGGAGGTCGCGCGCCTCGCGAAGGTCCTGAGCACGTGGCAGCAGGACAGCGAACTCGCGCGCCTCGTCGCCGCCGGCCGGGGCCGACCGTCCGCGGAACTCGCCGAGGCGCTGCGCCTCGCGCTCGACTGGCGTACGCGCACCGACGGCGCGTTCGAGCCGGGGCTCGCCGCGCTCGGCCAACTGTGGACGAAGGCAGGCAAGCAAGGCCACGAACCGCCGGCCGACGAACTCGCCGCCGCCGTCGCCGCGCTGCGCGAGCCGCCCTACGCGTTCGCCGGCGACGAGGTCGTCTTCCGCGGCCCGATCACCCTCGACGCGCTCGCCAAGGGCTGGATCGTCGACCGCGCCGCCGCCGCCGTCGCCGACGTGCCCGGCGCGGCGCTCGTCAGCTTCCAGATCGGCGGCGACATGCGCCTGGGCGACGCCCCGCGCGACGTCGCACTCGCCGATCCGCGCCAGCCGGCCGACAACGCGCCGCCGCTGTGCACCGTGCAGGTCGGCAAGGCCGCGGTCGCCAGCAGCGGTGGCTACAAGCGCGGCACGGCCGTCGCCGGCGCGCGCCATTCACACATCCTCGACCCGCGCACCGGCCGACCGGCCGACGGCGTGCTCGGGTGCAGCGTGATCGCGCCGGACGCGGCGACCGCCGACGCGCTGGCGACGAGCCTGTGCGTGCTCGGTCCGACCGCGGGCTTCGCACTGCTCGCGAAGACGCCGGACGCGCACGCGGTGCTCGTCACCGCCGACGGCGCCGTGCACGAGAGCCCGGGCTTCGCAGCCTGCAAGAAGCCCGAGCCCGCGACGAAGCCCGCGCCCGAGCAGGCGAGCGCATGGCCGGCGGGCTTCGGCTTGCAGGTCGACTTCACCATCCAGGCGCCGGCCAGCAGCGGCCGCGGCCGCGGCGGTTGGAAGCGCCCGTACGTGGCGGTCTGGATCGAGGACGTCACCGGCGCGACGGCGAAGACGCTCGCCCTCTGGATCGAGGACCGCAAGTGGCTGCGCGACCTGCGCCGCTGGACGCGCGCGACCGCCGACCAACGTGGCCTCGCCGACCTCGTCAGCTCGGCGACGCGCAAGGCCGGCGAGTACACGCTGACGTGGGACGGCTGCGACGACGATGGCCGCCAGCTCGCCCCTGGCCGCTACGTCGTCTGCATCGAGGCCGCGCGCGAACACGGCACCTACCAGCTGATGCGGCAGGAGATCGACCTCGCGACCAAACCGCAGTCGGTCGCGATCGCCGACAACGAAGAAGTCGGCAAGGCCAAGCTGACCTTCGGCAAGCTCGGCAAGGCCGCCAAGGCGGCGGCGAAGTGAGCGAGGGCGGCGCGTCGTCGGGCGGCCGGCCGTGGCCGCGCTGGATCCGCTGGCTGCACATCTACGGCTCGATGCTCGGGCTGTGCGCGACGCTGCTGTTCGCGGTCACCGGGCTGACGCTGAACCACGCCGACTGGTTCGAGCGCAAGGACCCGACGGTGCGCGCATTCGCCGGCGACGTGCCGACGGCCCTGCTCGCCGGCGCGGTCGACAAGCTCGCCGTCGCCGAGCGGCTGCGCGCGGCGCACCGGCTCCAGGGCATGGTCACCGAGTTCCTCGTCGACGACGCGCAGTGTCTCGTCGTCTGGAAGGGCCCGGGCTACGCCGCCGACGCGACGATCGAGCGCGCCGACGGCCGCTACCGCGTCGAAGAGCAGCGCCGCGGTGCGGGGGCGCTGCTCGACGACCTGCACAAGGGCCGCGACTGCGGGCCGGTGTGGAGCTTCGTCATCGACGCCAGCGCCGTCGCGCTGGCCTTCCTGTCGCTGACCGGCCTGTGGCTGCTGCTGTACCTCAAGAAGCGCCGGCGCGCCGGCCTGCTGACGGCGCTCGTCGGCACCCTGGCGGTGGTCGCGGCGTTCGCGTTCGGCGTGGCGTGAGCGGGCGACGCGCCGCGTGCAGCCGGCGAACCGTCAGAGCCTGAGAAACAACCGGTCGCACAGGCTCTGCGTGGCCGCGAACGCGGCCACCAGGGGCAATCGGAGGGCCCGCATCATGATATTTCTTCTCGGGCCCTCAGCTGCCGAGTGTCGCGTGCAGGAACCACGCGTGCTTCTCGAACTGCTCGACCATGCCGGTCAGCAGGTCGAACGTGTCCTCGTCGTCGTAGCGCTTGGCCACCTCGCGCGCGCCGCGCAGGCCGTCGAGGTGCGCGCCGATGCGCTCGGCCAGCAGCCGCACGTGCTCCAGGTCGCGCGTGACGTCCTGCGGGTACTCCGGCAGGCGCGAACCGGCGGCGACCTGCCGCGCGGTGCCGACGGCGAGATGGCCCAGGGTCAGGACGCGCTCGGCGACGGCGTCGTTGTTCGCCGCCTGGTCGGTCGCGAACTGGTCGAACAGCGGATGCAGCGCCGCGAAGTGCGGGCCGCGGATGTTCCAATGCGCGACCTTGAGCTGCGTGTAGAGGTCGAGGCCGTCGATCAGGACGAGGCGCAGCGCGGCGCTGAGCGCCTCGCGCGCGGAGGTGGACAGGCGACTGGGCGAAGTGGACATGGTTCTTGGTTGCCGGTGCGGGCGAGGATACGCGCGACCGCTCTCACTGGGCAGTCAACGTCGGCTGGCCCTTCTGCCAACCGGCCGGGCACATCGCGCCGGTCTGCAGCGCGTCCAGCGTGCGCAGCACCTCGTCGACCGAGCGGCCGACGTCGAGGTCGTGCGCCGCCGCGTAGCGGATCACGCCCTGCGGATCGACGACGAACGTCGCGCGCACGGGGATGCCTTCCTGCTCGTGCAGGATGCCGAGCGCGGCGCACAGTTCGCGCTTCTTGTCGGCCAACATCGGGAACGGCAGGTCCTTCAGGGCGGGATGGCTCTGGCGCCACGCGAGGTGCGCGTACTCGCTGTCGCACGACAGGCCCAGCACCTGCGCGCCGCGCGCGGCGAACGCGGCGTTGCGCGCGCCGAACGCCGTGATCTCGGTCGGGCACACGAATGTGAAGTCGAGCGGCCACGCGAACACCACGAGCCACTTGCCCGGATACCCGTCGTGTGCGACGTCCTGGAAGTGCTGGCCGGGCGTCAGCGACACGGCGGCGGGCAGGCGGAACGGCGGGAACGGCTGTCCTACGGTCTTCATCGCAGCGGTGTACCCGCCGGGCCGCGCCGCGCGCACGGCAACTCGCCGCCGTGCGTTGGCGAAGCCACCGATGCGCAGGCAGTCATGGGCTTCGGCGCAGCGACGCATGCGCGCAACGGGTCGGCGCTCGTCCTGCGACGCAAACTCCTACCGGCGAAACCACGGCAGATCGCAGCCGAACCAGACGCCACCGAGCGCCGCGCCCGGCAGGATCGCCGCGAGCACCCAGGGACCGACGATCGAACCGAAGACCGGGTCGACCTCGTCGTGCACGCCAAACGCCTGCAGCCACACCGACAGCGCCAAGACCGCGCACGGCAGCGCGAACGCGCCCCACGCCATGCCGATGCCGGTCCGGAACACCAAGTCGACCCAACCGTGCCGCGTGCTACCCGGCGGGCGGCGGCGCAGCGAGGTCCTGGCCGTGCGCGTCCGCGGCGCCCGCGCGGCCAGCCAGACGGCGCCGAGCACGCCACCCGCACGGGCGGGCCACAGCAGCCAAGCATCGCGCCAGGGAGCGCCGAAGACGAACCCAACCAGTTCCTGGACGAAGCCGGCGCTGAACGCGCCGACGAGCGTGCCCAGCACGCCGCCGGCCAGCACGCACGCCGCCCTTGCCTGCCATCGCCCCGCGCCCCACCTTGCGCATCCGATGCGACTCACCGTCCGCAAGGCCCAGGACCGCGGCCACGCCGACCACGGCTGGCTCGACACGTGGCACTCGTTCAGCTTCGCCGAGTACTTCGATCCCGCGCACATGGGCTTCCGCACCCTGCGCGTCATCAACGACGACGTCATCGCGCCGGGCGTGGGGTTCCCGACCCACCCGCACCGCGACATGGAGATCTTCAGCTACGTGCTCGAAGGCGCGATCGCGCACCAGGACAGCATGGGCAACGGCCGCACGCTGCGGCCGGGCGAGATCCAGCTGATGAGCGCCGGCACCGGGGTCGCGCACAGCGAGTTCAACCCCGATCGCAGCCAGCGGCTGCGCATCCTGCAGGTGTGGATCCAGCCGCGCGTGCGCGGGCTGCCGCCGAGCTACACCGAGTGGAAGCCGACGCCGGCGCAGGCGAACGCGGCCGACGTCGTCGTGATCTCGCCCGACGGGCGCGACGGCAGCGCCGTGATCCAGCAGGACGCGATCGTGCGCCGGCTCAAGCTGCGCGCCGGCGAAGGGACGTCGCACACGGTCGCGCCCGGCCGCGGCATGTGGATCCAGGTGGCGACCGGCGCGCTGCGCGTCGGCGACGTCGCGCTGGCGCAGGGCGACGGCGCGCACGCCGAGGACGCCGGCACGGTCGCGATCACCGCGACGGCCGATGGCGAGGCGCTGCTGTTCGACCTCAAGTGAGCGGCAGGGCACGGACGCCAGCGCGCCCTGACCTCGGCGCAGGCGGCGGCGGGGAGCCTGCCTCACGGCAGGCCACGCCGCCCGGCACGCGCCTTTGCGGCCGGAGGCTCGCCGCCGAGCCTCGGCGCGTCCACCGATTCGCCTGCGGTCCATGGCATCGCCCCGACCGCGAATGCGCGCCCCGGCTCGGCTCGCGTCCCGTGCCGCAGACTCCTACGGCGCGCCGTCGCCGCGGTAGAGCCCGCCGAGCGTGCGTGCCAAGGTCCTCTCCGCGCCGAAGTCCGGGTGCCGCCACGTGCGCGGCGACGGTGCCGGCTCGCCGGGTCGCAACCGGCGCAGCAACGTGAAGCAGTCGTTGGTGTCGGCAGCGCCCCATTGCACCAGTTCCTGCGCCACGACGGCGAGACCGTGCGCCGGCGCGTGCTCGCGCAGCAGCGCAGCGTCGACGGACGTCGCGCGCCAGTGCGCGTTGGGCACGGTCAGCACCCCGTCGACGACGAAGGCGCGCAGGTTGCTGTGGTGCAGGAAGGCGCTGCCGCCCGGCCGCAGCACACGGCCCAGTTCGGCGACATAGCCGAGCACGGCCTCGGCTTCGGCGTGCACCAGCGAGTCCCAGCTGAACGCGAGGTCGACGCTGGCGTCGGCGACCATCGGCAAGGTGGCGCCGTCGTTGCCGTGGAAGGCCGCATGCCGCACCGCGGCGAAGCGGTCGCGGCAGTGCGCGACGCAACTCGGGGCCAGATCGACGCCGGTGTAGCGCCGGCATTGCGGGAGCAGCCGCTCGGTCACGCGCCCGTGGCCGAAGGCGAGCTCCAGCAGATGGTCGGTCGGCAGCACGGCGCCGAGCCGCGGCAGGATCGTGCCGAGCCACATGCCGGCCGTCGTGCCCCAACTGCTCGACCACTCCTCGCCGTGGCGCAGCCAGTTGCCCGGGTCGTCCCAGTTCGAACGGTTGTCGGCGATGGTCGGCATGGCAGCGTGGGGGCGCGGCCGCGGCCACGGCGCGCCGCACCCCTGCCCGCCATGCCGCCCGGCGACCACCCACCACCGCCGGCCGGCGCTTGCCGCCACCACCCTGCGACATCTACACCATCGGGGATGACCGCCCTGTCCCACCTCGATCAGCTCGAAGCCGAGTCGATCCACGTCTTCCGCGAAGTCGCGGCAGTGGCGCGCAAGCCGGTCATGCTGTTCTCGATCGGCAAGGACTCGGGCGTGATGCTCGAACTGGCGCGGCGGGCGTTCGCGCCGGCGCCGCTGCCGTTCCCGCTGCTGCACATCGACTGCGGCTGGGACTTCCAGGACATGTACCGGCTGCGCGACGAGCTGACGGCCCGCCACGGCCTGCGCATGCTGGTGCACCAGAGCGCCGAGGCGCGCGATCCGCGCGTCAACCCGTTCGACCTGCCGAGCACCGAGTTCACGCGGCTGACGTTGACCGAGTCGCTGAAGCAGGCGCTCGACCTGCACGGCTTCGACGCCGCGTTCGGCGGCGGCCGCCGCGACGAGGAGCGCAGCCGCGCCAAGGAGCGCGTGTTCAGCGTCCGCGACCGCTTCCATCAGTGGGACCCGAAGAACCAGCGGCCCGAGCTGTGGAACCTCTACAACCAGCGCGTGCATCCCGGCGAGAGCATGCGGGTGTTCCCGCTGTCCAACTGGACCGAACTCGACGTCTGGCTGTACAGCGAGCGGCGCGGCATCCCGATGGTGCCGCTGTACTTCGCCAAGGCGCGGCCCGTCGTCCGCCGCGGCGAGCACTTCGTGCTGTGCGACGACGACCGCATGCGCCTGCTGCCGGGCGAGCAGCCGGAGCAGCGCATGGTCCGCTTCCGCACGCTGGGCGCCTACCCGCTGACCACCGCGCACGAGTCGGCCGCGGCGACCATCAAGGAGGTCCTCGCCGAGTTGCTGCAGGCCAGCACCTCCGAGCGCGCCGGCCGGCTGATCGACCGCGACGAGGACGCGTCGATGGAGAAGAAGAAGCGCGAGGGCTACTTCTAGGCGCCTGCGTCGCGGGACGCGCGCCGATCCGGCACCCGTCTTCGCGGCGGGGCACGCATCCGATCGTCGGCGAATCGACCGCTGCGCGTGTGGTCGTCGGCCCCCGGCCCGCGCACCGACGGCCGCAGGCGCATGCCATCCACCCTTGCGGGCGCTACAACCTCCGCCCCGTCGTCCATCCGGCCCCTCTCCGCGCTCCGACACCCACCGCCTCCGATGTCGCTCACCCGCCTCTTCCGTCCGTTCCGCCTCGGCCCGCTGTCGCTCCCCAACCGCTTCGTCATGGCGCCGATGACCCGCGGCCGCAACGACGCCCGCGGCGTGCCGCAGCCGATGGCCGCGCGCCACTACGCCGACCGCGCCGCCGCGGGCCTGATCGTGACCGAGGCGACCGCGATCGGTCCCGGCGCGATCGGGTGGCTCGGCGCGCCCGGCATCTGGAGCGACGAGCAGGTCGCCGGCTGGCGGCCGGTGACGTCGGCCGTGCACGCGCGCGGCGGCCGGATCTTCGCGCAGCTCTGGCACATGGGCCGCGTCTCGCACCCCGACTTCCTCGGCGGCGCGCTGCCGGTCGCGCCGTCGCCGATCGCGGCGCAAGGCGAGTCGCACACGCCGAACGGCAAGAAGCCGTACGTCACGCCGCGCGCGCTCGAGCTCGCCGAGATCGCGCGCATCGTGCAGGAGTACGCCGCGGCGACCAGCCGCGCCCGCGCCGCCGGCTTCGACGGCGTCGAGCTGCACGCCGCCAACGGCTACCTCATCGACCAGTTCCTGCGCGACCGCACCAACCAGCGCACCGACCGCTACGGCGGCAGCGTCGCCAACCGCGCGCGCTTCCTGCTCGAAGTCGCCGAAGCCTGCGCCGGCGCGTGGTCGGCCGACCGCGTCGGCGTGCGCCTGTCGCCGACCGGCGCGTACAACGACATGGCCGACAGCAACCCGGTGCGCACGTTCGAACACGCCGCGCGCAGCCTCGGCCGCCTCGGCCTCGCCTACCTGCACGTGACCGAGCCGGGCAAGGGCCACCCGATGCACGTCGACCTGCCGCCGCAGGCCGGCCCGATGCGCCGCGCGTTCGGCGGCCCCTTCGTCCTCAACCACGGCGGTGACGCCGCCGCGGGCGAACAGGCGCTCGCCGAGGACCGCGCCGACCTGATCGCGTTCGGCACCGCGTTCCTCGCCAACCCGGACTTCGTGCGCCGCACGCGCCTGGGCCGGCCGCTCAACGCGCCCGACTGGGCGACGCTCTACACGCCCGGCGAGAAGGGCTACAACGACTACCCGACGCTGGCCTGAGCGGCGCGGGGTGCGCTGCCTGCCGGCGCGGGGGCGGCAGGAGTCAGCGCGCCGTCGGCGGCGCCCCCGCCTTGCGCTGCAGGTCGACGAACGCCTGCCGGCGTTTGGCGAGGAAGTCCTGGTAGCCGCGCTCGCTGCCGAAGCGCTGCTCGAACGCGGCCAGCGCCTCCTGGTGCAGGGCGAGGTCGGGTTCGTCGACGGCTTCGACGTGCAGCACGATGCCGCCCCAGAAGTCGCGTGCGGCGTTGCGGCCGTGCGGACGCTTGCCCTGGCGGTGCATGACGTGGAACTCCGCGCCGGCCTTGGCCTGCTGCGCCGGGTCGAAGCGGTCGTAGCGCGTCAGCACGTCGGCGATCTCCAGGTCGGTGACGTGCGCGGCGAGCTGCGCGGCCTGCTCGGCCGGCAGTTCACCCGCCGCGGCGAACAGCCGCCGGGCGTCGGCCAGCGTCAGCGCCCCCACGTCGAGGCCGCGCGCCAGTTGCCGCGCGCGGATCGCGGCGATCGCGCGCTCGTCGGCGACGTCGTCGGCGAGGAACTGCCGTGCGCGCGCGACGAGGTCGCGGAAGGCCTCGACCGACTTGTCGCGGTGGCTCTCGTGCGTGCCGAGCACGCGGCCGGTGGCGTCGAGCACGACGTGGTGCGGCCAGCCGCTGCCCCGCCACGCGGCGAGCAGGCGGTCCGCGGCCGGATCGACGTGCGCGGTGACGTGGCAGTACAGCACGACGTCGCCGGCGAAGGCGGCGAACGCCGGGGCGCCAAGCACCTCGCGCTCGCAACGGATCGACGTGCCGCACGGCGAGAACGAACGCGTGCAGTGCACGAACAGCAGCTTGCCGCTGGCGGCGGCCGCCTGCTTGGCGGCGGCGAGGTCGGTGTGCCACGCGGCGAGCCGCAGGAACGGCTGCGCCAGCTTGTCGGCGAGCCGCTGCTGCAGCACCGCCGGGTCGGTCGGAACCTGGGCGGCGGCATGGCAGCCGGCGAGGACGCAGCCGGTGAAGGCAGCGACGCGGAGGGCGTGGATGGGCATGGTCGGCGCGCGGCGACGTCGCAGCCGCGCGGAAACTCCGCGCCGCGCCAGCAGCGCCGCCCGCGTCACTCGGTGATCGTGAAGCGCAGCGCCCGCGAGACCGCGAGATCGGGCAGCGCGGGGCAGCCGCCCGGCACGAACAGCAGCCACTGGGCGGTCAACTGCGCGCCGATCAGCCCGGGGACGCACGGGATCGGGATGGGGTGCTGTCCGGGACCGGCCAGGACGACGTCCGGACGCGGCACCAGCGTGCACGGCCCGCACGGGAACGGCGTCTCCTGGAAGCCGACGATGGCGGCCAGGACCGGCGCCGTCGGCGCCTGGAAGCGCAGGGCGAAGTCGGCGTCCCCCAGGCGCGGCAGGCCGGCGTAGCCCGGCGCGTTGCCGACGACGGCGACGCAACTGCCGCCGACGTCGACGACCGACGGCGCGCCGATGGCCTCGAATCTGCGGCCGCGGACGGCGGTGTTCGACCACACGACCAGGGCTTCGTCGCTGGCGGTGTCGCCGCCGCTCCAGCGCGTGGCGACTGCCGGCGTGTCGAGGCCGAGCACGGTGTTGTCGACGGACGCTTCCTCGCCGCAAGCGCTGCACCCGTCGGGATCGAGGCCGCGCACGAAGACCCGCGGCACGCCGCCGCCGAGGAAGGACCGCTTCCACGCCAGCACGTACTTGTCGCGCGCGAACTCCAGCCGCGGCTGGGTGTCGAGGCCGGCGGTGGTCGGATCGACGACGGCGCCAAGGCTGACGATGATGCTGCCGCAGAGGCCGTTGACGACCACGGCGCGGGCTAGGATGCCGAGGGTCGCATCGTCCTGCCAGGCGACGGCGAAGTGGATCCCGTCGCGGGTCGCCGCCGTCGGGCGACCGACCACCGTGGTGCCCGACCGGATGCCGAATCCGAGGTCGCAGTCGTCGCCGTCTTCGTCGACGAACTGGCCCCAGATCCTGGTCGTTGTCGCCGCCGGCGCCGTCGCCGAGGATCGTGCGCAGGCCACCAGCCACCGTCCGTTGCTGCCGCCGTGGGCGGTGATCGTCACACCCTCGAGCTGTTCGATGGTGTCGATCAGCAACCGCTGCAGCTCGGGGGTCGGGTCCCCACTGCTCGGGACGCCGATGACCCGCGTCAGCAGGCGCTCACCGCTCGCGAAGAAGGCATCGCGGCGGAGCACCACGATCGCCTTCTCGTTGGAGCCGCCGGCGAGCGAGCGAATGTCGCCTGCCAGCGCGATCTCCGGGGCGGGGGGATCCCCGGCCAGGGCCCCGTCGAGCAGGACCCGCGCCGACATGGCGCCGTTCGCGGCCGTCACCGCGCGCACGTACCACGATTCGTCGACCCCGCTGCCGGTGACCGCGTAGCGCCGGAACGCGACCAGGAAGCGGTTGCTGGCGTTGATGTTGACGACCTGGGGCCGCGTCGCCAACCGGCCGCTGTTGTCGATCACGAACGATCCGCCCAACAGGGTCCCGCTGGTGTCGACGAACTGGCCGCGCACTTCGGCGGTGTTGGCGTCGACGCTGACGTTCCAGACCACGAGGTAGCGCGTCGAGCTGGCGTCGTAGGCGACTGCGGGCAGCACGTCGTCGGCGCCGCTCGTGCTGGCGATCGAGAAGGCGTTGCCGATCAACGGATCGAGCACCAGCGGATAGGCAGCGTGTTCGACGAAGGTCGCAGGCAGCACCCACTCGACGAAGTCGGCCCCGGCGCGGATGCGGCCGCGCACGGTCGCGCCGGCGGCGTCGATGCCGACGACGGCCCCGAACCGGACCCCGCGGCCGTCGCGGCCGTAGCAGACGCCGTCGTCGCTGCTGCCGGCCAGCGCGAGCGCGGTGGCGATGGCGCCGCGGACGACGAGGTCGCCCGCGCCAGCCGGCCGCCGCGCCAGCACGAAGCTCTGCTCGACGCCGGCTTCGCGCAGGTCGTACACCTCGGTGAGGTCGGCGCTGCGGTCGTAGCGCACCTGCCGTCCGACCACCGTCGGCGTCGCGGCGGCCGGACCGGCCCACAGCGTCGTCGCGCCGCGCCGCACCGACGTCAGCGTGAAGCGCACGGCCGTACCATGGGTGTCCGCGGCGGCCGCCGCGTCGGGGGCCACGGCGACCGCGCCGTCGCCGAAGGTGACGCCGTAGTCGGCGCCGCCGCCGCGGACCGTGCCGTCGGCCGCCGGCGTCAGCCAGCGCGCGTCGCGCGCCGCCGCCGGACCGGCCGCTGGTTCCTGCGCGCCGACGGCATGGATCGAGAGCGCGAACACGAACACGATGGACAGCGGGGAGCGGAGTGGTGGCATGGCGCTTGGCCACCGCGAAGGGCGGGGGCGATGACGGAGCAATCACCAGACGCGCCGCCTTGGGACCGTGGGCGCGGAGTTTTCCGGCGCCCGGCGCGGCGGTCCGCGCCGCCGGGTCACCGCCCGGACGACGTGGACGCCTCGACCGCCGCGCTCGCCGGCGCCTGCAGTTGCGCGAGGCGCTTGCGCTGCAACGCCGCTTCGTCGACGCGCCCGGCCTGCTCCGAGCGGGCCAGCGCGTCGCGATAGAGCGCCTCGGCGGCGGCAAGGTCGCCGAGGCCGGCGTGCATGTCGGCGAGCCGCGTCATCTCGACGGTGACGGCCCTGTGCGTCGCCGGCAGCGCCCGCTGCGCCCGATCGACGGCCTTCTGTTGGGTCGCTTGCGCGGCGGTGCGCCGGCCGCGGTGCCATTGCACGCAGGCGAGTTGGCCGAGGCTGGCGACACGCCCCTCGCCGTGGTGCGAGGGCAGCGTCTCGTACCGTTCGACGGCCTCGGCCAGCAGCGCCTCGGCCGCCGCGAGATCACCCCGCTTGGCGGCGATCGCGCCCAGACGCAGGATCGCCTCCGACGCGCGTGCACTCTGTTCGCCGAGGTCGCGGCGGAACACGGCCAGCGCCTCCTTCAGCATCGGCTCGGCTTCGTCGAAGCGGCCATGTGCGTACAGCAGCCAGGCGAGAGAGGACCGCGTCGCCGCCACCGCCCAATGGTCTTCGCCGTACAGCAGGCGCTGACGCCGCATGCCGTCGAGGTAGAGCGTCTCGGCGGCTTCCAACTCACCGCGCCGTTGCTTCAGCACGGCGAGTTGCAGGATGGCGGTGATCGACGCCGGATCCTTCTCGCCGAACGGTGCCAGCAACTCGATCGCCTTCTCCGAGTGCGCCACGGCCACGTCCGAGTCGCCAACTCGGTCCAGGGTGGTGAGCACCCGCGCCAACGCCTGCAGCGCGCACGCCAATCCATGCGCCCCCCCGTCGGCCTCGCGCAAACGCAAGGCCGCCTCGGCGTCCGCCAGGGCGTCCTGGAGTCGATCGACGCGCAGCATGCACTTGACGCGCAGTTCGAGCGCCTGGGCGCGCAGTCGGGGCTCGACGTCGCGCTCGGGCGTCGCCAGCGCGAGCGCCGCAGTGACGTCGCGTTCGGCCGCACGATGGTCCGTCTCCATGAGGACGATCGCGCGCAGGATCAGCGCCTCGACCTCTCTCGCCGGCACGCCGATCGCCTGCGCCAGTTCGATGGCGCGGGTCGCGTGCTGGATGGCCGACTGCTGCTTGCCGGCGGCGACATGCAGCTTGGTCAGTGAACACCGCAGCCGCAGTTCCACCTCGGGTTCGCCGCTGGCGGACGCCGTGACGACGCGCTCGTAATCGCGCAGCAGCTCGTGGACGGGATAGTCCGGCCGCGCCATCCGCGACGTGTCGACGTTGGCCCACAAGTCGTCGAGCAGGTCGAGGGCGCGATGGGCCTTCTGCGACTCGCGCTTGGCCCGGTCGCGCTCGGCCACCGCCACGGCCGTGGCGGCCTCGGCGCGTTGCTGGTCGACGCGCGCGGCCGCCTCGGCGCGCCGCGCGTCCCGGTGACCGACGACCGCGCCGACGAGCCCGACGGCGAGGGCGAGGACGATCGCGCCACCGGTCGCCGCGGCGAGACGGTGACGCCGCAGGAACAACGCGAACCGGCCCGCCGAGGACGTGGGCGCCGCCGCGATCGGCTCGTCGGCCAGCACGCGCAGGACGTCGTCGGCGAGGGCCGCGGCGGACGGATAGCGGTCGCTCGGGTCCTTGGCCATCGCGCACGCGACGACGCGATCGAGGTCGCGCGGCACCCGCTGGGCCGCGCGCCGGCTCGGCGGCGTCGGCGTCTGCGTACGGATCGCCGCCAGCAGCCGTCGCGCCGCGTCGGGCCCGGCCGGCCGCCGATGCGGCCGTTCGCCGCACGCGAGTTCGTAGAGCAGCACGCCCAGCGCGTAGACGTCGGTGCGCACGTCGACCGCGAGCGCGTCGGCGCCGGCCTGCTCCGGGCTCATGTACTCGGGCGTGCCGAAGCGGAAGCCGTCGACGCCCGCCGCGCCGACGCCGAGGTCGTCCGCCGCCGCGATGCCGAAGTCGATGACCACCGGGCGCGGCGCGCCGTCGCGCTGCGTCACCAATACGTTCGACGGCTTGAGGTCGCGGTGCACGACGCCCTTCTGGTGCGCGTGCTGCACGGCGCGGCAGACCTCGGTGAAGAGGCCGAGGCGGCTGCGCAGCGACAGTCCGGCGCCGAGCGCGTGCTCGGTGATGGGCGCGCCCTCCACCAGCTCCATCGCCAGCCAGGGCCGCCCGTCGGCGAGCACGCCGGCGTCGAACACCTTGGCGACGCCAGGATGCTGCATGCGCGCGAGCAACTGCCACTCGGCGCGGAACCGCAGCGCCGACTCGTCGCCGTCGCGGCCGCGACGCAACAGCTTCAGCGCGACGTCGCGGACGACCGGATGCAGCTGCCGCGCGCGCCACACGACGCCGGACCCGCCCACACCCAGCTGCTCGACCAGCTCGTAGTGCCCGATCGTGTCGCCGGGCTCGCTGCCGCCGTCTTCGCCGCCCGCGTCGCCGGCGATCGCGGCGACGATCTCCGCCGGATACGCCAGGAAGTCGCCGGCCGCTTCGTGCGCGCGCAGCAGCGCCTGCAACTCGCGCTGCAGCTCGGGGTCGTCGCTGCAGCACGTCGACAGGAACGACGACCGCTCGCCCGGCGGCAGTTCGATCAACGTTTCGAACAACTCCTTGCCGCGTTCGCTCATGGTTTCAGGGCGCTCTGCGCCATCACGGCGACGATGGTCCTGGTCCGTGGCCAGCGCCGGGCGACTCGGGCGCTGCGGGTCCCGACGACGGCTCGGCCATGGCCGCGAAGAGCCGCGCCCGCGCCCACGCCCACTCGCGCAGGACCGTCCGCCGCGACAAGCCGAGCGTTGCGGCGGTCGCGTCGACGTCGAGCCCGCCGTAGAACCGCAACCGCACGACCGCGCCCGCGCGCGGATCCGTCGCCTCGAGCCGGGCGATCGCCTCGTCGAGCTGCAGGAACGTGAGCGCGTCGTCGACGTCGATCGACCGCGCCGGCAGCCGGCTCACGGTCACCGGATCGCCCGCCCGGCCGCCGCCGCGCTTCAGCCGCGCCCGCCGGCGCGCGTGATCGACCAGGATGCGCCGCATCGCCGTCGCGGCGGCTTGGTAGAAGGCGGCGCGATCGCTCCACGTGGCCGCGCCCATGCCGACCAGCTTCAGCCAGGTCTCGTGCACCAGGGCCGTCGCCTGGAGGGTGTGGTCGGCGCGCTCGTTGGCCATGCGGGCCTGCGCGATCCGATGCAGCTCGCGGTAGACGACGGGCAGCGCCGACTCGGCCGCCGCCACTTCGCCGTTCGCCGCCCGGCGCAACAACTCCGTCAATGGCGCAGGGCCTGGTTGCGAGTTGTCGGCGGGCGGCGTCACGGCCGTAAGCGTACTCCATCGCGACGCGACGGGGCCGGCGCGTCGTCGGCGCGTCGTCGGACGCGAACCGGCCCGCGCACCGACCAGACGGAACAGCATCGCAGATGGCGCCATGGCAACGGCGTCAGGTCGCCGCTGGTCAGAAGAAGACGCCTTCGAGCCGGAAGGCCGCGGCCGCGAAGCGCGGCTGCGCGAACGAGCCGAGGTTGACGATTCCGCCCGTCGCCGCGCCGCTGCCGACGGCGTCCACCTGCCGCACGTACGCGACCTCGGTGGCGTCGCCGACGCGCACCTCGACTGCCCGGCTGAGCTGCACGCCGAGCTGGTTCGCGCCCGCGTCCAGGACCAGGGACTGGCCATAGAGCAACGTGTCGATCAACGCCGCGTTGTTCGGCAACGTCAGCGTCACCGTGGCTTCGTGCCCCATGAACGTCGGCGTCCACGCCAACGGCAGGAGCACGTCCGCCGCGATGTACGCCGTGTTGGCCGGGGCACCGATCGGCGTCAGGTCGATCGGCGCCGGCAGCGCCGCCAGACCGAGGGCGAGCCACGCCGGACGCGGCGTGAACCCCGTCCGCGAGACGAACGCGATGGGGTTGCCGGGGCTGATGCGCAGCGGCTCGAGGTCGCCCTGGGTCGTTGCCGTGAGGTTGATTTGGCCGAAGCTGGCGCTGACGCCCATCTCGCCGAACCACGTCGCGGAACCACCTGGCTCCGCCGCGTCGACGAAGCACGTCGGCGTGGGGCCGCCTGGACCCGGCGGGATGACGCCGGTGCCTTCGATGTCGATCAGCAGCCGGCCCTGGGACGCGGTGTACTGGAACGGCCCGCTGAACGGGATGTGGATGTCCCACGGCAGGGCGCCCGCGACGCGATCGGTGTAGCCCGGCAAGAACAACGGACCTTGGTAGACGACGACCGGCTGCGCGGTGACGTTGGTCGCGAACGTCGTCGATACGCTGGCCAGGGTCTGGCTCGTGTGGCTCAGTCGGACCGTGACGCCCGGCAGGATGCTGGCCGCGCGCGGCAGCGCATACCGATCGACGCGGAAGCGCAGGCCGGTCAGCACGGCGCCGCTCGGCGAGATCGCCAGCGGATCGACGACCATTTGCGTCCGGAACGCGGCGAAGCCGAACGGCAACGGCAGGATCTCGTTGCACTCGGTGATGGCGGCGTGGGCAGGCACGTCGACGGCGGCTTGGGCCGGCAGCAGACCGGCGAGCGACGCGACGCCGGCCAGCACACGGAGGTGGGATGAAGGGGAGGCCATGACAGGAGGTCGGGTGGAGGTTGGTCGAACAGACGGAACGTCGGGGGGCAGGCGGGAGCGGGACCTGCCAGCAGACAAGGCGACAGCCGGAAGCGGGCCGTGCCACACTTGGCGCGAAATCCCCGGCGGCGAGGCCGCCGACCGCGGCATCGCCCGACCAGCCCGCCGCCGTTTCCGCCGGCGCGCGCTGCAACCGCCGTGCCGACAACGCGCCGGCGCTGCCGCACGCACCGGCGCTGCGTCTACCTGGTCTTCACCAACAGCGTGTTGTTGCCGGTGAACTTCTTGTTGACCAGCCGCAGCGCATAGCCGCCGCGCACGGCCTCCAAGCGGCAGTGGAACTCGCCGGGGTCGTTCGCGAGCCGGTTGGTGAGGTTCAGCGTGCCGGGCAAGGCCTGGAAGCGCCCTTCGTACCGCGAGCGGAACTGCGTCGGCGTCGTGTTGTAGGTCGTCGTGGCCGAGTGGCTGCTCTCGTACGTGCCGTCCGGCCGGAACGTGAAGTCGTCGCTGGTCTGGGCGGTCACGGTGCCGGCGTAGAGACCGGTCGCGGTGTAGTAGTACGACGCCGCGGCCCCCGCGTAGCTGCTCCAGGAGCCCGCGAGGTCGGCCGCCGTCGCGTGGAACTCGTTGAAGCGGGTCATCGCCGTGACGTCGTCGGCGGTCGGGTACTTCGCGTGCAACGTCGCGCGGTCGGGGGCCAGCGCCACGAACACGGTGCAACTGCCGTTCTCCCACGACTCCAGCAGGTTGAGGCAGACCCGCCGGCCGTCGCGCCGGTCCGTGGCCTCCGCCTCGTAGATCGTCGCACCCCAGCCGAACGAGTCCCGCACCCGCACGGCGATGGCGCCGTAGGCGAACTGCGGGGCGACGCAGGCGTCCCAGTACCTCGATTCGTGTTCGCGGCGATCGGGCCGGTCGCCGGTGTTGTCGAGTTCCCGGTTGGGGAAGTGGATGCGGACCTCGGTACCGTCGCTGCGCGCCACCTGCAGGCAGTCGAAGAACGCCTGCACGACGGTGCCGTCCTTGTAGGTCATCTTCGGGTACGCGATCTTCATCGCCGTGGGCGCGCCCGCCGCGGCGCCGGCGGCGACCTTGCCCGCGGCGACCTCGCCGGGCGCGATGCCGAGGCTGCGCAGCCGCTCCTGCAGCTTCGCCGGATCGACCTGCACGGAGTCCAGGAACGCGTCGGTCACGGCTGCCTGCGCCGCCTTGGTGAAGACGCACGCGGCGAAGTACTGCGCCCGGCCCTGCGTGAAGCTGCGCAGGACGATCTGGTACGGCTGGCCGCCGTACTGGCCGGCCGCAGTCGCGGCGTGCATGGTCCAACCGTCGACGGTCGCGGTCCGCAGCGACGCCGGCTCGCCGACCCCTTCCGCCGGCTTGCGCGCGAAGAAGTTCCACGCCTTGTCGAAGTCGGCCTTCGCGTCGCCAGCGCCCGCGGCGACGGGATAGAGGAACATCTGGCAATAGTCGCGGCCGTCGTTGCGCCGCAGGAACAGATAGCCCGACGCCTTCTGTTCGTCGCAGCCCGGCGGCTGCACGCAACGGAAGACGTCGAACTCGGCGCCAGCACCAGCGGCGGCGGCCGGCGGGCGCGGCGCGCCTGCCGACGGCGGTTTGCCGCGCCCGGCAGCCGCGACCAGGCCGCGCGCGTCCAGCGTCAGTTCGTCCGGCGCGACGCCGACGAGCTTGCGGAACACCTGCGCCGCCGCCTGCCGCAGCGGCGCCTGCTGCGCTGCGTCCGGCGCAGCCTCGAACAGCGCCGCGAACCACGTCGTATAGCCGATGCACAGTTCCCAGCAGCGCTGCTTCTCGGCGTCGCGCATCGCCGCGACCGTCGGCGTGGCGAGCGCCTGCACCGCCTGCGCGTGCACGGCGTCGGCCTGCGCCTCGGTCAGCTCCTTGCCGGCGGCCCACTGCCAGAGCTGCACGACGCACAGC
>JBKDXM010000031.1:0-19357 GCA_046306335.1 Planctomycetota bacterium
CGTCACCGACGGCCAGCGTCGTGGCGGCCGCCGTGGGGGTGACGAACAGCGCGCTCGCGGCGGTCGGCAGCCACGTGCCGACGTAGCCGGTCGCCGTCGGGTTCAGCGACAGCGCGTTGCCAGTGAGCGCGGCCGAGGCCAGGGCGGCATCCGCGTAGCTCGCGTAGAACGAGTTGAAGCCCGCGGCGCCGCAGCCGGTGCCGAGGGTCGTGTTGGTGGCGACGACGCCCACCGGCGGCGACCAGCTGTAATCGAGGCCGACCGGGATGACGTTCGCCGGGGTGACGTTGTTGAACGGCTGGCCCGACGTGTTCGCCGTGCCGGGGAGCGACGTGGCCCAGTCGCTGCTGCCCTTGACGCTCAGCCGATTGTTGACGTTCGCCGGGAAGGCGTTGGTCGGGCCGCGCAGGCCGACCTGGCGCGCCGTGGTCGACGTGCTCGTGCCCGGCGAGCAGTCGCCGTAGGAGCAGCGGATCGCGCCGCCCTCACCAAGGCGGACCTGGAAGTTTAGCCGCTGGCTCGCGGTGGTGGCAAACGGGCGGAAGTTGCTCCACTGCACGACGACCTCACGATTCGGGGCCGTGCCCTGGACGTCCCAGCGCATGTCCGACCACGGGCCGTAGCACGTGATCGCGCCCACCGTGCCGGTGGTCGTCGCATTGGTGCTGATCGTGATCGTGTTGCCCGCGACCGCCGTGACCGTGGTGCCCGCCGCGATGCCCGTGCCGGCGATCGTGTCACCGACCGAGATCGGACCGACGGCGACGACGTTGGTCAGCACGTTGCTGCCGAGGGTGCGGTCGGCCGCCGTGGCGTAACCGCCTTGGAGGTCGCCACCGAAGGCCGAGACGAAGCCAGGCGTCACGCCCGTGCCGGACAGGGGCGAGTACTGCGTCGTGCCAGGCGACGTGCCGCCGAACGAGAGCCAGCCGTTCGTGCACACCTGGATCTGCGTGTACGTCGCGTTGTCGAACGTCACCGCGAACGGCATCGTCACCGCGAACGTGTTGTCGTCGAGCGTGTTGGTCGTCGAGGCCGTCGAGATGATCGTGCCGCCGGTCACCGGCACGTACGTGCCGACCGACTGCGAGAAGGTGTAGAAGGTGCCGACTTGGGCGCTGGCGGCGGCGGCGAAGGCCAGCGTCGCGGCGATGGTGGCGGAGGAAGAACGGAGCAGCATGGTTTGGCTCAGAGAGGCAGTGGTTCGAAACAGAGGTTAAGGACGAAGGCCCGCGCGCTTCTGCGCGGGCAGATGAAGAAGTGTAGCAGGTTCTGGCGCGGACGGGGACCGGCCGGGGAAGGCCCGATGCGCGCAGTTGCGGACCGCAGTATGCGCGGGCCGCAGCGGTGCGTGCGCGCGCTGCGCACCCCGCCCGCATGACACCGGGTCGCGGCGGCATCGCACGCGGGCTGGGTGTTCGCCCGCGCGCTCGGCGTCAGAGGTTGCCGATCGGATGATCCCGTTGCCGCGGACCTGCAGCGTCGCGAATGGACCGAACGGCGTCGCCAGCGGCGTCGATGGCGTCACGGCGACGCCGTTGACGTTGCGCGGGATCGAGGCGTTCGGGCTGCGCAAGCCGGCGTGGTGACGCGCCGAGGTGTTCACGCTGCCGCCGACCTCCCAGCGCAGTTCCGACCACGGTCCGTACGCGGTCACTGCGCCGGCGGTCCCCGTCGCGCCGGCAGGAATGCCGCTGCCGGCGACTTCGTCACCGACCTGCGGGTCGCGGCCGCAGGCGGCGGCGAAGCCGGGCGTCGTGGCCGTGCTCGTCAGCGGCGTGTAGGCGTCGCCAAGGGTCGCCGTCGGCCCGAACCAGAGCTGGCCGTTCGCCTGCACCTGCGGATGGGTCGCGTTGTCGTACGGCAGCGCGACGGGGAGCGTCACGGTGAAGGTGACGCCGTCGAGCGGGTTGGCCGCCGTCGCCGTTCCGAGGAGCGTGCTGCGGTGATCCGCGTGTACGCGCCGACCTCAGGACCGAAGTTGCAGGAGCTGCCGACCTGCGCGCCGGCGTCGATCGAAGACATCGCCATCGCAGCCACGGCGGTTGCGCATCCGCGAGCGAGCACGCTGCTTGCAATGGAAGGAGAGCAGTGGCCAGCCGTGGCATCAGCGCTGGTCGAACCAACGCAGGCAGCAAGTCGTGGTCGCGGAGCGCAGCCCGGCTGCGTCGCTGCGGCGGATGCGTGCCGGTGGCTGTCCGTCGCCGATTGGCGTCGTTACCGGGCACGTCGTCGATGGCCGCATGCCCTGGGCGCTGCGGCGCGCGCGCAGGGGCGACGTGGCCCGCGCGCATCAGGTCGCCGGGTCCGCCCGGCTCAGAACACGACGGCGAAGCCGAGCCACACGCCGGTGAAGCTCGCGTCGTAGCCGCGGACTCGGGTCGCCGGGTTGCCCTCCGGGTCGCTCTCGTCCATCGACTGCAGGCGCGACACGACGGCCGCACTGAGTTCGATCCCGCCGAGGTAGAGCCGCGTGCCGAACTCCAGCCCGGCGAACGACGTCCGTGCGTCCCATTCGCGCGTGTCGCCTTCGCGCTCGACCTGCGTGGCACCGCTGCCGATGCCGGCCTCGCCGTACAGCGTCCACTCGGTGCGGCCGCTGCGCACCAGGGTGAACTCCGGCGCGACTTCGACGTAGAGGCCGCCGGAGTAGTAGCGCGTCTCGACGTCGCTGATCGTCTCGTCGAGGATCAACGAGTTGGCCAGCAGGCCGCCGCGCAGCGGCATCGCGAAGCGGTCGGCCTTGAAGCGGTAGGTGAAGTGGCCGAACAGCGAGCCGAGGCCGGCGTCGACGTCGGTGCCGGCGCCGAACCGCAGTTCCTTCGCCGCGAAGCTCTCGACGCGCAGGCCGCCGCCGAAGCCGGCGCGGCTCGTGCCTTCGAAGCCGAGGCGGAACGCGCCGGCGCTGGCGTCGTCGTTGTTCAGCGTGTTGCCGTCCTCCTCGAAGTCGAAGGTGCCGACGCCGCCGGCGACGGCGATGCGCCAGCGGGCGCTGGTGTCGTCCTGGGCGACCAGGGGGAGGGTGAGAGCGGACGCGATGAACAGGGCGGGAATGCGCATGGGGGCAGGATCATGGCTGACGGCGGCCCGGCGGCAAGTTCGCACCAGGGCGCAGACGCGTCGGGCGCGCCGGAGCGTCCGGTCGGACGGCCGGTTCGGCGTCGGCCGACGGCTCAGAACACCACGCCGAAGCCGAGCCAGACGCCGTGGAAGCTGGCGTCGTAGCCGGGCAGGGCGACGCCGCCTTCGCGATCGGTGCGGTCCATCGACTGCCACCGCGAAACGAACGCGGCGCTGACTTCACAGACGCCGAGGTAGAGGCGCGTGCCGAACTCGAGGCCGGCGAAGCCCGTGCCCGAATCCCATTCGCGCGAGTCGTTGTCGATCTCGACCATCGTGCTGCCGCTGCCGAGGCCCGCCTCGCCGTACAGCGTCCACTCGGTGCTGCCGCGGCGGACCAGCGTGAACTCCGGCGCGGCCTCGAGATAGAGACCGGCGGAGACGTACGTCTGCTCGGCGTCGATGGCCGTGTCGTCGACCGTCAGCGAGTTCACCAGCAGACCGACGCGCAGCGGCATGGCGAAGCGATGCGCGCGCGCGCGATAGGTGAAGTGACCGAACATCGAGCCCATGCCGACGTCGTAGTCGGTGCCCGCGCCCAACTGCATGTCCGACGCGGCGAAGCTCTCCAGCCGCAGGCCGCCGCCGAAGCCGGCGCGGCTGGTGCCTTCGAAGCCGACGCGGAACGCGCCCGCGGTCTCCTCGTCGTTGCGCACCGTGTCCTCCTCGTCGAACTCCAGGGCGCCGGCGCCGAGGCCCAGCGCGATGCGCCAGCGGGCGTGTTGGTCGTCCTGGGCGGCGAGGGGAAGGGTCAGCAGGGCGGTGACGATGGCGACGGGTAGGCAGCGCATAGGCGGCGCATCATCGGGTCTGCCACCCCGGCGGCAACTTCGACCGGGGTCGTAGACGGAGGGAACTTTCCGGCGGGTGCGGCTGGCGTCAGTAGCGGTCGAGGATGCCGTTGCGGCGGTTGCGCAGGATCCGGTCGAGGGCTCGGTGGTCGACCCCGACCGCGAGGCGGACGGTCCAAGGGGTGGGTTGCTGGTCGACGGCGTGGCCGAGCGCCGCGGCGGCGCAGGCGCGGACGATTCCCTCCTGGCGATCGTCGGCGAGCACTGCCAGCAAGGGGTCGATGCACGCCGGGGCGCCGAGGCGGCCTGCCGCCGCCCCCGTGCGGGCCAAGTCTGCCCTCGACCAGCGGTCGCCCGGTTGGGGCGCCAGCCGCGCCGTCGCCGTCGCCGTCGTGGCGTCGCCGAGGCGGGCGAGCGCCGCCGTCGCCCTGACGTGCAGGAGGGATCCTCGATGGGACTTGTCGACCACGGCGCGCAGGGGCTCGATCGCTTCGCGGTCGTCCAGCAGCACGAGTCCGTCGACGAGGTGGATGGCCGGGGCATCGCCGCCCGCGGCTTCGACCAGCCGTTGCCGCATTGCGGCTGCGCTGCCGCGATGGCCCGCGAGACCGAGCGCGACGCCCAGTGCGCCGATGAGTTCCCGATTGCGCGCCGCGGCGAACTGCTCCGCCAATGCCGCACCGAGCAGCATGTCGCCGTCGTCGTGGTCGATCCGCCGGGCGCGGCGCTCGCGGTGCGCCAACACGCCGAGCGCGATCGCGACCCAAGGTCGCTCCGTCGGCACCGTCGCCGCGGGCAATGCCGCAAGGAGGTGTGCGCGATTGCGCGCCCCGCCGATGCGGCCGAGCGCGAGCGTCGCGAAGAGCCGCGCCTGCGCGTCGCCGTGGCGGTGGCGCAGTTCCAGCAACAGCGCCGACAAGGTCGCGTCCGGCCCCGTGCCGTCTTCGTCCGGCGCACAGCGTTCTGCGAGCGCGAGGATCGCCGAGCGCTCGACGTCGACGTGCGCGGCCGTGCGGCGGCCGTGGCCGAGCAGTTCGTCGCGACACCGCGCCTTGAGTGCGGCGTCGACTTCGGGGTCGCGCGCGGCCAAGCGGGCCAGGGCCAGGAGGCTGCGCCCCTGGACCAAGTGCAGGCTCGGATCGTCGTCGTGCGCCAGGACGTGCACGAGCGCGGTCGCCGCGTCGTGCCGCGCCGATGCCGCAGACGGCGTCGCCGCGGCAGCCGCCAGGCCGAGCCCGTGCGCCGCGGCGGCCAGCAGCGCATGGCTGGCGGTTCGCGGTCCGGCGAGGGTCGCGGTGAGCGCATCGCACGCGAGTCGCTGCGTCGCTCCGTCGGCAGTCCGCTCAACCAGCAGGCCGAGTCCGTACGCCGCGCAGGCGCGGGTGCCTTCGTCCAAGGCGCGGTCGCCGCAGGCAGCACGGCCCGCGGGCCGATCCGTCAGCAGGTCGGCGAGCAACTGCGCTTCGCCGTTCGCCGAGCGTCCGGCGATGCCGATCGCAAGGGCGGCGAACCCGGCGACGTTCTCGTCGCGGCGACGGAGCAGCGGCCTGAGCGCGTCGACCAGCAATTGGTCCGGTAGCTCGACGTCGGCCTGCGCCATCGCCAGCGCGCACTCCGCGGCCACGTCGGGGTCGTCCGTCGTGGCGATCGCGCGTTGCAGGGCCGACAGCACGGGTGCGACGGACCGCTCGGCCGGCGCGCCGGCAACGGCCGGGCGACCCATGTAGGCGTCGCGGTGGTGGTCCCACCAGAGCTCCCACGACAACCAGGATTCGCTGCAGTCGAGGACGGCGCCCTTCGCCGGCGAGCTGGGGGGATCCTGGCACGCTGCGCCGCTGGACCGGGCCGCAGCGCTGCTGGCCACGAGGAGCACGAGCGAACCGAGCAGGAAGTGGGCGCGGGTGGAGTTCATGCGGGCGGCGCGGCGACGCGCGGCAGCAGCCTTTGCAAGGCGGGTGCCAAGCGACGACGAAGAGGGGCCGCAGCACGCCCGGGGCGTGTCTGTTGCGGCGGCGAAACGACAGGGCTCGGGGCGCGGCGCGCCGTGGCCTATCCTCGCGCCATGCCCGCCGCGACCACCTCCCGCCTGCGCCGCCTCGCCGCCGCCGCGACCGTCGCGGCGCTGGTGGCGTGGTGGGGCGTCGGCCTCGCCGCCGCGCACGCGATGACGGCACCGCGGACGCGCGCAGTCGCGAAGTCCGAGCGCCTCGCGGGCCTCCGCGTCGCGGACGTCGCGACGACCGCGGCCGACGGCGTGCCGTTGGCGGGCTGGCTCGTGCGTGCGCCGGGCGATCCCGGCCGGTGCGTCGTGCTCGCCGCCGGCATCGGCGGCACCCGCCGCGCCATGGCGAGCCGGGCGGCGTGGTATGCACAGCGCGGCTGGTCGGCGCTGCTCGTCGACCTGCGCGGCACCGGCGAGAGCGCGCCCGAACGCGTCGCCATGGGCTGGCACGAGGCGAAGGACCTCGCCGCGTGGACCGGCTTCGCGCGCGCGCAGGGCTTCACCGCCATCGGCGTGCACGGCCAGTCGCTCGGCGCCGCCGCGGTGTGTTACGCCGCCCTGCTGCCCGAGCCGCCGGCGTGGTCCTTCGCCGTGCTGGAAGCCTGCTACCGCGACATCGACGCGGCGATGGTCGCGCGCATGCCGGGCATCCCGCGGCCGCTGCTGTGGCCGTTGGTCGTGTGCGCCGAGTGGCTGCTCGGCGTCGACGCCGCGCGGCTCGATCCGGTCGCGGCGATCCGGCAACTGCGCGCGCCGACCCTGTTGGCGTGCGGCGTGCACGACCATCTCGTCGGCCCCGACGCGCACGACCTGCTGTTCGCCGCGTGCGCTGCCGACCGCAAGGAGCGCGTCGACGTGCCGGACGTCGGCCACGTCGACCTGTTCCACGCTCCGGGCAGCGAACTGCCGGCGCGGCTGGCGGCGTTCCTGGCCCAATTGCCCTGACGCCGGCCGCCGGCGCCCCGGCGCTTCAGGCCTGCAGGTACACGCCGGCGATCGGCAGGACCTTGGCCATCGCGTTGCGCGAGTCGACGACGAGCCGCGCGTGCGCGCCGATCAGCCGCCAGTCGATCGCGGCGTGGTCGGTGACGATCAGCACGCAATCGGCCTCGCGCACGGCCTCGGCCGTCAGCGGGACGGAATGCATGCGGTACTCCATGTACTTGCGCATGCCGGCGAACAGCGGCACGTGCGGGTCGTGGTACTGCACGTCGGCGCCGTGCTCGAACAGCAGCTTGATGATCTCGGCGGCCGGCGTCTCGCGCACGTCGTCGACGTCGGGCTTGTAGGCGAGGCCGATCACCAGCACCTTGCTGCCGCGCATCGGCTTGCCGATCTCGTTCAGCCCGTCGATCGCCCGCTCGACGACGTAGTGCGGCATCGCGTGGTTGATCTCGCCGGCGAGCTCGATGAAGCGCGTGTGGTGGCCGAACTCGCGCGCCTTCCAGGTCAGGTAGTACGGGTCGATCGGGATGCAGTGCCCGCCGAGGCCCGGCCCCGGATAGAAGGCCTGGAAGCCGAACGGCTTGGTCTTCGCCGCGTCGATCACCTTCCAGATGTCGATGCCCATCGCCGCCAGCACCGGCTTGAGCTCGTTGACGAGCGCGATGTTGACGCAGCGGTAGATGTTCTCCAGCAGCTTGGCGGCCTCGGCGATCTCGGCGTTGTCGACCGGAATGACCTTCTGGATGGCGGCCGCGTACAGCATCGTCGCCAGCCGCCCGCTCTCCGGGTCGACGCCGCCGACGAGCTTGGGGATCGTCTGCGTGCTGTGGTCCTTGCGGCCCGGGTCCTCGCGCTCGGGGCTGAACGCCAGGAAGTAGTCGACGCCGGCCTGCAGTCCCGTGGCGTCGAGGATCGGCTGGCAGTCGCCGCGCGTCGTGCCGGGGTACGTCGTCGACTCCAGCGACACGAGCTGGCCCTTGCGCAGGACCTTGGCGACCATCGCGGTCGACTTCTCGATGTAGCTCATGTCCGGCTCGCCGTGCTTGCCGAGCGGCGTCGGCACGCACAGGATCACCGCGTCGGCCTTGCCCAGCTCCTGCGGGTCGGACGTCGCGACGAAGCGGTCGGACTGCGCCATCGCCTGCACGAAGTCGGTGCCCAGGTGCTTCAGGTACGAGTCGCCCCGCCGCAGCATCCGGATCTTCTGGTCGTCGATGTCGTAGCCGACGACGCGGAAGCCGGCTTGGAAGAACGCGCGCAGCAGCGGCAGGCCGACGTAACCGAGGCCGACGACGCCGACGGTCGCGGTGCGGGCACGGATCCTGGCTTCGAGCTGGGCGGCGGGGGTCGCGGATTCAGCCATTGGCAGCGGGCAGATGTACGCGTGCATCGGCTGGCCGACCAGACGGAGTGGAGTTTGACCGGCGGCGCGCCGCGGCCCACGATCGCCGCCATGGTCGACGATCCGCTGCGGTCGTATGCGAAGGCGCGCGCGGGCGTCGCGCCGCCGCTGGCGTCCGCCGCCGCCGGCGTCGCCGTGCACGCCGCGCATGCGTGGCAGCAGGTCCAGGATGCCGCGGTCGCCGCGCCGGCGGCCGCCGAGACGGTGATGGGGCCGTTGGCGTGGGCGCTCGGCCTCGCCGTCGGCTCGCTCGTGCTCGTCGTCGTGCTGCTGCCGTGGTTCGTGCTGCAGCTGCCGGTCGACTACTTCGTCGCCTCGCGCCGGGAACTGCGCGCCGCTCGCACGCCGCTCGGCTGGGTCTGGCGCATCTTGCGCAACGTGCTCGGCCTGTTCTTCGTGCTCGCCGGCGCGGCGATGCTGGTGCTGCCCGGTCAGGGCCTGCTGACGATCCTGATCGGGCTGCTGCTGCTGGAGTTCCCCGGCAAGCGGGCGTTGGAGCGCAAGCTCGTCGCTCGGCCCGGCATCAAGGCCTTCCTCGACCGCATCCGCGCGCGCCGCGGCGTGCCGCCGCTCGAGGTCGACGGCCCGTGATCGTCTACTACAGCGACCCGTTCACGTTCCCGCTGCCGCCGGAGCACCGCTTCCCGCTGGCGAAGTACCGGTTGCTGCGCGAGCGCATCGAGCGCTGGCCGGCTGCGACCGGCGTCGAACTGCGGTTGGCGCCGCGCGCGCTGCGCGACGAACTGCTGCTGGCGCATACGGCCGGGTACCTCGACGGCTTCGCCGCCGGCGCGCTCGGCAAGGAGGCGATGATGCGCATCGGCTTCCCGTGGAGCCCCGAGCTGGTCGAGCGCTCGCTGCGCAGCTGCGGCGGTACCGTGGCGGCGGCGCGCGAAGCGCTCGCGCGCGGCAAGGCGTGTTACCTCGCCGGCGGCACGCACCACGCGCGCGCCGACCGGGGTGCTGGCTACTGCGTCTACAACGACGTCGCCGTCGGCGCGCGCATCGTGCAGCGCGAGGGCGGCGCCGGGCGCGTGCTCGTCGTCGACACCGACGTGCACCAGGGCGACGGCACCGCGGCGATCTTCGCCGGCGACGCCAGCGTGTTCACCTTCTCGATCCATGGCGACGCCAACTTCCCGGCGGCGAAGGCGACGAGCGACCTCGACGTCGCGCTGCCGACGGGGACCGGCGACGACGCCTACCTGTCGGCGCTGCGCCAGGGGCTCGCGACGTGCTTCGACCGGGGCCGCCCGGACTTCGCCTTCTACCTCAGCGGCGCCGACCCGCACGAGGGCGATCGGCTCGGCAAGCTCGCCGTGACCAAGGCGGGCCTGCGTGAACGCGACCGCATGGTCTTCGCGGCGCTGCGAGCGCGCGGCGTGCCGTGGGTCACGGTGATGGGCGGCGGCTACGGCAAGCGCATCGAGGACACCGTCGACGTCTACGAAGCGACCGTCGACGAGGCGCTCCGCGGCTGACGGCGCCGGCGGCGCCGTCGCCGCGGCCGCGGTCACTTCGCCGTTGGCGCGGCGGGCATGCGCACGCCGCGCACGTGCACGGTGCGCAGGCGCACGAGGCCGAGTGACAGGTGCGTGCCGAGCCAGTCCCACAGGTTGGCCGACGCGGCGACGCGGAAGTCGGTGACCGCCGCCGTCGGTCGGTCGTCACCGGCCAACTGCTGCTCGAACGTGCGCGGCGAGCCCACGCGACGCAGGGCCCCGGCGACGTCCGGCTGCGACTCGCCGAACAGGCCGTAGCCCCACAGGATGTACTTCTGCTTCACCTCGAACGGCACGCCCGCCGGCGCGCCGGCCTGGGGCGGCGTCGCCATCACCGGGAACGGCACGCCGGCGAGGTCGTAGCGCACGTTGGCGCAGGCGGCGGTCAGCAGGGCGGCGAGAAGGACGGCGGTGGCGGCGCGCTTCATCGCCGCATCGTCGCGCCCGGCAGCCCGGCGCGTATCCCACAAATGGCATCGTCCCGCCGGCGCTGACGGAACTGCCGGCGCGGGCGACGCCCGCGCGCCGCGGTTCAGAGTGCGCCGATCGTCAACTGCAGGCCGTTCGACGTGAACAAGCCGGTCCAAGCGCCGGCGAGGTCGAACTGCAGCTCCGCGACCTGCACGTTGAGGCCGACGCCCGACAGGGCGGCGCTGTCCGGCAGCGCGAGCGACACGGCGGCGGAGCCGCCGGTCGGCACGACCGGGCCGAGCAGCGCGTCGGCCGAGTTCAGCAGGTTGCACCCGGGGCCGGCGATCGGCAGCAGCGCGGCCAGCGGCAGCTGCTGCTGGCCCGCGCCCCACACGGCGAGCGCGAGCGACGTCGGTCCAAGGTTGCTGCACGTCCCGGTCCACGTGCGGCTGGTCCACGGCCGGCCGTTCGAAGCGAGGCCGAGCGCGCCGCCGGGGCCGCTGCAGCCGGCGCCGTACGACGTCGCGTTGGCGATCACCGCGGCCTGGTACTCGTAGACGTTGTAGATCGGTCGGCTGCCCGACTTGGTCGGGTCCTGGCCGCAGGCCTTGTAGACCTTGCCCGTGGCCGGCAGGAACGCCGCGTAGTAGCGGCTGACGCGGCCGATCGCCGCATCCGTGTTGTTGAACGGCGTCGTGCCCGTCGTCGGGCTGCCGTAGATCGACCACGTGTTGGTCAGGCAGTCGAACTCGCTGGTGTAGTTGCTCGGCGAGCCGCCGTAGCTCGGGCCGTAGACGTAGATCGCGTTGCTCGCGACGGTGATGCCGTTGCCGCCCTGCAGGACGATGCGCTGGCGCAGCGGGTCGTAGACCGCCTGGTTGCCGTTGACGCTCGCCGGCCACGTCGTGCCGGCGCCCGTGGGATTGGTCAGCACGTCGCAGTTGCTCAGCAGCGACCACGCGCCGGCGCTCCAGCGCCAGACGTCGAGGTGGCGGATCTGCTCCGGCGTCGCCGAGCCGTGGTCGATGCCGCCGACGAGCACGACGTCCTGGAAGGCGTCGCTGCGCGTCAGCAGCGAGTGCTCCCCGCGCGGCGCCGGCGACGTCGCCGGCGCGAACTGCGTCCAGGCGCCGCCGGCGAACAGCCACGTGTCGTTGACGACGAGCGGCGGTGCGACGTCGTTGACCTGGCCGCCGAACACCAGCATGCCGCCGAGCTGCGGATCCCACGCCATCGCCGCGAACTGCCGCGGGGCAGGCGCCGCGCCGGCGGGAGTCACGTTGGCCCAGCCGTTGCTCACCGGGTCGTACTCCCACACGTCGTTAAGCAGCGTCGGCGTGGCACCGCGCGTGTTGCCGCCGAACACGACGAGCTTGTTGGCGATGGGGTTCCACGCGATCGCCGCCCGGCCGCGGGGCGACGGGCTGCCGACGGCGCCGTCTGGGATCGACTGCGTGAACGTGCCCGTGGGCGCGTGGAAGGCCCAGAGGTCGTTGGTCGTCGTCGACGTGTTGTTGCCGAGCGAGCCGCCGAACACGTACAGCGTGTCGGCGCTGCCCGCGCCCGGGTTGCCGGCTCGGAACGTGGCGTTGACGGTCGGCGGCGTCGTGGTGGCGCCGGTCGTCGTGCCGGCGCTGAGGACCGCCGACCAAGCCGCGCGCGGCGTGGCGCGGTTGCGCAGGGTCGGAGCAGGCAGTTGCGCGGCGGCCGCGGCCGCGAGCATGCAGATGGGCAGGAGTCGGAGGGTGGTGTTCATGGCGTGGGTGGCGGCGATCGCGTCGGCGCCGACGTTGCACAGGCGACGCAATCGCGCCAGTGGACAGGGGATTCCGCGGCCGTGCACGCCGCAGCCCCCTCGGATGCGTCGGGCCGGAAGCAAGGCCGCCCCGCCGGCGCAGGCGCGCGGGCGGGGCGGCAGGAGGGCGGTGCTCGCCGGCGCGCGGCCGGCGGCCGCTCACGGCAGGAACTTCTGCGCTTCCTTCAGCTTCTTCGGCAGGTACTCGTCGAGGACGAAGTTCAGGCCGTGCTTGGCGAGGGCCTGCTGCTCGGCGCGCTGGCCGCTCTTCAGCATCATCTCGATGGCCTTCTGCCACTCCTTGTGCGCCTGGAAGAACGGGTCGTTCTTCAGCATGTCCTGGGCGCGCTTGATGTCGACGTCCTTCAGCGCGTGCGTCGGCAGGTCGTAGTCCTCGATGTCCTGCGGCGACACGCCGAGGAAGCGCGCGTTGGGCACGCAGAAGAACTGGTTGAGGTGCACGGCGTTACCCGAGCCGACCTTCAGCGTGCGGTAGATGTTGCTGAAGGCGTACGGATCGCAGTCGTTGAAGGCGTAGACCGGCAGCTTGTGCGCGTCGGACAGCTTGCGCACGAAGCGGCGGGTGGCGCGCGTCGGCACGCCGGCGGTGCCGATCAGGATGCAGTTGGCGGTCTTCCAGTAGTTGTGCTGGCTGAGCCGCTCGAACATGCCGATGGTCTCGATGACCAGGATGAACTTGGCCTTGGTCTCGAAGCCGAGGTGCTCGACCGACGACGGGATCGAGTACGCGCCCGAGCCGAAGCCGGTGCAGTCGATGCGCAGCGGCCGGCCGCTCTCGCGGTCGCGGTCGAGCACGACCAGCTGGCCGGCGACCTTGCCGCCGTGCTCGTCGGCCTTGAAGCGCAGGTGCTCGCGCATCACGCCTTCGAGCGAGAACAGCGCCTCGATGTCGTCCATCGCGGCGTCGGACTCCGGCTGTTCCTCGAACTTGGCCTCGTCCCAGTTCTTCGAGACGTAGTACGCCTCTCGCTTGGTGGCGAAGTCGTCCTCGTCGACCAGTTGCTGGCTCAAGGCCATCATCTTCAGCGTCTGCGCGAACGACTTGACGGTGTTGACCGAGAGCGTGCGCTCGACGCGCGACCGGCCCATCACGAAGTAGCCGTCCTTCTTGTCGTAGCGGGCGTTCTTCAGCGAGCGGTCCGGGAACTTCAGCTCCGGCTTGCCCTGCGCCCGGATCGCCGCCAGCACGTGCGTCGCGCAGTCGGTGATCTCCTTCATGGTGATCTTGTCGAAGTCGGAGAGCGGGCCGCGGGCCTTCTTCTTCGGCGGCGGCTGCGGGGTGAACTTCTTGGCTGCCATGGTCTAGCGGTGGGTTGTGCGGTGCGTGGATGCGGGTCGGGGCGCGCGGCTCAGAGCTTGCGCGACTTCTCCAGGACGACGGTCAGGTTCTCGCGCGCCTTCACCGCCTCCTTCTCGTCGAGCTTGAGGATGTCCTTCAGCGCGACGACGAGGTGCGGGATGTACGTCTCGATGTAGTTGCGCTTCTTGAACTCGTTGGCGAGCTTCTTGCCCTTGCGCACGTGCGTGCCGAGCTTGCGGCCGGCCTCCATCAGGCCCAGGCGCAGCTCCTCGAGGATCTCGTCGTACGACGCGATGGCCTCCTTCGACTCGCTGGTGAACGGCACCCAGACCGAGGCGATGTGCACGAACACGACCATCGGGCCGATCGGCAGCGAGCCGCGCGGCTGCTGCAGGCCGTAGTTCTTCCAGTTGGTGGCGATCACCGCCTTGCTGATCGCGCACGCCGACTGCTGGAACACCAGCGGCACGCGGTTGGCGAAGCGGATCAGCCGGATCGGCTCGTCCGCGTTGCCCATCAGCACTTCCTGGTTCTCGGGCTTCTTCGTCGCGACCTCGACGATCTTGCCCGCGTCGGTCATGTGCAGCGTGTCGCCCGGCTTGCCGTAGGCGATGCCGACCTCGATCGCGAACGGATGCCCGCGGTAGACGACCGGCCGGCGCGACGTCGCCACGTAGAAGTCGGCCTCGACCTCCTTCTTCAGGCCGGCCAGGATCAGCTCCTCGCCGATCGGCGCGATGCACGACAGCGGCGGCGCCATGATCTTGGTGGCGTCGATCGCGGCCTTGAGCTTCTGCACCGCCGCCGCGTCCAGCCGGCTCGGGTTGGTCTCCGGCTTGATGCCGGCCTTCTCGCAGATCTCCTTGGCGACCGACGGCCCGACGCGCGAGAAGTCCTGCTGCAGGAACGCGCTGATCGTGCGGTTCTCGCTCTCCGCCATCATCTTCAGCAGGATGCCGAGCTCGACGCCGTGCGGGTGCGGCTTGATCTCCTCGACCTCCTTCGGCAGCTCGTTGGTGCCGCGGTGGTACTCGGTGACGTTGCCGTCCGGGTCCTTGAAGGTCAGCTTGACGTGCGGGTTGGCGACCGCCATCAGCTTGAGGAACTCCTCGACGCTCTTCTGGCCGCGGCGGTACTCGCCCTCCATGTCGATCGCGACCTCGGTGCCGTGGTCCTTGTCCCACTCGATCACCGTGTCCTTGAACTCGGGCCGGTTGCGCGCCGTGTCGATCTTGATCTCGAACGCCAGCGGCACCGACTTCTTGCCGGGCTTGGTGCGCACGCGCACCGGCGCGCCGGTGGTCAGCTGGCCGTACATGCCCGCTGCGCTGATGCCGATGCCCTGCTGGCCGCGGCTCTGGCGCAGGCGGTGGAACTTGCTGCCGTAGAGCAGGCGGCCGAAGACGTTGGGCACCTGCGCCTTGACGATGCCGGGACCGTTGTCCTCGACCGTCATCGTGAACTGCTTCTCGCTCTGGCCGATGCGCGCGATCGTCACCACGATGTCGGGCAGGATGCGCGCCTCCTCGCAGGCGTCGAGGCTGTTGTCGACGGCCTCCTTGACGGCGGTCAGCAGCGCCTTGCGCGGGCTGTCGAAGCCGAGCAGGTGGCGGTTCTTGGTGAAGAACTCCGAGACCGAGATCTCGCGCTGGCGCTTGGCCATCGACTCGGCGGTCTCGGCGGCGCGGCCGTTCTTGTCGGCCTTGTCCTTCGCGGCCTTGGCGGCCTTGGCGTCGGTCATCGTGGCGGTCTCGGGTTCGAAGAGGTCTTGCTGGCCCGTCGAGGTGCTCATGACGAAGCGGTCATCGGGTGGGAGTGAGGGTGGGGCAGGGCACGCCGGCGCGCTCGCGGCGGCGCGCGGACGCGGCGCTGCGGCGGCAGCCGTCAGCGCCACCCGGGACGGAGTCGGCGGCGGCGCGCGGCGCACGGGCTGCGCAGCCCTGGCCCACCACGCCCGCCGATGCGGGCGCGCTAGCGCCAAGGGGGGAACCGCCGGATCGCTTCGTCACGGATGCACGGTCGCAGCCTGACCGCTACGACCGCGCCGGAACATAGCGAGCGCTCCCCGGGCCGGAAGCGGATTTCGCGGTCGTCGATTCAGCCCGAAACCGCCAGCGGCGCTGCCAGCAGTGTCGGCCGGGCGGCGGTCGCGAGGCCGAGCGCCTGGGCTTCGTCCCAGAACCGCTGCACGCCGCGCAGGTCCTCGGCGTCGAGTTCGTAGTGCGCCGCGTCGGCCGTGCCGTCGACCGGGCCGAGCGCGCGGCCGCGCTGGCGCGCGCGCTGCAGCACCGGCAGGATCGCGTCGGCGTCAGCACCCGGGCGCAGCAGCCACAGCGCGAACACGAACGGCAGCCCGGTGAGCGCGCGCCACTGCTGGCCGAGGTCCCAGACTTCGCGGCTGCCCGCGTCGGCGGCGAGGCCGGCGTCGCCGATCAGCAGCACGAGGTCGTGCGGCAGTTCGTCGGGGCGCGTCGTCGGCGCGATCGGCGTGAAGCCGACCGCCGGCGCCATCTCGTCGGCGTAGCGGCGCGCGAGCAGGATGCGCAGCAGCGCAACCGACGTCGCCGAGCCTTCGTCGAGGCCGATGTTGCGGATCGGCACGCCGCGCCGGCGGAAGGCGCGCACCGAGCGGATCTCGTGCTTGCAGGCGATGCCGAGCCCCGCCGGCGTCCGGTAACCGGGCAAGCGCGCGGCCTCGACCGACGACACCAGCGCGGCGTCGAGCTGGCCGGCGCGCAGGTGCTCGATCAGGCGCGCCGGCGGCAACGCGACGAAGTCGACCGCGGGTTCCGACTGCAGGCCCGCCAACAGGGGGGCGCCGACGCCGTACGGGACTCCACCGATGCGCATGCTCAAGGTTGCCTGGGGTGGCGCGGCGGGACGGGCCGGGCCGCCCCGCACGATAGCCGTGCGCGCCGCGCGCGAAAGCACGAAGGCGGACGGCGGCGGTCGCCGGCGCGCGGCGATGCGTGGGCCGTCAGCCGCCCCGGCTGCGGGCCCAAGGGCGCATGGCCGCGTGCGCGCCCGGCGACGAAGGTCTGCGCCCGCAGCGACCGCCCGATGCACGACTTCCTCCGTACCCTGCAATCCGGCTTCGGCAACCTCGCCGCCTACCTCGCCGGGCACGTGCTGCTGTGCCTGCTGCCGGCCTTCGCGATCGCCGGCGCGATGACGGCGCTGGTGCCGCGCGCCAGCGTCACGCGCTGGCTCGGCCCGACGGCGCGGCCATGGGTGGCGTATCCGGCGGCGATCGCGGCCGGTTCGCTGCTGGCCGTCTGCTCGTGCACCGTCGTGCCGCTGTTCGCCGGCATCTACCGGCGCGGGGCCGGGCTCGGTCCGGCGGTGGCGTTCCTCTTCTTCGCCCCGGCCGGCAACGTGCTGGCGCTGGCGTCGACGGGCAGCATCCTCGGCGCCGACTTCGCGGTCGCGCGGTTGGCGCTGTGCCTTGCGTTCGGTGTCGGCATCGGCGCGGCGATGGCCGGGCTGTTCCGTCGCAGCGAGGGCGAACGCCGCGCGGGCGGCGACGGCGGCTTCACCGGCGCGGTGTCGTGGCCGCCGGGCGCGGTCGCGGTGCTGGTGGCGCTCGTCGCGCTGCTCGTCGCCGGCACGCTGAAGGTCGCGCCGCTCGCCGCCACGGTACTCGACGTCGCCGTGCCGGCGGCGTGGGCGCAGGCGGCCGAGCAGCGGCTCGCCGCCTGGGTGCCGTTCGACGCCAGCAAGGGCGAAGAGGGCGTCAGCCTGCACGGCGCGCTGCTGATCGCGCTGCTGCTGGCGCTCGCCGTCGCATCGGCGCGCGGCTTCGCCCGCCTCGGCGACGGCGTGCCGCGCGCGGTCTACGCCGCGCTCGTGCTGCTCGGTGTGACGCTGCTGGTGGCCGCGCTGCCGCTGCGCGCGATCGACGGCCGGCTGCACCTCGTGGTCACCGGCCGCACGCTCGCCGTCGGCGCCGCGCTGGCCGCGGTCGCGCGCAGCGCGCGGCGGCTGCCCGACGACGTCTGGCAGAACTGGCTGTGGGAGTCGTGGCGCTTCGTCCAGCAGATCGCCGGCCTGCTGCTGCTCGGCGTGTTCCTCGTCGGCGTCGCGCGCGCGTGGCTGCAGCCGGAGTGGATCCGCGCCGTCGCCGGCGACAACAGCCTGCTCGCCAACGCCGCCGCCGTCGGCTTCGGCGTGTTCCTGTACTTCCCGACGCTGGTCGAGGTGCCGGTCGCGCGCCTGTTCCTCGACCTCGGCATGCACCCCGGGCCGCTGCTCGCGTACCTGATGGCCGATCCCGAACTCAGCCTGCAGAGCATGCTGATGGTCGGCGCGGTGCTCGGCCGCGGCAAGGCGGCGGCATACGTCGCGCTGGTCGCGGCGTTCAGCACGGTCGCGGGCCTGCTGCACGGCGCCGCGCACGACGGCGCGGCGTGGGCCGGCTGGGCCATTCGCCTCGCGCCGTTCGCCGTCGCCGCGACGCTGCTCGGCGCGGGGCGCGCCGGCCGCCGCCGCGCCGTGGCGGCGGCGATCCCCAAACCCCAAGGAGACGGACGATGATCGACGTGAAGGTGCTCGGCAAAGGGTGCGCCCGCTGCCATCGGCTCGAACAGGTGACGCGCGACGCCGCGCAGGCGGCAGGCATCGAGATCGCGCTGGAGAAGGTCACCGATCTGCAGCAGATCCTCGCCTACGAAGTGCTGTCGACGCCGGGGCTCGTCGTCGGCGGCAAGGTGGTCTGCAGCGGCCGCATCCCGACGAAGGCCGAGGTCGAGGGCTGGCTGCGCGGCTGACGGCCGGAGCGGGCACCGACGACGGCGTCGCGCCGCCGCCATCGTTGTTCGTCATGCGCGCGGGCACTAGCCTGCGCGCACGGTTTCCCAATGGCGGAGGATTCGGCGATGCCTGTACAGCGTTCCATGTTTGGTTTGCGGCTCCTTGCGCTCGTCGGCGCGACGCTCGCGCTGGCCGCCGTCGCGGATGCGCTGCCGGCCCAGGGCTGGGTCGACCGCACCGGGCCCAATGGCCCCGCGCCGCGCGGCGGCCACGCGATGTGCCATGACCCGGTGCGCGGCTACGTGCTGATGGTGGGGCAACATCCGGCATCGGGCGGCAGCGGCACGGTCGCTGAAACGTGGAGTTGGAACGGCACGGCGTGGACGCTGCGCGGCCCGGCGCCGCAGGCGATGACGCACACGCCCTACGGCCCGTACAACTTCCCGTCCGCATACGCGCTGGCCGTGCACGCTGCGACCAACGAGGTCCTGCTCGCCGTCGACTCCAGCACGACCACCACGGCCGGGCCCGCCGTCGTGTACCGCTGGGACGGCGCAGTCTGGACGCAGGTCGCGTCGGGGTTGACGCCGACGATGGAAACCTCGTTGGGCCTTGCCTGCGATCCGGCCCGCAACCAGACCGTCCTGTTCAGCACGTCTTCGCCCAACCAGGTCATGGTGTACGACGGCGTCGCCTGGTCGACGCGCCCGGTCACGAGCCCGCCGACCATCGGCTTCGGGGCACAGACCGTCGCCATGGCGTTCGATGCCGTCGTCGGCAAGGTGGTCCTCGCGACGGTCGGCATGGTCTGGGAATGGAACGGCCTTGGCTGGAACCAGCGGACCCTCGCCACGCCAATCACCCAATTCGTGGCTGCCGCCGCCAGCAACGACGCGCTGCGCAATCGCATCGTCGCGTGGGGCGCCAGCTTCGCCGTCAACACCCAGGTTGGTGGCCAAACGTGGCTGTACGGCAACGCCGTCGCCACGCCGCTGGCCTTCGCGGTGGAACCGTCGATGCGCTCGTCGACGGCGATGGCCTACGACCCGGTGCGCGACGTGCACGTGCTGTTCGGCGGCAGCATGTACCTTGGCCTGTTTCCGGCGGCCCTGTTCGGTGACACGTGGGAGTTCCACCTCGGCCCGCTGGCCGGCGTCACGCCCTATGGCGCCGGCTGCGCCGGCAGCCGCGGCGTGCCGCAGCTGGCTGCGCTCGGTGGCTCGCTGCCGCGCGTCGGCCAGACGTTCACGACGCGCACGACGAACCTGCCGCTCGGCGGGCCGGTGTTCCAACTGCTCGGCTTCTCCGACGTCGACTAC
>JBKDXM010000032.1:0-59750 GCA_046306335.1 Planctomycetota bacterium
GCGCTTCCGCATCAGCGCGGCGGCCGCCGGCGACGACTTCGCCGCCATGCAGGAGGCCGTGCGCCGCAGCCTGCAGCTGTGCCTCGAACGCGACGACGAGGACCTGCCCGACCTCCTGGTCATCGACGGCGGCAAGGGCCAGCTGGCGGCGGCGCAGAAGGCGATCGCCGAGCTGGCGCTGGAGGACGACCTGCAGGTCTGCGGCCTCGCCAAGAGCCGTCTCAAGGGGCTCGGCGACGCCCGCGCCGAGAGCGGTGAGCGCGTGTTCGCGCCCGGCGACGAGCTGCCGCGGCCGCTGCCGGTCGGCGCGCCAGAGACGCTGTTGCTCGCCGCGCTGCGCGACGAGGCGCACCGCTTCGCCATCACCTACCACCGCCAGGCGCGTGGCCGCATCGCCAGCGAACTCGACGAGGTGCCCGGCGTGGGCCCGACGCGCCGCAAGGCGCTGCTGCGCCACTTCGGCTCGCTGTCGGCGCTCAAGGCGGCGAGCCGCGACGACCTGCGCGCGATGCCTGGCTTGCCGGCGGCGGTCGCCGACGCCGTCTACGAACAGTTGCGCCGCGCAGACTCCTAGGAGTCTGCGTCACGAAAGGCTGCGCCGCCCGGCTCGCGGATTGCAACCCGCTGCCCCGCGTCTCCTGGGTGCTGCTTGCTGCTGCGCTCTTGGTTTCTCTGCTCTGTGTCCTCTGTGTCCTCTGTGGTTCCTATCTGCTGCTGCTGCTGCTGCTGCCGCAGAAGCAGAACAACCAATGAGAACACCGTGAGCACAGAGCCGGGCAAACGGAGGTGCGCAGCCGAACTACCGGCAACTGCGGTGTGCGCCGGGCGGCGTGGCCTGCCGTGACGCAGGCTCCTGGCCGGCGTGCTGGCAGACGCGGCCTGCGCCGTGCTGGAAGCCGAGCTCGGCAAGGACGAGAGCGCGCGCCGCGCGTTCGCCGGCTGGCAGAAGCTGCGCGACGACGCACCGCCAAGCGAGCCGCCGGCGGCGCGATCACCGCGGACGGTCGATCGCGCCGCGTCAGGCCCCGCCGGCTGCGTCGTTCGCGTCGGACGCCGGCGGCAGCGGCGACAGCAGCACGCGTTCGGCGCGGCGGTTGCTCGCCTTGGTGACGAGGAAGCGGAAGCCGCCGTGGTCGACGACGTCGCCGGCGGTCGGCACGTGGCCGAGCTGCTCGGCGAGGAAACCCGACAGCGTCACGCTCGCGGACTCCGGCGCCGGCAGGCCGGCACGCTCGCAGGCGACGGCCAGTTCGGCGGTGCCGCGGCACAGCCAGCTGCCGTCGGCCTTCTGCACCATGCTGGCGTCCTCGGTGTCGGACTCGTCCTCGATCTCGCCGACGATCTCCTCCAGCACGTCCTCGAGCGTGATCAGGCCGCGCGTGCTGCCGTACTCGTCGACGACGATGGCGAGGTGTCGCCGGGCCTTCTGGAAGCGGCGCAGCACGTGGTTGAGCGTCGCCGTCTCCGGCACGACCAGCAGCGGGATCAGCAGCTCCTGCCACGCCGGCTCGGTGCGTTCGCGCAGCGACAGCAGCAGTTCCTTGGCCATGATCACGCCGACGACGTGGTCGATCTCGCCGTCGGGCGTGTACGGCAGGCGACTGTGGCCGCTGCGCTGCAGCCGCAGCAGGTTCTCCTCGGTCGACACGCTGCCCGACAGGTAGGCGATGCGGTCGCGCGCGACCATGACGTCGCGCGCCTTGGTGTCGCGCAGGCGCGTGGCGTTGTGGATCAGGTCGGCGGTGATGGCGCCGAACGCACCCTGGCTCATGCCGACCGTCGTCAGCACGCGGATGTCCTCCAGCGAGGCGGCGTGGCCCGAATGCCGGCGCGTGAACAGCTTGCTGACGAGCCGCGTCAGCACGATCACCGGCGTCAGCGTCACGGCCATCGTATGCACGACGTACGCGATCGGCACCGCGAGCGCGTTGGCGTAGTTGACGCCGATGGTCTTCGGCACGATCTCGGTCAGCGTCAGCACGGTGACGACGAAGATGGCGGCGAACAACGCCGGCGACGCGCCGGGGAAGGCGTTCTCGAACTCGGCGGTGGCGATGGCGGCGCCGCCGGAGTTGGCGACCGTGTTGAGGATCAGGATCGCGGCGATGGCGCGGTCCGGCTCCTGGCGGAAACGCCGCAGCAGCAGGCCGGCGCGGCTGCCCGAGGCGGCCAGTCGCTCGACGCGTGCGGCGCTCACGCTCAGGATGGCCGCCTCGCACAGCGAGCAGACGAACGAGAACAGCAGCGAGACCGCGACGGCGACGACGAACAGCAGCATCGATGGGTGGCGGACGGGGCCCGCCGGTCCGCCACGTTAGGGCGCGCCGGGGACCGGATCCACCGCGGCCGCGGCCGGGCGGCGGCTCAGGCGTGCAGCGCCGACCCGACCGGGGCCTCGCGGCAGCCGAACGAGTACTCGCCGTTGCGCACGCGCACGGTGAGGTCGGCGCCCGGGCCGAGGTCGCGGTCGAGGATCAGCTCCGTCAGCGGATCCTCGATCCGGCGCTTGATCAGCCGGCGCAGCTCGCGGGCGCCGAACTCCTCGGAGAAGCCCTGCTTGGCCAGCAGGACGCGCACGCCCGGCGAGAACGTCGTGGTGATCCCGCGCCGCTTCAGCAGGTCGCTGACCTCGCGCAGCATGTTGCCGGCGATGCGTTGGCAGACCTTCTCGTCGAGGTTGTTGAACATCACGACCTCGTCGATGCGGTTGACGAACTCGGGTCGGAAGCCCTCGCGCAGCGCCTCCAGCGTCACGGCGCGCAGGTCGACGTCCTTCAGGCTCTGCCGGCGGTGCGCCGCCGAGAAGCCCATGCGCGTGCGCACGGCCTCGATCTTCTCGATGCCGAGGTTGCTCGTCATCAGGATCAGCGCCTGGTGGAACGAGACCGTCTGGCCCTTGCTGTCGGTGATGATGCCCTCGTCGAGCAGCTGCAGCAGCAGGTTGTGCACCTTGAAGTGCGCCTTCTCGATCTCGTCGAACAGCACGACGCTGGTCGGCTTCTTCTTGATGCCCTCGGTGAGGAAGCCGCCCTCGTTGTGGCCGATGTAGCCGGGCGGCGAGCCGATGAGCTTGGCGTACTCGTGCGGCAGCGCGTACTCGCTGCAGTCGACGCGGATCATCGCCGTCGGGTCGTCGAACAGGTTGCGGGCCATCGCCTTCGCGAGCTCGGTCTTGCCGGTGCCGGTGCGGCCGACCAGCAGGTAGGTGCCGACCGGCTGCGTCGGGCGCTTGAGGCCGACGGCCGCCTTCTTCACGGCGCGGACCAGCGTCGAGATCGCGTCGTCCTGGCCGATGATCTGCTGGCGCAGGTTGCGCTCCAGGTTGCCGACGCGGCGGTAGAGGCTCTGGCGCGCGGCTTCGTTGCCGGCCTTGGCGCTGAACGGGTCGTCGGCCTCGGCGGCGGTCTTCGGGCCCTGGTTGGTCGGGATGGCGACCTGGTGGATCTCCAGCGACGGATTGACGTCGATGCAGATCTGGTAGAGCAGTTCCTCGACGACCTCGGCGTCGTAGCCCTCGTCCATGCGCTTGACCGCCGGCAGCACGTCCGACTCGTAGGTCGGCACGCAGGTGCGGACGACGTGGCGGCGGTAGTGGGCCTTGTTGTGGATCGGGGCGCCGTGCAGGTCCTGCAGCAGCTCCTCGGAGCTGCAACGGACCTTGATGAACTCGTCGATCAAGTCGAAGTACTTGATGACGAACGCGGCGCCTGGATGCTTCACGTATGGCCCTCGGTTACGGACGGTTCTTTCGGGCGCGATGCCAGGGGGACTTGACCGCTGTGAACGAATCTCCGACCGCCGCCGCCCACGACGCCTCGACCCCGTGAACGACGACATCAAGCTGCTGGCGCTGCTCGTGCATCGCGGGGCCGTGCCCGCGGCCCAGGCCAAGGCCGCGCTCGCGTCCGGCGACGTCGTCGCGCACCTCGTCGCCGCCGGCGTATGCACGCCCGAGCAGTGGCGCCAGTGGCGCCTCACCGAAGCCGGCACGCGCCCCGTGCTGACCCGCTACGAAGTGCGCGAACTGCTCGGCGAGGGCGGCGTCGGGCGCGTGTTCGTGGCCTACGACAAGGTCGAACGCCGCGACGTCGCGCTGAAGGTGCTGCGGGCCGAACTGGCGACCGACCCGGCGCAGGTCGACCGCTTCGTCCGCGAAGCGCGCCTGCTGATGGACCTGCGCCACCCGCACCTCGTGCAAGGCCTGCGGGTCGCCAAGGAGGGCGGCACGATCTTCTTCGCCATGGAGCGCCTGCCCGGCCGCAGCCTGCAGGACGTGCTCGCCGCCGACGGCCGCCTCGACGAAGCGACGGCGCTGCAGGCGGTCGTCGACGTCGCCGGCGCGCTCGGCGAACTGCACAAGCGCGGCCTCGTGCACCGCGACGTCAAGCCGGGCAACGTGCTGTGGTCCGAGGAGCGCGGCGCGGTGCTGATCGACCTCGGCTTCGCCGTGCCGCGCGACGCCGGCGGCGACGCCGAGACGACGGCGGGCACCGTGCACTACATCGCGCCCGAGCAGGCGCGCGGCAGCGGCGCGCTCGACGTGCGCGCCGACATCTACGCGCTCGGCGCGACGCTGTACCACCTCGTCACCGGCTCGCTGCCGTTCGAGGGCGAGACCAACGACGAGGTGCTCGCCAAGCAGCTGCTGGAGTCGCTCTCGGGCGAGCGCATCCGCGATCTCGCGCTGTCGCCGCAGCTGCACTACTTCCTGGAGAAGATGATGGCCAAGGAGCCCGAGATCCGCTTTCAGGACCCGGCGCACCTGCAGCGCGAGGTCGAGGCCTTCCTGCGCCAGCGCGAGCGCGAGGCCGAGGCGGACGCCGGCCCGCCGCGCCCGGGCAAGCCCGGCGGCGCGCAGCGCAGTTCGATGTTCGGCCGCCGGCGGCCGCGCCGGTGAGGTCGCCGTGGCGGCGGGCGAGGACTTCCCGTTCACGTGGTCGTGCCGGCGGTCGGGCAACTGCTGCGCCATCCCCGGCGGCTTCGTGCGCGTGACCGCCGCCGAGGCGGCGGCGATCGCGGCGCGCCTCGGCATGGACGCAGCGGCGTTCCGCTCGCGCTACCTGCAACCCGACGGCGAGCGGCTCAAGGACGGGCTCGGCGGCCGCTGCGTGTTCCTGCAGGACGGTCGCCCGGCCGGCTGCGCGATCTACGAGGACCGGCCGGCGAAGTGCCGCACGTGGCCGTACTGGGACGAGATCCGCGACGACCCGCGCATGCTGGCGTTGGCGCTGCGCACGTGCCCGGGCATCGCGCCGCGCGCGCCGACGGCCGGCGGCGCGGCGGGCTGACGCGCGCCGCGTCAGGCTTCGAAGCGCAGGCCGTACAGGTCGATCTCGCACGGCGCGTCGGCGAGGTCGAGCCGCAGCCACTGCACCTCGGCGGGCAGCGCCGGATTCGCCGCGAGGTCGACGCGGTACGTCCGCCTCGCGCCGTCGTTGCGCAACCGGAACTTGACCGACGCGGGCTCGGTGAACGTCTCGTCGGCCGGCCCCTTCCAGAACACCTGCCCGGTCAAGGCGTCGATCGGCAGCCCCGGCGCGTGCACGCGCAGGTCGACGTGCACGGCGCGCAGTCGCCGCTGCAGGCAGGGAGTGACGAGCCACGGGTCGTCGCCGGTGGCGCGCCACGCGAAGCCCTCGCCGCGCGGCTGCAGCTGGTCGTTGGGCCAGAAGCCCTTCTGCGCCGCCCGCTGCGTCAGGTCGAGCGCGTCGCCGGCGACGCGATCGAACAGGTACAGCTTGTCGCGCAGCGCCAGCAGCGCCTCGCCGTGCGGCAGGTCGCGGACGCGCGCCGCCAGCGCTTCGCGCGCCGGCCCGGCGGCGTCGACGTCGACGAAGTCCGGCACGCCGTCGCGCAGCGCGTAGTGGCGGCTGCCGGCCAGCGCGCCCGCCTCCTCGCGCAGCGGCTGTCGCGTGATCGGGTCGCGGAGCCGGGCGCGGAAGCGCGCCTCGGTCGCGGCGGTCGGCGGCGCGGCGCGCGCGCCCGGCGCGACGGTGACGTCCAGCAGGCGTTCGAGCAGGTCGCCGTCGGCGTGCCGGCGCGGTTGCGCGGCGAATTCCGGGCCGGGGATCAGGGCCGTCACGCCGATGCGGCCCGGCCGGAGGTCGTCGGCCCGCGTGTTGGCCAGGATCCACGCCACCGTCTCGGCCCGCGGCAGCGCCGAGGCCTCCGGTTCGCGATCGCATTGCGGCCGCAGCGTGGCCGTCGGCAGGCAGGCCCGCAGGTCGTCGGGATGGAAGAGGTTGCGCTCCATGTGCGGCCAACCGGGCCGCTTCCACAGGTAGGCGTCGATGTGGCCGCGGTCGTAGTGCAGTTCCTCGGTGGTCAGCACCACCGCGACGCGCGCGACGCGCTGCAGTTCGAGCAGCGTCTCTACCGGGTGCTCGACGTGCTCGATCACCTCGCTGCACAGCACGACGTCGAACGCGCCGTCCGCGAACGGCAGCCGCCAGCAATCGACGGCGGCCGACGGCAGGCCGAACAGTTCGCGCGCCCGCAGGCTCGCCTCCAGCGACAGGTCGACGCTCGTCGCCTCGCAGCCGAGGATGCGCGCCGCAGCGTGGGCGACGTAGCCCTCGGCGCCGCCGACGTCGAGCAGGCTGCCGAAGCGCAGGCCGTCGAGCTGCTGGAGGACGCGCAGGATGCGCGCGTAGCGGCGCAGGTGGCCGCCCTCGGCGTCGGGATGGCCGAGCCCGTAGACCGGCATGTGCGCGAAGTAGACGCCGGCGGGAGTGCGTTTGGCGAAGCGCTGTTCGAGCCAGTCGCGCGTGATCTTGGTGTAGAGGCCCATGCCGTTGGCGGCGAAGCCTACGCCATGGCCGCGCCGGCGGCGCGACCGCGTCGGCGCGCGGGGCTGCGCGCGGCCGCGGTCGTGTTCACCGTTCGATCCGCTGCCACCGGCGCTTGCCGAGGTCGACGGCATGCGCTGCGAGGTCGCTGACGCGCTCGACGTCGGCGATCCAACCGCCGCCGCGGCGGTGCACGCGGAGCACGCAGCAGGGCCCGAGGCCGGCGACGTCGAGCCAGTCGCCGCGCTGGACCGGCGCGCGGTCGAACGCCACGGCCGGCGGCTCGACGCCCGTCGCCAGCGGCCGCGCCGGCGGCAGGCGCGCGTCCTGCCACGCCGCGGCGTCGGCGCAGACGTCGCAGCTGCCGCAGCCGTCCTGCAGGTCGTCGAAGCCGAAGTGTTCGTGGATCGTGCGCTTGCGGCACAGCCCTTCGGTGGCGTAGCGGACCATGCGCAACAGGCCCAGCAGGTCCGACTGGCGCTTGTCGTCCGGCAGCCACGCGGCCAGCTCGTCGTCGGTCGGCGGGCGCACGAACTGCAGGTCGCGGCCGATCTCGCCGGTGATGCAGCCGCCGCTGCGCAGCAACCGCAGCACCGTCTCGACGCGGCCGTCGCGCCGGTGCTTGCCGAGGAACACCGCGCGCAGCGCGTCGAGGTCGACGGCGTGCAGCCGGTCGCCGAGGCCCTGCAGGTGCGCGGCGACGTCGCGCGCGAACTCGGCGCCGGGATTGGCCCACTCGGTGAAGTCGCGCTGTATGGCGACGTCGTCGCTGGCGTACAGCAGCTCGCAGTACGCGCCCTGGCCGTCGCGGCCGGCGCGCCCGACCTCCTGGTAGTAGGCCTCCAGCGTGCGCGGGATCTGCCAGTGCACGATGGCGCGGATGTCGGCCTTGTCGACGCCCATGCCGAAGGCGTTGGTGGCGAGCATCAGCGCATCGCCCCGCTCCTGGAAGGCGCGCTGCTGCGCCTTGCGCTCGTGCGCCGACAGGTCGCCGTGGTAGACGAGCGGCCGCAGGCCGCGGCGCTGCAGTTCGCCTTCGAGCCGCGCGAGGTCCTTGATCAGCGCGCAGTAGACGATCGCCGGGCCGCCGGTGCGGTCGAGCACGGCCTGCAGCCGCGCCAGCTTGCCGGCTTCGCCGTCGGCCTCGTGCACCGACAGGAACAGGTTGTCGCGCGCGATGCCGGTGTGGAAGCGGATCGCGTCGCCCAGCCGCAGCACGGCGCGGATGTCGTCCTGCACCGCCGGCGTCGCCGTCGCCGTCAGGCACAGGCACGGCGGGTCGCCGAGTTCGCGCCGCACCTGTCCGAGCTTGAGGTACTCGGGACGGAAGTCGTGGCCCCAGTGGCTGACGCAGTGCGCCTCGTCGACCGCCATCGCCGCGACCCCGATCGCGCGCAGGCCGGCGAGGAAGCCCGGCACGGCGAAGCGCTCGGGCGTGACGTACAGCAGCTTGACCTCGCCGCGGGCGGCGCGTTCGAGCCGGCGCTCGCGCTCGCCGCGTTCGACGTGGCTGTGGATGCACGTCGCCGGCAGGCCCTTCCCTTGCAGCGCGGCGACCTGGTCGTCCATCAGCGCGATCAGCGGCGAGACGACGATCGTCAGCCCGTCGCGGACCAGCGCCGGCAGCTGGTAGCACAGCGACTTGCCCTCGCCGGTCGCCATCAGCACCAGCGCCGAGCCGCCGGCGAGGTGGTGGGCGACGATGGCGCGCTGCGGGCCGCGGAAGGCGGCGTGGCCGAACCAGCGGCGCAGTTCCTGCTCGAGATCGCTCACGATCGCCAGCCTACGCGGCCGTGGCCGCTGCCGCGCGGCCGCCGTAGAGTCGGCGCGCCATGAGCGAAGTCTCCCGTCGCGGGTTCCTGTCGTCGGCGGTCGCCGGCGGCCTCGTCGCGCCGGTCGCGGTGCCGGCGCTGCTGCGCCTGCGCTCGCCGGTCGCCATCTCCAGCTTCAACGGCCTCAAGGCGGTCGAGATCGCCTGGCAGCGCATGACCGAGGGCTGGCGGCCGGTCGACGCCGCCGTCGCCGGCGTGTCGGTGGTGGAGGACGATCCCGAGGACGATGGCGTCGGCATCGGCGGCCTGCCCAACGAGGACGGCGTCGTCGAGCTCGACGCCAGCGTCATGGACGGTCCGTCCGGCCTCGCCGGCGCCGTCGCCTCGCTGCAGAACATCCAGAACCCGGCGCAGGTGGCGCTCAAGGTCATGCGCCACACCGACCACGTGCTGCTGGTCGGCGAGGGCGCGCTGCGCTTCGCCCGCGCGCACGGCTTCCCCGAGGTCAACCTGCTGACCGAGGCCGCGCGCAAGAAGTGGCTCGAGTGGAAGGAGAAGCGCTCCGCCATCGACGACTGGATCACGCCCGACGAGAACGGCGAGCACGGCAAGGAGTGGTTCGACAAGTACAAGCACAAGACCGGCACGATCCACCTCGGCGCCGTCGGAGCGAACGGCGACGTCGGCTCGTGCACGACGACCTCGGGCCTCGCGTTCAAGCTCGCCGGCCGCGTCGGCGACTCGCCGGTGATCGGCTGCGGCAACTACTGCGACAACGACGTCGGCACCGGCGGCGGCACCGGCCGCGGCGAGGCCAGCATCCTGATCAACAGCGCCAGCTTCCTGGTGCAGCAGATGGGGCTCGGCAAGTCGCCGACCGACGCCTGCCTCGCGGCGGTGCAGCGCGTGGACCGGCTGACCAGGGTCAAGCGCCTGCGCGACGACAAGGGCCGGCTGAACTTCCAGATCCAGTTCTACGCCACCAACAAGAAGGGCGAGTTCGGCTCGGCCTCGACGTACGCCGACCAGTTCTCGGTCTGCGACGAGAAGGGCCCGCGGCGCGTCGACATGGCGTCGCTGTACGGCGAGCCGCCGCCGAAGTGACGGCGGCGGCCGGGCTCGGCGCTCAGCCGAGGTCGGCGAGGCTCTGTTCGACGCCCGCGAGCTGCGCCTGCAGCGCGGCGAGGTTCGCGCGCTCCTTCGCGATGACCTCGGGCGGCGCCTTGGCGACGAAGCCCTCGTTGCCGAGCTTGCGTTCGATGCCGCCGATCTGGCCGCGCAACTTCTCGGCCTCCTTCAGCAGCTTCGCCTTCTCCTTCTCCAGGTCGACGACGCCGAGCAGGTGGCACTTGCCGGCGCCGAGCACGACGGTGGCGCTGTCCTTGGTGCGCTGCGCGTCGGCGGTGATCGTCACCTCGGCGAGGCCGGCCATGTGCGCCAGCAGCGGCGCGACCGCGCGCAGCGTCGCCGCCAGCTCGCCGTCGGCGGCGAAGCGCGCGACGAGGCGGTCCTTGGGCGCGACCTGGTAGCGGGCGCGCGTCTCGCGGATGGCGACGCACCATTGCTGCATGACGGCGATCTCGCGCTCGGCGGCGGCGCTGCGCCACGCCGCCGGGGCCGACGCCCAGGCCGCGCGCACCAGCAGCTCGCCGTCGGCGAACGGCGCGGTGACGCCGCGCACCGGCGCCAGCTCGCGCAGCTTCGTCCACAGCGTCTCGGTGAGGAACGGCACGAACGGGTGCAGCAGGCGCAGCGTCTGGTCGAGCACGGCGGCGAGCACCTGCTCGGCGACCGCGCGCAGGGCCGGGTCGGCGCCGTCCTTGCAGCGCGGCTTGACCATCTCCAGGTGCCAGTCGCACAGCTCGTTCCAGAAGAAGTCGCGGGCCGCGCCGATCGCCGCCGACGGGTTGTAGGCGGCGAGGTGGCCGTCGACCGCGGCGACCGCGGCGGACAGGCGCGAGAGGATCCACCGGTCCTCCAGCGGCAGCTTCGCCGGGTCGAGCGGCTGGAACGGCGCGCCGGTCAGGTTGAGGAACGCGAAGCGCGCGGCGTTGAACAGCTTGTTGCAGAAGTTCGCGCCGACGCCGAAGCGGTCGCTGGTCGCCTTCGCCGGCGTGATGCCTTCCTTGGCGTACTGGCCGATCAGGTCCATCGGCTGCTTCGTCTCGGGGTCGAGGAAGGTGCCGAGGTAGGGGCCGGGCTTGGCGGTGGCGAGGTCGATCAGGCGCTCGGGCTCGCCGACCTTGGTGAACGGCGAGATCGCCTGCACCGGCAGGCGGATGTCCTGCGTGCCGGTCTGCAGCTCGCAGACGACGTAGCGCAGCGCGTCGGCGCCGTAGCGCGAGATGATGTCGAGCGGGTCGATGCCGTTGCCCTTGCTCTTCGACATGCGCTCGCCCTTGCCGTCGAGGATCGTGGCGTGCAGGAACACGTCGGTGAACGGCACGTCGCCGAGGTTGTAGAGCCCGGTGACGACCATGCGCGCGACCCACAGCGTGATGATGTCGCGGCCGGTGACGAGGCAGCTGCCCGGGTAGTACGCCTGCAGCGCCGACGGCCGGCCGCCGGCCGCGCCGAGCGGCGTCTGGCCGGCGTCGACCTGCGCCGTCGCCGGGTCGGGCCAGCCGAGCGTGCTGTGCGGCCACAGCGCCGAACTGAACCACGTGTCGAGCACGTCGGGGTCGAGCTGGAAGCCCGCGCCCTGCAGGATCGCAGAGAGCTGCTGGTCCTGCGCCGCGTCGCGGAAGCAGACCTGCACCTCGACCGACGCCGGCGCGCCGGGGGCGGCGAGCGCGGCGGCGGCGGCGGCCGGCGTCAGCTTGTCGCCGTCGGGCAGCACGATCCACGCGGCGGCGTCGTCGCGCTGCAGTTGCGCGCCGAGCATCGGCAGCAGCGAGCGCAGCGCCGCGGTCGGCATCTCGCCGCGCCATACCGGGATGCGGTGGCCCCACCAGAGCTGGCGGCTGATGCACCAGTCGCGCTTCTCGCCGAGCCACTGGTCGTACATCTTGCGGTAGCGCTCGGGGTCGGGGTGGAAGCCGACCGCGGCGCGCGGCGTGCCGTCCGGCAGCGGCGGCAGCGCGCCGGCCGAGGCGTCGAGCGCCACCTGCGCGAGGCCCTTGGCGCGGAACTCCTTGCCGGTGCCGCGGCCCATGACCACGCCGCCGTCGACGTCGGCCATGCGCACGAACCACTGCTTGCTCAGGTACGGCTCGACGATGGTCTTGCTGCGGTCGCTGTGGTCGACCTCCAGCGCGCGGTCCTCGACCTTCTCGACGAGGCCGAGCGCCTGCAGGTCGGCCATCACCTGCTTGCGCGCGGCGAAGCGGTCGAGGCCCTGGTACTTGCCGCCGTGGCGGTTGACCGTGCCGTCCTCGTTCAGCACGTTGATCGCGCCGATGCGCGGATGGCGCTGCCAGACGGCGTAGTCGTTGGGGTCGTGCGCCGGCGTGATCTTCACGCAACCGGTGCCGAGCGCCGGGTCGGCCCACTCGTCGAGCAGCAGCGGGATCTCGCGGTCGACGAGCGGCAGGCGCAGCGTGCGGCCGGCGCGCGCCATCGCCGCGCTGGCGGCGAGCGTCGGCACGACCTCGCGCTCGCGCTGCAGCAGGCGCTCGAGCTCGCGCTCGGCGTCGGCCTGCTCCTTCGGCCCGGCCTCGGCGACCTTGCGCCGCTGGTCGGCGATCGCCGCGGCGAGCGCGCCCGCGGGATCCGGGTGCACGGCGACGGCGGTGTCGCCGAGCATCGTCTCGGGCCGCGTCGTCGCCACCAGCACGTGCGTCGGCTCGCCGGCCTTCGGTCCCTGCACCGGGTAGCGCAGGTAGTGGAACTTGCCCTGCACCGTCGCCTTGTAGAGCTCGTCGTCGGCGACGGCGGTCTGCAGCGCGCAGTCCCAGTTGACGAGGCGATTGCCGCGGAAGATCAGGCCGTCGCGGAACATCGCGAAGAACGTGCGCCGCACCGCGCGGGCGCAGACCTCGTCCATGGTGAAGCGCGCGCGGTCCCAGTCGCACGAGCAGCCCATCGCCTGCTGCTGGCCGACGATGCGCTTCTTGCTGGTCGCCGCCCAGTCGTGGATGCGCTGCACCAGCGCCTCGCGGCCGACGTCGTGGCGGGTCTTGCCCTCGATCTCCTTCAGTCGCTTCTCGACGACCGCCTGCGTGGCGATGCCGGCGTGGTCGGTGCCGGCCTGCCACAGCGCGTCGAAGCCGCGCATGCGGTGCCAGCGCGTCAGCAGGTCCTGCATGACGTTGTCCATGGCGTGGCCCATGTGCAGCGCGCCGGTGACGTTCGGCAGCGGCATCATCACGACGTACGGCTGCTTGCTGGCGTCGGGGGTCGCGGCGAACGCCTTGGTCGCGAGCCAGCGGGCGGTCACGGCGGGCTCCAGCGTCTGCGGTTCGTACTTCGGCGGCAGTTCGGTGCTCATCGGCGGGCGGGGAGTGTAGGGACGCGGCGGGCGGCAGGCACGCGCCGGCTGCGGCGAGCCCCTTGCGCCGCGGCCGGTCGCGGCCGACCTTGCCGACGCCATGGAGCCGAGCGAACCGTCCCGCGCGCCGTCCCGGTTCGCCCGCCTGCGCGCCGCCGTCGCCGGGCTCGGTGCCGCCGGTCCGTGGGTCGTCGGCGCGCCGGTCGGTCCGGCCGCCGGCGCCGCCGCGCTCGCCGCGACGTCCGGCGCGTGGCTGCCGCTGCTCGGGCCCGACGCCGGTTCGGCTGCGGCGTTCGCGGCGCTCGGCGTGCTGGCCGCGGCGGCCTGCGCGCTGCCGACGCACGCCACCTCGCTGGTTGCCGGTTTCGTGTTCGGCCACGTCGCCGGCGCCGGGCTGGCGCTGCTCGTCATCGCACTCGCCGCCGTGCTCGGCTACGCGCTGCTCGGTCGGCTCGCCGGCGGCGCGCTGCGCGCGAGCGTGCTGGCGGCGCCGAAGGCGCGCGCCGTGCACGACGGGCTGCTCGGCCGCGGCGCCGCCCGCGCCGGTTGGCTGATCGCGCTGCTGCGGCTGTCGCCGCTGCTGCCGTTCGCGGCGACCAACCTGCTGCTGGCCGCGCTCGGCGTGCGCGTCGGCACGTTCTTCCTGGCGACCGTCGTCGGCACCGCGCCGCGCGCGGTGGCGATGGCGCTGGTGGGGGCCGAACTGCAGGCCTTCGACCTCGCCGCCGGCCCGGGCGAGGGCTGGCGCGCGCTCGCCATCGCCGCCTCGCTGCTGGTCGTCGTCGCGGTCGCGCGCATCGCCCGGCGCGCGCTGCAGCGCGAACTCGGCGCGCCGCTCGCGCCGTGAACTGGCTCGCGCACCTGCGCCTGTCGCCGCCGCAGCCGCCGCTGCTACGCCTGGGCAACCTCGCCGGCGACTTCGTGCGCGGCGTCGAGCTCGGCGCGCTCGCGCCCGAACTGCGGCGCGGCGTCGCGATGCACCGCGCCGTCGACGCGTTCGTCGACGCGCACCCGGTGGTGCGGCGGGCCCGGGCGCGCCTGCAGCCGCCGTTCCGGCGCTTTGGCGGCGTGCTGCTCGACGTCTGGTTCGACCACTTCCTGGCGCGCGACTGGACGGCGCACGGCGACGGCGGCGACCTCGCCGGCTTCCTCGACGGCGTGCACGCCGACCTGCGGGCGTGGCACGAACTGCTGCCAGCGCCGCTGCAGCGCGTGTCGCCGCGCTTCCAGCGCGATGGCTGGCTGCTCGGCTACAGCTCGATCGAGGGCGTCGCGCGCGTATTCGGCCTGATGGCGCAGCGCCTGGGCCGGCCGTCGCCGCTCGCCGACGGATCCGAGCCGCTGCGCGCCGACTACGAACGGCTGGCCGCCGACTTCGCGGCGCTGTGGCCGGAGCTCGCCGCGTTCGCGCGCGCGCACGCGGCCGCGCCGGCGGGTTGAGCGCGCGGTTGTGCGGCGGCGGCCGCTCGGCTATGCCCGCACGCCGATGTCCGCCAGTCCCTCGGTCACGATCTACAGCGACGGCGCGTGCCTGGGCAATCCAGGCCGCGGCGGCTATGGCGCGGTGCTGCTGTTCGGCCACCACCGCAAGGAGCTGTCGGCCGGCTTCCGCCGCACGACGAACAACCGCATGGAGATGCTCGGCGCCATCGTCGGCTTCGAAGCGCTGACCAAGCCGTGCCACGTCGAGCTGTGGTCCGACTCGCAGTACCTGATCCACGCCTTGGACAAGGGCTGGCTCGCCGGGTGGCAGAAGCGCGGCTGGCGCACGTCGAGCAAGGAGCCGGTGAAGAACAAGGACCTGTGGCTGCGTTTGCTGTCGGCGATCGAGGGCCACAAGGTGCGCTGGCAGTGGGTGCGCGGCCACACCGGCAACCCCGAGAACGACCGCTGCGACCAGCTCGCCGTCGCCGCCGCGAACGGCGCCGACCTGCAGGACGACGTCGGCTACGACGGCTAGGAGTCTGCGTCACGGAAGGCCACGCCGCCCAGTACGCGTCTTCGCGTCCGGGAGCTCGCCGCCGATCCTCGGTGAATCAACCGATCCGCCTCCGGTCGTCGGCTTCGTCCCACCCGCGCATCCGCGCACCGGATCGGCGCGCGTGCCGTGGCGCAGACTCCTGGCGCGGCCACGCCGAACCCGCGATACGACGGTCCCTCCGGCCCTGAGCCGGCGTCACTCGCGCCGCAGCGCTGCCGCGCGGATCCGCCCGATCGGCGCAGCGCCGGTGCCCTGCATCCAGCCGAACCACTCGTCGTGGAACGGCGCGCGCACGGCGATGCCCGCGGGCACCCCGTCCTCGGCCAGCAGCAAGCGATCGTGCGCGGTCGGACCGCGGAAGCGCACTTCGCGGCCGGGCTCGCCGAGTCGGTTGGCGACGACCCGCACCGTCAGTTCGTCGAGCGCGCCGTCGTCGAGCCACCGCAGCGGCGCGGCCGCGTCCCCTGGCGCGCGGTCGCCTGCGGCGCCGGCGAGCCAGCGCGCTTCCGGCCACGCGAAGGGCCCCTTGCCGGTGGCGCGCAGCGGCGGGATCGCGGCGCGCAGGTCGGCCAGCATCGTCTCCTCCAGCTCGAAGTCGGCGGCGAGCACGCCGGTGACGGCGGCTGCCGCGGTGCGTTCGGCGACGACGCACTGCTTCCACGCGTAGCGCGTCGTCCAGACGTTGCTCGGCGCCAGGACGGCCCAGAAGCCGAACGCGCCGAGCAGCGCGCGTCGGCCGCTGCGCGCGGTCGCCACGGCGCGCACGGTCAGTCCCGTCCACAGCAGCATCGACCACGGCAGGTACCGCTGCGTCGTCAACTGGATCGGCCGCTCGACGAAGTAGTCGGCCCGCGCGGCGACGACGATCGCGCCGACGGTGAGCCCCATCCACGCAAGGCCGAGGCCGAAGCGGGCGACGACGCCCGGATCGGCGCCGCGGTCCCGCCAGGTCGCGCGCAGCGCCGCCGCGAGGCCGAGCGCGCCGAACAGCAGGCCGGGCCAGCGCGCCGCCAGCGGCGGGCCGAAGGCGGCGTGCAGCGGTTCGGCGATCGCGCCGGCCGCGGCGGCGAGCGGCGGCCACGGCAGCCGCGCGGCGTGCGCCGGGTCGACGAGCGGGCTGAAGGCCCAAGTCCCCGGTGCGCCGAGCCAGCGCAACCACTGTTCCGCCATCGCCAGCACGCCGGTCTGCCCGGAGGCGAGCGGTCGGTCGCGGTCGATCATGAGACCTGCCACGGCCAGCGCGGCGCCGAGCGCGAGCGGCGCGTAGCAGCGCCACGTGGCGCGGCGCAGCCACAGCGCCACGGCGAAGGTCGGCACGCACGCCAGCCCGCTGCTGAAGCAGAACGTCGCCAGCAGCGCGCAGGCGGCGAGCAGCCAGCCGGTGCGCGGCGTCGGCGGCGAGGCCGCGCCGACCGCGCGCAGGCCGCCGACCAGCGCCAACAGCACGGGCGCGAAGTGCACGAGTTCGCTGCCGTGCGCGATCTCGCGGAAGTTGCCGCCCCAGCAGGCGCAGGCGGCGAGCGCGAGCCCCGCCGCGGCGCGCGCGGCGATCGGCAGGCCGGCGGTCGCGCCCCACGCGACGAGCGCGGCCGCCGCGAACAGGGCGACGCCGATGCCGCCTTGCAGCCACGGCGCGCCGTCGCACCACGCCAGTTCGAGCAGGCGCACGAAGTTGGGCAGGATCTCGCGGTGGCCGTTGTCGGACGCCAGCGCGGTGCTCCACCCCGGCTGCTGCGCCTGCAACGCCGCGAACCGCCATGGATCGGCGTAGAACACGCGCGGGGCGAGCGCGATGGCGGCGAACGCTGCCAGCAACAGCGACCCGATGGTCGCGACACGCGCCGCGAGCAGCAGCCCGCGCGGCGCGTCGCCGTCCATGCGTTCGTCGTTCCCGGCCCCCTTCATCGCAACGATCCTATCGGCGCGCCGCGGCCGCCGCCTATCGCACGCGCACCAGCCGCTGCGTCGGCACCGCCAGCGTCGGCAGGTGCGGCGCGAGGTCGTCGAGCCAGCGGTGGCCGTCGACGTAGTAGCCGGCGGTCGGTTGCAGGCCGGGCACGCGCGCCCGGAACCAAGCGTTCAGGCAGCCGACCATGCGCTCGCGCAGGTACTTGGCGAGGCAGCTGGCGAGCGCGGTCGGGAAGGCGCGGTCCTCGCCGCGCTCGGCGAACGTCACCGTCGTCGTGCCGCCGCCGTCGCGATGCAGCCGGTAGCTCGACGTCGCCGGTTCCTCGCGCACGACCTCGACGCGGTCGCCGGGCCGCAGCCGCCGCAGGTCCGCGCCGTAGTGCATGCGGCCGCCGCACCGGTCGGCGACGACGTGCCCGTCGACGCCCGCCGGCACCGCCGCGAGCAAGCGCGCGAGCACCTCGCCGTAGGCGTGGAAGTGGGCCTTGCTCTTGTTGTCGGTGGCCGCGATCAGCGCGTTCCACTCCTCGACGTCGACCGGCCGCGCGGTGAGGTCGAGCAGCGCGATGCCGTGCTCGCGCAGGCCGCGGGCCAGCCGCTCGCCGTGCAGCTGCACGAAGCCCGCGTCGGCGACGTGCACGAGCGGTTGCGCCAGGTCCTCGTACCACGGGCAGCGCGCCAGCGCCGCGAGGTCGACGCCGAGCTGCCGCAGCCAATCGCCCAGCGTCGCCGGCAGGTCGCCGTGGCGCGCCGCCCAGAACGCCAGCGCCGTCTCCTCCAGCGCGCGCAGCCCGTGCGGGCCCTGGTGCACCTTCTTGCTGTCGGCGACGCGGACCTTGCCCTTCTCCTTGCGCTCGCGCGCGACCAGCGGCCGCAGCGCCGTCCACGGATCGACGCCCTCCGGTCCGGCGAGGGCGGCGCCACCCACGACCAGCGGCCCGAGGATCGGGCCGAGTCCGGCTTCGTCGACTCCAGCGAGGATGCGCATCGGCCGGCAGAGGACACTGCCGCCGCCGCGCGCCGTCAAGCGCCGATGGCATCGGCCGCTGCCCCGCAGGTCACGCCGCCCGCCGCTGCCGGTCGATAGGACGCGCATCATGGAAGCGCTCATCGTCGACAACGATCCGCTGGTGCGCGACCAGTTGAAGATCGCGCTGCAGCAGTTTCCGGACGTCCACGTCGCGACCGGCGCCGGCTTCGCGACGCTCAACGAAGTGCGCAGCCGGACGTTCGACTGCGTCTTCCTCGGCGTCGACGCCGCGCAGCACGAGAGCGTCAGCCTGCTGCATCACCTGCGCGAGATCGACGCCTCGGCGCAGCTGTTCGTCCTGGGTTCGGCGGCCAGCTGCAAGGACCTCGCGCCCGAGAAGGCCAAGTTCGACGTGCATGGCTTCCTGACGGTGCCGCTCGTGCCGATCGAACTCTTCGCCCAGCTCGGTCGGTTGTTCGAGCGGCGCGCGGAACGGGTCGAGCGCGCCGCGCCCGCCCGTCGTGCGGGTCGCTCCGCCTCGGCCCCGGCGCGCAAGCGCTGACCGGTGGCGCGCCGCCGATCGGCGCCGGCGGCGCTTGCAGGTCCTGCGCCGGCGCGGTTCGCTACCCCGCGATGTCCGACCCGGTCCCGCCCGTCGCCGCGCCGCGCCCGCGCGTCGATCTCTGGCTCGAATCGCGTTATCGCAAGCTGCAGCGCGGCCTGCCGCAGACGGTCTTCTTCTGCCCGGAGTGCAAGGGCGACCGGCGCCGCCGCCGCGATTGCCGCAAGTGCGAGGGCTTCGGCAAGCTGACGCGCGAGTCGGTGCAGGAGCTGATCGGGCGCCGGCTCGTGCCGGCGATGCAGGGCAAGCACGGCGTCTTCCACGGCGCCGGCCGCGAGGACATCGACGTGCTGATGCTCGGCCGCGGTCGCCCGTTCGTCTTCGAGGTCCAGGGCGCGCGCAACCCCGACGTCGACCTCGCGGCGCTGAAGCTGGAGATCGAGCAGCGCGCCGGCGGCGCCATCGAGCTGGCGCCGTTCGTACGCGTCGAGCGCCGCCGGGTCGCCTACTGGAAGGAGACGCACTTCGACAAGATCTACGTCGCCGAGGTCGCCGTCGACGCGCCGCCGACCGACGCCGGGCTCGCCGCCGCGCGCGCCTTCGACGGCATGGCGCTGCAGCGCACCCCGCAGCGCGTCGCCCATCGCCGCGCCGACCTCGATCGCGAGCGCGCGCTGCGCGTCCTGGCGCTCGAACCGCTGCCCGACGGCGCCCTGCGCCTGCGCGTGCACTGCCAGCACGGCACCTACGTCAAGGAATGGATCTCCGGCGACGAAGGCCGCACGACGCCGTCGCTGGCGTCCCTGCTCGGCGTCGGCGCCCGCTGCCGCCAGCTGGACGTCGAGGAGATCCTGACCGACGACGTCGACGGTCCGCGCCTGCCGAAGCCTGCGCCGCGCGAGGCCTGAAGTGTCCGCGCCGGACCCGTTGCCGCAATCGCCGCTGGCGCACCTGCGCGCCAGCCGCAGCGACTTCGGCCGGGCCCTGATCGCGCGTCTGCCCGACTGGGCCTCGGCGCGCCCGGTCGCGCAGCACGCCGCCGACGGCCGCGGCGTCACCGTGCACCGCCTCGCGCCGGAGTCGTTCGCCGTGCAGGTGCGCAGGCGCAGGAAAGGCGCGCAATGGGACGAAGGCGAGTCCGACGTGTTGCCGGGCAGCGGCGTCGACCTGCGCCTCGTGCTCGACGACGTGCCGCCCGACGCCGTGACCCGCGCGCTCGGCCTGCCGCCGACCCGTGCCTTCGCCAAGGGCGACGCCGGCTCCGGCGCCGGCGCGGCGCGCCGCGAAGGGCTGTGGATCCGCGAGTCGATGCCCGGCGCCTGCTGCTTCCCCGAGGAGAAGGTGGTCGAACTGCTCGCCACGCTGCGCGCCTGCGACGGTTGGCGGGACGTGGTCGGCCGGGCCGGCGTGCGCTGGGCCGGCATCGCGATCAAGCTGCGCGCGCCGATCGAGCGCCCGTTCGCGCTCGCGCTCGACGCCAAGGTGCTGGAGGACCTCGTCGCGCTATCGCTGGCGCTCGACGTCGCTGCCACCGCCGAGTGAGTCCGCGGCCGCCCGCCGCAGCCGGCCGCGGAAGGCCCAGAGGGCGACGAGGTGCCGCCAGACGTCGCGCGCCAGGCGCACCGTCGACGCCTTGTCGGGTCGGCGGGCGAAGGTGCACGGCACTTCGACGATGCGCAGGCCGGCGTGGTGGGCGAGCACCATGATCTCGCTGTCCCAGAACCAGTGCCGGTCCTCGGCGCGGTCGAGCACCGGCAGGATGCGGTCGCGCACGAAGAACTTGAAGCCGGTCTCGGGGTCGTCGAACGGCGCGTCGAAGCAGCGGCGGAACAACTGGCGGTAGGCGCGGCTGACGAACCTGCGCAGCCGGCTGACCGGATTCCGGCCCGGCGCGTAGCTGCGGCGCGCCGTCGCGCCGTCGGCGCCGGCGTCGATGGCGGCGAGCACCGACGGCAGGAAGCGGCAGTGCACTTCGAGGTCGATGTCGAGGAAGCCGACGATGCGTCCGCGCGCCAGCCGGAAGCCCTCCGACACCGTCGCGCCGCGGCCCTGGTTCGCGGCGTGGTAGACGGCGCGCCGTTCGGGCCGGCCGGCGACCAGTTCGGCGACGATCGCCGCGGTGCGATCGCTGCTCTTGTCCTCGACGAAGACGAGTTCGTAGCTGCGGCCGAGCGCGTCGAGGGTCGCCGTCAGTTGCGCCACCGAATCGGCGAGATGCTGCTCCTCCATGAAGCAGGCAACGACGACCGACAGCTCCGGCGTCGGGTTGGTGGCGGGCGTTCTTCCCATCGCGGTGTGCGGCCGCCGCGTCGGCGGCGGGCGGGCGGGGGCGGCGATCATGCTCGCCGGCGCCACTGCTGCCAAGGGCGGTCGCGCCGGCCGCGACGGGCGCGGCTGCCGGCGCGCCGATGGCGCCGGCGGTTCGTCGCGAGTCGGCGAGCGGTCGCCGCGGGCGGCGTCAGCCGCCGTGTTGGGCGCGCCGGGTCCAGGCCGGATAGCCGCGGTCGAAGCGCAGCTCGAACAGCCGGCGGGCGCGGTGCGTCGCGCGGAAGACGCCGTTGCCGTCCACGGCGCCGGCTTCGAGCAGCGCAGGGAACGCCGGCGAGAGATCCATCGTCGTCGGCACGACCAGCGCCACGCCCACGTACTCGGCGCCGCCGACGCCATAGCGGGCCGCTTCGCCCGCGGGACCGCCGGCGAACCACGCGCGGAAGTCGACGACGCCTTCGGCCGCGCCCGCGGGGGCGTGGTTGGCGAACAGCGTCGCGAGGTAGCCGCCGGCGGTGAACACCGTCCGGCGATGGGGCGGCGCGCGCACCGTCGGCGTGCGCAGCCGCGGGCCGCTGGCGTCCGGCGGCAGCAGCGCGTGCAGTCGCGCGCTCGTCAGGTCGACGCCGCCGTCGACGAGGCCGTCGATCGGCAGGTCCGGCAGGTCGTCGCGCAGCGGCACCTGCGCGAGCGCGTTCGGCGCGTCGAAGTGCCACGTCGAGCCGTTCGGCAGCGCCCGCGGCACGCCGTCGACGAGTTCGAGCCGGAAGGCCGAGTCCGACGTCGCCAGCGGCCGCAGCGCGCAGAGCCGGTGCGGCCGCGCCGTGAACGGCGGTTGCAGCATGCGATCGACGCCGAAGAACAGCTGCACGATCGAGCCGCGGGCGTTGGCTTGCGGCAGGCCGGCGACGAACAGCGGTTCGGGCACGCCGTCGCCGGCTTCGCGCAGCAGCGCCCGGTGCATCGTCGCCGATTGCGCGTCGGCGGCCGCCTGCTCGGCGCGCATGGCGACGAACGGCCATGCCAGCGCGACGATCGCCGCCAGCGCGTGCCACGGACCCGCGCTGGCGACGAGCCCGACGAGGGCCACCGCCGGCAGGTACTGCAGGCGCAGCGTCTGCGGGTTGTCGGCGGCGGCGAGGAAGCTGGCGACGGGCGCGACCGCGACGAGGTAGGCGAGCGCGGCGACCAGCGCGAGGCGCGGCCGGTGCGCGATCGCGGTCAGCACGGCGAGCGCGACCGGCAGCGCCGCGGCCGTCAGCCACAGCCCAGGCGTTCCCGGCAGGTCCGCGGGCACGCCGATCCAGCGCAGCGGCGCGCCGACCTGCGCCAGCGCCGACGCCAGGCCGCGCAGCGCCGCCACCGGGTCGAAGGTCGCGGCGTCGTACCCGCCAAGGCGCCCGAGCACGACGAAGCGCAGCGGCAGGTAGGCGAGCCACGCGAACCAGGCGCCGCGGGTCAGCGCGAGCGCGCGCGGCCAGCGTTCGCCGGCCGGCAGGCGCGCGCCGGCGGCCAGCGTGGCGAGCGCTGGCAGCACCAGCGCCGACTCCTTGCTCAGCAGCGCCGCCGCCGTGGCGGCGAACAGGCGCCAGTCGGCGCGTTCGCCGCGCTCGACGTTGCGCAGCGCCAACAGGACCGCCAACAGGCACCAGACGGTCGTGTGGCTGTCGACGCGGCCGACGGCCCAGCAGATCGAGCCCTGGTGCGTCGGCAGCAGCGCCCACAGCAGGGCGCCGAAGAACGCCGACGCCGGGCGCAGGAAGCGCCGCCAGATCGTCGCGACGAGCAGCGCCGACAGCGCGTGCGCGAGCACGTTGCTGACGTGCGACAGCGGCGGGAACGGGCCGCCGAGCTGCTGGTCGAGCCAGAAGCTGGCGGTGATCAGCGGCCGCCAGAACCACCACACGTCGGTCGCGCCGTACTGGGGGCCGGTGAAGTCGGCGAGGACGCGCTGGCCGTCGCTGGCGTACTGGACGGCGAGGAAGTCGTCGCTCTGCCAGTACGGCGCGTCGGGCCACCAGGCGGCCGCGGCGAGCACGGGCAGCAGCCAGAACCAACGCGGCATGCGCGCGTCGGTCACGGCCGCGCGCCCCCGCGGCTCACAGCATCACTCCCATCACGAACGCTTCGAGCGTCATCTGGCCGTTGCAGAACACCTGCGCGTGCATGCGCGCCAGGCGCCGCCCGGACAGCTGCAGGTTGCCGGCGACGAAGTGCACGCGCGTGCCCGGGCCGATCTGGCCGCGGATGCGCACGTCGTCGAGTCCGGCGAGGCCGATCATGCGGTCGCGCGCCCAGTCGCTCTTCTGCTTGACGAGGAACGTCGCGATCTGCGCCGCGCCTTCGATCATCAGCACGCCCGGCATGATCGGCCGGCCCGGCACGTGGCCGCGCGCCCACCACGGTTCGGCGTCCCATTCCTTCCAGCCGACGGCGATGCCGCGCTCGGCGTCGAAGTGGCAGATGCCGTCGAGCAGTTGGAACTCGTGCCGATGCGGCAGGCAGGTCCGCAGTTCGGCATCGGGAACGACGGCGCGGCTCAGGTCGAGGGTCGCGAGTTCGACGATCGGTTGGCCCATTGCTGGCCGCACACTCTAGGAGTCGGCGTCGCGGAAGGCCACGCCGCCCTGCCCGCGGTCGCGCGCCGCGGTCACCGCGCGATCGGCACGAGCCGCGCTTCGAGCGCCAGCGGATCCTGGAACGCCGTCAGCGTGACGTGCCGATCCCACAGGTGGAACCCGTCGCGCGCGACGGTGAGGTGCCACGTGCCCGCCGGCAGCAGCGGCAACCGGGCGATGCCGAGGTCGTCGGCCTGCGCCTCGCGCACGGTGTGCTTGATGCGATCGGTCGCCGTGGCCGTGACCGTCGTGCCCGGCAGCGGGAAGCCGGCGCGATTGCCGACGGCGACTTCGACGGCGACGCCGCGCTCGATCAGCAGCTTGTGGCTCTGGCCGCGCGGCGACATCGCGCCGCCCGGATGGACGGTGATGCGCTCGGGTACGGTGGCGAGCCGGCCGCCCAGGACCGCGCGCAGTTCGTACTCGCCGGCGAGCACGTCCGGCAGGACCAGCGAACCGAAGTTGTCGGTCTTGCCCGCGTACGGCGGCCGCGCCGGCGGATCGCCGATCGGCGACAGTGCGACGTCGAGGCCGACGTAGGGCGTCGCGTCCTGGTCGCGGGCCAGGATCGACAACACGGCGCCGGGCGTGATCGCGAGCACCAGGTCGTCGTGCAGCGGGTGGGCCGCGTCGATCGGCACGACCGCGCGGCTGCCGTTCAGGCCGGGCGAGCGCACCATTACGAAGTACGGATGCTCGGAGAACGGGATGTCGCGCACCTCGAACGTCGGCGTGCCGCGGCCGCGTTCGACGGTGACGCTGAGGCGGGTCGGCCACCGCACGGCGCCGTCGCGGTCGTACGCCTGGCGGGCCTCGACGACCTCGACGGTGATCGACTGGATGCGGTCGAGCACCGAAACCGCGAGCTGGATGTCGCCGCGCACGATGCCGCTGGTCCAGCCGCGCGTGTCGACCGTCGGTCCGTCGGTCGTTGCCGCCGCCGGCCCTGCGATCGGCGCGGTGGCGGGTGCGGCGGCGACGTCGTCGGGCAGCGGCGGCGCCGCCGCCGCGGGTTCGGCGTTCGCGGCGAAGGGCAGCGCCGTGTCCACCGGCGCCTGCAGCAAGGCGGCCGCGGCCGCGCACGTGGCGAAGGCGGCGAGCAGCAGGAGGTCGCGGCGGCGGCGAAGCACGTCCGCAGGATAGTCCGCCGCACGGACCGGGCAACGCAGCCCGTCGGAGCGGGTGGTCGCCTCAGGCGGCCCGCGTCGCGCGGTCGACGGCGGACGGCCGCGCCTGGCCGGCCTTCGCCAGCCGGCGCCAGCGGGCGGCGAGCACGGTCGCGAGGCCGGCGAGCAGCAGCAGCAGGGTGTCGGGCAGCGCTTCCATGGCGACGCACCATCGCCGGCGCGGCGAGCGCAGCGCCAACCTCAGGTGAAGGTTCGTCGTGCCGCGAATTGCCGCGCGATCGCGGCGGCGACGTCGGCCGCGGCCGGTTCGCCGTCGACGACGACGCCGTCGTCGCCCGGTTCCGCGCCCAGGTCCTGCCACGCCGCCAATTGGCTCGGCAGCAGCGCCGCCGGGAAGAAGTGGCTTCGGCGCGCCGCCAGCCGCCGGGCGAGCGCCTCGGGTCGCACGCGCAAGTGCACGAAGGCGAGGTCCGGCGCGCTGCCGCGCAGTGCCGCGCGGTGGCGCGCGGCGAGCGCCGAACAGGCGAGCACGAAGCCTGCGCCGACCGCGCTGCGGCGGGCCAGCTCCGCCCGCAGCGCGGTGAGCCACGCCACACGCGCGGTTTCGTCGAGCGGCTGGCCGGCGGCCATGCGGTCGCGGTTGGCCGGCGGGTGGCAGTCGTCGGCGTCGCCGCAGGCGCCGCCGAGCCGGGCGGCGAGTTCGCGGCGGACCGTCGTCTTGCCGCTGCCGGCGACGCCGCACAGCACGACGCGGACGGCCCCGCTCATGCGCCGCGGACGGCGTCCTGGATGCGCGTCAGGTCGGCCAGCAGCGCCGGCAGGTCGGCGAGGCGCAGCATGTTCGGGCCGTCGCTCGGCGCGTGGTCGGGGTCCTCGTGCACTTCGAGGAACAGGCCGTCGACGCCGCACGCGACGGCGGCGCGGGCGAGGAACGGCACCGTGCTGCGATCGCCGCCGGTCGACGTGCCAGCACCGCCCGGCCGCTGCACGCTGTGCGTGGCGTCGAACACCAGCGGCTGGCCGAAGCCGCGCATCGTCGGGAAGCCGGCGAAGTCGACGACCAGCGTGCGGTAGCCGAACGACGAACCGCGCTCGGTGATCATCACGTTGCGGTTGCCGGACTGCAGCACCTTGCCGAGCACGTTGCCGACGTCCTCGGGGGCGAGGAACTGGCCCTTCTTGACGTTGACCGCCTTGCCGGTCGCCGCGGCGGCGAGCAGCAGGTCGGTCTGCCGGCACAGGAAGGCGGGGATCTGCAGGCAGTCGACGACCTCGCCGACCGCGGCGCATTGCTCGCGTTCGTGCACGTCGGTCAGCACCGGCACGCCGAATTCGCGCCGCACCGTCGCCAGGATCGCGAGGCCCTCGGCGAGGCCGGGGCCGCGGAAGGCGCTGCCAGCGGTGCGGTTGGCCTTGTCGAAGCTGCACTTGAAGACGAGCGGCACGTTCGCCGCAGCGCAAGCACGGGCGATGGCCTGCGCATGGCGCAGGCAGTGGTCGCGGCCTTCGATGACGCACGGGCCGGCGATCAGGGCGAAGGGGCGCCCGCCGCCGAACGGGACCGCGCCGACGCGGACGTCGGCGACCGGAGCGATGGGAGTCATCGCGGCGAGCGTAACGCCCATGGCAGGCCGTCAGGGGGGCTTTTCGCAATCCGCGCCGCCGATAGCTTCGCCCGGCTCGATCGGCTGCCGTCGGGCCCGTCGCCATGCGGCCGGGTCGCTCGTACCACCACGTTCCGCAACCATGCACCGCATCCTCGTCTCCCTCGGCGTGTTCACCGCCTTCACCGCGGCCGCCACGGCCCAGATCTGCTTCAACCCGGTCGGCGGCACCTCCGTCGTGCCGTCCCTCATCCAGTTCACCGGCGCCGATCCGGTCGCCGACGAAGGCCGCACGCCGCCGTTGGCGATGGGCATCACCTTCCCGATGGCCGGCGTCGCCACGCCGCTGACGCACTGCGTCATCGAGACCAACGGCGTCATGTACCTCAGCGGCGCGGCCGGGCCGGCCGGGCTGCCGGTGAACTACACGTATGGCAGCCTCGCCAACCTGCGCGGCGCGGCGGGCAGCAGCCCGCGCATCGCGCCGTTCTGGCGCGACATCCAGAACATGCCGACGGGGTGGGACATCACTGTCGAGTCGGTGCCCGGCGTCTCGTACACGGTGCGCTGGTTGAACACGACGGACTACGCCGCCACCGGCCCGGCGCGCAGCTTCAGCGCGACGCTGTTCGCTTCGGGCGCGATCGAGTTCAGCTACGGCAACTTCACGATCATCAACACGGTCGTCGGCGTCTCGGCCGGCAACGCCGTCGGCAGCTCGACGACTGCGCCGACGAATCTCGCCGCTGGCGGCTCCACGGGCGTGTTGGCGCTGGCGTGGGAAGGCTTCGCGAGCGCGGCGGTTTGGGACCTGACGGGCAAGACGATCCGGTTCGCACCCAACGGCAGCGGTGGCTACACGATCACCGCGCCGTGCGCGCCGCCGCCGGCGACGCACACGTCGTATGGCGCTGGTTGCTACACCGCCAGCGACTCGTACTACTCGCTGCTCGGGGACGCGGTCGTCGCCAACGCGGCGCTGCAGGGCCGCACGATCAACTTCCTGAAGACGCCGACGACGTACCTCGTCACCACGGGTGGCGGCGTCTTCCTGCCGCCGTCGGTCGGCGCCGCGCCGGTGTTCCCGGTGGCGACGGACGACGGCGAAAGCACCATCACGCCGAGCATCCCGCTGGCGACGCCCCAGGGCCCGCAGGCGACGCTGCGCGTGCACAGCAACGGCCTCGTGTCGTGGGGTGGCGCAGGGCAGACCTTCCCGGGCGGCAACAACTGGACGCCGTCGGCGGGCGCGTTCCTCAACGCCTCCAACCCGGCCATCTGGGCGTGGCACGACTTCAACGAGTCCGAGGCCGGCAGCGGCCGCATCGTCTGGGAGCAGATCGCCGGCAAGGTGTACATCACCTGGAACAACGTCGAGAACTACTCCGTGCCGGCGGCCATCAACCGCAGCACGATGCAGATCCAGTTGACGTTGGCGACCGGCAACGTGTCCGTCGTGTTCCAGAACGTCGACAGCAACCCGACCAGCCAGTACGGCTCGGCGACCCTCGTCGGTTACTCGCCCGGCGGCCCGTCGACGGACGGCGGCAGCCAGGACCTGTCGACCAGCCTGCCCTACCTGATCCCGTCCGTGAACCTCGCGCCGGTCGCACTGACGGCGTCGCCGGCGCCGGTCTCGACGGCGACGACGGGCACGGTCGTCACCTACACGCACACCGGCGTGCCGGAGGCGGCGCCGGGCAGCAGCGTCTACCTCGGCCTGACGATCCTCAGCGTCGGCCAGGACCTCGCCGGCATCGACCTCGGCTTCCTCGGCGCGCCGGGCTGCAAGCTGCACGTCACCTCGCTCGAAGCGACGTTCGCGTTCGTCGGCGTCGCCAGCACGCAGACGACGACCTTCGCGCTGCCGCCGGGCGTGCCCGCCGGCTTCAGCCTCTACGCCCAGGGCGTGGCGCTCGTCGCCGCCAACAGCCTGCCCAACGGCCAGAACAACCTCGGCGCAGTGCTGTCGAACGCGATCCAGAGCACGGTCCAGGCGCAGTGAGCGCCGGCGCGCGCGGCCCGGCCGCGCGGTGTGTCGGGCCCGTCGACCGATCGCGGTCGGCGGGCCCGTCGCGCTTCGGGCGGCGCGTTCCCGGCGCGCGACTTCGTCCCGGTGCGGCTTGTGCCGGGGTCGCGCAGGCCCGATAAGGACCCCACGACACGGGGGCGATCGGCTTCGACCGGATGCCGACTCGACCTGCGGTGGCGCGCCGAGGGCCAGGCACCTCGTAAATCCGACTGGAACCAACCAAGTGCCAACACGCACTACTCCCTCGCTGCCTAAGAACTAGGCAACGACGCCGAGGTCCCTTCGCCTGCGGGGGGCCGAAGCGACACACAGCAGGCTGGTCGTCGGCGGCTGCTCGGCCCGTCGGCGACGAGACACAGTCGGGCTGGTCCGCGGCGATCCTGTTCGTCGGAGCGACGCGGATGACGACAAACGACGGACTACGCGCGTAGAGGCCCAGGACGGAGCATCTCGGGACGCGGGTTCGATTCCCGCCGCCTCCACAACTCGTCAGCGACCGGCACGGAGCGGCACGACACGCCTTCAAGCGGCGTAGCGTGTCGCTCCGACGCCACTTCGACCTGTTCGGCGATTGCGGTGCCGAGCTGGGCGAGCGGCACCGAGCAGCCGACAGCGGCAGGCAACGGCACCACATTTGGTGCCACCTGTGGTGCCATGTCCGCGGACCAGAACTTGGAGCTCAGCTTCGCGGTGCCGTCGCGCAGCTCCTCGATCTTCACGCGCTCGTAGTGCTTGGCGGTCAAGCGCGCGTCGGTGTGCCGGATCAACTTCTGCGCGATCTGCTGCGGAACGCCGGCCGTGGCCATCATCGTGGCGCACGTTGCGCGCAGCGCGTGCAGGTCGAGGCGGCGCCCTTCGGCGTCGACGACGGGAATCCCCGCGAACTCGGCATCCTTCATGATCTGCTCCGTCAGGTTCTTCGGTACGTGGAACACGGCGTCGCTCGGCCCCGGCAGGCGCCCAAGGTCGCGCGCCAGCTCGCTTCGGTGCTTGTTCAGCAGTTCGGCGAGGCGTGCGTCGAGCGGCAACGGGTCGCGGCGCTTCGCCTTCGTCGTCCCTGGCCGCGGTGTCACGGCGGGCGAGTCGCCGAGCCGCAGGTCGGCCCAGCGCAGGCCGGCGATCTCGGCGCGGCGAAGCCCGGTGAGGGCGGCGAACAGGTACAGCAGCCCGCGGCGCCGGCCTTGCTGCCGCAGTGCGTCGAGCTCGTCGGTCGAGGCGTTCGGATGCGAGCGCCTCCACGCGAACACCGGCCGCTCCTCTGCGGCTTCAACGAGCCGATGCACCGCTTCGATGGTGAGCGCCTGGCGCGAGACGCGGACGTCGGCATCGGTAGCGACCCTGGACAGCCGCGCGAGCGGGTTCGCGGCGACGCGGCCAGCGTCCACCAGCCACGTGCCAAACTCGCGCAACGTCGAGGCGTAGTGGTCGCGCGTTTTTGGCGCGATCGCTTTACCGACAGTGCCCTTGAGCATGGCGCCGAGCGCGGCCTCGGCTGCACCGAAGTTGAGGGTGTCGAGCGTCTGGGCCTGCATCACCTGCAGCACGCGGCGCAAACGCGTGTGCGTCATGGTGACGTGCTTCAACGATCGGTTGCGACCTTCGAGGGCGGCGACGAACGCGTCGACGTGCTCGCCGATCGCCTGCCGCCGATGCGCAGCGAAGGGGTCGACCAGGCCAACGGCTCCTCGGTCGATGGCGGCCTGCTCCTCCGCTGCCTTGCGCTCGGTCGCGCGCTTGTCGGTGAAGCCGGCGCGCTGCTGCCAACGGCCGTCGAGGCTGCGCACCTTGTAGTACCAGCGCGCGCGACCCTTCCGCTTGAAGACTTGGACCACTACTGACGGCCCCGCAGTTCGTCGACGAGCTCGGCGCGCAGCAGCCGCACGCCCCGGACGCCAACACGCAGCACGCACCGCTTGAGCCGGCCGGTGCGGATCATCTCGCGCAGCACGCGCTCGCAGCCGTAGCCGAGAGCCGCGGCTTCGCTCAGCGTGAGCGCATCACGCTCGGCGAGGGGCACGTGCAGTTCGGGGGCTTGGGCCGGCGCGGCGACGGCGGCAGCGAACGGCATCGGATGAGCGGTCACGAGCTCACCGCCAGCGCCTGGCTCGGCGCATCGATGCGGAGTCGTGCAAGGCACTCCTCGACGTCGAACCGCAGCTGCTTCGGCCCGATCTGGTAGGCCGGCAGCACGCCGGCACGGTGCAGGGACTTCACCTTCTCGGCGGACACGCCGAGCACGGCGGCGAGGCCGAAGTGGTTGACGAGCCGCTTTTCGTTGGGGTCGCTGTGCATGGCGCCCGGCTTGTGCCAGAAGGGAGCGGGCAGCGCGAGCGTGCGCTTCCCCTGTACCGGTCAGTCCCGGAACATTCCCATACGGCAGCGCGGGGCGGGCCCGCATCACGTTGGCCCCTCGTGCTTGCCGGAGAGACGGGCGTTCGGCGCGCAGGGCGCCAGCATCGTCTTGCGGCGGTTGCTCGCGTGCAGCTGCAGGAGCCCGGCGACGAGAACGGGCGGCACGGGACCCGTCACGTGCCGCTTGTCGAAGCCGAGCAGCTCGCGATTCGAGTCGTTCCGCACCCATCGGTAGAACGTGTTGCGCGGCGTCGGTGGCAATCCGTGTTCGGGCGCTCCGTGCTCGATGGCCTGCTTCGGCTCGATGCGTAGGTCGGGAGGCAGAGCCAGCCAGCTCCAGACGTCGAGCGGATCAGGCATAGGGCCGACGCGCTCCTCGACGGGCAACAGATCGTCAGCAAGCCGCGCGAGGCGCTGGAGCGCCCCAGGACGCTGGAGCAGCGCCGCCAGCGGGTCGACATCATCGGAACGAGCGATCTTGCGTGCGTCGGCAGACATCCACCGATCGCTCGCAGGCGCACGCTGCCGGGCAGCGCTCGCAAGCTCGATCAGGAACACGCGGTCTACCTCGGCGACGATGCCCATCTCCCGCCGCATCTCTCGGATCCGCGGCCCGTGGTCGCCGGCGTTCGGACCGAGCGCTTCGGTCAGCGAGCCCGGTTCGGGAGCGAACGGCAGTTCGTGACGCTGTGCGCTCGTCGAGTGGCCTCTGTCCAAGCGTCGAACCATCTCGTCGACGCAGTCGGCAAAGGACTGGCGGAGCGCATCAGAATGCACCGTCGCGCCTTCATCCGGTCGACCATCTGCCATCGGCTGCCAAACGCGTGCGAACGCGTCCTCCGCTGCCGGTCGATAGAGCCGAGGGCGCGGCCGGCAGATGGTTTTGGAAGCCACGAAGGGGAGCTACCCCTCCGGTGCCCTCGGCGCGCGGACCGTAGCTCGCCCGCCCGGGCGCAGCAACCGGCCGGCGGCTCGACGTGTCCGCCGGCGCCAGTGCATCGTGGGATTGCCGGCGTCAACGGCTGCGCCGACGAACGGCTGCACCGTCACCAAAGCCCATTTGCGAAAGCGTACGCGCAGCAATGGGGTAGCGACCCGTTGCGCGGTGTCGAAGCTGGCCGAGGCAATCCAGCCCGCACTTCGTGAGGGCGGCACGGCGACGGCCCCGCACGGCCGCAGGCCGGCGCCGAAAATCGCGCAAGGCCCGCCGAACTCGGCGCCGGCTACGGCATGGCGGCGCGCGAAGCTGGATGCCGACGAGGTCGACGAGGCCCTCCACTGCCGCCAGCGGCGCAGGCAGCTCGACGACAACGGCCGCGGCGGTCGAAGTCCTCGACGACGTCTGCCGGCGGGCAGGCCCCGTCGGTGCGGCCGCACGAGCTCGACGACGACCTGCAGTCACACGAGCGCGCGAAGCCGGCCTGCCGCGTTCGCCGTCAGGGGCGGCCCACGAAGCCGCGGTGCCGGCTCCGGCAGCTCGACGACAACGGCGACGGCGGCCCGGCGGCGCGAGCGCACGGCGCCGGCCGGCCTGGCGCTCGCCGAGGGCGTGCGCGTCCCGCCGGATGTCAGGCGATGCCGTCGAGGTAGTCGCGTGACACTGTGCGCCGGACAGCCGCGCAGGCCGTGAACGGCGGCGCGCTGGCGCGGTTGGCGCAAGGCGGCGGCGTTGGCGCGGGCAACTCGCCGACGCGCTCGACGACCAGGCGCATGGCGGCGCGTCCGAAGCGGGGTCGACGAGGGCCGCCGGCATGGCGTCGCGACCGGCAAGGCGGCACCGCGGAGGCCGTAAGGGCTCGACGAGGGGCGGCAGCACCGATGCCGGCGCGGGCAGATCGACGACGACGGCCGCGGCGGTCGAAGGCCTCGACGACGTCTGCCGGCAGGGCGGGTCGGCGGCGACGGTACGGAGGCGGCGCGATCTCAACGACGATCTGCAGTCCCTGACGATGCCCATCGTCGAGGAGTGAGGCGGCTAGCGGCGCCGTCGGCACCGATCAGCCGCTGGAAAGCAGTCGCCGGCCGGCCCGGCCGTGACATGCTGGTGGCCATGGAAGAGCAGCGACCCACCGGCGCGTTCGTCAACCTGGCCAGCTTCCCGCCGATGTTCCCGACGCACACGCACGACCTCGCGTTCTGGTGCAGCCTGGGGCGAGCCGTTGCGACGTTTGGGTTCCTCGAGGAGATGCTCGGCAAGGCGACGTTCGCCCTGGCTGGGTCTGTCGATGCCCCGGAGGAAGCCGCCGCGCTGCGGGCCGCCGTGGGAGACTTGCACGAGACCCTGGAGCTGGTGCTCACCAAGCCGCTCGGGACCAAGATCGACGAGTTCGAGAAGGCGGCGACGGCGCACCCGCAGCAGCCCTTCGCGAACTTCGCCGAACTGGTCGACGCCCTGAAGGAGGCGGCTCGCGTTCGCAACGTCATCTGCCACGGGTCGTGGGGCCCGCCGAACGAGCGGGGAGCGTCGATCCCCTTCTTCGCCACCGGCAAGGGGGAGCGAATCCTCGTCTTCGACACCCCGGTGGACGTTGCGTGGCTCGACCAGCTTCAGAAGCACGTCGTCGAGCTCGCCTGCCAGGTCATCAACGCTGTGACGCTGCGGGGGTATCGGTTCCCCGGCAGCAGCGGTCCAGGCAAGCCGCTCTGAGGTCTGGGGCTGCGGCGTGCATCTGCGCAGTGCGCCGTCGCCCTGCGCGCGTGAACGTCTGGCTGAGTGCGAAGCGGGTCGAACCGACGACCAGGCGCACGGCGCCGTCCTCTCCGTTCCCCGTGCGCGGCGGTGCCGCCGGCGCCGCGGCCGTCAGTTCATGCCGCGCGCAGGCCACGGCCGCCGGCGTGCCGACGCCGATCGCGCGGAACGTCGTTCGCCCGTCGTCGATGCGAAGCGCCACGCCAGCGGGCGAGCCGTTGGCGCAGCTTCCTCGGACGGTTGCGGCGCGGCGGCGGCCGTCGAGCTACGCCGGCCCGTTCGACTGACGCCACGCCAGACGGCTTCGATCGTCGCCGCGACGGCGAAGCCGACCATCGCCAGCGCGGACACGAACACGAGGAACGCGACGGCCCCGGCGAGCGAGAGGTGGGCCCAGATCGTCGCCCACGCGGTGCGTCGACGATTGCTGCCAGCGCGCGCGCTCGAACCGGCGAGCGGCCCCTTCGTGGCCGCGTGCATGGGGTCTGCCGTGCTCATCGGGCTGCCCCCGCGACGTTCTGCCGGACCGCGCGCACGCGCGAGACGTCGTGCTGCCAGACCGCGCGCAGCGTGCCGCGGTTCTGCAGCAGCACGCGCGTGACGTCTGCGCCGTCCATGGCCTGAATCGTGATGTTCATCGTCGACCCGCCGCCGCCGGAGAGTGCGACCGGGATGCGGCGACCGTCGGGCAGCGGCACGAACGCCTCGCCGCGGCTCGCCGAGCCTTCGCCGAACAGCGCCAGCGTCGGCCGCTTCACGACGCCACCCATGGCGAACTTGCGGAACGGTACCGTGCCCTGCATCTCGCCGGGGTAGACGCCGCCAGTCTCGAACGTCGCGCCGACGCTGGCGGTCGGGCCGAGGAACATCTGCAGCGTGCGCATGATCAGCAGCTTGGAAATGATCCGCGCGAGCTCGGCGAGCATGGTCTTCGCCAAGTCGCGGAAGGCCTCCTTCGCCGACTTCTGCCCGGTGATGATGTCGGCGAACGCATCGGTCAGGCCGTTAAGGCCGCCGTCGACGATGCGCGACACGGCTTCTTCGCCGGCAGCGCCGAAATCCTGCCACCGCTGCTTGGCGCGATCGAGGCCGTCCGAGACGCCTTCGATGAAGCTCCGGGTCTTCGTGTCGGCGTCTCGGGGGCCGCCGGCTCCGAACAGCGCCTTCATGATGGGCGCCAGGTCGGTCGGCGGGCTCGGCAGGTTGTCGAAGCTGGCCAACGAGGCGAGCGTCGCGGCCGGCTGTCGCATCTCGGCCGCTTGCATCTGACGGCCGATCTCGTCGCCGCTGGTGGCTCCGCCGCCGCGCTTCTGCGCCTGGTTGAACTGCTCCTGCAACTGCAGCAGGCGTTCGTAGTTGGTCAGGCGCTGCCGTTCGCTCTCCTCGATCTGGCGCGCGATCTGCGCTTGCTGCTCGGGACCTGACTCGCCCGGAAGCCGCGCCATCTGGTCGCGGACCTGCAGCAGTCGCGTCGTCTCGGTGCGCGCGCTGGCGACCTTGTCGGCGACCTGCTCCATCTCGTCGCGCAACGCGCGCGCGCCGGGGACGATCGACCGCGCGTTGAACAGGTCGCGGAACAGCTTCCCCAGCGGCTCGCCGACGACCCAAATCGACTCGATGGTCTCGATGATCTTCTCGCCGTTGCTCGACAGCAGCGCGGCAAAGCGGACGACGGCAGCCGACGCGAGCAGCACGAGTTGCGAGATGGACGCGACCAGTTGGCCGATGGCTTCGCCGATCCGGTCGCCGTTCTGGGCGACGAACGTCGCGATGCGTTCGATAATGGGTGCCAGCCGTTCGGCGATCGCCACCGTTGCGGAGCGGCCCACGCGGTCGATCGACAGCTTCAGCAGGTCCATCGACCCGTTGAACCGGACGACGCTGTCGGTCGCCTCCTTCGTCAGCGTGCCGCCGAAGAACTCCGCCGTCGCGACGAGGTTGCGGAAGCTCGCCTGCCCCTGGCCGAGCACGTCGACGAGCAGTTCGACCTCGCCGGCCATCTTCGGGAAGATTTCGACGATGGCCGCGGCCTTCTCCTGCGGCGTCGTGAAGCGCTCCAAGCTGCCGGCGAGACGGTCGAACAGCTTCACAGGGTCGGAGGTGCGCAGGTCCTCGAACGTGAGGCCGAGCTGGCCGAGCTGCTTCGCGGCCTTGCTCGTGCCATCGGTCAGCGCCGTGCCGACCGACTTCGTCAGACTGGCCAGCAGCGCCCGGAACCGGTCGCCCTCGATGTCGGACAGCTTGAACGCGTTCTGCAGCGTCTGCAGGCGGTCGACCGTCGAGCCCGTGCCGCGCGCCAGCTTCGCCAGCTCGTCGACGCTGGCGGCGATGCCGTTGACGAACTGGCCGCCGCGGAACGCAGCGAAGCCGCCGACCAGTGCCGTCACCGCGGTTCGGACTGAGACGATCGACTTGGCGAACTCGACGCCCTGCCGCGCGCCATCGCCGAACGCTTTCTTGACGCCTTGCCCGATCGCCAGCAGCGGCCGGCTGGCTTGGTCAGTGACCTTGGCCAGGATTTCGAGCGTGCGCTTTTCACCGGTGGCCATTCGTCACTCCTGCGCGCCGTTGTCGTGCCACGATCCACCGAGGCGCGCGACGATCCCGAACGCGACGTGCGTCGGCTGAAGCGGTGCGCCCTGAAGTTGCGGAAGCTGAGCTCGTGGCATTGGCGTTCTACGGTTTCGCAAATCGTAGCCGGATGCTGGAGGGATGCGGAAGATGGAAGCGAGGCGGCGAAGGTCAACGCCAGCTCGCGGTTGCCGTCCTCGATGCGTCGACGGTCGCACCAGCTCGACGCGGGCAGGCGCGAGCGATGCCGACCAGCTTCGCTGCATGGCGGCGGAGTGCGCCGGCCGTCGATCATTGCCGGCGCGTCGGGCGGGGCCGGCGAGACGACGACCAGGCGCATGGATCTCGCCGCCGGCCGAGGTGGCGCCGCCGGCGCGGCGGCGACGTCGAGCGCCGGCCTGCAGGCGCGTGCAGTTCGACGACGAGGGCTCGCCGAGGCGGCGGCCGGGCGGCGACGATTGCCGCGAGCTCGACGAGGCGCGCGCTACTGCAGCCATCGGCGCGGGCACCTCGACGGCAAGCGGCGATTGGGCTTCGCGGCCGGTGCCGGCGCACGAGTGCGCGGCGGCGCCGGCGGGGCGCGTTCGTGGCCGGCATGTTCGGCGACGTGACGCCGATGCGTTGCCGGTCATGCGGCGGCGCTGCAGGCGCGACCAACGGCGGCGGCGCAACCGCACGAGCTCGACGAAGGCCTGCAGCCGAACGGCGGCGCGCCCGGGTCGGGGTCGACGAGGGCCGCCGGCATGGCGTCGCGACCGGCAAGACGGCACCGCGGAGGCCGCAAGGGCACGACGAGCAGAGGCAGCACCGATACCGGCGCGGGCAGCTCGCCGACGACGGCTGCGGCCGCGCGTCCGCACGAGCTCGACGAGGGCAGGCTGCGGTTCGGACGGCGCCGCGGCGGCACCGATGCCGGCGGGCTCGACGGCGACCAGCTGCGGGCCAGCGGCGCCGCCGGCCGCGGTGGCGCTACCGGCGTGGTGGCGACGCCGAGCGCCGGCAGCGGCCTGCAGGCTTGCGCAGTTCGACGACGAGGGCTCGCCGAGGCGGCGGCCCGGCGCCGACGATTGCTGCAAGCTGGCAGCGGGCTGGATCGACGAACAGCGGCGGCGCCGATGCCGGCGCGGGCAGCCCGACGACGACGTCTGCGGCACCGCAACCGCAAGAGCTCGGCGAGGGCAGGCGGCGGTTCGGACGGCGGCGCGACCAGCTCGCTGGCGCGGCGGGCGCGGCCGGCCAGTCGCGCGAACGGGGCCGGCGAGACGACGACCAGGGGCAGGGATCTCGCCGCCGGCCGCGGTGGCGCTACCGGCGTGTCGGCGACGCCGAGCGCCGGCAGCGGCCTGCAGTCGCGCGCAGCTCGACGACGAGGGCTGCGGCACCGCAACCGCACGAGTTCGACGAAGACCTGCAGCCGAGCGGCGGCGCGCCCGGGTCAGCGTCGACGAGGGCCGCCGGCAAGGCGTTGCGGCTGGAGCCGTAAGGGCTCGACGACCGGCACCGGCGCGGCCGCGAGCGAACGCGGCACCGATGCCGGCGGGCTCGACGGCGACCGGCTGCGGGCCGGCGGCGACGCCGAGCGCCGGCAGCGGCCTGCAGGCTTGCGCAGTTCGACGACGAGAGCTCGCCGAGGCGGCGGCCCGGCGCCGACGATTGCCCGACGCTGGCCGAGGGCTGGCTCGACGAGCAGCGGCAGCCCCGATGCCGGCGCGGGCAGCTCGACGACGACGGCGGCGGCAGCGCGGCCGCACGAACTCGACGAGGGCAGGCGGCGGGTCGGACGCGCCGCGGCGGCACCGATGCCGGCAGGCTCGGCCGGCCAGTCGCGCCAACGCGGCCGGCGAGACGGCGACCAGGCGCAGGCAGCTCGTCGCCGGCCGCGGTGGCACTATCGGCGCGGCGATGGCGCGGCGCGCTCGGTCTTCATTCGACCGCGACGGTGCCGGCGCCGGCGCCGGCCGCGAAGTGGCACGTCCGTTCCACGGCGACGGCCACGGCCACCAGCAGCGCTTCGCACGTCGGCGCATCGACGGCCAGGCGGTCGACGTCGGCGCGCAGCACATGCAGCTTGCGGCCGGCACGCGTGACGCGCACGCCGGCGGCCTGCAGCGCGTTGGCGACGGCGTCGAGCTGGCGCGGCGACGCACGGTCGGCCGCCGCCGCCAGGCCTGGGACGCCGAGCAGCCGGCCGGCATCGGCGAGGGGAAGGGTCGCGGTGGTGGTGCTCATGGCGCCATGCTCGTCGAGCCGAGAGGCGCGGGCAACGTCGAGCCGCGACGAACCGCGCGCCGGTTGACGACTTCGCCGCGCACGGCCTCGGCGACGAGCGCCGCGCGCGCCGCTGCCTCGGTCGTCCAGCGCCCAGCCTGCCAGGCCTGCAGGTCGACGCGGCGCAGCAGGTAGTGCTTGGCCGAGACGCGCAGCAACGGCGGGAAGTCGCCGGCGAGCGAGCGTCGGCGAAGTTGCGCCGGCGTGGTGTGCAGCTCGGCGGCGACCTGCACCAGCGGCACGAACTCGCCCCCTGCAGCGGCCGTCATTGGCGGCACCGCGGCGCGGCGGCCAGTGCTGCGCCGAGCAACGCGCGCAGTTCGACGTCGTCCTCCTTCGCGTGCGCACGCCGCAGGGCGTCCAGATCGACGGCGAGGCCGGCTTCGACTTGCTCGAGCACGGCGAAGCCGCCCGCCTGGCGCTGCGCACGATCCGCGGCGCGTAACGCGCGAAGTGCCGCGGCGGTGCCGGCGGCGCCGCAAAGCGCCAAGATGCACGGCGCGACCGCAGGCGCAGGGAACAGCGCGGCGACGTCGTCGGGCATCTCGACGGCGATGGCAGCAAATAGCGGCGTGAGCGCTTCGGCGTCGACGGCGGCCGCGGCGACGACGTCGGCGAGCACGGCCAGGCCGCGGCGATCCCAGTTCGCGCGCGTCAGCAGCAGCGTCCAGGCCGCCGCGTTGGCCGCGGTTCGATCGCGCGAGCCGGCGTCCTCGACGACCGTCTGCAGCAGTGGGCTGCGCTCATCGTGCGGGATGCCGAGACGCCAGGTCGCGGCGTTGTCGCGCCAGAGCACGAGAGCCGTGCGCGGCGGCAATGCGCGCAGCGCGGCGAGGCTGTCGACGAGCTCGGGCAGGGATGGCAGCGGGTGAGCGGTTCGCATGGCCTCGACGATGCGCGACGAGGCGCGCGGGCTGCAACGGTTGCTCCGCCAATCGGAGGCCGGGAATCGCGTCGAAACAGCGGTTTCGGTTGCGTTCTCAACCGAAGCGATGAGGAACACGGCGGCGCCGAACGCGGTGCGGTGCGCGTTCGCGCGTGCCGTGCGATACTCGCCGCGTGAGCACGCGCGCCGACGAGCTCGACGACTTGACGCCCGTGGTGCCGTTCTGCCCGGTGCGGTGTCCTCGCTGCAGCGCGCCGAAGCCGTTCACGTACGGGCGGAAGGGTAGGCTTCGCTACCACCGCTGCCAGGATTGCCGCACGCGCTTCCGGTCGCTTGAGCTGCGGCGCGACCAGCTCGCCACGTTCGATCCGCCAGCCCGTCAGCCAAGCTAAAACAACGGGCGCCGCGTCGGGATGAAGCCCGCCGCGACGCCCGGCGCGGGCTCGACCCCCGAACCAAGGACCGGAGCCGCCCGCGACTGTCACGGCGCGCAGGCGACGAGCCGGCGCGCACTTCAACACGAGGCTACGTGCCCAGCGGCGCGGCGGCGTAGGAGTGCCGCAGCACCGCAGCGAGCCGTTGCGCGGCGGCGTCGTCGGTGCCGAACTCGGCGGCCGCTTCGGCATCGTCGCGCAGCATCGCGCGCGCGTACTTGAGCGCGTAGTCGGCGTCGCGGAGGTCCGCCAGCGCCGCGGGGTTCTCGCGGCGGAGCAGGTCGAGGCCTCGGAGCGTTGGCGTCTTCACGACGAGGCCTCCGGCGCGAGCTGTGCGCGCACGGCCGCCGGGCATCCCTCGGCGACGAGCTTGCGCCGTAGGTCGGCGATGCGGGACGCGGCAGCGTTGATCGCCGAGGCCCGCGACGAGACCGGGTGCCGCTTGTTGCGCGCGGCATCGAGTGCCCGCGAGGCCTCGTTGAGCGCGGCCTCGGCGGTGGCGATCTCGCGGTCGACGGCCGCGAACTCGGCCGGCAGGCCGGCGGCGGCCTTCACGATCGCGGGGGCATCGCGCGCGACAAGTTCGCGCACGCTGGCGAGGTCGTCCTCGACCTGCTCGGCCGCACGGCCGAGCTGCGCCGAGAGCTTGTCGAGCTCGGCCACGGCGGTCTCGGCCGCGCGCTCGCTGAGATCGCCGGACGCGATCTTGGCGAGGGTCGACCAGTAGGCGCGCGCGGCGTCGGCGTCGCGATCGCGGCGGCGGAGGCGGAGGAGTTGCAAAACGTCGGTCGTCATCGGTGGGTTCTTGCTTCGAGCGGGTAGGTGCCCGGCGGATCTACCGGCGGTGTGCCGGTCGTCTCGTCAGGCGAGTTCGTGGTGGTGGTGGCGGTGCTGCCGGCGATGAGGCCGAGCAGGAGGGCGCGCACGATCGCGTCGGCCTCGCGCTCGATCACGTCGGCCTCGGCGCGCGCGCACCGCGCGGCCAGGGTGCGGGGCAGCTCGCGCGCCCGGACCGCAAACGTGCGTACGCGCACGGCCCAGTCGGCGGCGACGCGGTCGCGCGGCACGTACTCGGCGCGGCGGGCGCCGAGCGCGTGCAGGCGACCGAGGGCGAGCGCTCGCGTGGCCAACTCCGTCCAGTGCGCGCGCGTCCGCTTGGCGGCGCCGGCGGCGGCGCGGTCGTCCTCCCGCCGACGCAACCAGGCGACGACGGCGTCCAGCCGGAACCGTCCGTCGGCCAGGCGCGGCGCGCCGGCGCGTCGCCAAGCGTCGATCGTCGACCCCGGCACGCCGACGGCTGCCGCCAACTCCCGCCGGCTCAGCGCCCTGCGGTGCAAGTTGGCCAACTGCGGCGTCGGGGCAGGGGAGCGGCGACCAGCGCCGCGGCGTCGGGGTTGCGTTGTCACGGTGCAAAGTCCTCCCCAGGTTTTGCGAGAGGCCTCGCCCCGTGACCCATGCACCACACCCCACCCCCCCAGGAGGGACCCGCGACCCCCCCAGACCCGACGGCGGGCCTGCTGGCCGCCCCGCCGCGGGGCGATCGGCCGTCGGTGCGGCTCGTCGGCCGGCTGCGCCGATCGTTGAGCAGGAGTGCGCGCAGGCCGTGCAATATGGTGGTGGTGCGGGGGCTCATGCGACACCGATGCGCAGGCCGATGCGCGAGGGAGGGGTGGGGCCCGGTGGTTGCCGGAGTTCGTGTCGGCGCGCGCGCTCCGCCTCGACGGCGGCGACTAGGACGTCGAGCGGCACGCCGAGCTCGCGGGCGACGACGTCCTCCGCTTGCCGGTCGCCAAGGACGCGCGCCACGGCGACGAGCAGCGCCTCGGCCGGCGGCTTCGACAGTGAGGCATCGAAGGTCTTCAACGGCAGCCCGCCGAATCCGGACAGGTTCGGCACCGAGCCCGCCGAATCCGGGCAGGTAGACCCCGCCGAATCCGGACAGGTCGGCGCAGGGGCAGGCGTTGCATGGGGCGCCGGCGTCAGCGCAGGCCCGGCGCGCCAGCCTGCACGCGGACCGATGCGCGCGAGAATGCCCTCGGCGACCGCGTCGCCGAGGGCGCGCTCGACAGACCGCAGCGGCCACTGCAGCCGCGCCGAGGCGTCCGGCACCGTGCGCACCTCGGCGTCGGTGCCGAGCTGCCCGAGCACGAGCCCGGACGCAACGGCGACGCGCGGCCGCAACCCGAGCTGCAGCATCTCCCCAGCGATCCGGCAGCGCTGCCGCGCATCGGCCCAGCGGCGCGCGATGGCGCCTTGATCTACGACGACCTGCGCCGCACGGCCGGGGCCGTGCCGGTCGAGGCGCAACTCGCCGACGGCCTGCAGCGCGGCGAGGTTCGACGCGGTCGACTCCCGACGCAGGCCGGCGAGGCCCGCGACCATGGCCATGGACGGCCCGGGCACCTTGGCCAGCAGGCCGCCGTCGCCACGGTAGCCCGCCAGCGCGACGGCCGCGGCCATTGCGAGCGTGCGCTCGGCCGCTTCGCCGCGCCGGTGCCCGATCGTCAAGGCGTTCATGCGGTCCTCCGGGCGCCGGCGGCGAACCGCGCTGCCCGCGCGGCGCGTTCCACCTCGACGACCGCCTGCAGGTCGGCGACGGGCCGCTGCAGCGCGGCGGCGACGGCGTCCAGGTCGGCACCTCGTTCGGCGAACCGCAGCAGCAGACGGTTGTCGCCGACCCGCGCGGCCGCCACGGCGGCACCGGTCGCCGTGCGTCGAGCGCGGTCGTCGTGCGCGGAGTGGTCGCGCGCGATCGGCGCGGCGTCGGTGCGTTCGCCGCGAGCCCGAGGTGCCGTCCGTTCGCCGCGCACGACGGCCGCGATGGCGGCGGCGTCGAGCTCGCACCACGTGCCAGCCGCGCGCCGCAGGTCGGCGCTGGCGACGTAGGCCTCCAGTCGGCGGATGATGACGGCGCCGAGCTGCCGGACACCGCGCGCGCGCAGCACGGCGGCGGCCACCCGGACGACGACGAGCGCGGCGCCGCGCGCACCTCCGGCGACAGTCGCCAGACGAAGCGCGAGACCTTGCCGGCGGCGGTCGAGGACGGGGCCTGCCTTCGCCGCCGGCACGCGGTCGGCGCGGTCGAACACGCCGAAGCCGGCCAGCAGGTCGGCGGTTCGCCCGTCGGCGACGGCGCGCGCCAGTCGGGCGCCGTCGGCGAGCAGCTGCTCGGCCTGCTTGCGGCCCGCCTGCTCGCGGTCCGCTGGTGCCTCGGACGTCGCGGCCGGCGGTGGCAGCAGGATGGCGAGCAGGTCGCCGCCGGCCTGGGCGACGGCCGCCAGCTCGACGACGGCGGCGCCCTTCGCGACGACGCCTTCGTGCGGACCATCCTTCACAGGCGGCGAAGCCACACCATCCGTCCGGACCGCGGTTCGCGGCGATGGGGTCTCTACCTCTGAGGTAGAGATGGGGAGGTGTGCCGCCGTTGCCGAGGGGCTCTGTTCCTTGGTTGCCGAGGGGGCGCCAGCGGTCCACCGGCCGCAGGTCCCGCGGCCAGCGACCAACGTGCGGGCGCTGCCGGAGGTCGCGGCGGCAGCGACGGCCGCCGTGGCGCCGCCGGCCATCATCGCCGGCCGGCGGCTCAACTGCCGGCGGTTGGCGGCATCGTCGGGCAGCGCCACGCGACGAAGCACGAGCTGGCCCGAACTGCCGTCCGGCAGACGGAAGCCGACCCGGCGGGAGATGGCGCGGCATCCGTGCGCCACGAGCTGCGCGCGGGCCGCGACGATGTACCGGCGCCCGACGCCCGCAAGCTCGGCGCGCTCGGCGTCAGTGCGGACGCCGCTGCGGTCGGCCTTCGCGCCAACGGCGTCGCCGAACACGACCGCGACGGCGCGCAGCTCGGCGGTCGACAAGCCCCAGCCCAGCGCCGCGCGCGGCACGGCGTCGAATGCGAACCGCAGTCCGCGGCCGGCGAAGTCGGCCACCGCGCGCGCCTTCCAGGCGTCGAGGGCAGCCGCGTCTACGACGAGGCGCCCGTCGGCCGTGCGCCGCAGCAGGCCGGCGACGACGAGCTCGTCGCGGTAGGTGCGGGCGGTTCGCGGCGAGCAGCCGAGCAGGCGCGCCAGGAAGGGCACCGCGTCGGGCATGGCACCGATCCGGTCCGAGGCGGCGGCGAGCGACAGCAGCACGCACCGGTCGTTGCGTTCAAACGAGGGGCGGCGCGCGATGAACACGCAGGCGACGCGGCCGGCGACGCCGGGGCTTGCGGCGGTGGCGGAGGTGCGACTACCGTCCACGGCGACCTCCTTGGGATCCGGTTTCGCGCTGGGCCTTCTTGGTGGTTCTCCGCGGTGCCGTGGTGCGGCCCGTGTGTTGACGTGAGCACCCGAACGCGGCCCGATCCCCCACTTGCTTCCAGGCGCGGGGGGAGCGGGTCGCGTCGTTTCGGGGCGCGATCAGCGCGGCGAGTTGCTGTCGAAGGTCAGGCGGAAGGGGTGGAGGCCCGGCCTGCTGCAGCTCGCGGACTGCCGTCCGCAGTAGGTCGACGGCCTGTGCTGGCCCGGCCACTTCCAGCTCGTCGGCGTGCCGTCCGTGGTCGTCGCTGCTCGATTCCTGCGCCGTTTTGGTGCCACCTGTGGTGCCATCGCGCTGCAGCCCAGCAGTGGCGCGGGTCGGACGCGGGTTCGATTCCCGCCGCCTCCACCAGTTCCACCGCCTTCACCGCCCGGCCACCCGGCCGCGGCGGTGGAGGCGGCGACCATTGCGGCCGCCATGGCGGCGGCCATGGCGGCGACCCGCCGCGCACGCCGGGCCGGCGCTCGGTTGCTAAACTCGCCGCCCCATGAGATCGCACCGCCGATCCTGCGCGCTGTCCGTCGCCGTCGCCGCCGCCTGCTTCGCCGCCGGCGTGCGCGCGCAAGCGGAGGCCGCGACCCCGAACGCGCAATCGCCGCTGGTCGCGCGCGCGATCCGCGAATGGACCGCCGCGTTCGAGCAGGGCCGGCTCGGCGCGCGCGCCGTGCTGCAGGCGGGCGACGACCGGCAGCCGGCGTACGTCGCGCCGGCGCGCGCTGCGGGCTACGTCACCGCGGGCGATGCGACGCGCATCACGCACGGCGAGGCGCTGCAGAAGCTGATGTTCCACGCCGAGCGCTGGCCCGACGCCGAACTCGGCGCGGCGCTGCTCGGCATCGCGGCCGTCGGCCTGGAAGGCGTGTTCCTGGACCGCGACGCGATCGAGTTGCGCGAGCGCGGCCACGACGCGCTGCTGCGCAGCGAGGACGCGCGTGTGTGGTCGGTGGTGCTGCGCGCTGCCGCCGGCGAGCGGCTGGTGCTCGGCAGCCAGGGCGGCGTCGACGGCCGCGCCGACGCGGCGGTGGTGCCCGGACCGGCGCGCCGCGTCGCCGCGCTGCGCCTGCTCGGCGCGCGCAACCGGCCGGCGTACCGCAGCACGGTCGAAGGCGCACTGCTCGACCCCGATCCGCGCGTGCGGCTGGGTGCTGCCGAGGCGGTGGCCGGGCCGTGGCGTGCCGAGACGCTGCGCAGCGTGCAGACGGCGTTGGCGGGCGAACGGCATCCCGTCGTCTCGCAGGCGCTCGTCCGCCTCGTGCTCGCCATCCGCCGCGCGCCGCCCGCCGAGGTCGGTCCCGAGGCGCTCGACGACCTGGCGATGGCGGCGGTGGAGCGTTTCGGCCGCTGCGGTTGGCGCACCGACATGGACCTGCTCGACCTCGTCGTGTCCTATCCGCGCAAGGCGCAGGTGCCGGTGCTGCTGCGCGGCCTCGACGCGGCGACGCGCGCGCCCGACCGCCTGCTCGGCGCGGCCAACGAGCGCGCGTCGCCGCTGCTGCGCGAGCGTTTGTGCGAACTGCTGCGCGCCATGACCGGCGCGATCGTCGCCGACGACGACCCGCAGGGATGGCGCGACTTCTGGGCGCGCGAACAGGACCGCGTCATGGTGCCCGACCCGCTGCCGCTGCAGCGCGGCGAGGCGACCAAGGCGCAGTTCTTCGGCGTGCCGGTCGCCGGCGGCGCGGTCGCCTTCCTGCTCGACACCAGCGGCAGCATGGGCGACGACCTCGACGACGCCGCCGAGGTGGCGCGGCGGCGCGCGCCGCCGACGCGGCTGGCGAAGGCGAAGCAGCAGTTGCTGCTGGCGGCGCAGGCCTTGCCGGCGGGCGCGACCGTGCGCGTGTTCACCTTCGCCGACCAGGCCAAGGCGTGGACGCCGGAGCCGGTGACGCCGACGGCGGCGAGCCTGCGCGAACTCACCGGCCTGCTCAGCCGCGTGCGCGCGCACGGCGGCACCGACCTGCACCAGGGCCTCGTCGCCGCGCTCGGCCTGCGCGACCGGCGCTTCGGCGAACTCGGCGACGCCGCCATCGACGAGTTGTTCGTGCTGAGCGACGGCGTGCCGACCACCGGCGACATGCAGGAGGGCGCGGACATCCTGCGCGAAGTGCGCGAAGCCAACCGCTACGCCAAGGTCCGCATCCACTGCGTCTTCACCGGCCAGGGGCGCGGCGCCGAACTGCTGCGCGCGCTCGCCGAGGAGAACGGCGGCGTGTTCGTGCGGCGGTAGCGGCAGCGGCGCGGCGGCGGCACGATGGCCGCGTGCCCGCCGCCGCCCCTGCCGAGCCCCCGACGCCGCTGCGCAGCTGGCTCGGCTTCGCCGCGTTCTACGCCGCGGCGTTCGCGGTGCTCGCCGTCTACATGCAGTTCTTCCCGGCGTGGCTGCACGGCGCCGGCGGCCTGAAGGAGGCGGAGGTGTCGGTCGTAATGGCGGCGCAGACGGTCGCACGCACGCTGCTCGGCACCTACTGGGCGCACCGCGTCGACCGCCGCGGCGACGCCCGGCCGATCCTGCTCGGCCTCGCCGCCGCCAGCGTCGGCGCGTTCGCGCTGTTCGGCGTGGCGCCCGGCCTCGTCGGCTTCGCCGTCGTCGCCTTCCTGTTCGGCAGCCTGTTCTCGCCGATGTACCCGATCTGCGACGCGGCGGCGATGCAGGCGGCGGCGGCGCAGGGGCAGTCGTTCGGCCGCATGCGCGGCGTCGGCTCGGCGGCGTACATGCTGGCGTTGCTCGCGATGGGCGCCCTGGTGCAGCGCAGCGGGCTCGCACCGACCTACGGCGTGCTGCTCGTCGGCATGATGGCGATGGCGGCCACGGCGCTGCTGCTGCCGCGCGCGAACGGCCACCTCGGCGCGACGGCAGGTGCCGCCGCCGCCGCGACCGCGAACTCGGCGACCCCGCCGTGGACGACGTTGCTGGCGCAGCCGAGCCTGTGGCTGCTGCTCGGCGCGGCGGCGCTGATCCAGGGCAGCCACGCGACCTTCTACAACCTGTCGACGGTGCACTGGGCCGATCGCGGCATCGACGCGTCGGTCGCCAGCATCGTCTGGGCCGAGGGCATCCTCGCCGAGATCCTGCTGTTCTGGTTCGCGCGCACGACGGTCGACCGTCTGCGGCCGACGACGCTGATGCTGGCCGGCGCGGCCGCGGCGGTCGTGCGCTGGTGCGTCGTCGGCGCGACGACCGACGTCGGCCTGCTGCTCGCCACCGGCTGGCTGCACGCGCTGTCGTTCGGTTGCACGTACCTGGGGTCGCTGCGCGCCCTCGATCGCAGGGTGCCGGCGCCGCTGCGCGCGACGGCGCAGGGGCTGCTCGGCGCCGCCACGTCGGGCGTCGGCATGGTCGTCGGCGGCCTGGCCGGCGGCTTCGTCTACGACGTCGCGGCCGGCGGCGCGTTCTTCGCGATGGCCGCGTTCGCCGGCGCCGGCGGCTGGCTGGCGTGGCGGCTGCGGCGCGCCATGGACATCGCCACCGCGAGGCCGCCGAGCGCCAGCCAGAGCGACGCGGCGACGTAGTGCCAGCGGAGGGCCGCGGCGGCGGAATCGGCGAGCCGCTGCGCTGGCGGCGGCGCGACGGGCGCGGACGCCGACCCCGGGGTCGACACGTCGAGCAGCAGGCGGGTTTCACCGGCGGGCGCGGCCAGCAGCGGCTGCGCCCGCGTCGGCAGCGCGGCGAGGTGAAGGGACGGCACGGCGAGCGTGCCGATCACGATCGCCGAGAGCAGCGACTTCAGTCGCGGCATGCCGAGTCGCCGCCACGCTGGCAGCAGCAACGGCGGGGCGAGCAGGCCGGCCACCAACGGCCACTCGCGCGCCCGCACCGACGGCCCCAGGCCCGGCAGCAGCAGCACGGTGGCGATGCCGCCGGCGAGCAGCCAGCGCCGCGCCGCGGCGTGCCGGTGCGGCGCGTCGAGCACGTCGTCGAGCCCGGCGCCGGCCAGCACGGCGACGCCGAGCAGCAGCAACCAGCAGACCGCGGCGACCTGCCAGGGATCGTCGGTGAGCGCGCCGACGAAGACGTGCGGCGCCATCGCCAAGGCCATCGCTCCCAGTCCCAACGCCGTCGGCAGCGCGCCGACCAGCGCCAACGCGGTCCAGGCCGATCCGGCGACGCGGCGCTGGCGCCGCAGCAGGCCGAGCACCGCCAGCGCCAGCAGCGCCGCGCCAGGGACGCGCACCGCCGCCGTGGCGTCGAGGTTGCGCGCTGCGGAGCCAGGCACCGCGAAGAGCCAGATGGGGGGGGCGGAGCCGTCGCCGAGCAGCGGCCACGCGTCGTTGCCCGGCATGGCGCAGAGGGCGGTCACCACCAACGCGGTCAGCGCCAGCGGCAGCGCCAGTGCGGCGGCGGGCAGGCGCTGGCCGTCGAGGTCGCGTTGGTGGGCCTGACGCAGCATCTGGCCGACCGCCAGCGCGGTGGCGCACGCTGCCACCAGACCGGGGCCAGCGAGCCACGGCGTCGCGAAGCAGAGCCATGATCGCCGCAGCCACGCCGCCCGTGTCGCCGGCTTCCCGCAGCGCCACGCCGCTTCGAGCGCGAGCGGGGCGAAGGCGGCGGCGAACTGCTCGTGCGGCCGCGCGGCGAGCGCCAGCGACCAAGGCGACACGGCGTAGCCCGCCCCGACCAGGAAGCCGGCGTAGCGGCTGCAGCCGAGCGCACGCAGCAGGCGGTAACACAGCACGCCACCGAGGGCGGGCAGCGCCGCCGGTCGCAGCGCGGCGAGCAGGTCGCCGTCGATCGCCACCGTGTGCCCCATGACCCGCACGCCGAGGCTGATGACCACGATGGCCAGCGCCGCGAGCAGGCCGTCCCTACGTCCGTCGCCGTAGAGGCTCATCCGTTGGATGCGCGCGCGGGCGGCTGGTCGGGGAGCGGGGGCGACACCCTATCGCATCGTCGTCGCCGCGGCCCGTTCTTGAGCGCCCCGGCGGCTGCGTGTCCACCATGCCAACGCGGTCAGGGCGGTGAGCGCGGCGAGTGCTGCCGCGGCGCCGCCGGCGAGCCCCGGGGCGCGGTACGCGAACACCACGCGGCAGGCGTGCGGCGGCAACGACACCAGCCGGAAGCCGTGGTCGGCGCGGCGCACCGGCACGTCCATGCCATCGACCGTTGCCGTCCAGCCGGGCAGGCACGCATCGACCAGCAATAGCCACGGCTGGGCGCCGGCGGCGACGTCGAGTTCGACGCGCGTCGGCAGGTCGAGGGCGAATGCCACCGCGCGCGTCGGCGCCGCGGCGGGCGCCGGCGGCGGCAGCTCGACCGGCAGTTCGTCGGCGCGCGCGTGCGCGACCTGTCGCGGCGCGAAGTCCGGCTGCAGCAGCGCGCGGATCACCGCGTCGTCGTCGGCATGGCCGACTGCCGAGGCGACCGCGAAGGCGCGCGGCAGCGCGGTCGGACGCTCCTGCACGACGAAGTCCGCCGGCGCGCCGGCGATGGCGACGCGCTCGCCGACGAAGGGCAGCGGTGCGGGACTGACCGAGAGCACGTAGCGCACGCCGTAGAGGTCGAGCAGCGGGCTGGCGAACGGGTGCGGCGTCAGCGACTCGGCGCGGACTTCGCCGCGCACGACCTGGCCGGCGAGCGTCGGCGTCGGCAGCGTGTGCGGCAGCGCCGCGGTCAGGTAGCCCTTGCCGGCGTGCAACACGCCGAGTTCGGCGCCGAGCAGGCGCTGCAGCGGCTGCAGCGTCCTGCCGTCGAAGTGGCTGTAGAACTGCAGGTCGCGCGCCCCGGGGACCATCACCTGCCCCGGCGGCAATTGCGCCGGCAACTCGCAGTCGACGCCGCCGCGCGCGAACGTGAAGCCTCCGTCGGCTGCGCGCGCCGTCGCCTGTTGGCGCAGGAACGCGTGCGCCGGCGAGTCGGTCGGCAACCCGCGCGCGACGCCGGCGGTCACCGTCGCGCCGTGCGCGCCGAGTTGCAGCGCCGCGGCGCAGCCGCCGGCGACGGCGAGCGCCGCGCGGGCGCGCGCGTCGCGCAGCAGCGCCCAGAGCAGCAGCCAGCCGGCGACCGCCGCGCACGCCCACGCCGCGCGCGCGCCTGCGGCCTGCAACCGCGCGAACGCGCGTTCGGCGCGGTCGACGCCGGCCGGTGCACCGGCCTGCACGTGGCCGAGCACCGCGTCGTGGCCGACCGCGTACTTCGCGGCGAGGCGCTGCACGACGGCCGCGCGGTCGGCGGCGTGCGCAGCCGCCGGCGCGGCGGTCGCGGGCGCGAGCCAGCCGGCGAAGCCGCCCACCAGCAGCGCGCCCGCGCGCGGCAGCGCGCGGCCGGCGGCGCGCAGCCGGTCGAGCCCGATCGCCGCGAGCCACGCGACGAACAACGTCGCCGGCGCGAGCCAGCGCATCGGCCAGACGTTCTCGACCAGCGGCAGCAGGACCAGCGCGCGCGCGCCCGGCGCGAACAGCGCCAGCGCCGCGCACAGCAGCCATGCGCCGGCCGCGAAGCCGCGCCCGCGGCCGCGGCCCGCCAGCGCGCCGACGAGCGCCAGCAGCAGGCCGAACTGCGAGACGAACACCGCGTACTCGGTCCAGTTCCAGTTCGGCAGCGCCGCCTTGCCGTCCGGCTGCGTGCGCGTCGTGTGCAGCAGACCGAGCACGTTCTGCGGCCCGTACGGCACGTCGACCTTGGCGGACGGATGGCCGATCGCGTCCGGCAGCACGAAGCCGAGCAGGCCGTAGCGTTCGAACGGCTGGTCGGCGAGGTCCTGCCATGCGGGCTTGGTCGGCCGCGCGCTGTGCGGGAAGAACTGCAGCGACGGCAGCACCTGCGGCAGCGCCAGCAGCCCGCCGAGCGCGCAACCGAGCAGCAGGCGGCCCGCGGCGCCGCGGCCGGCGCGCGGTCCGTCGTGCCGCCAGCGGTCGAGCGCGCGCCAGCCGGCGTACAGCAGGCCCAGCAGCGTCGTCGTCGCGGCGAACGGCGGGAAGCCGGCGAGCCACGGCATGGCGAAGGCGCTGGCGAAGGCGGCGACGTGCCGCGCGCGCAGGCGCGCGGCGGCGGCCGTGGCGTGCGCGGCCCACAGCACGCCGGGCAACCAGACGTAGGCTCCCAGCCGCATCCAGAAGAACGCGTTGGCCGCCATCGGACCGGACAGCTCGAACAGCAGCGCGCCGAGCCACGCGCCGAGCGTCGACAGGCCGACTGCGCGCAGCAGGCCGAAGGCGAGCAGGCCGCCGAGCGCGAGGTTGACCCATGCGACGTAGACGAGCGCGCGCGCCGGCTCCGGTGCCAGCAGCGCCAGCCAGTTCGGCGGGTAGCACAGCCCGATCAGGCCGTGCGCGTGCAGCGGCGCGCCGAAGCGCGCGTGCGGGTCCCACGTCGGCAGCCGCCCGGCGCGCAGTTCGCGCTGCGCCAGTTCGACTTCGGGCAGGAACCAGACCGGCACCTCGGTGACGTCGGTGTTGGCGCCGTCGGCAGCGGCCGCCGCCTGCGCGTCGGTCAGCGCTGCCGCGAGCGGGGGGTACTGCGCGAGCGCGTACGGCACGAAGTCGCGCGCGCCCGACACGCTCGGCCACAGCCACAGCAGCGGCGCCAACAGCAGCGACAGTGCGGCGATCCGCGCGGACCGCGGGCGCGCCGGCGCCGCGATCGCGCCGGCGGCGGTCATGCGCGCCTCCTGCCGCTGCCGACGAGCCACAGCGCCAGCGCGTAGGCCAGCAGCGTGAGCCGCAGCGGCCAGACGACCTGCCAGCCGTCGTAGGTGAAGACCACCTCGTGCTCGCCCGGCGGCACGTGCACGGCGCGCAGGTGGTGGTCGGCGACGTAGATGGGCGTCGGCGCGCCGCCGCGCGTCGCGCGCCAGCCTGCGTCCCACGGATCGGCGAGCCGCAGGAAGCCGGCGGCGTCGGTGCGCACGCGCACGACGACGCGCTCGTCGCGGCGCGACACCAGGTCGACACGCGCGTTGGCGGGCGTCGTCGGATCGGCGGCGGGGGCGCTCGCGTCTTCGAGCGCGACGCGCCGGCCGACGTCGCGGTCGCGGGCGCCGAGCGCGGCGAGCCGCGCCGCGGCGTCGGGCAGCTGGTCCACCTGCTGCACGAAGGTCGCGCGCGGCAGCGCCGTCGTGCGTTCGTAGAGCCGGAACACGCCGCAGCCCGGCGGCGTGCGATCGACGAGCCGCGCGTCCGGCGGCACGGCCTCGCGCGTCAGCACGAAGCGCACGCCGAACAGGTCGCACAACGGGTGCGTCAGGGCCGCCGGTTCGTGGAACGAGCCGACGCCCGCGCCGCCGTATGGCGCAGTCCGGTCGATCGCCCCGAAGAACTGCTCGTAGCGGGCCTTCGGCAGCGGGTTGTAGGCGCCGCTGTCCTCGAGCCGCAGGAACCCCGGCAGGTTGCCCGGCAGCGCGGTGTCCTTGCGCGCGGCGTTGGCGGTCAGCCGGCCGAGCCGCGGCCGGTCGCCGTTGCTCGGCGTGGCGTCCGCGATCGGCGTCAGCACGCGCGGCACCGTCGTCAGGCGTGCGGCCGGCACGGTCTGCGCCGGTCCGGATCCGGCGTGCAGCAACTCGGCGGCGGTCGCCGCCAGCCACAGCGCCGCGCGCGGCCCGGCCGCCAGCAGCAAGCCGACGAGCCCGAGCATCGCGGCGGCCAGCGCGCGGGTCGCCGTCGCCTGCAGGCGCTGCCGGTTGTGCGCCGCCTCGCCCGGCATGGCGTCGCGCTGCAACCACGCGGTCGCGACGGCGGCGTCGCCACCGATCGCGCGCACCTGCGGGTGGTCGCCGTCGGCGACGATCAGTTCGGCGACCTGCCGCGCGAACGCGGCGGCGTAGCGCGGCGCCGCCAGCCAGCCGAGCGCGGCCGTCGAGGCGACGCGGACGGCGACCAGCAGCGCGACGGTGGCGAGCGGCCGCGCGCCGCGCAGCAGGCGGTCCGCGCCGAGGCCGGACAACACGACGAGCATCGCCGCGGTGGTGAACAACTGCCGGCGCAGGTCGCCGGCGGCGTAACCCGGCAGCGCGCGCGCGAGCGCGAGGAAGGGCTCGTCCGCGGTGGCGCAGCCGAACGACGCCAGCGCCGCGACCGCGCACGCCAGCGCGAGGCCGCGGTGGCGCCCGCCGAACGCCGTCAGCGCCGCGGCCAGCGGGACGACGCCGATGCCGCAGGCGGTCTCGACGTAGCTCTGGAAGGCGCTCTGGTCGCTCGGCCGCAGCGGCTGCGCGATCAGCACGAACTGGCTCCACGGCATGCGCGTGACGAAGTCGAACGGCGCGCCGGCGCCGGCCGGCGCGTAGAAGCGGTCGGCGGGCCACGCCAGCAGGTCCGGCCACAGCAGGCCGAGGGCGTGGTCCCAATCGAGGCCGAGGCCCTGCAACTCGTCGGCGCCCCAGGTGCCGGCGCGCGACGACTCGGCGGCGGCCTGCAGGATCGGCGCCATGTTCGCCGTCGCCGCGAGCGCGCCGAGCAGCAGGCCGAGGCCCACGGGCACGAGCCGGCGCAGGCGGTCGCCGCGCGGCGCGCCGACGGCGAACAACAGCGCGGCGCCCGACGTCAGGTACGTGGCCTGCAGCGCGACGGGCACGAAGCCGGTCGACCACGACAGGCCGGCGGCGATGCCGAGCCAGCCGACCGCGCGCCGCCGCGCGCCGTCGCGGACGCCGTCGGCGCACAGCGCGTGCGCGGCCGACAGCATCGGCCACAGCGACAGCGCGGCGGTCCAGATGACGTTGTGGTGCACCTTGCACTGCGTCCACAGGCCGAGTTCGGCGGCGACCAGCGCGAGCAGCGCGGCGCCGTGCACGCAACCGAGCCGGCGCAGGAACGCATAGGCGAACACGCCGAACAGCGCGAGATGGACGAAGCACCACCAGCCGTACCACTGCTCGCTCGGCAGCAGCAGCAGCAGGGCGTTGATCGGCTGCCAGGGCTGCGCCATCTGCGGCACGAACGGCGCGCCGCCGGCGATGTCGTTGGTCCAGCGCGGCAACTCGCCGGCGCGGAACCGGTCCTGCATGACGCGATCCCAGCACAGCGACTGCAGGTACTTGTCCTGCATGCCGACGCTGCCGCGGAAGGCGTCGACGGGGTCGAAGCGGCCGGCGGCGTGCGCTTCGGCCATCACCACGTCGAACAGCTCCGGGGGGTGCGGCACGAGCGCGCGACCCGGCAGCAGCGCGTCGCGCAGGAACAGCGCCGCGCAGACGCACGCGACGAGCGTGGCCCACAGCCACTGCCGTCGTCCGATCGGCGCGCGCGCGATGTCCACGGCGCCACGATGCAGCACGCGGCCCACGCTGGCAACGGTGGCTCAGGCCGCCGTTCGCGCGCGTCGCTGCTCCGCGCGCGCGGCATGAGCCTTGTCGCGCGATTCCGGCTACACTCGAACAGCCCTCATGCCGCCGTCCGTCGCGCCTGCTGCGTCCGTCGTCGAACCCCCGCTGGCATGGACGCCGCGGCTGGCGGCGATCCTGCTGGCGATCACGTTGCTCGCCGCGGTGCTGCGGTTGCACGGTCTGTCGCAGTGGTCGTACGACGCGGCCGAGGCCGCCGGCTGGCAGGCCGTGGCGGCGCCGGGACCGGCGGGGCCGCTGCCGTCGCCGACGGCGCCGCTCGGCTGGCTGTTGCTGCAGGCCGCGGCGGCGCTCGGCCTGCTGCCGACCAGCGGCGAAGGCTGGTTGCGCCTGCCGGGCGCGCTCGCTGGCGCGTTGGCCGCGCCGCTGCTCGCGGTCGCGTTGCGGCCTTGGTGTGGCGTCGCGGCCGCGCTGCTCGCCGCGGCGTTGCTGGCCGCGCATCCCGCGGCCGTCGCGGCGCGCCAGGCGCTGGATCCGGTCGCCTTCGCGGTGGTGCTGGCGATCGCGGCCGCCGGGGCGGCGCTGCGTCGGCGTCGCGGGCCGGCGATCGGCTGCGCGGTGGCCGCAGCGGCGTCGGCGCCCGGCGGCGTCGGCGCGCTGCTCGCCGTCGGCCTCGTCGCCGTGCCCGCGCGCCATCACCGCCAACTGGCCGCTGCCCTCGGCGTGCGCGCCGCGACGAACGGCCACGCCGCGCTCGGCGCTGCGGCCGTGCCGTTGCTGGCCTTCGCGGCCTGCGGCTGGCCGCTGGCGCCGCGCGCCTTGCGCCTCGCCGCCGGCGCTGCGATCACCGGCGCCGCGGTCGTCGCGCTCGCTGGCGGCGATGCCTGCCGGCACGCCGGCGCCTTCGCCGTGCCGCCCCTGGCTGCGCTGGCGGCGGTCGGTCTGGTGGCGATGGCCGCGGCGCTGCGCGCGGCGTTCGCCGCGCCGCTGCGCGGTCTCGTCGCGGCTGCGCCGGCGCTCGTCGCCCTGGCGTGGCTCGGCGTCGATGCGTTCCTGCAGGCGACCGTGCACCACGGGGCCCGGACGCCGTGGCGCGCCGTCGCCGATGCCATCTGGACGGCGGCAGCCGGCGAGGCGGACCTCGTCGTCGCCGCCGGCGCGGGCCGCGCGAGCCTCGACGTCTACCTCGGCGCCGCCGTCGCGTCGGGCGTCGCGGTGTCGCCGTTCGAACCGGCGCGCGGCGCCGATGGTTTGCGCGAACTCGCGGCGCGCGCTGCACCCGCCGTGGTGCTGGCCCTGCGCAGCGACGAGCAGGCGTGCTTCGACGCCGCGGCCAACAGCGCGCTCGCCGAGGCCTTCGTCTGCTGCGCGGTCGTCGTCAGCCCGCAGCTGCACGGCGACGACTCGGTCGCCGTGTTTCGCCGCCGCGCCGCCGCGCCGCAGCCGCGCTGACGCGGCCGCGCCGGCGACCGCCGCGGCGAGGAGTCTGCGTCGCGGCAAGCCGCCCCGCCCGCCGTGCACCGCAGCCGACGGTCGTTCTGCTGCCGCCCCGCCGTTCGCCCTGCTCCGTGGTCGCTGTGGGCCCTGTGGTTGTTCTGCCTCTGCAGCAGCAGAAAGGAACCACGGCGAGCAAAGAGGGCACCGAGACCAGACCCCAAGAGCCAAGCAGCAGGCCGCACCCAGGAGACGCGGGGCAGCGGGTTGCAGTCCGCGAGCCGGCGCGCGCCCGTGCAACCGTCCTGGCCGACGCCGTCAGCCGCGCGGGTGCAGCCGGCGGTGCACGGCGCGCAGGCGTTCGTGGTCGACGTGGGTGTAGACCTGCGTCGTCTGCAGCGAGGCGTGGCCGAGCATCTCCTGCACTGCGCGCAGGTCCGCCCCGCCGGCGACCAGGTGCGTGGCGAACGAGTGGCGCAACGCATGCGGCGAGCAGGCCACCGGCAGGCCGGCGCGCGCGCACGCGGCCTGCACGACCTGGTAGATGCGCGCGCGGTCGAGCGGCCGACCGGTGCGCGAGAGGAACAGCACGTCGCCCGGGTCGCGCTGGGCGCGTGCGCGGAGGCGAGGGCGCACGTCGCGCAGGTAGCGTTCGAGCCAGGCCAGCGCCGCCGCGGCGATCGGCACGACGCGTTCCTTGTTGCCCTTGCCGAACGCGCGCAACAGGCGGTGTTCGGCGATCACGCTGGTCGTGCGCAGGCCCGTCAGTTCGCTGACGCGGCAGCCGGTGGCGTACAGCACGTGCAACGCGGCGAGGTCGCGGACGCCGAGGTCGTCGTCGGGTTCGTGGTCGAGCAACCGCGCGACCTGCGTGCGCGTCAGCGCCTTGGGCAGCTTGCGCTCCTGCTTGGGGCCGAGCAGGCCCTCGGCGACATCCTCGGCAGCGAGGCCTTCGGCGTGCAGGAACCGGTAGAAGCCGCGGATCGCGGCGGCAGCGCGGGCGATGCTGGCGGGCGCGTGGGTGCCGAGCAGGCCGGCGAGATGGCGCTCGATCGCCGGCCGGTCGGGCACGTCCCGGCGGCCGGCGAGCAGGCGGGTGAGGTCGCTGCGGTACGCCGCCACGGTGTTTGGCGACACCTGCAGTTCCGCTCCCAGGTAGACCAGGAAGTCGGCGAGGTGGCGGGGGCCGTCGGCGCCGGCGGGCATGAACGCCGACGGTAACGCCCCGCCGCGCCGCCGTCCCCGGTCGCCTTGACGGTCCAGGAAACCCTACGTATCGTCCCCGCCCCTTCGTGGTCGGCGCGGCGCCGACCGCGATGGGTCGCGGTGCGGTCGCGCAACCGGGCAATCCTGCCCGGGGCGGGATCGGCCGCTGCCACTCCCTTCGTCCGAGTCCTTCGGGGGCCGTTCCGGCGGCCCACCCGTGGTCGTCATGTCCAAGCCCACCAAGTCCGATCTGCAGAAGTACAAGTCGATCCTGGAGCGGCAACTGGCGTCGCTGAAGGGCGATGTCGGCTCGATGCGCGACGAGGCGCTCCGGGCCTCCGAGCAGGACGCGTCGGTCGATCACCTCGCCGACCAGGGCACCGACAACTACGACCAGGGCTTCATGCTCGGCCTGATCGAGAACGAGGAGGAGACGATCAAGCTGATCGAAGAGGCCCTCAACCGCATCGCCGGCGAGGGCGACTGGGAGTTCGGCGTCTGCCCGCTGTGCCAGGAAGAGGCCGAGGGCACCAAGAAGTCGGCCAAGGACGGCAAGAAGGGCGCCAAGGCGGCCAAGCCGGTGAAGGCCGCGAAGCCCGCCAAGGCCGTCGACGCCTGGATCCCCAAGGCGCGCCTCGACTACCTGCCGTGGGCCCGCTACTGCGTGCGCCACCAGGAGTCCGAGGAGCGCAACCGCGAGACCGCGTGAGCGCGGACGCCGGTGCCGACGCCGCGGCCAGCGAGCCGCGGGGTTTCGGCGGCAAGGGCTGGTTCTGGTGGCTCTGGCCGCCGCTGGTCGCCGCCGACCTGTGGAGCAAGTCGGCGGTGTTCGCGGCCATGCAGGCGCGCGCCGAGGCGGGCGGCTTCGCGCACTTGCCCGAAGGCCAGCGTCCGGGCGAACTGGTGTTCGCCACCGAGGCGCTGCGCTTCGAACTCGTCACCTGGGGCAACACCGGCACGATCTGGGGCCTCGGGCAGTCGGCGACCGTGCCGCTGATCGTGCTGCGCTGCGTCGCCGTCGGCGGCCTGTTCTGGTTCGTGCGCAACACCCCGCGCGCGCAGCGGCTGCACCTGCTGGTGCTCGGCCTGATCCTGGCCGGCGCGCTCGGCAACCTCTACGACAACTTCGTGCGCGCCGACCGCTCGGTGCGGGACTTCCTGCACTTCACCGGCGCGTGGCCGTTCGCATGGGACTTCCCGGCCTTCAACGTCGCCGACGCGTGCATCACGGTGGGCGCCGTCGGGCTGTTCGTCCTCTTGTGGCGAGACGATCGCAAGCCGAAAGCGACCCCGGTATCCTGACCGGCGGGGCCCGTCCGGCTCCGGCGACGCCGTGCTGCAGACCACTCTTGCAAGCCTGGAACTCGACAACCCGGTGCTCAGCGCCTCGGGCACGTTCGGTTCCGGCTGGGAGGGTCGCCAGTTCTCCGACCTCGGCCACGTCGGCGCGCTCGTCAGCAAGACGGTGACCGTGCTGCCGCGGCCCGGCAACCCGCCGCCGCGCATCTGGGAGACGCCGGCGGGCATGCTGAATTCGATCGGCCTGGAGAACAAAGGCGTCGACTACTTCGTGCGCGAGACGCTGCCGAAGATGCGCGAGCTCGCCGCCAGCGGCCGCAAGGACGGCCGCCACGGCCCGCGCATCGTGATCAACATCGGTGGCGAGTCGATCGACGACTTCGTCACCCTGGCCGAGCGCTTCTGCCGCGAGGGCGTGCACGCGCTGGAGGTCAACCTGTCCTGCCCCAACGTGCAGGAGGGCAAGCTGCTGTTCTCGACCGATCCGCGGCTGACCGAGCAGGCGGTGCGCGCGGTCAAGAAGGTCGCGACCGTGCCGGTGTTCGCCAAGTTGTCGCCCAACGTCACCGACGTCGTCGCCATCGCCAAGGGCGCCGAGCAGGGCGGCGCCGACGGCCTGACGGCGATCAACACGCTGATCGGCATGGCGATCGACTGGCGCAAGGGCAAGACGATCCTGGGCCGCGGCATCGGCGGCCTGTCGGGGCCGGCGATCAAGCCGGTGGCGCTGCGCATGGTCTACCAGCTCGCCGCCGCCGTGCGCCTGCCGATCGTCGGCGTCGGCGGCGTGCGCTCGGCCGACGACGTGCTGGAGTTCGTCTGCGCCGGCGCCTCGGCGGTGCAGGTCGGCACGTCGATGTTCACCGACCCGGCGTTGATGGCCCGCATCGTCGACGAGATCGCCGCCAAGCTCGCCGCCGTCGGCACGACGATCCGGGAGTTGCGCGGCGCCGCGCACCGGTCGCCGGCGCCGGCCGCGGGGTGCGCGCGATGAAGCTCACCGCGCTGACGCCGGACCTGCTGCGTCGCGTCATCGCGATCTACCAGGACCTCGCCTACGGCAAGGGCCGGCGTGCGCGCGCCATCGAGCTGCCGGCCGGTCCGGGCGCGGAGGCGGCGCTGTCGCTGTTCCACCGCGAGCAGGTCGAGACCATCCCCGGGCATCCGTGCGAGCGCTACACGCTGCGGCTGGGCAACCGCAACTACCCGTGGATGAAGCTGCTGCTGCAGGAGCACCTGCTGCCCGGCGAGTTCTACTTCGGGGTCGACACGCACGACCAGATGGAGATCAAGCCCGACCTGCCCGACTACGAGCAGTTCGTGGCCGTCCGCCGCTTCAACCGCGAACTCAAACGCCAGATCGAGCAGGGCTTCGCCGCCGCCGGCATCGACACCTCGTCGCGCCTGCGCGAACTGCTGGTGGCGACCGCCGCCGAGGACGCCGTGGCGTGCCGCGGCCTCGTGCTGATCGTCGACGACGAGGAGGACCTCGCCGCCGCCGCCGAGGCCCTGCTGCGTCGGCGCGGCTTCCGCACCTGGATGGTGCACGACGGCGAGGCCGCCGTGGCGGCGGTGCGCGAACTGGCTCCGGACCTCGTGCTGCTCGACTACGAATTGCCGGGGCTCGACGGCCTGCAGGTCATCGAGCGCCTGCGCGCCGAGCCGGCGACCGCGCACGTGCCCGTGCTGCTGAGCAGCGCCGCGCGCGTGTCGCTCGCCGACATCAAGAAGGCCGACGGCTTCCTCGCCAAGCCGTTCCCCGAGTTCCTGCTCCACGAGATGGTGGAGCGCGTGCTGCGGCGCAAGGAGGTGCGGCCGTGACCGCCGCCGGTCGCTGTCCGCAGCGCGCCGCCGCGCGCATGGCGTGGCTGGCCGCCGCCGTGCTGCTGGCGCTCGCGCTCGCGGGCGGCGCGCCGGCGGTGCCGGGCGTCGCCGGCGGCGAGGCCCGGCTCGAGCAATGCGACGCCGCGCCCGCGCGGGCGGGCGCGATCGCCGCGACCCTGGCCGGCGACGCTGCGCTGCCCGTCGCCGCCGCGCTGCCG
>JBKDXM010000033.1:0-86200 GCA_046306335.1 Planctomycetota bacterium
CGGGTCGGCGGCCGCGCCCGCCGCGGCCGGCGCAGCGGCAGCAGCCGCCGCCGCCGGCGGCTTGCCCGCCGCGGCCGGCTCGCCGGTCGGGGCCGCGCCCTTGCCGTCCTTCGTCGCCGCCTTGTCGTCCTTCTCCGGCGCAGGCTTCGGCAACGCCGGCTGGTCGTACTTCTTCTTCCACTGCGCCGTCGCGAGGTCCTGCTCTGGCGCGAACGCGGCGGCGAACGCCGCGTCGACGTCGGCGGCCGGGAACGGTCCGAGCGCCTGCCAAGTCGACGGCTGCAGCGGCAGCAACAGCGTGCGCACGCGCGGCTCGTCGGTGGCGGTGACGCGGAAGCGGCCGAGCAGGCTCTTGAACTTCGCCGCCGAGCCCATCGTCAGCGACACGCGCAGCAGCGTGTTCTCGTTGCACACCAGCGGCTCGCTCGGGATCAGCACCGCCTCGCGCGGCTGCTTGCGCTCGTCGCCGGCGACGGTCCAGCCGCCGAAGCCGAAGCCGAACATCAGGTCCTCGTCCTCGTCGCCGTCGCGCTCCTCGGCGATGCCGACCGCGCCCGCGACCGGGCCGGGGGCGATCGCCGTCAGGTAGTGCTCGTCTTCGTCGGGCTTCTGGTTGACGTCGGCCTGCGCCAGCGCGAACACGATCGGCGGCGGATCGCTGCTCTCGGCGACGCTGCACAGGCGCGCTTCGACCTTGCCGAGGATGAAGCGGCCGTCGTCGGCGCGGCCCGAAGCGCCGTGCGGCAGCGACGGATCCGGCAGCGCTTCGAGCCGCAGCGCGTGGATCGTGCGCTTGCCGGGCACGAACACGAGTTCGTACGTGTCGCGCGCGGGCGTCGGCCCGGTCGCGAGGATCGAGCCGTCGTCGAGTTGCTGCAGACGCGAGCCGTGCCTGGCCATGCGCTCGCTCGGCGTCATCACGGTCCACGCCAACGGCGCGCCGAGGCGCGCGATCGCCGCGGCTTCCCACTGCCGCTGGCCCTCGTCGGCCAGCGGGTCGTCGCGGTCGAGCCGGCGCTTGAGCGCGTCGATGCGCCGCCGCAGGTCGGCGAGCTTCACTTCGTCGTCGGGTCCGGGAGCCGGGATCGCCGGCTTGGGGTTGCGACCGAAGCCATTGTCCTTCTCCTTGACGTGGTTGAAGAAGTCGTAGAAGCGATAGAACTCGCGCTGGCTGATCGGGTCGTACTTGTGGTCGTGGCACTGCGCGCAGCCGACCGACAGGCCGAGCCACGCGGTCGCCGTCGTGTGCACGCGGTCGATGACGTACGCGCTGCGGTACTCGTCGAGCTCCTCGCCGGCCTCGGTGTTGACCGGGTGGTTGCGGTTGAAGCCGGTGGCGATGCGCTGCGCCAGCGTCGGGTCCGGCAGCAGGTCGCCGGCGAGCTGTTCGACGGTGAAGCGGTCGAACGGCATGTTGGCGTTGAGCGCGTCGATGACCCAGTCGCGCCACTTCCACGCCTGCCGCGGCGTGTCGCGCTGGTAGCCGCTGGAGTCGGCGTAGCGCGCGACGTCGAGCCAGTCGCTGGCCATGCGCTCGCCGTAGCGCGGATCGGCGAGCAGGCGGTCGACGACCGCGGCGAACGCCTCGGGCCGCTGGTCCTTGGCGAACTCGTCGAGTTCGGCGGGCGTCGGCGGCAGGCCGATCAGGTCGAAGGTGACGCGGCGCAGCCACGCGGCGCGGTCGGCGGGCGCGCTCGGCCGCAGGCCCTCCTGCTCGAGCCGCGCCAGCACGAAGCGGTCGAGGTCGCCCTGCAGCCAGGCCGCGTCGCGCACGGCCGGCGGCGTCGGCCGCTGCGGCGGCACGAAGGCCCAGTGCTCGCTCCACGGCGCGCCCGCGGCGAGCCACGCGCGCAGCGTCGCGACCTCGGCCGGCTTCAGCGCGTCACCGGCGTCCGGCGGCGGCATGTGCTCGTCGGGGTCGCTGCTGACGATGCGCTGCAGGGCGACCGAACCGTCGGGATCGCCGGCGACGAACGCAGCACCGCCGTCGCGCGCGGCGAAGGCGGCGTCGCGGCGGTCGAGCCGCAGGTCGGCCTTGCGCTTCTGCTCGTCGGGGCCGTGGCAGGTGTAGCAGTGCTGCGCCAGGATCGGCCGCACGTCGCGGGCGTAGTCGATGGCCGGCGGCGGCGCGACGGCCGGCGCCACGCCGTCGTGCTGGGCCGCGATCGGCGCAGCCAGGCCGGCGCCGCCGACGAGCAGCGCCAGAGCGAGCCACGGACGACGGCGCACGAGCGGGCAGGGCACCAAAGGCATGGGTCCGGGATCCTAGTCGAAGACCGCGCGGCGACGGGGCCGGTCGTGGTGGGCCGCGCCGGCAATCGCCCGCCCGGCCGCGACGACGACGCCGGCGGGCGACCTGCCGCCGACGCGCTGGCGCGCCATGTAGCGCCGGTGCCATCGGGCCGGGCGGGCCACGCGGGCCACGCGGGCCACGCGGGCCGCGCGGGCCGCGGTCGCGCTGTCGATGCAGGCAGCCGACGGATGGGCGCAGCGCGCCCATGCGCCGTCACTTCACCGGCAGTTCGCCAACGGCGGCGATTGCATCGGCGAGCGCCTGCTCGGCGCGCTGCAGCTGCGGATCGGACTGCGCGAAGCGCACGACGCGGCGCACGAAGCGGACGACGCCGGCCGCGCCGGCGAGTTCGACCTCGACGTCGTGCTCGCGCGCACCGGCCGCCGCGCCGCGGGGGACGCGCACCTCGACCGGATCGGGCAACTCGAACACGCCGGCGTCGCGCAGCGCCGCGAGCCGCGCGGCGACGAACGCTGCAGCCGGCTCCTCGGTCAGGGTTCCCGAGCGCGGTGCGAACGACGGGAGTTCGCGGCCGTCCGGTTCGGCGTGCGCACGCTGCCACTGCCATGCCACCGCCTTGCCGTCGAACCGCCACGTCGCCGTGGTCGACGCAACGGCCAGCGAGGCGCTCGCCACCGCGCGCACGGTGACGCTGGCCGCGGTGAGCCGACGCGGATCGGCGAGGTAGGGCACCGCCGTCCGCAGCTCGGGGCGCGCCAGCAGCCACTCGGCGAGTGCTTCGTCGCGGTAGGCCTTGTCCCACGCGTTGTGGCCGACGCCCGGGTACAGCGTCAGCAGCGGCGCGATCGCCGCCTTCTGCGCAGCGCCGGCCGCCGCGACCGCGGCGACGAGCTTCTTGCTGTGCGCCGCGGCGACGACGCGGTCGGCATCGCCGTGGAAGGCCCACACCGGCGCGCCGGCGAGGCCGTCGGCGATGCCGTCCGGCTCGCCGTAGCCGCACACCGGCGCGAACGCCTGCCACATCGCGCGCGTGCGCGCGCCGATCGCCCACGTGCCCGCACCACCCTGCGACAGACCGGTCAGCGTGCGGCGGTTGGCGTCGATCGGCAGTTCCTTCGCCGTCGCCGCGACGATCGCCAGCACCATCGCCTCGTAGTCGGCCCACTGCTTCTGCGCATCCGGCTTCTGCGGGAACAGCACGACCGCCGGCCAGCGCTGCGGCGCGCGGCGGATCGCCGAACCGAGCCCGACCTCGGTCTGCAGCCAGCCGTCGTCGCCGCACTCGCCCATGCCGTGCAGGAAGACGACGAGCGGCCAACCGGCGGCAGGTCGTTCGCCGGCGGGCACGTAGCAGGCATAGCGGTGCTCGCGGCCGCCGTGCGCGATCGTCTTGGCGAGGAAGCCGCTCACGGCTGCGGCCTGGGCGGCGAGCGACGGGACCGCGAGCGCGAGCGTGGCGACGGCAAGGACATCGGCGAGTTGGCAGCAGCGCATGGCGGCACGTCCCTTCGGGCTGCAGCGCGCGGCGCGACGACCCGGGGGCTTCGCCCGTCAAGCTGCCACGTCCGCGCGCGAACATCCAGCACCGCACGCGGCGCCAGCCGCGATGGCAGCCGCTCCGAAAGCTGCACGGCGCGGGCCGCGCACCGGGGCGCGCCGTCAGAGCGCGCCGAGCGTCAGCACGAGCGCATTGGAGCCCGCGAACGACAGCATGCCGCCCGCCGCCGGTTCCACCGCGACGACCTGCGTGCGCACCTGCGCGCCGACCAGGGCCGGCGCATTCGGCACGGCGAGGGCCGGCTGCACCACCCCCGCCGCCGGCACGTAGACCTCGGTGGCGTCCGGGGTCACGAACAACGTGCAGCCGACCGGTCCCGGCAACGGCAGCGCCGTCGCCTGCAGGCCGAGCACGTGGATCGCGAGCGACCCGGCGGCGAGGCCGGTCGCCCGCGAGCGGAAGACGCCGCCCAGCCACCCGCGGTTGTCGGCGACGAGGCCGAGCGGCCCGGCGCTGCCGCTGCAGCCGCTGCCGGCGCTGGCCACGGTGGCGGCGCATGGCGCGAGTGCGCGCAGCAAGCGGTTGCCGACGACCCCGTTGGCGGCTTTCACGTTGCCGGCGAGGAACACGTCACCCGCTGCGCTCACGGCGATGTGCGGGCCCCAGCCGCCCGACGAGCGGAAGGTCTCGAACAGCACGGTCCAGACACCGCCGACGCGGCGACGGACAAGGTCGGAGTTCGACCCGTTCGGCGAGACCGCGAGCACGTCGCCGTTGGGCAGGCTGGCGAGTACGTCGCAATTCGTCGTGGGCAGCGCACCGAGCGGCGCCCAGGCACCGGCTTCGAAGCGGAAGACGCTGCCGGCGGCGGCCGCCAGCGGGCGACCATCGACATCGCGGTCCAGTGCTGTCGGGAAGGGCAATGGGTTGCTGCCGATCGGCGGCAACTGCGGCATCGCCGTGAGGGACCCGTTCGCGAATCGGGCCAGGGTCTGCACCCCCGTGCCGGGTAGCGCGAACAATCCCCCCAACACGAAGCTGCCGTCGATGTCGGTCGTGACGCGGGTAACCTGGCTACCGATCAGCGGCACCGGCTCCCAGGTCGCGCCGTCGAAGTACTGCGCGCCGCCGCTCTGCAGCACCACCACGGCCTGACCGATGGCGTTCGCGGCGATCTGCCTCGCCGGTTCCGTCAAGCCGATGCCGAGCGCCGACCACGCCGTGCCGTCCCAACGGGCGATGCGGCTCGCAGCGACACCGCCGGCGAGCGCGAACTCGCCGCTGACAACGAAGCTGCCGTCGTCGGCGCCGGCGATCGCCGTGACCTGGCCGGCGATCCCGCTGCCCAACGCGCTGAAGCCGTTGCCGTTCCAGCGGGCGATCGAGTTCGCGGCGACACCCTGCAGGGCCGTGAAGTCGCCACCGACCAGGAGGTCGCCGCGGCGATTGCCCGCCGACACCGCCACGTTGGCGGCCGGCGCTGCGCCAATGCCCGTCCAGGCGACGCCGTCGAAGCGCGCCGCGGCGAACCCGGACGGCGCGTACGACGAGCCGACCGCGATCAAGTCGCCATTGGCGGCCGGCAGCAGCGCATGGGCTTGGTCCAGGTACGCCGGGCTGACCGGTGCCCATGCGCCGCCGCTGAATCGGACGACAGCCTGCCGGACGATCGAGCTGTAGCTCGGCACCCCCCCGACGATGAGGTCGCCATTGGCCGCGACCAGCAAGTCCTTGGCGTAATCCAGGTTCGAACCAGCGAGCGCGACCATGCTCGTGCCATTGCCGCGCGCGACGGCGAAGGCACCGGGGCTCCCGGGCAGTTGCACGATGCCACCGACGACGACCTCGCCGGTGGGCAACGGTGCCAGCGCGTAGATCGAACTCTGCTCCGTGCAGCCCGGATAACCGGCCCACGTCGCCCCGTCCCAGCGGGCGATCGAAGTGGCCGGAACGCCGGCGATGCTGCTGAAGCGGCCCGCTGCCAGCAGGTCGCCATTGGGCAACTCCGCCAGCGCGTAGACGACGCCGTTGGCGTTGAGCGAACCGCCGAGGGCCTGCCAAGCGACGCCGTCCCAGCGGGCGATGCCTCGCACCGCGGTGCCGCCGGCCGCCGTGAACCGGCCACCGACGATCACGTCGCCGTTGCTGCGAACCAGCAGCGCCTCGACCGTGGAGTTGAGGCCGGCGCCGAGCGGCGCCCAACTGCTGCCGTTCCAGCGGGCGACGCGCGTCGCCGGCGCGCCACCGGCCGCCGTGAACGCCCCACCAGCGATCAGGTCGCCGTTCGGGGCGACGGCGAGCGCGTAGACGATGCTGTTGCAGCCGCCGCCCAGCGCCGACCACGACGTGCCGTCGTACCGGGCGATGTTGTTGGCGACGCTGCCGTCGGCGAGCACGAACGAGCCACCGAGGACGAGGTCGCCGCCGGGGAGGCGCACGGCGGCGTTGCCGTAGCCGTCCGGGCCGGAAACGGGCGCGCCGGGCTGCAACTGCAGTTCGCACTGCGCGTGCAGCGCGGTACACAATGCGAGGGATGGGAGAATGGCCGGCGGCCAACGCATCAGGGAATGGAACACGAGTGCCTCCGTCGGGGATGGGGGACGTTGGGCAATAGCCGGCACGCCGCATCCGGTCACCGCGGATCGCTTCGGCACGCGGCGCCGTCTGCGGGCAGGCGGCGTCGCGTCCGCTTGCGCAGCCGCCAGCGGCTTCTTCGCCGCGGCGGGTGCAACGCACCGCCAACGGCACTTAGGCTGACGCGCTACCAACCCACTCATCGCACCATGCTCCTCGTCCGCGCACTCATCAGCCTCCTCGCCGTCGCCGCGGCCTCGGCCCAATCGGTCCTGCCGCCGTTCGACACGACCTACCAGATCCTCAACCTCGGCCCGATCCCGAGCGTCGGCAACTACGGCGGCACGGCATTCCTGCCGAGCAATCCGAACGTGCTGCTGGTCGCGCCCTACCTCGGCGGCGGCGTGCGCAGCGTGCCGCTCGTGCGCAGCTCCCAGGGTGCGATCACCGGCTTCGGGGCGTCGTCGCCGTACGCGACGCTCGGCGGCACGGACGGCGGCCTGTGCTTCGACCCGACCGGCGTGTTGTTCGCGACGTGGTACGGCGCCAACGCCCTGAGCCAGTTGAAGCCGGGCAGCGTCACTGCCGACCGCGTCGACAACCTGGGTCCGCTCGGCGTGAACTTCTCGGTCGGTACCTGCGCCTTCGTGCCGGCAGGGTTTCCGGGCGCTGGCCGCTTCATGGTCGTCGCGTGGAACACGAGCACGATCCAGGAACTGCCGCTGACGCCGGACGGCACCGGCACCTTCAACCCCGGCATCGCGGGTCCCGGCATCCAACTCACCGGTGGCCCGGAAGGCATGGCCTACGTGCCGCTGAGCGCACCGCTGATCGGCGGCAAGTTGCTGATCGCCGAGTGGGGCGCGGGCACACTCGTGGCCTACGACCTCGACGCCAACGGCGACCCATTGCCGGCGACGCGCACGGTGGTGGCCGGCGGTGCCCCCGGCTTCGGCGGCGGCGCCGTCGATCCGGTGACCGGCGACATCGTGTTCCTCAGCGGCTCCGGCGCGCTGCTGATCCTGCGCAACAGCCCCGCCTGCGGCACGTACACGCTGTACGGCCCCGCCTCGCCCGGCGCGCTCGCCACGCCGAGCATCAGCGGCGCGGGCTGCGCGCGCATCGGCCAGACGATCACGATCGGTACGACCGGCCCGGCGTTCGGCATCGGCATCCTCGCTTCGGGCTTCCCGACGAACGCGCAGTTCCTCAACCTCACCGTGCTGCAGAGCACCAGCGTGACCGTGGTCAGCCTGCTGAACGCTTCGGGCCAAGGCTCGCTGCCGCTGCCGATTCCGCTCGATCCCGCGCTCGGCAACGTCCACGTCTACTTCCAAGCGGCGTACCTCGACGCCTCGACGACGTCGGGGCTGAGCGCGAGTCCAGGCCTCGACATCCTGCTGCGCTGAGCGTCCGCGAAGGCATCACGACACGGGCTCCCGGGTTGCCGCCGGTAGCCGCCGGCGCGGTCAGGCAGAGCCCGCGAACCGGGTGGCTTCTCAGGCTCTGCGCCGCGGCGCGGACTCAGCGGCCCAAGCGCTCGTGCAGTGCTGCGAGGGCTTCGCGCACCGCGTCGCTGCCGGCGGCGTCGGCGGCGGCGAGGAACGCCACCAGCGACGCGCGTTCCTCCTGCTCCGCCAGCGCTTGCTCCAGCACGGAGAGCGCGGCCAGCCGCTGCTCCTCGCTGAGTCCGGGCCAGAGCCGGGTGAGGCAGCCGGCCAACGCCGCGTGCCACTGCGTCGCCAGCCGCTGCAGGTCGTCGCCGTAGTCGGCCTCGCCCCATGCGAACATCTCGGCGAAGGCGAGACCGTCCGACTCGTGCCGGCCCGCCCGATCCGGATTGGCCGCCGCCAACGGATCACCGAGCAACGCCTCGGCGAGTTGCAACCGCAGCGCGTCGGCGCGCAGCAACGAACGGAGCCAGGGCCGGACGTCGTCGGTGTCGGGAGTGACGCGGCACAGCAGCAACACGCGACGCAGCCGAACCGGCGTCCACGGCAACTGCTGCGGCGCGACGCTTGCCTGCAATCCAGAACACAGGCTTTGGACGCACCGGTCGCGGTGCTCGCCCTTCGCCGCGGCGATCCGGGCCAGCAGCGCATCGAGCAGCGGACCGTCGTCCGACCGCAGCTGGTGCACCGCGCCGTGCACGCAGACGGACGCGCGCAGCTCGGCGTCCAGGAGCTTCTCGCCGAGCGCGAGCCACTGGCCGGCGGTGAGCGGCAGCTCGTGCACGTCCTCGCGCGCGAAGGCGATTGCCATGCCCCGCCGCACACGCTCCGGCACCGCCTCGTCGACCACCGCCGTCACGGTCGCGCCCCGGCTCTCCGGATCGGCGCGCAGCAGCGCCTCGGTCGCCGCCCCGAGGACTTCGGGCGCGTCGCCCACGAGCGCGAGCGACGTCGTCGCCACGATCGCCGCCAGCAGCTGCCGAGGCCCCTGCAGCGCACCGGCCAGCAGGTCGGCGCCCGCCGCTTCGGTCCGGATCGCCGCGCGCAGTTCGGCGGCGCGGTCGCGCGGCAGCGCCAACAGCAAGCGCCAGTTCGCGGCGTCGTTGCCCCAGACGGCGAGGCGCTGCTGCAGCGCCGGCGCTGGCGGCGCGTCGCCGAGCACGAACAGCGCGCCGACGGCGAACTCGGCGAGCGCGCCGTTCAACGACGCGGTGGCCTTGCGCAACGCGGGGACCGCCCCGGCGCCGTAGCCGAGGATCTCCATGCGCAACTGCCGGAGCGTCGCCTTCTGATCGCCTTCTTCGGCTTGCGACAACCCTCCGAAGGCCGCGACATGGCCGCCGAACTGCGTCAGCTTCTGCAGGATCTGCAGCTGCACCTCCTCGCTGAACAGCCAGCGCTGGTGCCACTCGTCGTAGCCCTGCCGCAGGTCGATCGCGGTCAGCTCCCGCAGGTGCGTCCGCGCCTGCTCGACCACTGCGGCCTCGCCGGGAAACTGCTGCAGCACCTGGCGGAACGTCGCGATCGCCGACTCGGCCTTGCCGAGCCGCTGCTGCGCGCTGCCGGCGGCGAGCAGCGCCTTGGCGCGCACGCCGGCCGGACCGTCGGCCGCGGCGGCGGCGAGGTAGCCCTTCAGCGCCGCCGCGAGGTCGCCGCGTCCGCTCTCCTCCCACCACGCGTCGCGGTAGGCGGCCTCGGCCGCGCTCGGCGGCGGGGTCTGCGCCGGCAGGGCGGTCGCCAGCAGGATCGTCGCCCACGGCAAGAACGTGCGCATCGGTCGTCGCCTCGTGTTCGGTGTCGGGATCGGTTGGTTCAGCGGGCGGTGCCGTCGGCAGCGGGCCGATCCGCCGCGCCCGCCTTGCCGGCGGCCTTCTTGCCCTGGTCGACGAACCGCTGCAGGTACGCGCCGTGCACGGTGATGGTGCGGCGCGATCGGCTCCACGCCGCCCCGCCCGCGCCGCCGACGAAGTCGACGGTGACCTGCGAATGCCAGTCGAAGCGCTCGATCGCCGACCGGATCGTCTGCGCGAGGCTCGGGTCGCCGGCGTCGACGAACGCGCGCGTGGCCTCGTCGGCGCGCAAGCGCGCTTCTTGCGATGCCTTGCCGGCGGGCATCCACAGCGGCGCCAGCGTCCGGCGCCACGCCCGGTGGATCTCCGCGCCGTAGTCGCAGGCGCGGTCGACGTCGCGCGGCGACATGCCGGCGATCGCCGCGACCTCGGCGAACTTGGCGCGGTCGGCCGCGACCGCCAGCGCGGCGATCTGCCAGGCCCGACGGGCGTCGTTGTCGTGCTCGCCGTGCACCGGCCACTGCGCCCGCGGCACCTCGTCCGCCTCCAACTGCAGCGAGCGCACGCGCGCCGCGAGCGCGCGGACCGCGCGGTCGGGGAAGTGCTCGGTCAGCAGGTGCGTGGCGAACGCGTCGGCCATCGTCTCCTCGTTGCCGAGGACCGGCAGGTCGAACTCGCGGATCACGGCGTGGCCGAGTTCGTGCAGCACGACGTGCAGCGCGACGTCGCGGGCGAAGGCCGAGACCGGTACCTCGGCAGCAGCCGTTGCGGCGGCGCCAGCGCCCCGTCCGTCCGGCGAAACAGCGTCGCCGGCGTCCGCTGCGCGCAGCGCGTCGGGCACGGCGTGGCCGGGGATCGCCGCGTGTGCGCAGTTGACGTGTCGCCAGTGTTCGACCAGCGCGCCGAGTTGCTTGCGATCGATCCGGAAGCGCTCGGCGGCGGCCTGCAGCAGGCCGTCCCCCGTGGCGTGGGCAGCGACTGCCTGCGCCAGGAACGGCGCGACGTCCGCCTCGTCCATGCCGCCGCCGCGGACCAGGGCGTTCGACAGGATGTCCTTCATCACGCCGGGGCGGCCGAGGTCGACGCGGCAGACCGGCGGCGGCGGAACCGGCCGCGCGGCGGCCGCCGTGGGGTCTGCGGGTTGCTGTTGCTGCTGCGCTGGCGCGGCGGCGGCCGCTGCCAGCAGGAACATCGAACAAGTCAGGATCGTGCGCATGCTTCGTTGCCTTTGGTTTCGGTGTGCGCAGCCTCGCACGCGCCCCGGATCGAATTGCTCGGACGGCGCCAGAATGGTGTTTGCGAACCGTGAGGAACGCTTCATGGCTCGAAGCGGTAGCCGACGCGGTGGACGGTGACGAGGTGGCGCGTCGCCTCGGGATCGGGTTCGACCTTCTTGCGCAGCGCCAGCACGTGGTAGTCGATGGTGCGCGTCGTCGGGAAGCGGTCGTAGCCCCAGACGCGGTCGAGCAGTTCGTTGCGCGTCACGGTCTGGCCCGGACGCTGCAGCAGGTACAGCAGCAGTTCGAACTCCTTGCGCGCCAGCTCGACGACAGCTCGGCCCTTGCGCAGCTGGCGCGCGCCGACGTCGAGCTCGCAGTCGCCGAAGGCGATGCGGGCGACCTTGACCGGCGCGGCCGCCGACGCCGCGCGCTGCAGCAGGCCGCGCATGCGGGCCAGCAGCTCGCGCAGGTGGAACGGCTTCACGACGTAGTCGTCGGCGCCGTCTTCGAGGCCGGTGACGCGGTCGTCGGCCTCGCCGCGCGCCGACAGCACCAGGACCGGCGTGTGGTCACCGCGCATGCGCAGGTGACGCAGCACGTCGAGGCCATCGCCGTCGGGCAGGCGGCGGTCGAGGACGACGAGGTCGAATGGCCGCTGCAGCGCCTGCAAGGCGCCCTGCACGTCGCTGGCGACCTCGACGCGGTAACCCTCGCGGCCGAACTGGTCCTGCAGTCCCGACCGGATGGCGGGCTCGTCCTCGACCAACAGCACGTGGGCTGCGCGCGTCATGGCGTCACCTCGTCGGCCGGCGGCAGCGCCGGCGCCGCCGGCAAGCTTAGTTCGAAGCGCGTCTCGTCGCCGGTGTCGCGGTGCTGCAGCGCGCCGCCGCAGGCTTCGGCGAGTTCGCGGCTGAGGGCGAGGCCGAGGCCGACGCCCTGGCTGCCGTCCTGCTTGACGAAGCGCTCGAACAACCCGTCGCGCGGCAGCCCGCGGACGCCCGGGCCGTTGTCGGCGACGACCAGCAGCGGACCGGGACCGACGCGAACGGCGATGCGGCTCTGGCCGCCGGCGCGGGGCGGCCGGCCGTGGCGGAAGGCGTTCTGCAGCAGGTTGGTCAGGATCCGGGCCAGCGCCGTCGGATCGACCAGCGCCGCAGCCTCGCCAAGGGCCTCGCAGCCGAGCTGCACGCCGTCCTGTTCGGCGCGCGTCTGCCAGCCGCCCACCAGCGCCGCCGCCGCGGCGGCGAGGTCGACCGGCTCGGGTTCGAGCCGGCGGCGGCCCTGTTCGAGCGCGGCGAAGTCGAGCAGGTCCTCGACCAACGCCGACAGCCGCGCACCCTCGCCGTCGGCGACCTCGCCGTAGCGGCGGCGCGCGGCGGCGTCTACGTCGTCGCGCGCCAGCAACTCGGCGGGCAGACGCAGACCGGTGAGCGGCGTCCGCAGATCGTGCGAGACGGTGGCGATCAACTGCAGCCGCAGCTGCCGCAACCGGCGTTCGCGCAGCAGCGTCGCGCGCAGCAGCAGCGTGCCGGTCGCCATCACCAACAGCAGCAGCGCGACGCCGACGCCGGTCAGCCAGCGCTGCCGTCGGGCCTCGGCCTGGATGCGCGGCAGGCCTTCGTGCACGACGGCGATGGCCAGCGGGCCCAGCGCGCTGGCGATGGCGCCGCTCGCCGCGCCGTCGCCGTCGCCGTCGAAACGTAGCGCCGACGGCGCGCTTGCCGGCGCGAGCGCGATGGCGCAGTCGCCGCGGCGCGCCGGCGCCAGCGCGGCGAGTTCGTGCGCGACGTCGCGCAGCCGCACCAGTTCGACGCCCGGTGCCACCTCGGCGCGCAGGCTCGCGCCATCCCCTTCGCGCTCGCCGGCGGCACGTCGCCGCTGCGCCGCGAGGCGCTCGCCGTCGACGCCAGCGGCCTCGTACCCCGCCAACCGCGCCGCGGCGGTGGCGGGCACGGCGTCGAGCCAACCGGCCGCGACGCCGTCGCGCAGGCGCGCGCGCCCGGCTGCCGAGGCCGCCAGTGCCTCGACCGGCAACGGCCCCGCCACCGCCAACGTGTCGCCATCGAACGGCTGCAGCGCCGCCGCCACCGCATCCGGATCCCGCGGCCGGCGCAGCGCCACGGCCAACGCCTGCAGCGCCGGCGCGGCGAACGCCGGCGCAGCGGCGTCGGCGCCGCGATCGCAGGCGGCGCGGAAGGCGGCGAAGGCGGGCCACTCCGGCAGGTGGTCGAGCGCGAGCGCCTGCGGACCGCGCGGCACCAACGCCACGCCGTCCCGGCCGCGCACCTCGAGCGCGCCGCCCACGGCCTGTTCGAGCCGCGCCAGCACCTGCCCCGGCGGCGCGAAGGGCAGTTCGCGCCGCGCGTCGGCGGCGGCCGCGCGCAGCCGGCGGACGAGGTCGTCGTCGCGGGCCTGCAGCCGCGCCGTCACGTCGGCCGCCGCCGCGTCGAAGGCCCGGACCACGTCGGCGCGCGCCGCCTTCGTCAGCTCCTCGACCAGCGGCGCCATGCCGCGCCAGCCGAGGAACGCCAGGATGGCGGCCGGCAGCAGGGTCAGCAGCAGGAACAGCGCGGTGGGTGCACGCAACCCGGACACGCCGGCAAGTCTGCCAGCTCCCGCCCGCGAGTTGTTGGAGAGACGTCAGTTCGCGCGGCGAACCGGCGTGGCCGCACGCCGCCGGGCCGCAATCCGCACCGCCCGCGCTCAGGGCTTGACGTCGCGCGCGTCGAGCGCGCCCTGCGCGTGCAGTTCGCGGAAGCGCGCGATCGTCGTGCACACGCCGTCGCGCAGCGGCGTGTGCGGCAGCCGCGGATAGTGCGCACGGATGGCGCCGTCGTCGAGGTGCGACGGGATCGGGATGCGCGGGCCGGCGATCGACAGCGTGCCGCGCGCCGCCGGGCACTCCTCCTCGATCGCCAGCACGACGTCGGCGACGTCGACGGTGTCGCCGTGCAGGTTGAACACGTGCGCGCCGGCCGGGCCGCCGTCGGCGCACTGCAGGAACGCCGCCGCGGTGTCGCCGACGTGCACGAAGTCGGTCGGGCCGGAGAACGCGATCTGGTACGGCCGGCCGAGCACTGCCGCCTTCATCGCCGTCGTCGGCCCGGCGGTCATGCCCTGGTCGCGGCCGACGCCGTAGACCGTCAGCGGCCGCAGGCCGACGCTGCTGAGCTGCTTCTCCAGCCAGTAGATGCGCGCGGTGCCCTCGTTGGCCTGCTTGTAGACGCCGTAGTGCGTGACCGGCGCGGTCGCGGTGTGCTCGGTGACGGCGACGCCGTCGTCCTCGCTCGGGCCGAACACCGCCGCCGAACTGGCGTACGCGATGCGGCCGACGCCGGCGGCGAGTGCGGCCTCGAACACGTGGATCGTGCCGAGCACGTTGACGCGCGCGCCGAGTGCCGGGTCCTGGCGGCAGAACGGCACCTGCAGGCCGGCGAGGTGCACGATCGCGCGCGGCTTGCAGGCGGCGACGGCGCGCTTGGTGGCGTCGAGGTCGGTGATGTCGCCGGCGACGAACTGCACCTTGGCGAGGCCTTGCTCGCCGAGCACGTCGCGGATGCGGCGCGGGTCGCCGCCGACGTCGAAGACGACCGGGCGGTCGCCGCGCTCGACGAGTTGCTTGACGACCCAGGCGCCGATGCAGCCGAGCGCGCCGGTGACGAAGTACGTGTCGTTCATGCGATGCCGTAGATGCGGGCGGCGTTGCCGCCGAAGAGCTTGCCGCGCGCCGTCGGCGACAGCCGCTGCGCCCAGTCGGCGGCGAGTCCGTGGACCGCCGCGTAGTCGTCGGCGGCGACGAGGCACACCGGCCAGTCGGAGCCGTACAGCAGCCGGTCCTCGCCGAACGCGTCGAGCGCGGCGTCGAGGTAGTGGCGGAAGTCCGCGGGCCGCCACGTCCCCCACTTCGCCTCGGTGACGAGGCCGCTGACCTTGCAGCTGACGTTGGGGCAGCGCGCCAGTTCGCGGAACGGCGCGTCCCAGCCGTCGCGCTGGCCGCGCGCGATGTCGGGCTTGGCGAGGTGGTCGAGCACGAACGGCTGGTCGGGCAGCGCGCGCACGAAGTCGAGCGCCGCCGGCAGCTGCCGCGGGTAGATCAGCACGTCGTAGACGAGCCCCGCCCGGCCGACGGCGGCGACGCCGCGCTGGAAGTCGGCCCGCCACAGGAAGTCGTCGGGCTCGGCCTGGACGATGTGGCGCAGGCCGCGCAGTTTGGGCTGCTGCGCGAGGCGCGCGACCACGTCGGCGGCGTCGGCGGCGCACAGGTCGGCCCAGCCGACCACCGCCTTGACCATCGGATCGCCGCTCGCGAGGTCGAGCAGGAAGTCCGTCTCGGCGAGCGAACAGCGCGCCTGCACCGCGATGCAGCCGTCGACGCCGGCCGCCGCCAGCGCGGGCCGCAGGTCGTCGGGCAGGAAGTCGCGCGCGATGCTCGCCATGCGCGCGTCGATCCAGGCGTACTCCGCGGGCGCGTAGCGCCAGAAGTGCTGGTGGCTGTCGAGGCGCATCGCGGGTCGGGATCGTTGCCGTGCGCGTCGGCGACCGCAAGTTCGGCGACGACGCTGCCGGTGAACCGATCGACGGGCGCGCGGCGCGGTGGCGCGCCCGGCGGCTACCGTTCGGCGGCGGCGTCGATCACGGCGCGCACGGCCAGCGCCAACTCGTCGGGCGAGAACGGCTTCTCCAGCAACGGGATGTCACCTTCCAGCACGCCGTCGCGCATCACCACGTCCTCGCTGTAGCCCGAGATGTACAGCACGGGCAGCGCCGGCCGGCGCTGCCGCGCGAGCGTGGCCAGCGACTTGCCGTCGAGCCCCGGCATGACCACGTCGGTGAGCAGGATCGCCGGCGTCCTGCCACCGGCGACGAGTTCGTGCAGCGCGGCGCTGGCGTCCTTGAACTCGACGACGTCGTAACCGCGCTCCCGCAGGGCGGCGGCCGCGAATTGGCGCACCGCGCCATCGTCGTCGACGAGCATCACCAATTCGCCCCGGCCGGCCGATGGCGAGCGCGGCACGATCACCGACGCCGCGCTGCGCAGCGGCAGCAGCACCGTGAAGGTAGCGCCAGCCTCCGGCGCGCTCGCGCAGGCGACGGCGCCGTGATTCTGGCGCAGGATGCCGACGATCGTCGCCAAGCCGAAGTCGGTGCCATCGCCGAGATCGTCGCTCGAGCCGTACGGCTCGAAGATGCCCGCCAGCGCGGTCTCGTCCATGCCGCGGCCATCGTGGGCGACGGCGAGACGGACGTACTCCCCCGACGGCAGCCCGACGGGGTTGTGCACGCAGTCGGTGCGCAAGTCGATGCGGCCGCCGCCGTCCGGCTTGGCGAGGATCGCGTCGCAGGCGAAGACGATCAACCGCGACACGACTTCGGCCAACTGCGCGGGATCGATGTGCACCGAGGTCGACAGCGAGCACGGCACGAACCGCGCCTCGACGTCGCCCGGCAACTGCACGCGGTGGCGCTCCAGCCATTCGGCGAGCCACGTGTTGATCTCGAGCCACTGCGGCCGGATCACCTGCTGCCCGCTGTAGGTCAGCAGTTGCTGCGTCAGCGCGTGCGCCCGACCACAGGCGACGAGCATGGCGTCGAGCAGGGCCTTCTGCCGCGAATCGACGAGGCTGCCGCGCAGCAACTCGGCGTTGCCGCGCAGGACGGTGAGCAGGTTGTTGAAGCCGTGCGCAAGGCCGCCAGCGAGGCGCGCGACCGGGCCGGAGCGGTCGTTCCCCCGGGGCGCACTCGGCGTCGGCGAAGGCACGTGCAGGAAGGCGCGCGGATCGGTGGTCGGCATGATGCTGGGCAGCAGCAGCCCGCGGCCGGCGGACGCGCCGTCCGCCGACGGTTCTCGTATGGCGGACTGATACGTCGCGACGAAAGAGCGCCACGCGTGACGCCCCCCGGTTTGGCCGGCGGACGCCACGCGTGGCGCAGCTACCACGTTCTCACTGCACCGGACAAAGCACGGAAACCGGCTACCGACCGCAAAAAATCATCCAAAGATTTTCTTAGCGGCACTCCGGAGGCCCCCCCGTGCAGTTCGCTCGATTGTCGCTACCATCCGTCTGTGAACGACTTCCGAATGCCACGCGCAATCGCCATCGGCGTCTTCGCCCTTCTCGCCGCGACTTGCCGAAATGGCAATATTAAAGACGATAAGGCTACCTCGGCTGGCCGCGCCGCGCGCGTTGCGGTGATCCCGAAGGGCACGACGCACGTGTTCTGGCAGGCGGTCGCCGCCGGCGCGCGCGCCGCGGGCGAAACGACCGGGCTCGACGTCGCGTGGAAGGGTCCGCTGCAGGAGAACGACCGTGCCCAGCAGATCCAGCTGGTGCAGCAGTTCGTCGGCGACGGCGTCGCGGGCATCGCGCTGGCCCCGCTCGACCACCAGGCGCTGGCGCCGGCGGTAGCGGCGGCGAAGGCGCGCAAGATCCCGGTCGTGATCTTCGACAGCGACCTCGACGGCACGCCCGGCGTCGACTTCGCCAGCTTCATCGCCACCGACAACAAGAAGGGCGGCGAGGACGCCGGCAAACGCCTCGCCGAGCTGCTCGGCGGCAAGGGCAAGGTGGTGATGCTGCGCTACCAGGTCGGCTCGGCCTCCACCGAGGCGCGCGACGCGGGCTTCCTCGCGGCGGCGCGCGCCGCCGGACTCGAGGTGCTCGTCGACAACCGCTACGCCGGCGCCACCGTCGGCGACGCCAAGAACGCGGCGCTGAACCTCGCCGACCCGCTGGGGCAAGCACAAGGCGTGTTCTGCAGCAACGAGTCGGCGACCGCCGGCATGCTGCAGGCGCTCGAGCAACTCGGCCTGCTCGGCAAGGTGCGCTTCGTCGGCTTCGACAGCTCTCCGCCGCTCGTCGCCGCGCTGCGCCGCGGTGGCATCGACGCGCTGGTGGTGCAGGACCCGCGCACGATGGGCGAACTGTCGGTGCGCGCGCTCGCCGACCTGATCGCCGGCAAGCCGGTCGCCGCCGTCATCGACACCGGCGCCGTGCTGGCGACCAAGGCGAACATGGACGAGCCGGCGGTGGCGAGGCTGCTGCAATGACCCCGCGCCGCGCTGCCGCGTGGCGACGCGGCGGCCCGCTGGTCGGTCTGCTGGCGACGTGGCTGCTGTTCGCGGTGTCGGCGGGCGGGCCGTTCCTGTCGTGGGCCAACCACGAACTGATGCTGCTGCAGACGGCGGTCGTCGGCGTCGCCGCCGTCGGCGCGACGTGGGTGATCGTCGCCGGCGGCATCGACCTGGCCGTCGGCTCGACGATCGCGCTGTCCGGCATGGTCGGTGCGCTGGCGCTGCGCAGCGGCCTGCCGTGGCCGGTCGCCACCCTCGCGACCGCGCTCGCCGGCGCGGCGGCCGGCTTCACCACCGGCGCGCTCGTCACCGGTGCGCTGCTGCGGCTGCTGCTCGCGGCCGGCGCGGGTATCGCCCTCGCAGCGGCGACCTACGGCATGGGAGCGCTGTCGGTCGGCGCGGCGAAGGGCGGCGGCGCCTTCCTCGGCTGGACCGCCGCCGGCGCGGGCGCGGGCGCGGCGTGCGCCGTCTGGCTGGCGCTGCCGCGGCTGCGCTGGGTACTGCCGCTGTCGCCGTTCATCGTCACGCTCGGCCTGTGGGGCGCCCTGCGCGGGCTCGCCAAGGGCCTCGGTGGCAACCAGCCGGTCTACTTCCCGCGCCACGACGAACTCGCCGCGCTGATGCTGCCGGGCACGGGGCTGCTGCCGACCGGCGTGTGGGTGCTGCTTGCCGTCGCTGCGGTCGCCGCCTTCGCGCTGCGCCGGACGGTCTTCGGCCGCCACGTGCAGGCCTTTGGCCAGAACCGCGAGGCGGCGCGGCAGTCGGGGCTCGACGTGGTCAGCCTCGAACGCCGCGTGTACGTCGTCGCCGGCCTGTGCGCCGGCATCGCCGCCGTGCTGCAACTCAGCTACCTGTCGATGGGCGACCCGACGACGGCGCAGGGGTACGAACTGAAGGCGATCGCCGCGGCCGTCATCGGCGGCGCATCGCTGGCCGGCGGCGCGGGCTCGATCGTCGGCACGCTGGTCGGCGCCTTCGTGATGACGATCGTCGACAACGGCTGCACCAAGCTCGGCCTCGACAACTGGGTCCAGGAAGTCGCCACCGGCGCGATCATCGTCGGCGCGGTCGCCCTCGACCGACTGCGGTCGCGCGGCTGACGGCTGCCGACGACGCGCCGCCCGTGCCGACGGCGGTTCGGGCACCGCCCGGCATCGGGGACCCCGGTGGCACCGCGGCACCGCTTGCCAAGCAACGGCCTGCTGCGCCCGCCGCTCGATGCACTATATCTCACCAAATGGGGTGCATCCGATGCGCTATCTTGCTTGAACTAGCAGTTGGCCGAAACCAGACTGTGTGACCCGTTCGCCGCCCTCTCCCGCCCCCTAGATGACCGACTTCAACCGACACCCGAGCAGCTACCACCACTGGCAGCTGCAGATCGACGGCGACGTCGCGCACCTGCGCATGAACGTCGACCCGGCCTTCCCCTTCAAGCCGGGCTACGAGCTCAAGCTCAACAGCTACGACCTCGGCGTCGACATGGAGCTCGCCGACGCGGTGCAACGGCTGCGCTTCGAGCACCCTGAGGTCAAGGCGCTCGTCGTCGGCAGCGGCCAGGAGCGCGCGTTCTGCGCCGGGGCCAACATCTGGATGCTGGCGGAGAGCACGCACCCCTTCAAAGTGAACTTCTGCAAGTTCACCAACGAGACGCGGCTCAGCCTGGAGGACTACAGCCAGCACAGCGGCGTCAAGTCGATCTGCGCGGTCAACGCCGCGTGCGCCGGCGGCGGCTACGAGCTGGCGCTGGCTTGCGACGAGATCCACCTCGTCGACGACAGCAACTCGGCGGTGTCGCTGCCCGAGGTGCCGCTGCTGGCCGTGCTGCCGGGCACCGGCGGCCTCACGCGCCTCGTCGACAAGCGCAAGGTGCGCCGCGACCGCGCGGACGTGTTCTGCACGATGGCCGAAGGCATGCGCGGCAAGAAGGCCGTCGCCTGGGGCCTCGTCGACGCGGCGTGGAAGAAGTCGCAGTTCGCCGACAGGGTGAACGCGCGCGCCAAGGAGTTGGCGGCGCAGGCCCCGGCCAAGGCGCCGAGAGGCATCGTGCTCGACCCGATCCGCGCCAAGGTCGAAGGCGCCACCTACAAGTACGAGTACGTCGCGTGCGTCGTCGACGCCGGCGCGCGCAAGGCGACCATCACCGTCCACGCGCCGCAGGGCCCGCAGCCGAAGGACGGCCCCGGCTACGAGCAGGCCGGCTGCAAGGCCTGGGCGCTGCAGTGCTGGCGCGAACTCGACGACGCGCTGCTGCAGCTGCGCTTCGACCACGAGGAGGTCGGCCTGATCGTGCTGCAGACGCGCGGCGACCGCGCGGCGATCCTGCAGGTCGAGAAGGACCTGTTCGCCCAGCGCTCGCACTGGCTCGTCAACGAGATCCTGCGGCACATGGCGCGCGTGCTGCGCCGCTTCGACCTGATGGCGCGCTCGACGTACGCGCTGGTCGACGGCGACGCCTGCATGGCGGGCGCGTTCCTGGAGCTGACGCTGGCCTGCGACCGCGTCTACATGCTCGACGACGACAAGGTGCACGCCGCGGTCGGCCCGCTGAGCGCTGGCCTGCTGCCGATGAGCCACGGGCTCACGCGCCTGCAGAACCGCTTCCTGGCGCAGCCCGAGCACGCCGCGAAGCTGGCGGCCGATCAGCCGACGCTGACGGCGGCCGAGGCCGACGAGCAGGGCCTGTGCACCTACCTGCTCGACCCGGTGGACTGGGAGGACGACGTGCGCATCGCGCTCGAGGAGCGCGTGTCGCTGTCGCCCGACGCCCTCACCGGCATGGAGGCGTCGCTGCGTTTCGGCGGCGCCGAGAACTGCGACAGCAAGATCTTCGGTCGGCTCAGCGCGTGGCAGAACTGGATCTTCACGCGTCCGAACGCGACCGGCGACGAAGGGGCACTGACCCGTTACGGCGCGCCCGAGAGCGCCAAGTTCGATTGGCGGAGAACCTGACACCATGAGCACCGTCGACCTCGAAGCGAAGATCCCGAACAACGTCGGACTGCGCGACAACAAGCGCCTGACCATGGCGCTGGAGAAGTGGCAGCCGAAGTTCCTCGACTGGTGGAAGAACGTCGGCCCGAGCGACTTCAACCAGAACGAGGTCTACCTGCGCACCGCCGTCGGCGTCGGCCAGGGCGGCTGGGCGCACTACGACTACGTGAAGATGCCGGACTACCGCTGGGGCATCTTCCTCGCGGACGGTCCCGCCGACCGCAAGATCCACTTCGGCGACATGATCGGCGAATCGGCGTGGGCCGAGGTGCCGGGCGAGTTCCGCAACCGCCTGCGCCGCCTGATCGTCACGCAGGGCGACACCGAGCCGGCGTCGGTCGAGCAGCAGCGCCTGCTGGGCCACTGCTGCCCGTCGCTCTACGACCTGCGCTCGCTGTTCCAGATCAACGTCGAGGAAGGCCGTCACCTGTGGGCGATGGTCTACCTGCTGCACACGTACTTCGGCGGCGACGGCCGTGACGAGGCCGACGCGATGCTGGAACGCCACAGCGGCGACCAGGACAACCCGCGCATCCTGCAGGCGTTCAACTACCCGGTGACCAACTGGCTGGACTTCTTCTGCTTCACGGCCTTCATGGACCGCGACGGCAAGTACCAGCTCAGCTCGCTCGCCGAGTCGAGCTTCGACCCGCTCGCGCGCACGACGCAGTTCATGCTCGCCGAGGAGGCCTACCACCTGCAGACCGGCGAGAACGGCGTCGGCCGCATCGTCAAGCGCACCGGCGAGCTGATGATGCAGGGCCAGGACCCGCGCAAGGTCGGCGCGATCCCGCTGGAGATCGTCCAACGCTACGTGAACTTCTGGTTCACCGGCTCGATCGACCTGTTCGGCGGCGAGGACAGCACCAACGCCGCCGAGTCGTTCGCCAACGGCCTCAAGGGCCGCTACCGCGAGAGCGACGGCATCTACAAGGACCCGAAGGCGCTCAACGCCAACTACGTCCTCGAGGTGCCGACCGAGGACGGCAAGATCAGCAAGCAGGAGATCCCGCTGCGCCGCGCCATGAACGCGGTGCTGCTGGACGCCTACATCGCCGACTGCAAGCGCATCGTCGAGCGCTGGAACCGCGACCTCGAGAAGCTGGGCGTCAAGGAGCGCATCAGCCTCCCGGACCGCAAGTTCCACCGCTACCAGGGCGTGTACGCCGGCTTCCGCTTCGCGCCGACGGGCGAGCTGATCGACGAGGCGACCTGGACCAAGCGCCACACCGAGTGGCTGCCGACCCAGGCCGACCGCGACTACGTCAACTCGTGCATGGTCAAGGTGACCGAGCCGGGCAAGTTCGCCAACTACATCGCCCCGCCGCAGCACGGCGTGAACGAGAAGGCGGTCGAGTTCGAGTACGTCAAGTTCCACTGATCGGCCGGGTTCCACCGATCGGCCGGGATCGGCCGGCGAGCGATCGCCGGCCGCCGCGCGCGGCCCCGACGCGGGCCGCGCCCCCTTTGCGCCTCACACAGCCATGAGCAATCGACTCTGCTACGTCTGCGAAGGCGGCGACTGCACCGAGAAGGGCGGCGGCGAGCTCTTCGACCGGCTGCGCGACCTGATCAAGAAGTTCGACCCGGCCGAGGAGCGCATCAAGATCCGGCGCTACCCGTGCTTCGGCGCGTGCGACCAGGGCATCAACGTCACGCTGTACCCCGACAAGATCTTCTATAGCAAGGTGACGCTGGCCGACCTGCCGGAGATCGCCGCCCACATCGAGGGCAAGGGCCAGCCGGTGACGCGACTCACGGGCAAGTGCCAGCCCGACGTCGAGCAGATCATCTGGGACATGCTCGACAGCCCGTACTGACCGGCGCGGCGGCGCCCCCGCCCCCGCTCACGGCGCGATCGTCACGCCGACCGGCTGGCTCCAGCACTTGATCGTGTGCTGCCACGCCGGATCGAGGGTGATGCCGGCGACGTAGGACGTCACGCCGATCAGCCACGTCTCGTTCGGGATCGTCAGCGTGCACTGCGCCTGATCGCCGGGACCGAGCGTCGTCCAGGTCGGCGCCAGGAACGGATTGCCGGTGAGGGCCAGTTCGAGCAGGAAGTCGGCGTTCAGCGGCAGCGTGCGCTGCCCGCCGAGCGCGATGCCCGGCGCCGTGCCGAGCGACCAACCGAACAAGACCTGCTTGCCGGCGTCGCCGGGCGAGCCGTAGGTGAAGACGACCTGCGTGCCGATGCTGCCTGAACCGGACTTGCTCAGCGTGGGCGTCGGCCCGGTCGGCTCCAGGAACACGTCGAGGGCCGCGCCCTGGTCGAGCGCCGCGACCGTCACCGGCACGGTCTTGCTGGCGTGCCCCGGCGCGCTGAAGGTCACCGACCACGCGCCGGTCGGCAGCCACAGGCCGTAGCGGCCGTCGCGCGCGCGGCCCTTCGTCACCTCGCCGTGGTTGAGCACGGCGGGGCTGAACGTGATCGTCGCGGCGAGCGGCGCGCCACCCAACGCGCTGCGGACGTGGCCGCGGCGGGCCGGCATCCACTGCAGCAGCGCGTCGCGGACGCCGGGCCAGACGCGCGCCTCCTCGGTGACCGTCGCCGCGAACGCCGGCTGGAAGTCCGTCCCGACCTCGATCAGGTACGACAACGTGCCGCCGGACGAGTAGTGGTCCTCGGGGGCCTCGCCCGACGCCGACGGATCGCGCGTGTCGTAGGCCATCGGCGCGCGCAGCCGATCGCCGTACGCCTGCTGGAAGGCCTGCATCGTCGGATGCACGTTCGCGCACGGCGCCCACAGCCGCAGCACGTCCTGGCCGTAGCTGTGGAAGTCGAGGTAGACCTCGGGCCGCAGCCACGCGACGAGGTTGCGCAGCGTGACGGTCTCCGGCTCGCTGCCGGCCGCGGGCCCGCGGTAGGTGTCGGAACTCGCCGTCGCCGAGGCGCCGCAGAGCCCCCACAGGAACGGGTAGTTGCGGTTGAGGTCGACGCCGAAGCTGCCGCCGTTGTTGCGGCGGTTCTTGCGCCACAGGCTGTTGACGTTCCACACGTGGTGGACGCCGTCGGGATTGGCCATCGGCACGAACCACAGTTCGCGGCCGTCGACGAGCGCCTGGATCTGCGGATCGGTCGCGCGGTCGCCGAGGATGCGCTGCATCGCGCGCACCACCATGTGCGGCGAGTTGAGTTCGCGCGCGTGGTGCTGTGCTGCCAGCACGACCGCCGGCTCGTCCTCGTCGCTGGCGACGTTGTCGCTGACCTTCAGCGCGAAGACGCGGCGGCCCTCGTGCGTCAGCGCGCCGCCGGGCAGTGCGCTGAGGTCGACCTTGCGCGCGTACGCCGGGTAGGCGAGCACCAGAGCGTCGATCTCCGCCTCGATCTCGGCGACCGTGTAGTAGCTCGCGTCGGGATCGATGCCGGCGGCCAACTGCTCCTGCTCGACGAGGTGCCAGGGGCGGCCGTCGCTGACCAACGCCGCCTGCGGCGCGATCGCCAGCAGCAGCGGCACGGCCGCCGCGTCGGCGACGACGTCGACCGGCCCGGCCGCCGACGGCGCGCCACAGCACGCCCCGGCGACGTCGAAGTGCTGCTGCAGCAGCAGGCGCTGGCCCGGCGTCGGGTTGCGCACGAGGTAGCGCGCAGCCCCGCGTTGGGCGCTGGCGGTCGCCGCCAACGCGAGGAGGACCGCCGCGGGGATCAGGGAGCGAGGGATGGGCATGGCACGCACATTGTGCCATGCAGGCCGCCCGGCTGGCCCTGCAGGGTCGGCGCCGCCCGGGCCGCCGCCCCGCGGCACGCGCCCGGCGCGGCCCGGGTCGGCTGCCCGATCAGGCCATCCACGACGCGCGGGAACCGTTCAGGCTCCACCGGCGCGCGGCGACCTGCGCCGGCGTCACTTGCCGCCGGACAGTTCCTGGACCAGCGCCGCTTCCTCGTAGATCACGCGCAGCGACTCCAGCATGCCGGCCGTGTGCACGCCGACGCAGCGGTTGACGCGCTCGTCGAACCAGTAGTTGCCCGGCAGCGATTCGATGTTGCCGTCGAACACGAGGCCGACGACCTTGGCGTCGCGGTCGAGGATCGGGCTGCCCGAGTTGCCGCCGATGATGTCCGCCGTGCAGACGAAGTTGTACGGCGTGTCGAGGTTGAGCTTCGCCTTCTTGTCCGTCCACTGCTTGGGCAGGTCGTACGGATGCTTGTTGTCGAAGCCCTGGTTGCGCTCGAACAGGCCGTTGAGCGTCGTCTTCGGCGGCACCATCGTCGTGCCGGCCTCGTAACCCTTCACCGTGCCGAAGGCGAGGCGCAGCGTGAACGTCGCGTCCGGGTAGTTGGCCGTGCCGTAGACGTCGAAACGGGCCTGGTTGATCGTCGCCTTGGCCTCGGCGCAGGTCTTGACGCTGACCTCCTCGATCGCGGGCATCATCATCTGCAGGTTCGGCTTCTTGCCGAACTTCTCGCGCAGCTTGCCCATCTCGGCGGCGATGAAGTCGAACGCGGCCTTCACCGCGGGCTTGCCCGACTTCTGGATCAGATCCTCGTCGCGCGCCTTCATCTTGGCCATCATCTCGGCCGTCTGCAGGCCGACGAGGTGGCCTTCGAAGGCCTTGAGCGAGTTGCTGGCGCCGAAGTACTGGTCGCGCAGCTCGAAGGCCTTCTTCGGGTCCTTGTCCATCGCCTTCTTCATCGCGGCGACGCGGTTCTTCAGCAGCTTGACGATCTGCGGCACCGGCAGGTCGCGCTGGAACTCCATCTCGGCGTGCGTCAGCGAGCGCTCGGTGCTGCCCGGGTGGCCGGAGACGAAGATCAGCTCGTCCGTCGCGGCGCCGTCGGCGTCGAACGGGAAGTAGAACTTCGAGCTGTCGATCGGCTTGCCGTCCTCGTAGACACGGAAGAACGCGCAGTCGAGGCAGTAGCGCGGGTAGGTGAAGTTGTCGAAGTCGCCGCCGTAGAACGCGACCTGCTTCTCGGGCGCGAACACGAGCCGCACGTCCTCGAACACGTGGTAGACGTAGATGCGGAACTGGTTGCCGTCGTACAACGTGACGAGGTCGGCGACGTGGTTCTTCTTGCCCTCGGCGGCGGCCTTGGTCATGCCCTCGACCTTCTCGCGCCACTCGTTGCCCTCAGGCGTCTTGTCAGCGGCCTTGAGCGCGACGACCTCGGACGTGACGTCCTTGATCTCGACCAGCTGGCGCAGCGTCAGCCCCTTGCCCGGGACTTCCTGGCCGTAGAGCCGCGCGCTGAAGCCCGGCTCGACCCAGTCCTTCTCCGGCGTCGAGACCGCCTGGATCGTCGTCAGCGCGACGTGGTGGTTGGTCATCACGAGGCCGTTGGGCGACACGAACGAGCCCGAGCCGCCGGTGTCGAAGCGCACGCTGCCCAGGCGCACGTGGTCGAGCCAGTCCTTGGTCGGCTCGAAGTTGTGCTTCTCCTTGAGGACCTGCAGCGGCAGGCCGTCGAACAGCCACATGCCCTCGTCGGGGCGGGCCATCGAGGCGGGGAACGTGGCGCCCAGCGCGACGAACGCGAGCGCGAACTTGGCGAACAGGATCGGATGCATGATTGGCTCGGGAACAGTGGCCGGCGGTCGGCGGAGGGCCGGGCCGGCCGAAGCGCCGCTGTGGCCGGGTCGCGCGTGCGGCCTGTCGGCCGCGCGGCGCGGCACGACTGGGCGACGCATCGGGACGGGCGATCGTAGGGAGCCGGCCCCCGCATGTCACCGACGAGCCGCGCGCCGGCGGCCGGCGGCGCTCACTTCGCGGCAGCCAGCTTGCCAACCAGGCCCTTGGCGACTTCGGTCGCCGCGTCGCCGTCGTGGCCGCGGTAGTGGATGCGGCCCTCACCGTCGAGCACCACGATCGTCGGCCAGCCCTGGATCGCCCAGGCCTTGGGGATCGGACCGCGCGTGCCATCGGGTCCGGCGTGGAAGCTGCGCCAATTGAGCTGGTTGTCGGCGACCGCCTTCTTGGCGCGCGCGATGTCCTTGTCGCTGTTGACGCCGATCAGGGCGAACGGCTTGTCCTTCATCTCATCCACGAGCGACCGCTCGTGCGGGTACATGGCCCGGCAGGGGCCTCACCAGTCGCCCCAGAAGTCGAGGAAGACCACCTTGCCGCGGTAGTCGGAGAGCTTGAAGGCGACGCCGTCGAGGTCCGTGCCCTCGATGTCCGGCGCGACGACGCCGACGCCGAACTTCTCGCGCGTGTCGATGGCCTCGCGGATGCGGTCCTTGAGGTCCGCGTTGCTGGCGAGTTCGACGATCTTGGTCAACTCGCTCTTCGCGCCCTGGTAGAGGTCCGACTCGCGGTCCGCAGTCTCGATCGTCTTCTCGTGCTTGGCGAACACCGCCCAGCCGCGCACGTCGGCATTCGCGCTCTTGGCGAACTTCTCGGCGATCGCCGGGGCCTTCTCCTCGCCGACGATGCGCGGCAAGAAGCCGATCAGGCTGCCGATCTGCGCCGTGGCCGGGTGGTCGGCGAACTTCTCGCCGAGGAGCGCCAGCGCGTCGGCCGCGCCGGCGCGGTCGGCGCCGACCGCAAGCAGGAGGAACGGCACGGCGTCGTCGCCGTCGGTCATCTCCTTGGCGGCGGCGAGCGCCTGCTTGCCGATCGCGCTGGTGTCGGGGCGCATCGGCATCGCCGGCGCCGGCTTGCCGTCTTTCTTGGCGGCTTCGGCCTCGGCCGCCATGGCCTTGACCTTCGCCATCCACTCGTCGCTCAGCTTCGTCTGCTCGGCCTGCAGCGCGGCGTACCGCTCGGCCGCGGCCGGACTCTTCGGCGTCGGCTGCGGCGGCCGCTGCTGCGCCGCGAGGGTCGCCGCGAGCAACAGCGGCAGCGCCCACTTCGTGATCGTTCGCATCGGGTCTCCGGGGGTTGGACGCGGCGCAACCTGCGCCGCGCTCCGGATCATGCCGCGCCCGCACCGCCGGCGGCACGGGCCAGCGTCCCGTTCGTGTCGCGGCGCGGGCGCAGGGCGGATCCCGCGCGTGCGGCGACGGCCGCGCCGCGGCTAGAGTCCGGCGATGACCGCGCGCGCCGCCGTGCATCGCCTGCTCGAAGCCTCGCCGCCGACGCGAGCGGCGGCCGCGTTGCGGGCAGCGCTCGCCGGCCTGATCGTGATCAACGTCGCCGCCGTCGTCGCCGACTCGGTGCGCGACGTGCACGCCGTCGCGCTGCAGTGGCTGCGCGCGATCGAGTGGGTCTCCGTCACCGTCTTCAGCGCCGAGTACCTGCTGCGGCTGTGGGTCGCGCCGGAGCAACCGCGCTTCGGCCGACCGTTCGGCCGGGTGCGCTGGGCACTGACGCCGTCGGCGCTGGTCGACCTGCTCGCCGTGCTGCCGAGCCTGTTGGCGATGGCGTCGCTCGACCTGCGCACGCTGCGGCTCGTGCGCTTGGCGCGGCTGTTCCGCATCGCCAAGCTCGGCCGCTACAGCCTCGCCGTGCAGACGCTGTTCGCGGTGCTGCGCAGCAAGGCCGCCGACCTGCTGTCGCTGCTGTTCGTCCTCGTGATCCTGCTCGTCGTCACCTCGACGCTGATGTTCCACCTCGAGGGCGAGGCGCAGCCGAACGTCTTCACCAGCATCCCGGCGACGATGTGGTGGGGCATCGTCACGCTGACGACGATCGGCTATGGCGACATGGCGCCGGTGACCGCCGCCGGACGCGCGCTCGGCGGCGTGGTCGCCGTGCTGGGAATCGGCATGTTCGCGCTGCCGGCCGGCCTGCTCGGCGCCGCGTTCGTCGACGAACTCGGCAAGCTGCGCGCGGCGCGGCACGGCGACGGTCACGCCGCCGGTGAGCACGGCGGCGGCGCGCACTGCCCGCACTGCGGCAAGGCGCTGGAACCGTAGCCGCCGCACGGTCGGTGACGACAGCGCCGACGATGGTGCCGAGGAACGCGGCGCGGCGCGGCGCGATCGCTGACGGCGCGCACCGCGCCGGCCGCGACCGCGCGATGGAACGCCGCCGCCGCGCCCCTACCATCCGCGCCGTGCATCCGAACCTGCTGCTGCCCGCGCGCGCGTCGACGGGCCCTGAATCGCTCGCCGAGTACCGCGCCCGCGGCGGCTACGACGGCCTCGCGACCGCGGGTGCCCGTGGCGCGGCATGGCTGCGCGGCGAGGTCGCCACGGCGCAGCTGCGCGGCCGCGGCGGCGCGTCGTTCCCGACGGCGCGCAAGTGGGAACTGGCCGCCAACGCCGCCGGCGACGAGAAGTTCGTCGTCGGCAACGGCGGCGAGCACGAGCCCGGCAGCGACAAGGACAAGGTCCTGGTCGCGCGCCATCCGCACGCCGTGCTCGAAGGCCTGCTGCTCGCCGGCCTCGCCACCGGCGCCAGCAAGGGCTGGATCTACCTGATCGAGGACATGCACGGCCCGCGCGGTTCGATCGAGCAGGCGATCGCCGAGGCGCAGGCCGCCGGGCTGCTGCCGTTCCCGGTCGCGGTGCACCTCGGCCCCACCACCTACGTCGCCGGCGAGGAGACCGCCGCGCTCAACGCCATCGAGGGCAAGCCGGCGAAGCCGCGCAAGAAGCCGCCGTTCCCGGGCGACGCCGGCCTGTTCGGCAAGCCGACGACGGTCAACAACGTCGAGACGCTGGCGCACGTGGCCTGGATCGCGCGCCACGGCGGCGCCGCGTTCGCCGCGATCGGCACCGCCGAGAGCAAGGGCACGCTGTTGTTCACGCTGCCCGATGGCGTGCAGCGCCCCGGCGTGCACGAAGCGCCGTTCGGCGTCACCTACCGCCAGCTGATCGAGCAGGTCGGCGGCGGCCTGCAGGACGGCCGGACGGTGCGCGGCGTGCTGCCGGCGATGTCGAGCGGCTTCCTCGGCGCGGACGCGCTCGACGTGCCGATCGCCTACGAGACGCTGCGGCCGCTCGGCAGCTCGCCGGGGTGCGGCGGCGTGCGCATCGTCGACGACCGCACCGACGTCGTCGCGCTGGCGGTCGAGATCGCCGAGTTCTTCATGCGCGAGCAGTGTGGCCAGTGCCCGCCGTGCCGCATGGAGACCAACCAGTTCGTGCACATCCTCAAGGCCGTGCAGCAGCACAAGGGCCCGGGCTACGACGACAAGGTCCGCAAGCTCGCCGAGTTCTCGCGCAAGAAGGGCTTTTGCTCGCTGATCGAGATGGCGGCCGCCCCCGTCGTCAGCGCGCTCAGCGTCTTCGCCGCCGACTTCGCGGCCGCGGCCGGTCCTGGCCAGCCGGGCGGCGCGTCGTGAGCTTCCATCGCTACTACGCGGCGTGCACGCTCGGGCTCGAGAAGGTGCTCTACGACGAACTGCGCGCGCTCGGCGCCGACAACGTCGAACAGCGCCGCGGCGCCTGCTCCTTCACCGGCGACCGCGCGATGGGCTACGCCGCGTGCCTGTGGCTGCGCTCGGCGGTGCGCGTGCAGGAGGAGCTGGTCCGCGGCCCGGCGCACGACCGCGACGAGCTGTACGCGCTCGCCCGCGAGGTCGACTGGACGCAGAGCATCACCTACCTGCAGACGCTCGCCGTCGACGGGTCGGTGCGCGACAGCTTCGCCAACGACACGCGCTTCCCGGGGCTCGTCGTCAAGGACGCCATCTGCGACCAGATGCGAGAGCGGTTCGGCAAGCGGCCCAACGTCGAGAAGGACCGCCCCGACCTGCCGGTCAAGCTCGTGCTGCAGGGCAACGAAGCGATCCTCTACCGCGAGCTCGGCGGCGCGCCGCTGCACAAGCGCGGCTACCGCGAGATCCAGCACAAGAGCCCGCTCAACGAGGCGACCGCCGCCGGCCTCTTGCTGCTGACCGGCTGGAACCGGCAGACGCCGCTGTGCGACCCGATGTGCGGCTCGGCGACGTTCCTGGTCGAGGCGGCGTGGCTGGCGACCGACCGCGCGCCCGGCCTCGGCCGCAGCTTCGCGTTCGAGCGCTGGAAGGACGTCGACGTCGACGCGTGGCGCAAGCTGTTCGACGACGCCGAAGCGCGGGCCCAGCGCGGCGCCAGCAAGCTGCCGCCGATCTGCGGCAACGACCGCCATCCTGGCGCCATCGCCATCGCGCGGCAGGCGCTGACCGCCGCGGGCCTCGCCGACCGCATCGAAGTGCACCAGGGCGACGTCGCCGAGTTCGTGCCGCCGACGCGGCCCGAGCTGGTCGTCACCAACCCGCCGTACGGCGACCGCCTGCAGAGCGACCCGGTGGCGCTGGAGCAGAGCTGGTCGGCGCTCGGCCGCTTCCTGCACACGCAGTGCCAGGGTGCTATGGCGTGGGTGCTGTGCGGCAACGCCGACGTCACGCGGCTGCTGGGCCTGCGCGCGACGGAGAAGCTGCCGGTCAAGAACGGGCCGATCGACTGCCGGTGGTTGAAGTACGAGGTCGACGAGCGGGTGCGGGAGTAGCGGGCGGGGCGGAGGGCGGGAAGGTCGATGGCGACGGCGGCAACGACGGTCGCCCGAACCGCCTCACGGATACTCGATGTCGAGGTCTTCGCGCGTCGCCGTGGGCGTCAGCGTGCGACGCAACGCCGCGAAGTGGGCACGCGAGACGATCAACACGACAGGATCCGCCGGCGTGTCGCAACAGAACTCGGCGACGCCATCGTCGACCGCCAAACGCTGCCAGCGCGAGCGATCCTGGATCGCTTCGGGCGCGACGATGTGCACATCCGGGTCACGAATCGATCGCAGCGTCGGATCCAACCCTCGGATGCGCTCGACGTTGTTCTTGATGCGAACGGTCAGCCGATAGGGCCGACTGAACTCGCCGCGGATGACACCGAGGTCGTTGGTGCCGCGGTCCGCGGAGACCAACGTCGGCTGGATGATCCGACGAAGTCGAAGTGGATCGGACCATGGCAATAGGGCGCCGTCGCCATGCACTTGGACAGCCAGATGCGCGGAGGGCACGCCGACGTCGAAGGCGCCCTCTGCATCGGTCATGACTTGCAATATGACGCCGCCAAGCCCGATCGGCCGCTCGCCGGGCGGACAGTCCAAGTCTTGCGGATAGACCTGGACCTGCACACCCACGACCGGCTTGCCATCCTGGTCGACCACACGCGCAACGAGCCGTGCCGACTGGTCGCCGCTCACGAAGGGCGCAAGGTTGTGACGGACACCCTCCTGCACCCGAAGCCGCACAGGCAGTGGCGACGGCGAGACCGCACGGGGCTTCGCATGCGTTGCATACGCTTTCACCGAGTAGGAACTCGGTGGAATCCCGGCGAAGGTGAACAGTCCCGAGATGTCCGTCTCGGCATCGAATGCGATCCCAACCAACCCGGTCACTTCGGACTGCAACCGGATCGAGCAACCGGCGACGGGCACTCCGACCGCATCCACTACGACGCCGACGACGACAGCCGGAGCGAACACGCGTATCGCGACTTCGGCCCGCTTGCCGGCCTCGCACTGCACCCGCTGCGCGTAGAACCCGTCGGGGACGGCGTGCTCGGGAGGGATATCCGACTGGCGAATGGGCGCCATCAGTCCATCCGGCAGGCTCGCAGGATCCAACGTCAGCAGCCGTCTGCCCGGCGAGACTGCGACCTCCGCTGCGCCGCGCGCATCGGTCGTGGCAATGACCTCCCCGTCGGCGTGCACCCGCACACCAGCGACCGGCAAGTCGGGGGCACGGTAGACGCGCACGGCCAGGATGGCGTCGGCGGCAACGGCAGACGACGGTGTCGAGGCCGGCGTGCGTTGCACTTCTTGCCGTTCGTCGGGAGACGCCGCGACGGGAGCTTCACCATCTGCCGTGGCATGGACGGCCACCGGATGCATGGCGCCATGCGACGTGGCCGTGGATCCCTGGCCCAGGAACCACCATGCCGCTGCGATCAGGCATGCAAGAACGAGCAGGGTAATGACGAGGGCTTTGGGCACGAGCACTTCAGAACGATAGACCGAGAGCCAAATCATGGCGTGCCTCGTGCCGACGATTCCCGTGATTACGTCGGCTGCGGCACCTACACGGAACGCGCGCCGAGCCGGTGCGCCGATTCGCGGCTGGGGCGAAGCCGACGACCGGAGGCGAATCGGTCGATTCGCCGAGGATCGGCGACGAGCCCCCGGACGCGAAGACGCGTGCCAGGTGGCGTGGCCTTCCGGGACGCATGTCCCCAGCTGGCCAACACCGTGTTCGCCGCGGCGGCCTCGCACCGTTCTCCCGCCACCGTGCCCGGCGCGCTGCAACATGGCGGCCGTAAGGGGGAACGCCAGTGCCGCGAAGGCGAAGTCCGGCGCCGAGCGCGGCCAGCCGGCCCTCAGGAGGATCTTGCGGAGTTCGAACGTTGCACCGTCGGACAGCGGCTTACCGACCGCCTTGGCCTTCGAGACGACGGCACGCCCGCCCCAGCCACCGCCCGAGCCACGCCCACAGCAACAGCACCGGCAGCGCTGCCGCGCACAGCCCGGCGTTGCCGAGTTGCGCGGCGCGCAGGCCTTCGCTGGCGCAGGCGCCGAGCAGGTCGCCAAAGCGCATGACCGCCGTGTCGACGACCGCCTTGGAGACGTACTTGGCCTCCGGATCGAGCGGCGTGTAGAGCACGTCGCGCGCCGGCTTGTCGAAGGCGAACTGCAGCGTCCGCCGACCCACCTCGATCGCCGCAGTGACGCCGGCGAACGGCCAGATCGCCAGCGCAGTGAGGCCGAGCAGGCTGGCGACCGGCACCGCGCACAGCGCCGCGCCAACGCCCAGGAACAGCAGCACGCGGCTGGTCGCGAACAACTGCAGCACGAGGCAGATCGCGTTGTACCACCAGTTCGCGGTCGCCTCGAGCGCGCGGCGCGCCGACTCGTCCGGCAGTTGCGCCTTCGTCAGCGTGATGCGCTGGAAGTAGAAAGTCGTCGCGACGACCGACGCGAGCAGCACGAACCCGGCGAGGCCGCGCAGGTACGGGTCGCGCAGGACGCGGCCGAGGCCTTGCGCGAACGAAGGCGGGTCGGCGAGCTGATGCCGGCGCGGCGCGCGGTCCATGCGACGGCACGCGCGCACGGACAACGCCCAGGCGCCGACCGCGCCCTCGACGCCGACCGCGGCACAACACAGCAGTTGCGCGTAGCTGGCGTCCTTCAGGTGCAGCGACGCCGACGAGCCCAGCATCGCGCCCAGCGTGCCGCCGACGGCGATCAGGCCGAACAGCCGCTTGCCCTGCGCCAGCGAGAACCACTCGACCGCGTGCACCCACACCAGCGTGCTGCCGCCGACGACGAACGCCGACACCCAGGCGTAGAACACGGCATAGGCCCAGCCGCGCGCGCTGGCGAAGTCGAGTTCGCCGAGCTGCGCGCCGCCGCCGCGGTAGACGAACGCCAGCGCGACGAAGCTCGCGGCGAAGGCGTGCAGCGCATACGGCAGGAAGCGGTGCGACGGCAGGCGGCGGACCAGCGCGACGTAGGGCTGGTTGAGCAGCGTGACGAAGAGGAACGTCAGCGTGAACAGCGGCAGCAGCCGCGCCGGGCCGAAGGCGGCGCCGACGTTCTCGCGCAGCGGCCGCAGCAGGTAGTAGCTGAACAGCACGCAGAAGCACGCCACCGCCGTCCACAGCGCCGCGCGGCGCTCGGCCGCGGTCGCGTCGTGGAGGCGCAGGAGGCGCAACAGCGGCTGCATCGGCGGAGAGGAGTAGGGGGTGGCGAGGGGTAAGGCCAGCCCACAGCCGCCGCGGAGCCGCGGCGCCCGTGCACCGCAACGCCAACATGCCACCGCGTCACCAACCCAACCCGCATCCGCGCGCGCCCGGCGTCCGGCGATTCCCTCCGTCACCATCGTGCCCACCATTCCACCGCCCTATCGTCCCGCCCCACCGATGCGCGGCCGCTACGCCCCCCACCTGATCCTGCTGTCCCTGATCGCGATCTGGAGCGCTTCGTTCGTCGTGTCGAAGGTCGCCCTGCGCGGGCTGTCGCCGAGCGGCCTCGTCGCCGCGCGCTTCTGGCTGGCCGTCGTCTGCCTGCTGCCGTTCCTCGGCCGCGATGCGCTCGCCGACCTGCGCCGGTCGATGCGGCCGGGCCTCGCCGCCGGCGTCGCGCTCGGCCTGGGCTACCTGCTGCAGATGGAAGGCATGACCGAGACCTCGGCGTCGATGGGCGGCCTGCTCGCCGGCCTGATCGTGCCGCTCGTCGCCGTCGGCGGCTTCGTGTTCTTCGGCGCGCGCCTGGGCGGCGTTTCGATCGTCGGGTTGCTGCTGGCGATCGCCGGCATGGTCGCCATCTGCTGGCCGGGCGAGAAGCAGCCGGGCGAACACCAGGACACGCTGTTCGGCATCCTGCTGCAGGTCGGCGCGTCGGCGAGCTACGCCGGGCACGTGCTGATGCTGTCGCGCTTTGGCCGCACGCAGCCGGTGGCGGCGCTGGCGTTCTGGCAGCTGCTGTTCGTCGCCGGGCTCGGCACCGGACTGGCGCTCGCGCACCACGGCGTCACGGCGGACGGACTGGGCGTCGGCGCGCTGGCGTGGACGACGGACCTGGCGTGGTCGCTGCTGTACCTCGGCGTGTTGGCGACGGCGGTCGGCATCGGCGTGCAGAGCAAGGTGCAGCACCTGGTGCCGCAGGCGCACGTGCCGCTGCTGTTCGCGATGCAGCCGCTGTTCGCCGCCGTGTGCGGCGCGGTGCTCCAGGGCGATCGGCTGGGGATGACGCAGTTCGTGGGTGGCGGACTGATCGTGGTCGGGGTCGTAGTGACGAGCTTCGACCGGGCGGGTGGGCGAGCGGACGAGTGAGGGTGCGGGTGCTGGGTGTGGGTGCTGGGTGTGCGGGTCGTTGGCGCTGCGGGTGACTGCGTCGGGGTGTGAGCGAGGAGGAACGCGAACGCGGCGATGGGCGCGCCGCGACGGGGCGCAATGGACACGCGGCCAGAGACGGGGCGGGCGCAGCGGCGACGCCAACCGCAGCGGGGCAGGCTGCGAAGGCCTGGGAAGGGATAGGAAGCGCTGTGGAGCAGGCGGGCAACCAAGATGGAGCGGAGGCGATGGAGTGCTGACGCCGGCGACGGATGGGGTTGGAGAGGGGATGGCTGCATGGCGGCGGGGCGGCGGGGCGGCGGGGCGGAGCAGGACCGTCGGGTTGGGATCTCGGCCGACCGCAGGCGGCAGGCGACGGGCGGCGAGGCCGCAGGCGACGGGCGGCGGACGGCCGGCGGACGGCGGACGGCGGACGGCGGACGGCGAGGCCGGGCAGTGACGCCGTTGCGGCCTCCCATCCGAACGGATCGCGAACATGGCCTTGCTCTTGCGTCGCTCGGAGTGTATATGTGCGAATTCAAATTGGCGGCAGCGGTTCGGGTTGGTGAGGTGACGCGATGGGAAAGCAGGCAAGGGCGCGCGCGGCGGATGCAACGACGGGCGCGGGCGCTGGTTCTCGGCCGAAGGGGCGAGCGCGGACGCGGTCACCGGCCGGCCGGCGACCGGTGCAGGGCTCGTTGCCGTTCCGCCAGCATGGCGGCGCGCGCCCGGGCGCTGGGCGCAAGCCCAACGGCGCTGCGCCGTTGATGGCCCGGACGACGCGGCCCTCGCACGCCGCCTACCACCCGGCGCTGGTGACCGTGAAGCTGCGGCAGCACCTGCCGCGGCTGCGCAACCGCAAGGAACGCGCGGCGTTGCTCACCCACTTCGCGCGCGGCAAGGACCGCTTCGGTTTCCGGCTGCTGCATTTCGCCATCCTCAACGACCATCTGCACTTCGTCGTCGAGGCCAAGGACCGCACCGCGCTCAGCCGCGGACTGCAGGGGCTGCTCATCCGGCTGGCGCGCGGGCTCAACAAGCTCTGGGGCCGCAAGGGGAAGGTCTTCGCCGACCGCTACCACGACCGCGCGCTCAAGAGCCCGCGCGAGGTGCGCAACGCGCTGGTCTACGTGCTGGGCAACGGCAGGAAGCACGCCGCACAGGGCCGCATGATCGCGGCGTTCGAGGGGCCGGACATGTTCACTTCGGCGCCGTGGTTCGACGGCTTCGTCGAAGCAATCGAGGTGCGCGGCATCGACGGCATCCCGCTGCCGGTCGCGCGGGCGCGTACGTGGCTGGCGAACGACGGTTGGCGCAGGCTAGGGAAGATCGGACTGGAGGAGCAGCCGAAGGTCGGGTGACGAGCGTGGTGCGCAGCTGAGCCGGCCAAGCCGGCCAGAAACACTGCGGGCGAACTAAGGAGGCCAACCCCAGCGCCGCCGCTGCGAAGGCCTGGGAAGAGGGCAGCACATCGGGTGCCTGCGTACCCAAACCGCTCCGACTTGGCCCGCCCCCCGCCGCGTCCCCCGCTCCTCATCCCTCCCAGGCCTTCGGAGCCGCCCCCCGCTGCGGTTGGCGTCGCCGCTGCGCCCACAACGTCTCTGGCCGCGGGTGCATGCCGCTCCGACTTGGCCCGCCCATCGCCGCCTCCCCCGCACCCGTCCCTGCCGCTCCGCCCCCCTCCGTCACCCCAGCGCCAGCCCAAACGCCACCGCCATCGGCACGCCCAACCACAGGCCCGCGCCGAGCCCCCACCACGCGGGGCGCTTGGCCGCGGTCGGCTGCAGCAACAGCAGGCCGAACGGCGCCACGGCGGCGGCGAGCGCGGCGGGTTTGGGCAGGTCGGCAAGGTGCGTGCCGACGCCGACGAACAGCACGTGCGCGAGCGCGAGGCAGCCGCCGTCCGCCGGCCCGAGCGCGAAGGGCCGCCGCCACAGCGCGGTGCCGGCGGCAGCACCGACGGCGGCCGCACAGGCACCGCACAGTTGCGCCAGCAACCCGCTGCGCGCGACCGTCAGCAGCACGGCGTCGGCGCTCAACAGGGCCGACCACACCACCGCCGGCAGCGTCGTCGCCGGCGCGTTCGCCATCGACCTGCGGCCGGCCAGCGTCGCCAGCACGGCCAGCAAACCGCCGCCGCCGACGTGCAGGAAGACGTCGGCGTTGCTCCAGCGCAGCGCCAGCTTCTGCAGCACGAAGAACACCGCGCCCGCCGCCAGCAGCGCCGCGACCACCGCGGCGACCCTGCCGCGCAGCACACGGAATCCCTCCAGCGTGGCGAGCACGCCGGCGGCGACGAGCGCCCAGACCAGCCACTGCCGGCCATCGGGCTGCGCCCACAGTTCGTGCGGCCACGCCGGCTGCGCCTTCAGCAGCCAGAAGGCGACGAACACGCCGACGGCCAGCGCGAGGCCGTGCAGGCGGGAGCCCAGCGCGCCGACGAGCAGCAGCGCCGCCGCGATCGGCGGCAGCGTGCCCTTCAGCACGACGATCGGATCGGGCAGTTCCACCGGCTCACTTCGCCGGGACGAGCGCGAGGTCGAAGCGCAGCATCACCTCGTCGCCGAGTGCGCCGCCGTCGACGCCGTAGGTCATGCCGAAGTCGCTGCGCTTGACCGTGAACTCGCTGCTGTAGCCAACGCGCTTGCCCTTCCTCTCGGAGGCGCCGACCTTCTGCGCGACGATCGTGATCGCCTTGCTCTTGCCGGCCATCGCCAGCTCGCCGGCGATCTCCAGGTCGTCGCCCTTGGCCTTCACCGACGTGCTGGTGAAGGTGATCTCCGGGTTCTCCTTGGCGTTGAAGAAGTCGGCGTTCTTCAGGTGGTCGTCGCGGCCCTCGCTGTTGGTGTCGACGCTGTCGACCGGGATCGCGATCTTGACGCTGCCGGCCTCCGGCTTGCTCGGGTCGAGCGTCACCGTGCCGGCGACGCGGTCGAACGCACCGGTGAACCACGAGGCGCTCATGTGCTTGATGCGGAACGTCACGCTGCTGTGGCCGCCGTCGACGGCCCAGTCATTGGGGCCGGCAGCGTCCCCCGACGAGGTCGCAGGCAGGCAGACGAGGGCGAGGGCGAAGGGGACGGCGAGCAGGATCTTCATGGTTCGGAGTATGGCGACGGTCGGACGAAAACGCGCGCGCGGTCTGGCACGGCGGCCATGCGCGCACGAGGGCGGCGCGGCCACGCGGCCGCGGCGTCACGGCAACACGCCGCAGACCGCGGAAGACTCCCCGTCGGCCTCGTACTCACCCAGCCGGAACACGATCGTCCGGTAGTTGCGGATGTCGAGCACGGCGAGCGACTGGATGGCGCGCAGGGCCATCAGGTCGCGGCGCACCGCCGGCCCGAGCGCGGCCGCCCGGCGCAACGTCGCGTCGCAGGCTTCGTCCGGCGACGCCCCCGGCGGCAGCGCCCGCCACGCATCGACGACCGCGCGCGCGCCGCCGAGGTCGGCGTTGTAGGCGGCGCGCAGGGCGCGCAACTCGACTGCGGCGAGCCCGCGCGGATGGCGCTGGGCCCAGGCGTCGACCGGGTGGCGGACGCAGAGGCCGCGCAGCGCCAGCCAGACCCGCTGCGCCATGCCGTCGCCGACGCCCTGGCGGACGAGTTGCACCGTCGACTCGGCCAGCCACCGTTCGGCCCGGGCGAGCGTGCGGCAGCGGTCGACGTCGCACAGCCACGCCATCGTCGCCGCCTGCTCGCCCGCTGCGTCGCCGCACGCCAGCGGCCGCGCCGCCTGCCGCGCGTGCAGCGCCGTCACCTGCGCCCGCGCCGCCGCGGCCAGTTCGCGCAGCTGCGCGGCGTCGCGCTCCCGCACGTGCAGGAAGCGCAGGTCGCGCTCGCACGGCGGCTCGGCCGCGAACGCCGCGTCCGCCGACCAACCCGCCGGCGCGCCGGCGTACCCGGGGTCGAGCAGGAGGCGCATGCGGATCGCCTCCAGCAGCCCCGGCGCCTTCATGCGGTGGATCTTGCGCAGCGCCACCGCGATCGGCGCCTCGCCGGCCTCGCGCCGCTGCATCGCCAGCTCCGGATCGAGCACCTCGCGGACGACCTGCCGCACGCGGCCGACGAGCCAGCCGAGCGACCGCAGCGTGCGCCACGCCAGCAGCAGCGGCAGCAGCAGCACGCGGCCGCGCGACAGCCGCCGGCGGAAGAAGCGCAGCGGGTTGAAGCTGCGGTCGTGCTTGGGCAGCCGGTGCACGGGCCGCGTGCCGAAGACCTCGCGCACCATCTTGCGCCGGTCGGCGCGCAGCACGGCCAGCACCTCGTCGCCGAACACCGCCGCGAGGTGGCGGTCGCGCTCGGGGTCGCCGCCGACGAAGTCGAGCGCCGTGAACTCGGCCGCCGGGTAGGCGACGTCGGCGCGCGGCAGGCGCTCCTTCAGCGTGCGCCCGCCGCGCGGGTCGCGGCGGCGCGCCAGCCAGTCCGCCATCGCCGCCTTCGCCGCGGGCGAGGCCACGGCGAGCTCGGCGAGCGGGATGCAGTAGCGGTTGTAGCCGGCGATGCGCTTGGCGGCCTCGACGGCGAGGCTCTCGGTGATGAAGCGGAACCAGAGGAACGGCCCGCGCAGGATCGTGCCGTCGTCGAGCTTGAGGTCGCGCAGGCGCTTGCGGGCGCGCGCGTCGAGGCCGAGGAACGCCTGCCGCAGGTTCTCCAGCGACTGGCTGGCGAGCAGCTGCTCGGTCGTCTGCACGTCGCTGGCGTGCAGCGGCGCGCCGTCGAGGTAGTGCAGGTAGAGCAGGATCGCGCGGTTGGCCTCGTGGCGGACCCACTCGGGCACGCCGTCGCCGGCGACCGGCACGCCGGTGCGCGCGCAGGCGAGCTGCGCCGCCAACTGGCCGCGCGCCGCCGCCGCACCGTCGGGGCCGAACACGCGGCGGGCGAGGAAGTCGAGGTCCTCCGCTTCGTGCCGGTTCTTCTCGCGCTCCAGCTGCGAGAGGAAGTGCGCCTCGCTGGTCAGCCGGTAGGCCTCGGAGGCCTGCCCGGCGAGGCGCTTGAGCCAATGGCCGACCAGCAGCAGCACGAGGCAGACGGCGCCGAGCAGGTACAGCGACCGGCTGAAGGTGGCGATGCCGAGCAGCGAGAACACGCCGCCGAACAGGATCAGGCGCACCGCCGGCCGCTGCGTCGCCTTGACCAGCGCCGAAGCGAAGCGGTCGAGGATCTGCGGCCCGGTGACGATGCCGTGCAGGTCGGCGAAGAACAGCATCCGGTCGTGCCAGCCGTCGAGCTGCGCGGCGAGCCGCCGCGCCGCCGCGACGACGCGCTCCTCCGGCGTCGCCGGCAGTGGATGCACCGCGAGGCGCGCGACGAGCGGCAGCCCGCGCACCGGCCACGCCGACAGCACGCGCACGACGCGGTCGAGCGCCTGCACGTCGGCGGACCGCAGCCAGCGACCGAGGTCCTGCGGCCGCAGCGCCCACAGCGCCGCGATGGCGTCGGCGATCGGCAGGTCGCGGCCGGCGGCGGCGTCGACGCGGCGCGGCCGCGGTCCGGCGACGACGGCCTGCGTCGCCGCGCGCACGGCGAGGCCGCGGACGGCGACGGCGGCGCGGCGCTCGTCGGCCGGCGCCAGCGCCAGCAGTTCGTGCTCGCGCCGCAGCAGCGCGAACAGCAGGTCGCGCTCGTCCTCCTGCGGTTCGGTGCGGCCGATGTCGGCGGCCGCGGGTACGAACACGAACTCGCGGTTGAGCAGCGGCGCGAAGCGCGCGACGAGGCCGTCGAGGCCGCGCACCAGGAACAGGAGCAAGCGCGCCGAACGCACGATCGGCCGCAGCGACTGCACGTAGCGCGCCGCCCAGGTGACGCGCAGCAGCCGCAGCACGCGCACCGCGACGAGCCCGTCGGCGGCGGCGATCGCCGACGGCGTCGGCAGCAGGAACAGCACCGCCGGGATCGCCGGCACGAGGTCGGTCAGCGCGTTGCGCGCGAACCACGACCAGCGCGCCGGGTGCAGCACGAGCTCGAAGGCGAAGTCGGCGATGAAGAACAGGCACGCCAGCGCGTCGACCCAGTGCAGCGCCGCGAGCCAGCCGTCGGGCAGCTCGACCGTCGCCTCGACGACGAGCGTCGTCAGCACGACGAGCAGCAGCGCGAAGTTCGCCGTCTCCAGCGCGGCGACGCCGCGGCGGCCGAGCCGCTGGTCGAGGCGGCGCGCGAGTTCGCGGTCGTCGGCGGCGCGGCGCAAGCGGCGGCCGAGTCGCCGGCAGGCGAGCGAGCCGGTGCGCGCCGCCAGCTTCTGCAGCGCCGTCGCGGTGCACGCGAGCAGCAGCGGTTGGTGCGCCAGCGGCACGTCGTCGATCGCGGTCGCCAGCAGCGCGAAGCGTTCGTTGGCCTCCTGGTCGACGGCCGCGTCGACCGGCAGGCGGCCGACCGCGTCGTCGAGCGCCGTCGCGCACGCCGCGGCGAGCGCGGCCTCGTCGGCGGCGAGCGCCGCGGCGCGCACCTCGGCGAGGTCGCAGACGACGGCGGCGTCGACCGGCCCCTGCTGCAGCCAGCGCAGGCGCGCCGCGAGCCACTCGCGCCGGCCGGCGGCGAAGTCGTCGGCGGGCAGGCCGAGCGCGTCCCATTGGCGCGCGAGCCAGCGCACCTCGACGGCGAGCAGTTCGGCGGCGAGCGGTCCAGCGCCCGCGCGCGCGGCGCGCAGCGCGGCGAGGTCCGCGGCGTGCCCGGCGGGCGACGCCGCCGCGCCGTACAGCGCGGCGCGCAACTGCTCCAGGCTCGGCAGCGAAGGCGTGGTCATCGGCCGCGGTGCGGGCGCGCGATCCTAGGAGTCGGCGTGACGCGGGGCCACGCCGCCGGGCGCGCGCTGCAGCTCACGGCGGTAGCACGCCATCGCCACTGCCCGGTCGTCGGGCACCGAAGGAACGGCCAGCGCCGCCGCCGGCCGTTCGGCTCACCAGGGCCGGCCGAAGGCGGCGAGCCCGGCGGGTTGTTCGCCGAGGTGCTGCAGCGTGAAGCGGCGGCTGAAGCCCTCGCCGACCGCGTCGATCTCGATGCGGGTCACCATGCCGGTCGCTTCGTCGCACAGCAGCCACGCCGAGCGCAGCCGCGCGCGCACGTCGTCGCGCTTGCTCTCGGCCTCGATGCGCAGCTGCGGCCGGCCGTCGGCGCCGGCCTCGCGGGCGACGACGCGCAGTTCGCAGTCCTCCGGCAGCCGCCGCACGAGCGCGTGCACGTCGAGGTAGCCGAGGTCGATGACGTCGCCGAAGCGCTGCTGCAGGCGGTCCTTGTCGGCGAACGGCGTCGCCAGCCGGAAGCCGCCGTTGCCACCGAGCGCCCAGACTTCGCCGCCGTCGCAGCCGAGCGTGAACTCGCCGAACTGCACGCCGCCGAACTCGAGCCGGCCATCGAGGCGGAAGCGGCCGCCCGGGCTGGTGACGAGCCCGAACTCGTGGCGGGCGCGCTCGCGGCCGGCCGCGCCGCTGCGCACGACCTCGACGTGGAAGCGCTGCGCGACGTCGCGCGCCAGCGCCTGCACCGCCCGCTCGACCGCCGCCGCGGCCGTCGGCAGCGACGCCGGCAACAGCGCCCAGAAGCCGACCGTCGCCAGCAGCAGCGCGGCGGCCGCGACCGCGAACCAGCGCCGCACGCCGCCGGCGTGCGACCGGGCGTCGATGCGCGCGAGCACCGCGGCGATGCGGCCCTCGCGCGCCGCCGCGTCCTGCGAGTGCAGCGCGCGCAGCAGGCCGTGCATCGTGCGCTGGTCGGCGAGCCACTCCTTGGCTTCGGCCGGCGCATCGCCGGGGAGCGGGTCGTCGGCCAGCGTGTCGTCGTAGGCGCGCCAGGCGTCGGGCACGAGCTCGCGCCCACGCTCGCCGCGCGGGAGGGAATCGCCATCGCGCGGCAGCGCGCCGTCGTCGTCGCGTTCGTCGTGCTGGCTCATGCCACGTCCTCGGTCGGGATCTTGCCTTGCAGGCACCGGTGCAACTGCGCGCGGCCGCGCTGCAGGTGCTTCTTGACCGCCTCGAAGCCGATGCCGAGCCGTTCGGCGATCTGCTTGCAGTGCAGTCCGTGTTCGTAGTGCAGCACGATCGACTCGCGCTGCGGGCCGGTCAACCGCGCCATGCAGTCGCGCAGCGCGTCCAGGCTCTCGTCGAAGGTGTCGGCCGGGATGCGGGCGAAGGCGCGAAAGCCGTCGTCGATGCGGCCGAGGACCTCCTCGTCGCAGTAGTGCACGCGGCTGCGGCCGAGCTTGCGGCGGTGGTTGAGCAGCAGCTTGGCGGCGATGCCGCGCACCCACGGCCCGAACGGCAGCTTGCGGTCGTAGCGGTCGAGGATGCGCCACGCGACCAGGAAGGTCTCCTGCAGCACGTCCTCGGCGGCGACGGCGTCCCGCAGCGACGAGAGCAGGAACGCGCGCACCGAGTCGATGTGCTCGCGCATCAGGATCTCGAACAGGTCGCGGGGTTGCACGGCAGGGCGGATTGTCCGGCCGGGTGGGTGCCGGGGACAGCCTGGTCTGGCCCCCCATGCCACGGCCCACGACCACGCCGCCGCCCGCCGCCCTACCGCGCCCCAGTCCCCGACGGCACCGGGGGATGGCCCCGCCGGCGCGGGCAGGCTCGTCGCCGCGCCGGCCCGCGACACCGCCGGCCGCGGGCGGCATGCTGCCCGCGTGGGTCACGACCGGTTCGAACCGCCGCCGGGTCCGCGCTTCGTGGCGCCGGTCGACCGGCTCGACGCAGCGGTCGCCGGTTTGCGCGGCGGACCTGCCGCGGACGCCGACGCGCTCGCGTCCCTGCGGACGCGGCTGGTGGACGGCTGGTCGGAGCCGCACCGCCGCTACCACTCGCTGCAGCACCTCGTCGAGTGCACGGAACTGCTCGACGAGCCGCAGGTCCGCCGCGCCGTCGGGCGCGTGCACGAGGTCGAACTCGCGATCTGGCTGCACGACCTCGTCTACGACCCGCAGCGGCACGACAACGAAGCACGCAGCGCCGACGCGGCGCGGCAGCTGCTCGCCGCGATCGGCGGGATCCCGGCGGACGCCATCGCGCGCATCGCCGCGCTCGTCATGGCGACGAAGCAGCACGTCGCCGCGACGCCGGACGAGGCGGTGTTGCTCGACATCGACCTCGCCATCCTCGCGGCGCCGCCGGCGCGCTTCGCCGAGTACGACGCCCAGATCCGGCGCGAGTACGCCTTCGTCGACGACGCGCGGTACCTCGCGGCCCGTCGCGCCGTGCTCACGGGCTTCCTCGCGCGACCACGGCTCTACCACTCCGACGTGCTGCACGAGCGCTGCGAAGCGCGGGCGCGCGCGAATCTGGCGGCGGCGACGCGCTGAGGCGGCGCGGGACGGCGGGCGCGTTGCCCTGCGCGCGCAGCATCGCGCATGCTGGCGACGCCAGCCGGCGGCGCGAGGTCGCGACCGCGCCGCGTGCACCCGCCCGCCGCGTCCGCTATCCCTGACCCCGCACATGCGCACGGCGGCCTACGTCTACTCCGGGTGGCACCCGATCCCCGAGCGCGACGCCTCGTTCCACCCCGGCTTCACCGAGTGGGAGCTGGTCGCCGGTTGCCGACCGCGCTTCCCGGGCCACCACCAGCCCAAGGTCCCGCTGCTCGGGCCGTACGACGACCGCGATCCGATCGCGCTCGGCCGTCGCCTGCAGCTCGCGCTCGCGCACGGCATCGACGCCTTCGTGTTCGGCGTGTTCTGGTGCCGCGGCAAGCGCGTGTTCGAGCAGGGGCTCGACGAGGGCTTCCTGCGCTCGGCGGTCGGCGGCACGGCGCCGTTCGCGTGCATGTGGGCCAACCGCATGCCGCGGCGCGTGCTGCCGGTGGCGCGCGCCGACCTGCCGGTGCTCGACCCGAGCCGCTTCGTGCCGAGCGACGTCGACGACTTCGTGCGCTTCGTCGCGATGCTGGCGACCAACTACTTCGCGCGGCCCAACTACCTGACCGTCGGCGGTCGCAGCTACCTGTCGATCTTCGACGCGACGTTCTTCGTCAAGGAACTCGGCCCGGACGGCGCGCGCGCGGCGGTGACGGCGGCGCGGCGCTGGCTCGCCGACCACGGCCATCGCGACCTGCACCTCGCGGCGATCGAACCGAACGCCGACGCGCTGCCGCTCGTGCGCGCCATCGGCTTCGACAGCGTGACGCACTACGTCTTCCTGCCGGACTGGAAGGGCCCGTTCGAGCAGGACTACGCCACGATGGCGGCGCTGCGCGCGCAGCAGTGGGCGTCGTTCGCCGAACGCGCCGACCTGCCGTACATGCCCGCGGTCGCGACCGGCTGGGACGCGAGCGCGCGCGGCGCCGACTTCGGCGACGCGCGGCCCGACAAGTACCCGTGGTGGCCGGTGGTCACCGGCGAGCATCCCGAGCGCTTCGCGCAGGCGCTGGCGCGCGCCCGCGCCTTCCGTTCGCCGGTCGGGGGCGTCGACGACCCGCTCGTGCTGGTGGCGTCGCTCAACGAGTGGAGCGAAGGCCACTACCTCGAACCCGACGAGCGCTTCGGCATGGGCTGGCTGCAGGCCTGCCGGCGCTGACGGCAAGCGCTGCGCCGCCCCGCGTTCAACGGCCGCCGACGTACGCGACCGCCTCGATCTCGAGCCGCAGGCCGTCGTACAGCCGGCCCACCGGCACCGCCGCGCGCGCGGGCCGGTGCTCGCCGAAGAACTGCGCATACGCCGCGTCGAAGTCGTCCCAGTCGTCCTCCGACGCCAGCCACGCCGTGACCTTGACGACGTCGGTCAACTGCGCGCCGGCGGCGGCGAGCGCGCTCGCGAGGTTGCGCAGCGCGATCGTCGTCTGCTCGCGCATCGGCAACGCCGCATCGGCGGCGCCGCCCGGCGGCACCGGCAACTGGCCGGAGACGAACACGAAGCCGCCGGCGGCGACGGCGTGCGAGTAGTGGCCGCCCGGCGCGATCCCGGCGGCGTTGGAACGGAACTGGCGCGGTCGCAGGTCGCTCATGCGCGGCGCAGCCTATCCGCCGCCGCCCGACCCGCCCGACCCTCCTGCCCCGCTCACGGCCGGACGGTGTTGCGGCCCGCGCGCTTGGCGTCGTAGAGCGCGCGGTCGGCGCGCGCGAGCGCGGCGTCGATGCCGGCGTCCTCGGGCGCCAGCACGGCGACGCCGATGCTGATCGTGAAGGCGACCGGCTTGCCGTCGACGACCGCCGGCCTGGCGACGACCTCACCCCGCAAGCGCTCGGCGAACAGCCGCGCCTCGGCGAGCGACGTGTCGGGCAACAGCACGAGGAACTCCTCGCCGCCGCTGCGGCCGATGGCGTCGGCGCGGCGGATCGCGCCTGAGGCGACGTCGGCGAAGTGCCGCAGCACGGCGTCGCCGGCGGCGTGGCCGAGCTCGTCGTTGACGCGCTTGAACTCGTCGAGGTCGATCGCCAGCACGCTGCTGTGGATCTCCGGCCGGCGCTTCACGCGCGCGTGCTCGGACTCGATGCGCTGCAGGATGCTGCGGCGGTTCGGCAGGCTGGTCAGCGCGTCGGTCAACGCGAGATGCTGCAGCTCGGTCGCCAGCGCCCGGCGTTCGGTGATGTCCTCGAAGCTGGCGTAGACGAACTCGATGCGGCCGTCCTTGCTGATCGGGATGGCGTTGACCAGGATCCAGGCGCGTTCGCGGCCGGGCACCGACACGCCCATGACGACGTTGCGCACCGGCTGTCCGGTGCGCAGCGCGACCATCGCCGGGTGCTCGTCGCCGGGGAAGTCGCTGCCGTCCTCGCGCAACGTGCGCCACCGCGGGTCGATCGACAACCGGCCCTGCATCTGGCTCAGCGACAGGCCGAGGATGCGCTGCGCCGCCGGGTTGGCGTCAGTGATGCGGCCCTGCGCGTCCTGGTAGACGACGCCGGTAGGCGATGTCTCGTACAGCGTGCGGAACTTCGACACGCTGTCGAGGAACCACGCCTCGTACTCCTTGCGCTGCGTGACGTCGGTGAAGACGCCGGCCCAGGCGACGCTGCCGTCGCGATCGGCCGCCATGCGCGCGGCGACGCGCACCTGCCGTCGCGCGCCGGCGGCGGTCGCGACGGCGAACTCGTGCTGCCAGTCGGAGCCGTCGGCGACGGCGCGTTCGAGCGACGCGGTGAACGCGGCGCGGTCGGCTTCGACGAGGCGCTCAGCCAGCAGCGACGGCTGCGCGCACACGTCGCCGGCCTCGACGCCGAACAGCTCGCGCACGCCCTGGCTGACGAGTTCGAAGCGCGGCTTGCGCCGCGGGCCGCGCACGATGCGGAACGCCGCGCCGGGCAGGGTGTCGATGAACTGCTGCAGCAGGTCGCCGCGACGGCGCAGCGCGTCGCGCTCCTGCCGGTCGGCGGTGACGTCGTCGAGCACGACGACGGCCACGGCCGCGCCCGGGCCGGCGCAGCGCGCGACCGAGGCCTGGAACCAGCGCGGGCCGTCGCGACCGCGCAAGGGCAACTCGACGCGCGTGCCGTCGCTGCGGCCGGCGAGCACGTCGCGCAGTTGCGCGACGAAGCCGCCGACGACCGCCTCGTCGCCGCCGGCGCGGCGCTGCGCCCAGGCGGCGAGGTAGTCGTCGCCGGCGCGGCCGCAGCATGGCGCGCCGTCGTCGCGCACGTCGCAGCCGCGCCACGCGCGGTTCGTCGCGAGGATGACGCCATCGGCATCGAGCACGGCGACCGACCCCGGCAGCGCATCGAGCGCCGCCGCGGCCACGTCTCCGGCTGGCTGCCCGCCGGACCGGCTGCCGTCCTTCGCTGCCGACATTGCGAGCATGCTGACGTTCGCCGACGGCAGGGCAACAGCAAAACCGGCTCGACGTGCGGCGCGACGCCCTCACTGCGGCGCTTCGCCATCCCCGTCCGGACCGAACGGCGTAGTCGCGCGGCGGGCGCCGCCACGGCCGACGGCGTCGTCGCCGTGCCGATCGCGGATCGCGTCCATCGCGCGCAGCAGCCGCTCCTGGCGGCGCGGATCGCCGCCGAACAGCGCCGCCTGCACCGGCGCCGCCGCGTCGACGAGCGCCGCGGCGGTGACGCCGAGCAGCCGGACGCCGCGCGCGCGGTCCCACTCGGCGTCGAGCAGGTCCCGGGCGACGCGTGCGAGTTCGAGGTCGTCGGCGGTGGGCGGCACGCGGCGCTGGCGCGTCAGGGTGGTGAAGTCGGGGTAGCGCAGCTTCAGCCGCACGACGCCGCCGCGAAGGCCGTGGCGGCGCAGCCGGCGGCCGACGAGTTCGGCAAGCTGCAGCAGCACGCCGTGCACCTCGTCGGCGTCGACGAGGTCGTCGGCGAACGTCATCTCGTGGCCGATCGAGCGGGCCGCGCGCTCGGACTCGACCTCCCGCAGGTCGTGGCCGTTGGCGAGTTCGTGCAGGTGGCCGCCGAGGTTCGCGCCGAACGCCGCCACGAGCTGCGCCGCCGGGCGCGATTGCACGTCGCCGATCGTGCGCAGGCCCGCGCGCTCGCGCTGCTGCTGCGTCGTCGGCCCGACGCCACACAGGCGCGACACCGGCAGCGGCGCCAGGAACGCGCGCTCGTCGCCGGGCGCGACCACGACGAGGCCGTCGGGCTTGTCGAGGTCGCTCGCCACCTTGGCGACGTACTTCGACGTCGCCACGCCGACCGAGACGGTCAGCCGCGTCGCCGCGCGCACCTCCCGCTTGACGCGGCTCGCGATCGCCGCGCCGTCGCCGAACAGCGCCCGGCTGCCGGTGACGTCGAGGAACGCCTCGTCGAGCGACAGCGGCTCGACGAGGTCGGTGTAGCGATCGAACACCGCGCGGACCTCGGCCGAGACCGCTTCGTAGACGTCCATGCGCGGCGCGACGAAGACGCCGTGCGGGCACAGCTGCTTGGCGCGCACGCCGGGCATCGCCGACCGCACGCCGAAGCGCCGCGCTTCGTAGCTCGCCGTCGCCACCACCTGCCGCGGCCCGCTGCCGCCGATGATCACCGGCTTGCCGCGCAGTTCCGGGCGATCGCGCTGCTCGACGGCCGCGTAGAACGCGTCCATGTCGGCGTGCAGGATCGTGCGCAACGCGCTCACGCCCGCAGTCTAACGCTGGCGGGCGGCAACCCACCGGCCGCGCGCAGCGCGGCCAGGAGCCGCCGCAGCGGGCTGGTTGCCTTCGTTCGCCCTACGTCGCACCCCGCGTTGCGGCGGCGACCCGGCAACTCAAAACCACTCGGGCACGATCTCGGGGTCGAGCCCCATCGCCTGCAGGATCAGCGTCTGCACGTACGCCGGATCGATCGCGAACTCCTTCAGCGTTTCGTAGCAGCTGCCCGCCTTGATCGACAGCAGCGCGATCGCGAGGTGCTCCGGCTCGACCTTCTTGCCGCCGAGTTGCTGGGCGGCGTCCTTGGCGCGCTCGAAGGCGGTGCGCACGTGCCGGTTGAACGGGCCGTTGGGCACGCCCGGCTCGCGCGGCAGGCTGTTGACGTAGCCCGAGAACATGTCCGGGTCGACGTTCAGGTCCTGGAAGATGTGGTGCAGGCAGACGCTGCGGTCGACGGTCAGGCCGTAGATGACGTGGCCCGTCGCCACCGACTCGTCGGCGAGCTGCTGCGCCAGCTCTTCGGCCTTCTGGATGGCCAGGACCGTCTTCTCGGCGAAGTCCTCGAACATAGGGGGCGGGGACTCTACCGAGCCTGCCGCCCGCCCGCCACCCGGTGGAGCCCCGGTGCGCCCGGAAACGCTCACTTGCGCGCCTGCAGCCGGTTGGCCCGGCGCTGCTGGGCGGCGGCGAAGCGGCGCTTTTCGTCGTCGGTTTCGGGCAGCACCGGCGGCACCGGCCGCGGCGCGCGCGACTCCGGATCGAGCGACACGAACGTCAGGTACGCCGACGCGACGTGCTTGCGCTCGCCCGTCGAACGCTGCTCCTGCCAGACCTTGACCCCGATCTCCATCGACGTGCGGCCGGCGAAGTTGACCGACGCCAGCAGCACCACGACGGCCCCCACCGGCACCGGGTTGACGAAGTTGATGTTGTCGACGTTGGCGGTCACGACCGGGGTGCGGGCGTGGCGGCCGGCGCAGACGGCGGCGGCGATGTCGATCCAGTGCATGACGCGGCCACCCATGCAGTTGCCGAGCGGGTTGGCGTCGTTGGGGAAGACGATCTCGGTCATCTCGACCTTGCTCGCGGCCACGGGGCGCGGCGGCGGGGTCTCGGCAGGTGCGGTCATGTGGCGGCGACTGTAGAACGGCGTCGCCCGCGGAAAAGGGCGCGACCCATGCTTCCCGCCATGAACCATCGCCAACTCGTCGCCCTCTTGCTGCTGCCGCTCGCCGGCTGCGCCTCCAACTACGACTTCACGCAGGCCCAGCTGCCCGATGGCGGCTACGACGTGCCCAAGCTGATCGCCGACCTGAAGGCATCGGGCGAACGCCGCCTGCACCACAACGCATGGTTGCCGTTGCTTCGCTACGAGGAAGTCGGGTTCGAACCGGCGACGGACTCGTCCCCCGCGGGCTACGTGCTGAAGACGAAGACCGGCCTGGGGCCGCTCTTCTTCGCCTCGCGCGACGACGAGCGCGTCGTCGACAGCGCCGGCGCGCCGATCGAGTCGAGCACCGAGCGGCGGTTCGGCTGGGGCCTGCTGTACAGCACCACGCAGCGCGACGTCACCACGACGCACGGCCTGCGCCAACACACGGCGTGGCGGGCGCTGCTGCTGTTCGGCCGCACGGACTCGCGCTTCGCGGAAGGCAAGCCGGCGGCGGCAGGGGCGGCCGCGGCGACGACGCCGGCGGGCGCGAACTGACGACGACAGCCCGCAGCGCGGTGCCGCGGCGGCAGGTGCGGCGATGCGCCGGCGGCGGTAGAACGCCGCTGCCCGCGCCCGGGCGCGACCACCGCTTCCCGCCATGGACCATCGCCGACTCGCCGCCCTGCTGTTGCTGCCGCTCGCCGGCTGCGCCGCCAAGCTCCAGCACTACGACTTCGCCCAGGCCCGCCTGCCCGGCGGCGGCTACGACACCGCGAAGCTGATCGCCGACCTGAAGGCCTCGGGCGCGCACGGTTTGCAGGACGGCTCGTGGTTCCCGTTGATCCACCTGGAGCGCACCGAGTTCCGTCCGACCACCGCGAACCTGCCCGACGGCTACGAGCTGACGACGGTGAGCGCGTCGGGGCCGATCTTCTTCACCGGGCGCAACGACCGGCGCATCGTCGACGGCAAGGGCGATCTGGTCGAGTCGGCCGTCGGCAACTGGTTCGGTTGGAGCCTGCTGCACCACGCGCGCGAGCACGACATCGCCACGACGCACGGCCTGCGCCGGCACACGCGCGGCCGCACCCTGCTGCTCTTCGGCGGCGACGCGCTGAGCTACCGCGCCGACGCGCCGGCAGCGAAGTAGCGGCCCGCCAACTGCGGTCGGACGGCGGTCCGCTGCGGTCAGCGGCGCGCCGAGGCCGGCGCGGCAGCGCCGTCGTTGGCGAGTTGCTGCAAGCGCACCGGTGCCGCCGCCCCGGCCAACGCCGCGACCCCGCGCGCCATCGCGAGCACGCCGAGGTCTTCTTCCTCGTCCTGGAAGGGGACGCGGCGGCTGAAGCGGCCGTTGGCGGTGGCGTGGCCGAGCCAGCGGCCGCGCGGATCGACGATGCGGTAGAACGCGATCGGTCCTGCCGGATCGCGGATTTCCAAGTGCTGCACGACCGCGACCAACGCCTCGCCGTCGAAGGCCTGGAAGCGGGCCAATTCGACCACCTCGCGCGGCGCCAGGGGCGGCGGGGGCGGCGGCGCGCTGCCGCAGGCGGCCGCGATCGCCGCCAGCACGGCAGCCGGCGCGGTCGACGGCATCCAGCGGCGCAGCGGAGCGAAGGTCATGTGTGGCGTCCCGCCCGTTCTATCCGCAGAATGTTCGCCCCGCTACCGCGGGCCACCCACCATGACGTCGATGAAAGGCGTGCAGCTCACCGCCCCCGGCCAGTACCGCCTGCGCACCGACCTGCCCGTGCCCGAGCCGGGCCCCGGCGAGGTGCGCCTGCGGGTGACCGCCTGCGGCATCTGCGGCACCGACGTGCACATCTGCGCCGGCGACCCGTCGATGAACGGCCTGATCGCGCCACCGGTGACGCTCGGCCACGAGTTCTGCGGCGTCGTCGACAAGCTCGGCGCGGGTGTCGACGAGAAGCGCCTGCCGCTCGGCCGCTACGTCAGCGCCGAGATGCACGAGATCTGCGGCGTCTGCCCCGCCTGCCGCAGCGGCGCCTACCACGCCTGCGCGACGGCGCGCATCCGCGGCATCAACCTCAACGGCGCCTTCGCCGAGTTCGTCGTCGTCTCGGCCGGCAACGTCGTGCCGCTGCCGGCGGACCTGCCGGTGCAGGTCGGCGCGATCCTCGACCCGCTCGGCAACGCCGTGCACACGGTGATGAAGACCGACGTCAAGGACCGCACGGTCGCGATCATCGGCTACGGCCCGATCGGCGCGTTCTGCGGCGAGGTCGCCACCTTCGTCGGGGCCAGCCACATCTACATCGTCGACGTCGCCGACCAGGCGCTGGCGCGGGCGCGCGAGTGGGTCGCGCGTCGCAAGCTGGCCGACAAGGTCACCGTCGTCGACGGCCGCGAGAAGCCGGTCGAGACGATCGTCGAGCGCGCCAAGGGCGGCGTCGACGTGTCGCTGGAGATCTCCGGCCACCCGACCGGCATCAACAACGCCATCGCGATGACGCGGCCGGCCGGCCACGTCGTCAACCTCGGCCTGCCCAAGGGCGACACCGTCGGCATCGAGAAGTTCAGCAAGAACTTCATCTTCAAGGGCCTGACGATGCACGCCGTCATCGGCCGGGAGATGTTCCGCACGTGGGACCAGATGCTCGACCTGCTGAAGCGCGGCATGGACATCCGCCACTTCGTCACCGCCGAGATGCCGCTGGAGCAGTTCGGGACCGGCGTCGACCGCTTCGGCAAGGGCCTGGAGCAGAAGGTCGTGCTGTACCCCGCCGGCCGCCCGTGACCGACCGCCAGACCGACCGCCAGACAGGACCATCGCCATGTACGAGAACGACCGCGCCCGCTTCCAGAAGGAACTCGAGGAGATCCGCGCCGCCGGCCTGTGGAAGCACGAGCGCGTGATCGAGAGCCCGCAGGGCGCCTGGGTCACCGTCAACGGCAGGAAGGTGCTGTGCCTGTGCGCCAACAACTACCTAGGCCTCGCCAACGACACCGGGCTGAAGGCGGCGGCCAAGTCGGCGATCGACAGCCACGGCCTCGGCCTCGCCAGCGTGCGCTTCATCTGCGGCACGCAGGACCAGCACAAGGTCCTGGAGTCGAAGATCAGCGGCTTCCTCGGCACCGAGGACACGATCCTCTACAGCTCGTGCTGGGACGCCAACGGCGGCCTGTTCGAGATCCTGATGGGCGAGCAGGACGCGATCATCAGCGACAGCCTCAACCACGCCTCGATCATCGACGGCATCCGGCTCAGCAAGGCGCAGCGCTTCCGCTACCAGAACGGCGACATGGCCGAGCTGGAGCAGCACCTGAAGGCCGCCGCCGGCGCGCGCAGCCGCATGATCGTGACCGACGGCGTGTTCTCGATGGACGGCTACATCGCGAAGCTGCCGGACATCTGCGAGCTGGCCGACAGGCACAAGGCGATGGTCGTCGTCGACGACAGCCACGCCACCGGCTTCTTCGGCCCGACCGGCCGCGGCACGGCCGAGTACTTCGGCGTGCAGGACCGCGTCGACATCGTCGACTCGACGTTCGGCAAGGCGCTCGGCGGCGCGTCGGGCGGCTTCACCAGCGGCAAGCGCGAGGTCATCGACCTGCTGCGCAACCGCGCGCGGCCGTACCTGTTCTCCAACACGCTGGCCCCCGCCATCGTCGGCGCGACGATCGCCTGCATCGACCGCCTGTCGGCGACCACGGTGCTGCGCGACAAGCTGGCGGCCAACACCAAGCACTTCCGCGACGCGATGACCAAGGCCGGCTTCGCGATCGTGCCCGGCGACCACCCGATCTGCCCGATCATGCTCGGCGACGCCAAGCTGGCCGTCGACATGGCCGCGCGCATGCTGGAGGAAGGCGTCTACGTGATCGGCTTCTGCTTCCCCGTCGTGCCCAAGGGCAAGGCGCGCATCCGCGTGCAGATCAGCGCCGCGCACGAGACGGCCGAGCTCGACCACGCCGTCGCCGCATTCACCAAGGTCGGCAAGCAGATGGGCGTGATCGCGTGAAGCTCGACCTCGACAAGCTGCGCCTCTCGGGCCGCATCTCCGCGCGCGCGCTGGCCCACGGCCGCGCCATGATCGTCCCCGGCGCGCGCATCGAGGACGTGCAGCGCGCCGTCGAGGCGAAGATCCGCGAGCTCGGCGGCGCGCCCGCCTTCCCGGCGCAGGTCTCGCGCAACCACATCGCCGCGCACTACTGCTCGCCTCCCGGCGACGCGACGGTCGTGACGCCGGGCGACATCGTCAAGCTCGACTGCGGCACGCACGTCGACGGCTACGTCACCGACAACGCCACGACCGTCGACCTGCGCGACGGCGACAACTCGCTGCTGTGCACGGCGAGCCGCATGGCGCTGGAGAACGCGATCGCGGTCATGGGGCCCGGCGCGTCGCTGACCGAGGTCGGCCGGCAGGTCGAGAAGACGATCACGGCGATGGGCTTCCAGCCGGTGCGCAACCTGTGCGGCCACGGCGTCGCGCGCTTCACCATCCACTGCGCGCCGTCGGTGCCCAACTACCCCGACCCGCGCGCCGGCCGGCTGAAGCCCAACATGACCATCGCCTGCGAGCCGTTCGCGAGCGATGGCGTGGGCATGATCGACGTCGACGGCGACGCCGAGGTGTTCATGCTCAAGCGCGACGTGCGGCCGAAGGACGGCCTGCCGGGCGCGGTCGAGAAGGCGCTCGTGCAGAGCCAGGGCCTGCCGTTCGCGCGCCGCGACCTGGAGCGGTGGCTCGGCGCAGCCAAGGCCGGCGAGGACGCGCTGCGGCTGCTGCGCCGCAAGGACCTCGTCGACGAGTACCCGCCGCTGTGCGAGAAGCCCGGCGTGCGCATCGCGCAGTTCGAGCACACGATCTTCATCGGCGAGGGCGGCGCCGAGGTCCTCACGCGCATGCCGGAGTGAGCGGATGCGGATCGGCATCGACGCGCGCGAGGCCTTCCGCAGCGAGCCCCGCGGCATCGGCCACTACGTGCAGGGCCTGCTGCGCGAGTTCCCCGCGGTCGCGCCCGGCGACGAGTTCCTGCTCTACCACCAACTGCCGCAGCCGGCGTCGCTGACGCTCGGGCCCGGCCAGCGGGCGGTGCGCGCCGACATGCCGGGCGGGCGCCTTCACCTGTGGGAGCGGCTGCAGATGCCCTGGCGCATCCGCCGCGACCGCCTCGACGTCTACCACGGCACGTTCAACACGCTGCCGCCGCGCTGGCGGGCCTGGCCGGCCGCGCCGATGGTGCTGACCCTGCACGACGTCATCGTGACGTGGTGGCCGGACGACCTCGGCGATCCGTTCGTGCGCTACGCGCGGGCGGTGACGCCGCGCGTGCTGCGCGACGCGGCTCTGGTGCTGACGATCAGCGAGTGGAGCCGCCGCGACGTCAGCGCGCGCTTCCAGTGCGATCCGGCGCGCATCCGCGTGGTGCACAACGGCCTGCACGCCGACATGCTCGGCGGCGCGCCGCCGGGCGCGGGCGAACAGGCGCGGGCGCGCTTCGCCGAGGGCCGGCCGTACCTGTTCGCGATCGGCGGCGCGCTCGAACGCAAGAACACCGGCCGGCTGCTGGAGGCCTGGGGCGCCGTGCGGCGGCAGCGGCCGGACTGGCCGCACCTGCTGCTGGTGAGCGGCCTCGGCAAGGCGACGGACCGCTTCCGCGAACGCGCGGCCGCCGCCGGCGCGCTCGACCACGTGCGCTTCCTGCCCTACCTGAGCCAGCCGGACCTGATCGCGACGTACGCCGGCGCGACGCTGTCGGTCTACCCGAGCCTCGTCGAAGGCTGGGGCCTGCCGGTGTGCGAGTCGCTCGCGCTCGGCACGCCAGTGCTGACCAGCAACACCTCGGCCATGCCCGAGGCCGGCGGCGAGCACGCGCGCTACTTCGATCCGGACTCGGCCGAGGCGATGGCGGCGGCGCTGGTCGACGCGGTGGAACGCTGGGTGCCGCAGTGGCCGGGCGTGCGCGAAGCCGCCATGCGACGGGCGCGCGGCTTCACCTGGCGGGCGACGGCCGAACACGTGCTCGCCGCCTACCGCGACGCGGCGGCGCAGCGCTGACGCGCGCCGGCTCCTGCCGTGCGGCGGTGGGCGAGGCGCGCGTGCGACCGTTGCGGCAGGCCAACACCACGCAGGACCTGCCATGAAGCACTGGATGATCGCGATGTTCCTCACGCTCGCGCCGCTCGCGGCGCAAAGCCCCGAAGGCCCGCAGGGCGGCGAGCGCGCCGCCGAGGGCTGGCGCCAGCGCGTCGAGGAGGCGCAGCAGAAGTTGCAGTCCGCGCGCGAGCAACTGCGGCGACTGCAGCAGGAGCGCGCCGGCGGCGAGGGCCGCGACGACGGCGCGCGGCAGCGGCCGCAGGGCGACGGCACGGATCGCGGCGGTCGCGGCCCCGGCGCGCGCGGCGACCGCGGCGACGACCGGCGCGGGGACGGTGCGCGCAGCAGCCGCGCTGGCCGCGGCCAACGTGACGGCGCGCACGGCCGGCACGGCGGACAGCGGGGCTCCGGTCGCGAAGGCCGCAACGGCCCCGGCGTGCACGGCGACATGCCCCCGATGGCCGAGCGCTGGCTGCGCCTGCGCGCGCTGCGCGACCGCAGCATGGGCATGCGCAGCTTCCAGGGCATGCGCCCGCCGATGCGCGGCTTCGACGGCGGCCGCTCCGGCCCCGGCGGCCCCGGCGGCCGCGGTCGCCCGGAGCGCCAGGGCTTCACCCGCCCGGGCGGCGAAGCGCCCGGCCGCGGCGCGCTGCTGGAGCGCCTGCGGCAACTGCGCAAGTGGCGCGCCGAACCGGAGCAGCCGATGCGCGGGCCGCGCTCGGGCCGCGGGCGCAACGACGTCTGACGCGCGCGCAGCGCTCCGTCACGCCGCCGGCGGACGTTCGCGCGGCAAGGAGCACTCGGAGTCTCCCGCGACCCGCGCGGGAGGACGCGACTAACCTCAGCCGCCGCCGCCGGTGCGACCGCGCGGCGGCACCGCGCACGAGGTCGTCTTCTTGGCGCCGCGGGCGTCGGCGACGATGCGCTCGGCCAGGCGGTCGGCGGCGTCGCTCGGCGGGATGCGCTCTTCCTTGCTGATCGTCCAGAGTTCCTTCAGCGCCTGCGGGATGCGCTCGATCTTGCCGAGCGCGACCTTCTCGTCGTAACCGCCCGGGTGGAACTCGACCGACACGTTGATGATGCCGCCGGCGTTGATGACGTAGTCCGGCGCGTACAGGATGCCGCGGTCGGCGAGCATCTTGCCGTGGCGCGGTTCCAGCAGCAGGTTGTTGGCCGCGCCGGCGACGATCGGCGTGTCGAGCTTGGGGATCGACTGGTCGTGCAGGATCGCGCCGAGCGCGCACGGCGCGAACACGTCGCACTTCATCGTCATGACGTCGGCTTCGCTGGCCGGGATCAGGCCGATCTCCTTCTCCAGCTGCTTCAGCCGCTCGGTGTTCTTGTCGGCGCCGTAGACCTTGGCGCCGGCCTCGACGAGGCGCTTTGCCAGCGCGCTGCCGACCGCGCCAGTGCCCTGGATGGCGACCGTGCGACCCTTGGGCGAGTCGCTGCCGAAGGTCCAGCCGAGCGCCGCCTTGATGCCGAGGAACACGCCGTACGCGGTGTACGGCGACGGGTTGCCGCTGCCGCCGTCCTTGCGCTCGAGGCCGGCGACGTACTTGGTCGCGCGGCGGATGATCTCCAGGTCGCCGACCGACGTGTTGACGTCCTCGGCGGTGATGTACTTGCCGCCGAGCGCGTCGACGAGGCGGCCCATGGCGAGGTACAGCGCCTCGGACTTCACCTTCTTCGGGTCGCCGATCATCACCGCCTTGCCGCCGCCGAGGCCGGTCTGCGCGACCGCCGACTTGAAGGTCATGCCGCGGCTGAGGCGCTTGACGTCGAACAGCGCCGCGTCCTCCGACTCGTACGGCCACATGCGCAGCCCGCCGAGCGCCGGGCCCAGGGTCGTGTCGTGCACGGCGATGATCGCGTGCAGGCCGCACGACGGATCGACGCCGCGGACGACGCGCTCGTAGCCGGCAACGGGGATGTCGGTGATCTGGAGGGTGTTGGTCACGGGTTTGGCTGGGGCCTGGACTTCGGGGGCGAGCAGGATAGCGACGCCGGGGCGGCGCGCCACCGTCGGCGTCCGGGCGGCGGAAGGGCCTCGGTGGCAGGCAATTGCGGCCGGCGACATCCGGGCGTGGCGGCCGGCGCGGGGCCGCCCGGGCGCGCGGCCGGCCAGGGAGCGGGCCGGGACGACCCTCAGCGGCTGCGCGGACGCGAGCCGACGACGACCTGCAGGTCGACCTCGGCGCCCTCGCGGCGGACGCGCACGGTCGCCGCCTTGCCGATCGTCAGCGCGTCGAGCAGTTCGGTGTAGTGCTCGATGTCCTTGATGGCCGTGCCGTTGAGCGCGACCAGCAGGTCGCCGGCCTCGATGCCGGCCTTGTCGGCGGCGCCGCCCTCGCGCACCGACCCGACCTTCACGCCGCCTTCTTCGCCGCCGTACTCGGGCATCAGGCCGAGCGCCGGACGCACGTTCTCGTCGTGCGCCGGGGCCGCCGCCGCCGGCTGACCTGCCGTCGGCTTCGCCTCGGCAGTCTTGGGCTCGACCAGCCTCGCGTCCGGTCCCTTGGCGGCGCCCTTGTCCTTCTCGCTGCCGATCACCGGCCCCACCATCATCGGCGGCCGCTCGACCTCCGCAGTGACGACCACGTAGCTGCCGACGTCCTTCGGCGACGTGAACGGGTCGGACGACGGTTCCTTGACCGTCTCCGCCGACAGCACGCGGCAATCGAGGTCCGGCCGGCGGTTCTTGATGCGCTGCACGGTGCCGCGGCCGTGGTCGGAGTGCATGCGGCCGCAGACCAGCACGACGAGAGGCTTCGACTCGCCGACGGGCAGGCTGGCGAGGTAGTCGGTGATCGACTCCGCCATGGTGTCGTCCTTGATGCACTGCGCCGCGTACATGCGGCCGAGGAACTCCCTGGTCACGCCCGGATGGCCGTCCATCGCCTTGACGAACTCGGCGTAGTACGCGTCCTCCGGAGCGGTGGTCTCGCGCGCGACGTTGGCCTCGCCCGCCACTGCCGTCGCGCCCTCGCGCGCCACCTTGGCGGCGAGCTTGCGCGGCGCGTTGGCCGCGAGCACGACGATGCCGTTGGCCTTGGCGTACTCGACGACCGGGCGGTAGTCGCGGCGGTAGTCGGGCCACGGCCGCGAGGCGGCGAGGAAGTCGCCCTCGTCGATGGCGCCGGTCAGGTACTGCAGCAGCGTCGTCTGCACGTCGCGCTCGAACATCTCCATCGCGATCACCAGCTGCGGCCGGCGCGCGTGCAGCGCCTGGATGAGGTCGAGGTGGGTCTCGTGCCCCGCCGGCGTCTGGTGCAGTTCGCCCAGCGCGACGACGTCGGCCGCGGCGAGGTCGTCGGCGGCGGTGCCGACCGACACGTCGGCGCCGTCGGCGGTGCGGACGATGCGGGCGGGCGCCGCGCAGGCGGCGCCGAGCAAGGCGAGGAGGACGACGAACCAGTGCGAGCGCATGGCGACATGAAACCTGCCCGGCGCGCGCGCGACAAGGCGACCCGTCGCCCGATCGCCGGATCGCGCCCTTCCGCGGCGGCGCATCGGCGTGTCGAATGCCCGCCCCGCGCCCGCATGAAGATCACCACCTGGAACGTCAACAGCCTGCGCATGCGGCTGACGCACGTCGTCGACTTCCTGCGCGAACACCGTCCGGACGTGCTGTGCCTGCAGGAGACCAAGGTGCAGGACCCGCAGTTCCCGCGCGAACCGCTGGAGGACGAGGGCTACGAGGCCGTGTTCGTCGGCCAGAAGGCCTACAACGGCGTCGCCATCCTGACCGCCAAGCCGGCGTCGGCGATCAAGAAGGGCTTCCCCGACGACGGCCCGGACGCCGACAAACGCGTGATCGGCTGCGACGTCGGCAGCTGGCGCGTGCTCAACCTGTACTGCCCGAACGGCCAGGACGTCGGCACCGACAAGTACCGCTTCAAGCTCGACTGGTTCCGCCGCCTGCGCGCCTTCCTCGACCAGGAGTACGCCGCCGACCAGCGCGTGGTCGTGGTCGGCGACTTCAACGTCGCGCTCGACGACCGCGACGTGCACGACCCGGTCTGGTGGCACGAGAAGATCCTGTGCTCGACGCCCGAGCGGCAGGCCATGCGCGACGTCATGGCGTTCGGCCTCGCCGACGGCCTGCGCCTGCACCGCCAGGAAGGCGGCATCTACACGTGGTGGCACTACCGCGCCGGCGCCGCCTACAAGGACGACGGCCTGCGCATCGACTACGTGCTGTGCACGCCGCCCGCCGCCGGCCTGTGCGCCGAGGTCGTCGTGCACAAGGACGTGCGCATGCAGAAGCAGCCGAGCGACCACGTGCCGGTGACCGCGGTGTTCCGCGACGGTGCGGGCTGATGAGCGAGGCGGCGATCCGCGCCAGCGGGCTCGGGCGGGCCTTCGACGAGCACTGGGCCGTGCGCGACCTCGACCTCGCGATCGCGCCCGGCGAGGTCTACGGCTTCCTCGGCCAGAACGGCGCCGGCAAGACGACGACGCTGCGCATGTTCGCCGGGCTGCTGCGGCCCAGCGAAGGCGAGTTGCGCATCACCGGCCTGACGCACGCCGGAGCCGGCCGCACGCTGCGCCGCCGCATCGGCTTCCTGCCCGACACGCCGCCGCTGCACGACTACCTGACCGCGCGCCAGCACCTCGCGCTGGTCGCCAGCCTCTGGGGCGTGCCGCGCCGCGAACGCGACGAGCGTGGCGAGCGCCTGTTCGACGCGCTCGGCATCGCCGGCCAGGCCGACGCGTTGTGCAAGGCGGCGTCGCACGGCACGCGCAAGAAGATCCACCTCGCCGCGGTGCTGGCGACGGCGCCGAGCGTGCTGCTGCTCGACGAGCCGACCAGCGGGCTCGATCCGCTCGCTGTGCGGCAGTTGAAGGACCTGCTCGGCGAACAGGCGCGGGCGGGCGCGGCGGTGTTCCTCAGCACGCACGGCCTCGAACTCGCCGAGCAGGTCTGCCACCGCATCGGCATCCTCGCCAACGGCCGCTTGCGGGCGGAGGGCACGGCCGCCGCGCTGCGCGCGCAACACGGCGACGCCAGCCTGGAGGACGTGTTCCTGGCCGTCACCGCCGCCGCGCGATGAACCTCCTGCTCGCCGACGTGCGCGCGCTCGCCGGATTGCCGCGGACCGCGGCCGGCCGGCGCGTGCTCGCCGCGAGCGGCGGCGGGCTGCTGCTGCTGGGCCTCCTGTCCTGGTGGTTCGCCAACGCGCTGCTGGACCAGCCCGGCCTCGTCGTCGCGCTGCACGACGCCAGCGATGGACGATCGCAGGCGGCGTTGTTCGGGCACGCGCTCACCGCCTGCCCGATGGTCGCCGCGTGGCTCGGCCTCGCGCTCGCGCAGCGCACGCTCTTCGAGGCGCCCGAGCTGCCGCTGTGGCGGCTCGCGCCGCTGCCGCCGTGGCGACCGGCGCTGCAGGCGCTGCTGCGCGCCGGCTTCACCGCGACGCTGTGGGCGCTCGCGATCGCCGGGCCGGGCATCGTCGCCGTGCTGCGGCGCGGGCCGGCGCCGGCATGGGCCTACGCGCTGACGCCGTTGGCGGTGGTCGCCGCCACCCTGCCGACGCTGGCGGCGTCGCTGGCGGCGCAGTTGTTGATCGTGCGCTATCTCGCCGGCCGCTGGCTGCGCCTGCTGCTCGTGCTGTTCGCGGCCGCCGGCTCGATCGGCTTCTCGACGTGGCTGATGCTGGCCCTGTTCGGCAAGCCCCAGGACCACGCGCGCGACGTCCTCGCCTTGGCGGCCGCGGACCGGCCGCCGCCGTGGAGCGCGGGACCGGCGGCGGACCTGCTGGCGGCGGCGGCAGGCGGCCGGCTCGACCTGCGCGCCCTGCGCGACGTCGCGCTGTGGCTGCTGGCGACGGTCGTCGGCTTCCGGCTCGTAGGCCGGGCGCATCCGGCCGCGTGCGAACGCCACCTCGCCGCCGAACCGCCGGCGTGGCGCCGGCGCGGCGGTCGCTGGCCGGCCGGTCTCGCCGCCAACGTGTTGCGCAATGAGTTCGCGCAGGTGGCGCAGCAGCCGGGCGCGCTGGTCGGCTTCCTCGTGTTCGCCGTGCTGGTCTTCGCCATGTGCCAGCGCCGCGTGCTCGTCGCCGGCGTGCTGGCCTCGCCGTCGCTGCCTGCCGACGTCGCCTGCTTCGCGGCCTTGCTGGCGTGGTGGTTCCTCGCCGTGCTGCTGGTGCTCTACGCGCACATGGGGCGCATCGCCCAGTGGGATGGACCGCAATGGACGCTGTGGCAGTGCGCGCCGGCGGCGCCGGGCGCGATCCTGCGCGGCAAGATGCTGGCGGTGATGGCGCTGCTCGGCTGGCCGCTGCTGCTGGTCGCCGCCGCCGGCGTCGCCGTGCTCGACGCGCGCGCCGACGTCGTGCTCGCGTACGCCGTGACCGCGCTCGGCGGCTCGGGCATGGCGCTCGGCGTGCTGACGATCGTCGGCACCGTGCCGGCGCTCGTCCGGCACGACGGCGACGGCGGTTCGCTGCAGGGCGGCAAGGGCCTCGTCGCCGCGCTGCTGCTCGTCGTCGGCATGCAGGTCGCGGCGCTGCCGGCGCTGTACGCATGGCACCTGCTCGGCGAACACGTCGCGGTGCACGGGCTCACCACCGCCGAAGCATGGCGTCTCGCGCCGCCGGTCGTCGCCACGGCGATCGCCTACGGCGCCGTGTGGCTCGTGGTCGGATGGATCGTCGGCAGCTGGAACTTCACCCGGCTGCTGCGGCCGCGCTGACCGCGCCGATCCGTCGTTCGCTCGCGCATCGCAACGGCGACGCGGACCGGCTACGAAGCCGGCGGACGACACTGCGCATGCCCACCTACCCAACCGATCGGGCCATGACGCCGACGCGCGTGGCGCGCGGCGCGGCAGCCGCCTTCGCCTGCCTGATTGCGATTGCGTGCGCCGGCCCCGCGCCAGCCACGTCCCGCGCCCGGATCGGACTCGATCGCACGCCCGGCGCGGAGTTCGTCAGCGCCCGCGTGCACCATGGCGTGCCCATCCTGCAGAAGTCGTTCTTCTGGGACGGCAACGGCGAAGTCGACAACAGCGGCATCGGCCTGCACTGGGGCCACTTCGTCGACGAACGACTCGCCTTGGGCCTCGGCTCGAACGTGGCGAACTGGTGGACGGGCGGTCGCGACGTGCAGAGCGTCGAGCTCGAGGGCCTGATCCGGGTCTATCCCGAGCCCGACTGGCCGCTGTTCGTCAGCGGCACGGGCGGCTACCAGTTGGCCAACGACCAAATCCCGCCGGGCGGCACGGTGTGGAACTTCACCTTCAGCTTCGGCGCCGGCGTCGAGATCCCGGTGGCCACGGGCACGAGCGCGTTGGTCGCGCTGGACTACCACCACATCTCGAACGCGCTCGGCCGCGAAAGCGCGCGCAATCCGAGCCAGAACGAAGCCCGCTTCTGGATCGGCGTCGGCTGGACGTTCTGACCGGGCGGAAGGAACGCCGCAGCCGGCAGACTGCGTCACGGAACGCGCGCCGATCCGGTGCGCGGATTCGCGTTCGGGGCGAAGCCGACGACCGGAGGCGAATCGGTCGATTCGCCGAGGATCGGCGGCGAGCTCCCGGACGTGAAGACGCGTGCCGGGCGGCGCGGCCTTTCGTGACGCAGACTCCTATGGGCCGACCGTCAGGTGCAGGCGCGCAGTCGCCGCCAGGCCGGGCACGAGCGGGCACGGCGAGCTCGGCGCCTGCAGCAGCGCCCACTGCATGCCGATCGTCGTGCCGACGACCGACGGCTGGTTCGGCACGCCCCATGGCCAGAAGGCGAAACCGCCGGCTTGCAGCACGAAGGTCCACGACACCGCGTCGAGGAAGGCGCAGGGACCGCAAACGAGCTCGTTGCCGGGGAGGCCGATGCCGGCGAACGCCAGCGCGCCGGCGGGCGCGCCCTGCAGCCGCAGCGCGAAGTTGGCGCTGCCGACGTTGAAGCTGCCGGAGCTGCTGATCGCGCCGGCGTTGCCGCAGCTGCTGCCGACGACGACCGATTGCGCGACGGCGAAGCCGAGGTGGTTGGCGACCGCGCGATGGCCGCCGTCGCTCGGCTGGTTCTGGACCAGCGCGCCGCCGGGCGGCGAGTGCAGGAACGACGACGAGCCACCGCCGTCGAGGTTGATGGCGCGCCACGCGCCCATGGCGAGGAACACGTTGGCGAGCTCGGGCAGCGTCATGCCGACCGACCAACCCGGCTGGCGGCCGTCGACGACCGCGACGTAGAGCGTCGTGCCCTGCTGGTTGACGCCGACCGCCGTGCGCGGGTTGCGCACCAGCGGCTCGACGCGCGCCGTCGCGCCGGTGTTGACGCCGTCGGTGACCAGCAGCGTGCCCGGCACCGTGTCGGTGCTGCTCGGACCGACGCCCGCGATCGCCCACTGCGCGGCGGCGGCCTGCGCCGTCGTGATGTTGCCGATCGTCGCCAGGCGGTTCGGCGCGAACACCAGCGCCGGGTCGGGCGCGGCGCCGAACTGGCGCACCGGCGAGACCAGGACGCCGTTGCTCTTGCTCAGTCCGACGATGTCGGCGGTGGTCGACGACAACGCGCCGAAGAAGTTGGCGTTGATCGACAACCGGTTGCCGAGCTGGTTGTGCCAGTTCAGCGTCGTACGCAGCGAGGCCTCGTACGACTGCAGCGGCGACAGCGGCGCCGTCACGCGGATCTCCAGCCGCGGATCGGTCAGGTCGATCACCGCCGTGAAGCCGCGCGCCGTGCCGCCGCTCGTCGCCCAGACCTGCGGCGCGACCGCGATCTGCGCCGGCGGCGCGGCGGCGACGAAGGCGCAGGCGAGCAAGGCGAGGACGCGCAGCGGCGCAGTCGGCATGGGCGCAGTCTACCGCGGCGGGGCCGGACCGGGCGGCTGGGCGCGGTCGCGCTGCCGCGCTCGGAGTATGCGTCACGGAACGCGCGCCGGGCGGCGCGGCCTTTCGTGACGCCGACTCCTACGGCGCCGTCGCGGCGGCAGCACAGCGCGCCAGCGCCTCGCCATCGAGCCGGCAGACGCGCCAGTCGGCCAGCAGGCGCGCGCCCTGGCGTTCGTAGAAAACGATCGCCGGCGCGTTCCAGTCGAGCACTTGCCAGTCCAGCCGCGGGCAACCGCGCGCCACGGCGAGCCGCGCGACGGCGCGCAGCAGCGCGAGGCCGATGCCGTGGCCGCGCAGGTCCGGCGCGACGAAGAGGTCCTCCAGGTGCAGACAGGCTTCGGTGCGGAACGTCGAGTACGTCGCGAAGTGCAGCGCGAAGCCGGCCGGTCGGCCCGCCCACTCCGCCAGCAGCGCGCCGCAGGCCGGCTGCGGCCCGAACAGGTGCGCGCGCAGGCGCTGCTCGCTGACGTCGAGTTCGTGCTCGAGGCGCTCGTAGCGCGCGAGGTCGACGATGAAGCGCGCGACCAGCGATTCGTCGCCGGGCACGGCGGCGCGGACGAGCAGACGGGGATCGGCGGCCATGGGCGGGCAGGCTACCCGCAGCGGGGGGCGCGCCGGCCGAGGGGGCGCCGGCCGCGGGGGCGCCGGCCGCGGGGGCGCCGTCAGGCGCGGTAGGTGATGCGACCGCGGGTCAGGTCGTACGGCGACAGCTCCACCGTGACGCGATCGCCGGGGATGATGCGGATGTAGTTCTTGCGCATCTTGCCGGAGATGTGCGCGAGCACGATGTGTCCGCCATCCACCTGGATGCGGAACTTGGTGTTGGCGAGGGTCTCAACGACCGTGCCTTCCAGGACAATCGCTTCTTCTTTGGGCACAACGACTCCAGTGGCGACCAGGATCGGCCGGCGCGACCACCGCCACGGGTGATCGGACCGGGCTGTGCGGCTCTGGGCCGCACAGCGGGGCGAGGAGTCTACGGCCACGCCGGGCGGGCGATCAAGCCGCCCCCCCATCGACGCTGCACCGTGGCGGTCGCCGTGCGTCCGCGCCAGGATGCCGCGCATGGCCGGCCAGCCCCGCCGCCGCGGCGACGCGCCCGAGCGCTTCGACCGGGCCTATTACGACCGTTTCTACCGCGACCCGGCGACGCGCGTCTCCGACGCCGCGGCGGTGGGCAAGCTCGCCGCGCTGACCGCGGCGTGGGCCGCGTGCCTGGACTTCGAGGTGCGCACGATCCTCGACCTCGGCTGCGGGCTCGGCCATTGGCGCACGGCGGCGCGGCGGCGCTGGCCGCGCGCCGCCTACCACGGCGTCGAGCACTCGCGCCATCTGTGCGCCGAACTCGGCTGGACGCACGGCTCGATCGTCGACTTCGACCCGGCGCGCGCCTTCGGGGCGGAGCGCTTCGACCTCGTCGTCTGCCAGGGCGTGCTGCAGTACCTCGACGATCGGCAGGCGGCGGCGGCGCTGCGCAACCTCGCGGACTGGGCCGGCGGCCTGCTGTTCCTCGAAGCGCTGACCGCGCGCGACTGGCGCGAACGCTGCGACCGCGACCGCACCGACGGCGACGTCCACCTGCGCACCGGCGCGTGGCACCGCCGCCGGCTCGCCCGCGACTTCACGACGCTGGGCGGCGGCGTGTTCGCGGCGCGGCGCGCCGGCTTCGTCTTCTTCGAACTGGAGACCGGCTAGACGATGGACTTCTTCGGCCATCAGGAGGCGGCCCGCCGCGCGACCAAGCGCCTCGTCGTGCTGTACGTGCTGGCGCTGGCCGCGATCGTGGCGAGCATCCACCTCGCGGCGTCCTTCGCGTTCGCGCTCGGGGACCGCGGCGGGCCGCGGCTGGGCACGCTGTTGCTGCTCGTCACGGCCGCGACGCTCGCCGTCGTCGGCGTGGGCGCGCTCGTCCGCATGCTCGAACTGCGCCGCGGCGGCCCGGCCGTCGCCGAGCTGCTCGGCGGCCGGGCGGTGCCGCTGCGGCCGACGGATCCGAAGGAGCGCCTGCTGCGCAACCTGGTCGAGGAGATGGCGATCGCCTCCGGCACGCCGATCCCCGCGCTCTACGTGCTCGACGACGAGACGGGCCTCAACGCCTTCGCCGCCGGCTGGACGCCGGACGACGCCGCCGTCGCCGTAACGCGCGGCTGCCTCGACGAACTCGACCGCGACGAGCTGCAAGGCGTCATCGCGCACGAGTTCAGCCACGTCTTCCACGGCGACATGCGGCTCAACATCCGCCTGATGGGCGCGCTGGCCGGCATCGTCTGCCTCGTCACGATCGGGCGGGTGCTCGCGCGGGTCGGCGGCCGCAGCCGCGGCAACCGCAAGAACAACGCCGCCGCGTTCGCGTTGTTCGGCGTGCTGCTGGTGGCGATCGGTTGGATCGGCGTCCTGTTCGCCCGCCTCATCCAGGCAGCGGTGTCGCGCCAGCGCGAGTACCTCGCCGACGCCAGCGCCGTGCAGTACACGCGCAATCCGCTCGGCATCGGCATGGCGCTGGCGCGCATCGGCGATCGCTCCGCCCGCATCCAAAACGTGCGCGCCGAGGAAGCGAGTCACATGCTGTTCGCCGATGGGATGGGCCGCATGTTCGGCAGCCTGCTCGCCTCCCACCCCCCGATCGCCGAGCGCATCGCCCGCGTGCTGCCCGGCTTCGCCGCCGCGTCGCGGCCGCGCCGCTCCCTGCAGGCCGACGTGGCCGCGCTGGCGCCGGCCCCAGCCCGCGCCGACGCGCTGCGGCGCAGCGCGCCCGACGCGCTGGTCGCCGCCTTCGGCGAGCCGCAGGCCGCCGACGTCGCGGCCGCACGCGACCTGCTCGCCGGCCTGCCGCTGACGCTCGCCCAGGCCGCCCATGCGCCGGAGTCGGCGAAGGCGCTGGTCTGCGCGCTGCTGCTGGCCGACGACCCGGCGCTGCGCGCCGCCCAAACGGCGCTGCTCCCGGCCGACGCCGCGCTGCGCCACGATGCGCAGGCGCTGCGCCTCCCGACGCGCGCGGTCGGCGCGACGGCGCGGCTGCCGCTGCTGACGCTGGCGCTGCCGGCGCTGCGCGGACTGCCGGTCGGGGAACGCCGGCCTCTGCGGGCCGCGCTGCAGGCGCTGGCCGGCGCGGACGGCGCGCTGGCGCCGTTCGAATGGGCGCTGCTGCGCCTCGCCGACCGCGCGCTCGCGCCGGACGCCGACGGCCGGGTGCGGCGGCCGACGGCCCGCAAGGCGCCGCTGTACGCCCGCGCCGACGCCGTCGCGACGGTGCTGTCGCTGGTCGCCCGCACCGCCAACTTCGACGACGACCAGCGCGCCGCCGCAGCCTTCCGGCGCGGCGGCGAGGCGCTCGACGGCTTGCCGGGCCTGCGGCTGCGGCCGGCCGCCGAGTGCACGCTCGACGCGCTCGGCGTCGCCGTGGATGCGCTGGCCGAGGTCACGCCGCTCGCGCAGCGCAACCGGCTCGCCGCCTGCGCCGCCGCCGCCGCGAGCGACGGCGCGGTGCAACCGGCGGAGGCGGAGCTGTTGCGCGCGCTCGCGGCGATCTGGGACTGCCCGCTGCCGCTCGCCGTCGCCAACTGACGCCGCGCCGCGGGCCAGCGCGCCCGCAGCGGCGCTCGCGCCAGAGCGACGTTGCGCGCGCCCCGCTGCCCGCTCGATGATGCGCCGATGCGGCGATGCCGACTCCTGCCTTGCCTGTGGCTCCTCGCCGTCGCGGCGTCCGCGCAGCAACCGGACGGCGCGCCGCCAAGCCGACCTGCGGCGCCACCGGCGACGCCACGAGCGTTCCCGGCGGACGAGGCGACGGCGCGCTTCGCCAACCGCAACGCGTCGTTCCACATCCAACTGCCGGCGCAGTGGCGGCAGATCGCGCCCGGCGAGGCGCGCACCGTCGGGGAACGGCGCGAGGCGCCGCCGAAGTTAGGCTTCGCGCAGCCCAACCACTTCTACGCCGTCGGGCCGGTCGACCAGTGGCTCGCCGGCGACTTCCGCGGCGCGTGGCTCTACGTCGTCGAACAGGACGCCGAGTGGCACATCGGCGACCACTGGCAGGACGATCTGCGCGCCATGTGGCGCGAGGAAGGCGCGGCGAGCGGCAATCGCCACGAACTGACCAACCTGCGCCGCGCCAAGGTCGGGACCCAGGGCGTCGAGGCGCTGCTGGCGGAGCGCACCACGACGCCGCCGGATGGTCGTCCGGCGGTCCGCAGCCTCGACGTGCACGCGCCGTGCGGCGGCCGTCAGGTGTCGCTGTCGTTCTGTTGCCCGCCCGAGCGATTCGGCGCGGAGGAAGCCTCGTTCGTCGCCGCGCTCGCGACGCTGACCTTCGCCCGGCTGCCGCGCGAGCAGCAGAGCCTCGGCGACCGGCTGTGGTCGCCGCTAATGACTGGCGGCGCGGTCGCCCTCGTGCTGCTGCTGCTCTACAAGCACACGCGCGGCCGGCGTTGAGCCGCGCAGGGCCTGGGCCTAGACTGTGGGCCTTGCGGTTCGGGGCCCGTCGCCGGCGATCTCCGCCGCGCTGCGTGGGCACGCGCCGCCCCCGCACTTTCTGCCGCCTTGAAGAAGACCACTTCGCCGAAGTCCGCGCGCAACCTCGACAAGTTCCTGTTCGAGGCCGGGCAGCAATGCCAGAAGCGCCTCTGGCTCGACTACCATGAGCCGGGCGAGGAGCCGGTCGGCCCGATGCGGCAGGCGATGTCCGAGATCGGCGCGCAGTTGCGCACGCTGGCGCGGTCGGCCTTCCCCAAGGGCGTCGTCGTCGAGGGCAAGGACGTGACGGCCGCGGCCGCCGACACCAAGGCGAAGATCGCCGCCGGCACGCCCGTGCTATTCGACGCCGCCTTCGTCGCCGAGGGCGTGGAGGTGCGCTGCGACGTGCTGGTCGTGCACCGCGACGGCCTCTGCGACCTGTTCGAGATCAAGTCGGGTGTCAAGGTGAAGCACCGCTACGTCAACGACCTGGCGCTGCAGGCCTACGTGCTCGCGGCGTCGGGCCTGCAGATGCGGGCCGCGTACCTGCTGCACGTCAACCCGAAGTACGTGCACAAGGAAGGCGCCGACTATCCGGCGATGCAGCTGCTGCGCAGCAGCGACGTGACCGCCAAGGTGCAGAAGCAGTTGGACCCGACGCGGCGCCGCCTGCAGCACTGCCGCGCGGCGCTCGCCGACGAAGCCGTGCTGCAGCTGCCGATGGGCACGTTCTGCACGGCGCCGTTCCCGTGCCCGCACCTCGCCCGCTGCGGCAAGGAAGCGCCGGCGCTGCCGCTCCGCGAGCTGCCCGAGCTCACCCGGGCCCAGGAACTGGCGCTGCACAAGGAAGGCATCGAGACGATGACCGACCTCGATCCGGCGCGCGAGGGCCTGACCTTCCGCCAGCGCCGGACGCTGGCCTGCATCAAGCAGGACGCGCCGCTGGTCGAGCCGTTCGTGCGCGAGGAACTGCGCCAGTGCAAGAAGCCGCTGCACTTCCTCGCGATGGTCTCGGTCACCGAGTCGCTGCCGCGCTTCGACGGCCAGCGGCCGTGGCGGCACGTGCCGTACGCGTGGGCGTGCACGACCGTGCACGAAGGCGGGCGCATCGAACAGGACTCGTTCGCGCACACCGAGAAGTCCGACCCCCGCCCCGGCTTCGTCGAGAGCCTCGCCCGGCGGCTGGAGGTCGGCGGTTCGATCGTCGTCTGGGACGACGAAGCACTGGAGGAACTGCACACGCTGCTCGACGACCTGCCGGCGCACAAGGCGCACGTGCGCGCGATCATCTCCCTGCCGCACCTCGACCTGATGCAGCTGCTCGACGCCGGCGTGTTCCACCCGCAACTGCGCACGCACGCCGACCTGCGCGCCAGCGCCGCCGCACTGCTGAGCGACGACAGCGGCAAGGAACTCGCGCATTGGGGCGAGGACGCGTGCTTCGGCGAACTGCAGAAGGCGCAGGCGCCGCGCGTGCGCAGCACGACGCGCAGCAAGATCGCGACCGACCTCGTGGCGACGCTGCAGTGGTCGGTCGAACGCATCCGGGCGCTGTTCGCCAAGTACGCGGAGGAGGAGGCGCCGGCGCCGAAGCCCAAGACCACGCCCGCGCGCAAGGCGGCGAAGCCGCTGCCCAAGCCGCTGCCGCCCGAAGCCTGAGCCCTGGGAGTCTGCGTCACGAAGGGCCGCGCCGCCTGCCGCGCACCGCAGCTGCGGGTCGTTCTGCAGCCGCACCTCCGTCTGCCCTGCCCTGCTCTCCTCTGCCCTTCTTTGCGCTGTGCGCTCGGTGTTCTCCGTGGTTGTTCTGCTTCTGCAGCAGCAGCAAGGAACCACAGAGGACACAGAGGACACAGAGCCCAGACACCAAGAGCCCAGCAGCACCCGGCAGTCGCGGGGCAGCGGGTTGCAGTCCGCGAGCCGGGGCACGCCCGTGCGCCCGGACGCTCGCTGCCGAGCGTCCGCGCATCCACGGGTCCGCCTGCGGTCGGAGGCTTCGCCTCGGTCGCGGATCGCCCGAGGTGGCCGCGCGCTCAGGCCGCCGCGTAGGCCGACAGCAGCGCGCCGAGCTCGCGGTCGATGCCGAATCGGCGCTGGAAGTCCTCGCGCACGCGCACGCCCAACGCGCCCGCCGCCGAGCGATTGCGGCACAACGCGAGGACCTGCTGCGCCATCTGCTCTTCGTCGGCGAACAACAGGCCGGTCTCCCTGTGGCGGAGCAGTTCGCGGTTGCCGGGCACGTCGGCCGCGACGATCGGCCGGCCGAGGAACCCCGCTTCCAGCAGGGTCGGGGCCGCGCCTTCGTGGAACGAGGTGTTGAGCACCACGTCGGCGTCGGTGTACGCCGCGCCCATGCGCTCGCGCGCGAGCGTCGGCAACAAGCGGACCCCGGCGTGTTCCGCGATGCGCCGCCGCAGGTCGGCCGCGTACTCGGGGTGCTGGTCCGGGCCGGCGAGGATGACCTCGACATCGGCCCCCGCACCGCGCAGGACGCTGGCGAGGCCGAGCGCCCGATGCTGCCCCTTGATCGGCCGCAGACCGCCCGGCAGGAACACGAGGAACCGCTGGCGCGGGATGCCGAGCGAACGACGCAGGTCGGTGCCATCGGTCGCGAGGCGCGCAGCCGACCGCGGCACGACGTCGACCTTGCCGATCGCTTCCGGCACGCGCTGCTCGACCAGCGCAGCCGCGTCGGCCGACGGAGCGAGCACGCGATGGGCGCGGCGCAGCACCTCGCAGACCAGCTGCCCCCGCTTGTCGTCGAGCATGTCGCTGTAGAGGTCCTCGCCCGTCAGCGAGACGACCCATGGCGTGCGCAAGCCGAGCAGCCTGACGCCACAGCGCAGCGCATCGTGGGCATGGACGACGTCGGGACGGAAGCGGGTCAACGTGCCTTCGAGCGACTGCGTCAGGCCGCCTTCGCCGCCGCCGCCGAACGTCTCGCACAGATGGCCGCGCGCCTGCAGGCCGTCGCGCCAGCGCGCGACCGTGGACAGCCCGCCCATGTGGCAGACGGCCGGCGTCGGCGTCATCAAGAGGACCTTCACGGCGGGCTCTTTCGGCATCGCCGGCCGGGGCGCTTCAGCGCGGACCGGCCGGACACGCCGCGCGCACGGCGCGCACGCGCGCCGGATCGACCGGCTGGTCGACGCGGCCGTCGTGCTTGCAGGCCGTGCCCACGATCGCCCCATCGCATGCGGGCCACAGCGCCGGCGCGGACGCGAGCGACAGTCCCGAGCCGAGCCAGATCGGGAACGCGCCGACGGCGGCGCGCACGGCGACGACTGCTGGCAGGTCGACCGGCTCGCCCGTCCGCCGGCCGGACAGCACGATGCCATCGGCGCCGCTGCGTTCGGCGACGTCCTTGGCGCCGGCGGCGAGGTCGAGCGGGGCCAGCGGTGCGGCGTGCTTCACGAAGTGGTCGGCCAGCAGCAGCCCATGCCAGCCGAGCTGGCGACGGTACGCGGCGAGCCGCGCCGCCTCGCCTTCGATCACGCCCTGGTCGGTGACGTAAGCCCCGGCGAGCACGTTGACGCGCACCCACCGCGCGCCGGTCGCGGCGGCGACGCCTAGCGCGGCCATGCCATCGTTGCGCAGGCAGTTGATCCCGATCGGCAGGCCGGTCTCGGCGGCGATCCGGGCCGCGGCGATCGCCAGCCCGGCGACCGCGTCGGGCGGCGCGGGATCGTCGCGCGTGCCCTTGTGGAACGGCGCGTCGCCGAAGTTCTCCACGATCACGCCGTCGAAGCCGCCGGCGGCGTAGGCCCGCGCGTCGGCGAGCGCACGATCGAGCACGCTGGCCATCGTGCGATGGCCGCGCGACGACGGTAGCGGCAGCAGGTGGACGACGCCGAGCAGCGGGCGGCTCATCGCCGCATCATGCCGGCAGCAGGCTGCGCAGTCGCATGCGCACGGCCTTCCACGTCGGCGCCAGCCGCTGGGCCTCGCGGATCAGCGCGCGGCCCTCCGCCTTGCGACCGGTGGTGATGAGGTCCCACGCGTAGTCCAGGCGCACGTCGGCGCGGCGGCGACGGATGAGGTTCTGGAAGTGGGCCTCGCCGACGTGGTGCTGCGCGACGCGCGCGAGGATGCGGTCGAGGCCGCGCAGGAAGCGCTCGTTGGCCGACAAGCTGCCCTGGTGCACGCGATAGAACGTCAGCGGCTCGCCGAGGTACGCCAGCGGCTCGCGCTCGCTCATGCGCAGCCACAGGTCGAAGTCCTCCGTGGCGATGAGGTCCGGATGCTCGTCGAAGCCGCCGACCTCCAGGACCGCGCGGCGGCGCGCCACGACCGAACTGCAGATCACCGGGCTGCCCTTCAGCAGGCGCTCGGTGGTGAGCACCGTCGGCACGTTTCGGCCCTGGTTCTTGCGCGCGTCGATGCGGCCGCCGCGCACGACCCACGCGTCGGTGGCGAGGCACGCGGCGCCGACCTCCTCCAGCACCTCCACCGAACGCTCCAGCTTGTCGGGGGCGTACCAGTCGTCGGCGTCGAGGAAGGCGACGAACTCGGTCGTCGCGTGCGCCACGCCGCGATTGCGCGCCGCGCCCGGACCGCGGTGGTCCTGGCGCAACAGCGTCGCGCCGCCTTCTACGGCGATCTTCGCCGTCGCGTCGGTCGAGCCGTCGTCGACGACCACGACGGCTTCCGGCGGCGTCGTCTGCGCGCGCAGCGAGTCCAGCGTGGCGGCGAGGAACTCGCCCGCCTGCCAGGCGGGAATGACGACGGTTACCGGCGCGTTGCGGCTCATGCGGAACGGCGGCGCATCTTGGCGGCCACCGCGGCGAAGATCTCGCCAATGTAGCGAAGGTCGGCCGGCTGCACGACGAGGCAGCGCCACGCCGGCGTGCCGGTCTGGCGCGAGTAGGCGACCACCGTGACCACCGTGCCGACGAAGTACGCGACGCTGGAGGCCCACGCGGCGCCGAGCGCTCCGTGCGACGGGATCCACAGCGCGTCGAGCGCGAGCATGGTGACGAAGACCGTCGACTGCGCGGCGATGCAGGTGTCGAGGCGGTCGCGGGCGCCGAGGTCCGCCTGCAGGACCTTCGACACGGTGAAGGCGACGGTGCCGGGCGCCAGGGCCAACAGGCAGGCGCCCACCGGTTCGCTCCAGTCCGCGAGCCAGACGTCGGTGGAACCGCGCGTCGCCAACGTCACCAGCCCCATGACCGGGTCGACCAGCAGGAGCAGCGCGGCTGCGGCGACGACGGACGCGGCCAGCCCCAGGCGCGCGAGCACCGGCGTGCGCACGCGCGCCTCCTCGTCGGTGCTGCCGGCGACCTTCGAGAAGAACAGGTCGCGCAGCGCCTCGGGGAAGTGCCAGACCAGCTCGGCCCACGTGATCGCCATCGAATAGAACGCGACCTGCACGTTGGCGGCGCTCGTCGCCGCGGCCACCTCGATCCCGTCGGCGCGCAGCGTGCGGAACATCAGCACGCCGAGCACGATCATGTCGAGACGCTGGTTGAGCTGCGCGAGCGTCGACGTGAGGTTCGCCTTCCAGCCAAAGCGCAGCGCGTCGCCGAGGAATTGCCGGTGCACGCGCACGCGCAGCTGGACGACCTTGCGCACCAGCCAGAGGGCGACCACGGCGACGACGGCGGTGCTGGCCATCCGGCCCCACGCGACGCCGGCCTTCACGTCGCCCGCGCCGACGTCGCCGCCGATCGCCAGGAAGACGGCGAAGAACGCCGGCAGGAAGGCGAGCGAGGTGACGAGGTGGACGATGCCGTAGTCGCGGATGCGCTCGGTGGCCAGCTGCGTGCTGTTGGCGTAGCTGGCGACGAGCAGCAGCGGCACGGCGAGGCAGACCGGCAGCACGAGCCACGGATCGACGAGCCACTCCGGGTCGAACATCGGCAGCGCGTACATCACGACGCACCACGCCGCAACGCCGACGACCGCGCCCCAGCCGAGCGCCACGGCCATCGCCGTCTCGAAGCACGTCTGCGCGCTGTAGCGCTGCCGCCGCACGAACCAGACCAGCGCCGTCGCGAGCCCCAGGTTGGCGATCGCGCTGAGCACGAACGGCAGCGCCGCGACGATGCCGGCGCCGCCGTGCTGATCCCGCTGGTTGGCCGTCAGCGCGTAGAGCACGAGCCCGCCGCCCTTGTCGATGACGACGACTAGGGCATGGATCAGGAAGGTGAAGACGACCCAGCGGCGGAAGTTCAAGCGCGCACCTGCAGGGGCTGCGCCGCCGCGGCGTTACCAGGGCATCTCGGCGTCGGCGAAGGCTTCGCGCACGGCCGGCAGCAGTTCGTCGACGAGATCGGCCGGCAGCCCGACGTGCTCATAGGCCTCGGGGCACGACGGCGGCTGCACCGTGCCCTCGGTCGAGGGAATGGCGGCCAGCCAGGCGAGGCGGTCGGCGAGGTGCACGAGGGACGCAAGGGGCTTGAAGGCGGCGGACCGCTGCGGCGCGTGATGGTAGCGGATCGCCTCCGCCAGATCCTCGGGCAGCGACCACTTGTGCGCGAGCACCGAGCCGACCTCGGCGTGGGTGAAGCCGAACTCCAGTCGCTCGACCTCGCCGTCGGGGAGTCCTTCCGCGGTGCCGCGCTGCAGCGCGGCGACGTACCGCGGGCCGCACTTCTCCAGCATCAGGATCTTGCCGACGTCGTGCAGGAGGCCGGCCATGTAGGCGTCCTCGGGATGCAGATCGATGAAGGTCGGCGACGCCGCCGCCAGCGTGCGAGCCGCGATGCCGACGAAGATCGAGTGCCGCCAGAAGCCGGTCGGGTCGAAGTTGGCGATCTTCTCGCGACGGGTGGCGAACGCGGTGAACACGGCGGCGCGCAGCGCGACCCGGCGCGTGGTCGCGAAACCGAGCACGGAGACGGCGAGCGGGATCGACGCGATCCGGACCACGAGGCCGTAGTGCGCCGAATTGACCATGCGCAGCATGTTGACGGCGACGGCCGGATCCGACTGCAGCACCTTGGCGACATCGCCGGCCGAGGCGCTATCGCTCTCGAGCAGCTTGTTCAGCTTGCCGACGACCTCGGGGAGGGTCGGCAGGCCGACGGCTCCCTGAACCAGGCTGGCGAGGTCGTGCGACGAAGCCTGCATTGGTGATGTCATGGCGTATGGTGTATCGGTCCGCATCACCCGCCAGCTTGAAGCCATCGCGTGCCTGAGACACCGCGCCCACCCCGCATCGTGTTCCTCTGCCAGCGGGTGCCGTATCCGCCGGACCGCGGCGACCGCATCACGACGTGGAACTTCCTGCGCCACTTCCTGGACCGCGGGGCGGAGGTGGCGGTCGGCTGCCTGCAGGAAGAGGCCCGTGACAACGACGCCGTGGCCCACCTGCGCGCGCGCTGCCGCGCGGTCGCAGCGCCGCTGCGGTCGCCGAAGGTCGCCCGCGCGCTCGGCTTGCGGGGGCTGCTGACCGGCGAGCCGCTGACCCTGCCGGTCTTCCGCCACCGCGACCTGGCGCGCGCCGTCCGCTCGTGGTGCACGCCGGATCCGCCCGACCTGATCTGGGTCTACTCGTCGTCGATGGCACAGTACGCGCTCGACGTGCCGGCGCGCGCCAAGGTGATGCAGTTCGCCGAGCTCGATTCGGACAAGTGGCGGCAGTACGCCGCCGCCGCCGGGCCCGCCGGACGCTGGCTGTACGGCCGCGAAGCCCGGCTGCTGCTCGCCTTCGAGGACCGCGTCGCCCGCGCCTTCGACCGGTCGCTGGTCGTCAGCGAAGTCGAGCGCGAGCTCTTCCGCCAGCGCATCCCGGGCGTCGAGCCGGCCGTGCTGCCCAACGGGGTCGACGTCGCGCACTTCCAGAGCCGCGGCGACGCCGAGCGGCACGCGCACACGGCGATCTTCACCGGCGTGATGGACTACGAACCCAACGTCGACGGCGTGTGCTGGTTCGTCGACTCCTGCTGGCCGGCGCTGCGCGCCCGCTTCCCCGACGCGCAGTTGCTCGTCGTCGGCAGCCGGCCGAGCCCCCGCGTCACCGCGCTCGCGCGCGCGCCAGGCGTGACGGTGACCGGCCGCGTGCCCGAAACGCCGCCATGGTTCGACCGCGCCGCGGTGGCGATCGCGCCGCTGCGCCTCGCCCGCGGCGTGCAGAACAAGGTGCTGGAGGCGCTGAGCATGGGCCTGCCGGTGGTGTCGACGACGCACGCCGCACAGGGGCTCGGCCCGGCGCCGGACGCCGCCGTCGCCATCGCGGACGACGCGCCGGCCACCATCGCCGCCGTGTCGCGCTGGTTCGCCGATCCGGCGTCGGCGCGCGCGAGCGGCGCGGCGGGCGCGGCGTGGGTGCGGCAGACGTGGCGCTGGGAAGCGATGCACGCGCGCTGCGATGCGCTGTTGGCCGAACTCGGCGTGCGCTGGCCGCAGTGACGCGACCAAGCCGCCTGCGGTCGTCGGCGCCGCGCCCACGGCCCGTCCGCCCGCGGCTGCGGCGCGCAGGTCCTGACACGGACGCTGCGTACGCCGCCGCGGCGGCCCGACCTGCGCCGGGCGCCCAAGGCCTTGGTGACGGTGTTCCGCGGCCTCTCAGCGTCCGTCGACGAGCCGGAACTCGACCGCGATGCTGCGCGTCGTCGGCACCGCCGCACCGTGCGACCGCGCCGGCGCGAAGCGCCACGTGCGCACGGCCCGCAGCGCCTCGCGGTTGAGCGCCGCGTAGCGGGTCGGCTGGCGCAGCGCCACGTCGAGCACCGCGCCCAGTGCGTCGATCGTCGCCGTGACTACGACCGTGCCTTCGTGGCCGGCGAGACGCTCCGACTCGGGATACCGCGGCGGCTCGTTGTCGGCGCACTCGACGGCTTCGACCCATGCGTGCGGCGCGGACGCAGGCGCGGATGCGGACTCGGGCTCCTGCGGCGCTGGCTCCGGCGGGGCCGCCGGTGTCGGGGGCGTCGGCGCAACGGACGGTCGCTTCGCGATGCGCTGCAAGCTCGGCGGCGGTGCCACCGCGAACGGGACGTGCTCGGCGGCCGGCGGCGGCAGTTCGCGGAGCGGATCGTCGACCTCGCGGTGGTCCACCACCTCGGCCGCCACCACCGCCTCGACCACGACGTCGGGCGGCAGCACCTCGCGCGGCATCGAGGGCGCGCTCGGCTCCGACATCTGCACCTGCACCAGCGGCGGTGCTGCGGCGATCTTGGCGCCCGCGTAGGCGCTGTACCCCAGCGCCGCCGTCAGGGCGACGCCGTGCATGGCGCACGACAGGGCGAAGAAGGCGGAACTGCGCACGGTTCGGGGTCGAGAACGGTACCCGACCGCCGCGGTTCAGTCGCCCCCGTCCTTGCCGGCGGCAGGCGCCGGGACCAGCCGATAGACCTTGCCCTGGCGGCCGTCGAAGCCGGCCAGCAGCAGTTCGCCGTCCGGTTCCTCCGCGAAGCTCGCCACCTGCTGCGGCGCCCCGGCGAGGCGCACGACCGCGTGCGCGCCGCCCTGCCGGTCCTCCTTGCAAGCCCACATGCGCAGGGTCATGAAGTCGCCGTACACGAACCAACCGTCGAGCCCGGCGATCTTCTTGCCGCGGTAGACGTAGCCGCCGGTGATCGACAGGCCCTCGCTGTGCGGGTAGCTGGCGACCGGCGCGATCGCGTCGGCAGGCACGTCCTTGCCCTTGCGCAGCTTGAACACCTCGCCGGCTTCGAGCGCGTTCCAGCCGAAGTTGCCGCCCTTGACCAGCCGATCGACCTCCTCCAGCCGGTTCTGGCCGACGTCGCCGCACCACAGGTCGCCGGTCGCCCGGTCGAAGGTGATGCGCCACGGGTTGCGCAGGCCGTAGCACCAGATCTCCGGCCGCACGCCGTCGGTCTGCGGCCACGGGTTGTCGGCCGGGATCGCGTACGGCTTGTCGGCGGTCGCCGCGCGCACGTCGACGCGCAGCACCTTGCCGAGCAGGTTGGCGCGACTCTGCGCGTTGCGGAACGGATCGTTGGCAGCGCCGCCGTCGCCGAACGCGACGTACAGCATGCCGTCGGGCCCGAACTCGATGGTGCCGCCGTTGTGGTTGCCGAACGGCTGGAACACCTCCAGCACGCGCAGCTCGCTGGCGAGGTCGACGACCGGGCCGGCGTCGGTCTTGCGCGCCGTGTAGCGGGCGACGATCGACTGGCGGTTGGACTTGGCGACCTTGCCGTTGCCCATCGTGCCGCTGAGGCCGTCCTTCTTCTCCGACCAGCAGACCCAGACGTGGCCGTTGTCGGCGTACTTCGGATCGAACTGGAAGCCGAGCAGGCCCTCCTCCCAGTTGTCGGTGAACACGACCGCGCTCATGTCGAGGAACAGCCGGCCGGGCCCGTTCTGCGCGCCCTCGCGCGGCACCGCGAACACGCGACCCGGCTGGGTGCAGACGTAGGCGTGCGCCGGATCGGTCGCCGTGAAGGCGACGTACAGCGGCCGGTCGAAACCGGGATGGCCGGGGAAGGCCTCGACGAAGGCGACCGCGGGACCGTCCGGCAGCGGCGCGGGATCGTCCTGCGCAGCGAGCGGCGCCGTGATGGCGAGGACGACGGCAGCGGCGAGCAGGGAAGGCGACGACGGGAAGGCGCGCATCGGGGCGCGAGGATAGCAGCGGCGCACGTCTGGCATAGGCGCGCGCCCGCGGCCAAGATGGCCGCGATGCTGCGCCTGACCGGCCTGCGCAAGACCTACGGCGCGTTCGTCGCCCTGCACGGCCTCGATCTCGCGATCGCGCCGGGCCAGATCCTCGCCCTGCTCGGCCCCAACGGCGCCGGCAAGTCGACCACCGTGAAGTGCCTCGTCGGCCTGCTGCGTCCCGACGCCGGCGCGATCACCGTCGACGGCGTCGACGCGCTGGCCGACCCGGCGCAAGCCCGCCGGCGCATCGGCTACCTGCCCGAGGTCGCGCGCCTGCACGAAGCGCTGACGCCGAACGAGTTCCTGCGCCTGAAGGGCCAGTTGTTCGACGTCGCCGAGGCGGCGATCGGCGCGCGCAGCGAGCGCCTGCTCGCCGGCTTCGACCTGCTCGCCCGCGCCGACGAGCCGATGGCCGGCTTCAGCAAGGGCATGCTGCAGAAGGTCGCGATCGCGGCCGCGCTGCTGACCGAGCCGAAGCTGCTGGTCTTCGACGAGCCGCTGTCGGGCCTCGACGTGACGACGACGCTCGTCGTCAAGGAACTGATGCGGGCGTTCGCCGACCGCGGCGGCGCGGTGCTGCACTGCAGCCACCTGCTCGACGTCGTCGAAGCGACCGCCGACCGCATCGCCGTGCTCGACAAGGGCAAGCTGCTGGCCTGCGGCACGGCGGCCGAGCTGCGCGCGCAGTCTGGCCACGCCGCCGACGTCCGCCTCGACGCGGTGTTCCGCGCGCTCGTGCAGGCCAGCGACCCCAAGGCCCGGGCGCGCGCGATCCTCGGCTGACGACAGCCGTCGATGAAGTTCGGCCGCCGCGCCGGCGGAAGCTTGCCGAGCGCGCGCCGCGGCCTACCTTGACGCCGCAGCAAGGGTGCCGCGCCACGGGGCTCGGCAGGTTCCGTCCTGGTCGGGCCGCCAGGGCATCCCACCGTCGCGCCGTCCCCTCCGGCGCGGAAGCCCGATGACCGAGTCCCTGCTGTTCGGAGCGTTCGCCTGCACGCTGCTGGCGATCGCCCGCTTCCACGCCTTCGCGACGCGGATCGCCGTCACCGGCATGCTGGCCGTGGCAATGCTGCGGCTGTCGCTGACGGACTTCGACCTCGGCGCGCACCTGCTGCACGAAGCGCACATCGTCACCAACCTCGCCGGCCTGCTGCTCGGCTTCGCCGTGCTCGCCGCGCACTTCGAACACAGCCACCTGCCCGAGAAGCTGACCGAGGTGCTGCCTACGGGCCGCAAGGGCGCGTTCCTGCTGCTGCTGCTCGTGTTCGCACTGTCGGCGATCCTCGACAACATCGCCGCCGCGCTGATCGGCGGGTCGGCGGCGATCACGCTGTTCCGCCGCAGGGTGCACGTCGGCTACCTCGCGGCGATCGTCGCGGCGAGCAACGCCGGCGGCGCCGGCTCGGTCGTCGGCGACACGACGACGACGATGATGTGGATCGCCGGCGCGTCGCCGCTGTGGGTCGCGCCGGCGGCGCTCGGCGCGGCGGTCGCGCTGCTGTTCTTCGGCGCGGTCGCGAGCCGCCAGCAGCACGCGCTGCAGCCGCTCGCCCGCCTCGACCACCCCGCGCCGCCTATCGACCTCGCGCGCGTCGGCATCGTGGCGCTGATCCTCGTCGGCACGGTCTCGACCAACGTGCTGCTCGACTTCCCGGCCGTCGGCGTCTGGGCCGCGATCCTGCTCGGCTGGCCACTGCGCCGCGTCGAGTTGCGCCTCGTCGCGGAGGCCGCCAAGGGCGCGGCGTTCCTGCTCTGCCTCGTGCTGGCGGCGTCGATGATGCCGGTCGACAAGCTGCCCGACCCGAGCGCCGTGACGACGTTCGCGCTCGGCTTCGTGTCGTCGGTGTTCGACAACATCCCGCTGACCAAGCTGGCGATCGACCAGGGCGGCTACGACTGGGCGCTGCTGGCGTTCGCCGTCGGCTACGGCGGTTCGATGCTGTGGTTCGGCAGCTCGGCCGGCGTCGCCATCAGCGGCGTGTTCCCCGAGGCGAAGTCGGTGAAGCACTGGTTGCTCGCCGGCTGGCACGTGCCGGTCGGCTACGTGCTCGGCTTCGCGGCGATGGTCGCGCTGCTCGGCTTCACGCCGCGCGCGCTGCCCAAGCACGCTCCGAACGCGACGCCCCCGCCCGCACAAGCGCCCGGCGACGGGCGCTGACGCGCCATCAGCTGCCGGCCGCTGCCTGGCGACCGCGGCCGCGGCCGCGCCCGCCGCCGGAACGGCCGGCGCGCTCGCCGCGTTCCCCGCGTTCCCCGCGTTCCCCGCGTTCGCGACCGCCTTCACGACGCTTGGGCATGCCGTAACCGCGGCCGGCCTGCGGCACGCTGCTGACCTCGCGGCCCTGCAGGTGCGCCTGCACGACGGCGAACAGCTTGCCCTCCATCGGCGCGACCAGCGACAGCGCGCGGCCGGCCTTGCCGGCGCGGCCGGTGCGGCCGCAGCGGTGGATGTAGTCCTCGAGCGCGAGCGGGAAGTCGTAGTTGACGACCAGTTCGACGTCGTCGACGTCGATGCCGCGCGCGGCGACGTCGGTGGCGACGAGGAAGCGGGTCTTGCCGCGCGAGAACGCCTGCAGGCAGGCATAGCGGGCCTCGGCGCTCTTGTCGCCGTGGATCGCGTCGGCGGGGAAGCCGGCGCGCTTGAGCGCGTTGCCCAGCCGTTCGCAGCCGAGCTTCTTGTTGACGAAGATCAGCACGCGGCCGCCTTCGCGCTCCAGCAAGCGCTCCAGCGCGCGCTGCTTGTCGGCTACGGGGCAGGCGACGAAGCGGTGCGAGATGGTCTGCGCCGACTGGCTGCGCTTGCCGATCTGCACGCGCTCGGCGTTCGGCAGGAAGTCGCCGACGAGGCCCTCGACCTCCGTCGGCATCGTCGCCGAGAACAGCAGGTTCTGCCGCTCCTGCGGCAGGCGCACGAAGATGCGCCGGATCTGCGGCATGAAGCCCATGTCCAGCATGCGGTCGGCCTCGTCGAGGACGACCATCTGGACGCGCTCCAGCGAGATGTTGCGCCGTTCGAGGTGGTCGATGAGGCGGCCCGGGCAGGCGACCACCACGTCGAGGCCGCGCTTGAACGCGGACTCCTGGATCGACATGTCGACGCCGCCGAAGGCGGTGCAGACGTGCAGGCCGGCGAACTGCGCGTAGACGCGCAGGTTCTCGGCCACCTGGACGCACAGCTCGCGCGTCGGGACGATGATCACGCCGCGCAGGCCGGGCTCGCCGCCGCAGAGCTTGTCGAGCATCGGCAGGCCGAAGGCGGCGGTCTTGCCGCTGCCCGTCTGGCCCAGGCCGATCAACTCGGCGCCGGCGAGGATCTTGGGGATCGCGTGCGCCTGGATCTCAGTCGGGGTGTCGTAGCCCGCGGCGCGCACGCCGCGGAGGATGGGCTCCTTGAGCCCGAGGGAAGCGAAACTCACGTAGTTGGTGCTCGTTCGCGCCGGCGGGCAGATGGCCAGCGGGCGCATGGATGGTGTCGGTGCGACGAACGCGCCGCGTCGCGCGGCCCGGGCGGTCGACGGAGGTCGACGGCGCGGCGGAAGGGCGTGGCATTCGCCGAACACGCCGTGCATCTGCACGGCCTACCCTGGCATCGGCGTCTTCGCGTCCCGACTTGAGACCGGCCCGACGAGGGCCGGCCGATGCGCAGGGCGCTCGGGGCGCCCTTCGGCGCGGGGAGGATACGCGCCCGGCCTGCGCCCCTCAAGGCCCGCCGGCCGGATGGCGGGCGCGCGGCGCGCTGGCGCCTGCCGGCCGCGCGCTCACACGCCGAGCCGCCGCGACAGATCGGTCTGCAGCAGGCGATCCGGATCCCACTTCGCCTTCTGCGCGCGGAAGGCCGCTACCGCCGGCTCGCCGTGCACGCGCGGGAACGACGACGCCAGCAGCACCGCGTCCTTGGCGTAGTAGAAGCGGCCGCCGGCGGCGAGCACGACCTCGGCCAGCTCGCGGCACAGCCGCCACAGCGACTCGCGCTGCGCCTTGCGGGCGCTGACCGCGAAGTCCATCGCCAGCGAGTAGCCGTCGACCGCGTGCGTCATCAGGAACGGGTCCGGCCGGTGGCGCTTGAGCACGCCGAGGTACGGCACGTGGCCGGCCGCCTGGCTCTTCTCGATCACCGTGCGCAGCACGCGCGCGCCCGCGGCCGCGGGCACGAACGGCTGGAACTGGATCAGCCCGCCGGGCTTGGTCATCCACTGCCAGCGCGGCACGTAGTCGAGCAGGAAGTGGAACGCGCCGTGCGTCTGCAGGTACGGCGACTTGCGCGCCTCGGCGAAGCCGGCCTGGAACTTCAGCCAGTTGACCAGCCCCACCTGCCCGGCGTGCACCGCGCACCACATGCCCGGCCACAGCCAGCCCTTGGGCACCACGCCGAAGAGGTTCGGCGGCACGTCCTGCAGCGCCGGGTCGAGGAAGCGCAGGCCTTCGGGGTCCTCGCCGGGCCCGAGCTGGTCGGCGCGGTGCATCAGGCCGCGGCCGAGCCCCGCCCCGCGCGCGTGCAGGTCGAGCCACGACACGAGGTAGTCGGCCTCGCCGCGCATGTCCTCCAGGATCTGCAGGTTGTGCTCGAGGTCCTTGGCGACGATCGCGGACACGCGCAGCCGGCCCGAGTGCACGCGTTTGGTCTCGATCTCCAACCGCGTCATGCAGCCGAGCATGCCGAAGCCGCCGATGGCGGCGTGGAACAGGTCCGGATCGGACGCGCGCGTGCAGCGCACCAGTTCGCCGCGCGGCGTCAACAGCTCGAACGACCGCACGCACTCGCCGAACGAGCCGAGCGCGAAGTTGTTCTTGCCGTGGATGTTCATCGCCGCGGCGCCACCCATCGACACCGCCATCGTGCCGCTGACCACGCGCGGCCAGAAGCCGTGCGCGACGCTGCGCCGCCACAGGTCGCGGACCGTGACGCCGGGCTCGCACACGGCGACGCCGGTCGCCGGATCGAAGTCGAGCAGACGGTTCATGCGCGACAGGTCGAGCACCAACCCGCCGTCGTTGGTCGCCGCGTCGCCGTAGCTGCAGCCGGCCCCGCGCAGCGCGATCGCCTTGCCGCGCGCGCGCGCGTCGGCGAACGCCGCGGCCACCTGCTCGGCCGTCGTCGGGCGCAGCACCTGCGCGCGGCCGCCGACCGCCATGCCGAAGCCGCGCACGTCCTCGTCGCGCCAGGGGATCGCCACCGCGTCTGTAGCCGTCGTGTCGGTCATCGTCGGGCCTTCAGATCGACAGCCGGCGGAACAGGAACGAGGGGATCAGCTTGATCACCGTCATGATCAGCCGCCACTTGCCGGGCACGTAGGCGACGGCCTTGCGCCGGTCGCGCGCGCGCAGGATCAGTCCCGCGGCCGTGTCGGCCGGGATCGCGCCCTTGAGCTTGAGCCCCGCCGTCATCGGCGTCTCGACGAAGCCCGGCCGGATGGTCGTGACCTGCACGCCGTGCCGCCAGAGCCGGTTGCGCAGCGCCTCCAGGTAGCAGTCCATGCCCGCCTTGCTGGCGTTGTAGACCGGCCGGCCGACGCGGCCGCGGTGGCCGGCGACCGACGACACGCCGACGAAGCACCCGGCCGTGCGGGCGAGGGAGCGCCGCGCCGCGGCGGTGCCCCACCCCAAGCAGCCGAGCATGTTGACCTGCACCAGGTGGCGGTCCT
>JBKDXM010000034.1:0-30545 GCA_046306335.1 Planctomycetota bacterium
GTTGTGTCGCCCGCAGGGCGACACAACTCAGGCATTGCCACGACGCCGCGACGCGGGGGCACGACACCGCGAGAGCCAAGCAACCAGCCCCGCTTCGGCGTCGTCTTCGAGGCCTCGTCGCCCGCAGGGCGACACAACTCAGGCATTGCCACGACGCCGCGACGCGGGGGCACGACACCGCGAGAGCCAAGCAACCAGCCCCGCTTCGACGTCGTCTTCGAGGCCTCGTCGCCGCAGGGCGACACAACTCAGGCATTGCCGCGCACGCGCCTCTGGCCGCGGTCACGCGGGTGCGTAACCTAGGCACGCCATGTCCGAGGCGCCGCCGTTCGTCCACCTGCACGTGCGCTCGCACTACAGCCTGCTCGCGGCGCCGAGCGAGGTCAGCGGCCTCGTCGAGGCGGCGGCGGCGGACGGCCAGACGGCGATCGCGCTCACCGACAACGGCAACCTGTTCGGCGCCGTCGAGTTCTTCAAGGCCTGCAAGGACAAGAAGGTCAAGCCGATCGTCGGGCAGACGACCTACGTCGCCGGCAAGACGCGCGCGGAGTCGGCCGGCGCCGACAACCCGACCTTCGACCTGACCCTGCTGGCGCAGGACGACGAAGGCCTCGACAACCTGAAGAAGCTGTCCGGCCGCGCGTGGCTGGAAGGCTTCAGCTACCGGCCGCGCGTCGACCTGGAGATCCTGCAGGCGCACAGCCGGGGCATCATCGCGCTGTCGGGCACGGTGTCGTCGCAGATCAGCACGCAGGTGCTGCAGGGCGACCCCGTCGGCGCCAAGCGCACCGCCAACCAGCTGCGCGAGCTGTTCGGGGCCGACAACTTCTTCTTCGAGGTCGCCGAGACCGGCTACGAGCAGCAGCAGAAGGTCACCCGCGCGCTGCGGGCGTTCGGCCAGGAGCTCGGCATCCCGTGCGTCGCCACCAACGACGTGCACTACCTCAAGGCCGAGGACTGGCTGGCACAGGACATCATGCTGTGCATCCGCAGCGGCAAGACCGTCGCGGACCCGCAGCGCTTCCGCATGGGCAGCAAGGAGCTGTTCCTGAAGTCGCGCGCGCAGATGGCGGCGGCGTTCGCGGACTGGCCCGAGGCGCTGGCGAACACCGTCGCCATCGCCGAACGCTGCAACGTCGGCATCGAGTTCGGCGTCTACCACCTGCCGGTGTTCCAGCCCGACGACGGGACGGCGCCGGATGCGTTCTTCGAGCGCATCTGCACCGAGGGCGCCATCCGCCGCTACGGCGCGATCGACGCGACGATCCGCCAGCGCCTCGACTACGAGATCGGGGTCATCAAGAAGCTCGGCTTCGTCAGCTACTTCCTGATCGTCCAGGACTTCATCCAGAAGGCGAAGACGATGGGCATCCCGGTCGGCCCGGGCCGCGGCTCGGCGGCCGGCTCGATCGTCGCGTACGTGCTCGGCATCACCGACGTCTGCCCGCTGAACTACGCCCTGCTGTTCGAGCGCTTCCTGAACCCCGGCCGCGTGTCGATGCCCGACATCGACATCGACTTCTGCGGCAACCGCCGCGACGAGGTCATCCAGTACGTCCGCCAGAAGTACGGCAACGACTGCGTCTGCCAGATCATCACGTTCGGCACCATGGCCAGCCGCGGCGTGCTGCGCGACGTCGGCCGCGTGCTCGACTTCCCGATCGCCGACGTCGACAAGCTGTGCAAGAAGGTGCCGCAGGGCCCCGGCGCTTCGCTGCAGGCGGCGCTGGAGAGCGACGCCGAGCTCAAGCAGATCCGCGACAGCAGCCCGCAGCACAAGCGGCTGTTCGACCTGTCGCTGAAGCTCGAAGGCCTCGCCCGCCACAGCTCGATCCACGCCGCCGGCGTCGTCATCGCCGACCGGCCGCTGCGCGACTACGTGCCGCTCGCCAAGAACGGCGAGGACGTGATCACGCAGTGGCAGATGACCGAGCTGGAGGAAGTCGGCCTGCTGAAGATGGACTTCCTCGGCCTGAAGACGCTGACGATCCTGCAGGAGGCCGTGCGCCTCGTGAAGGAGGTGCACGGCGTCGACGTCGACCTCGGCAAGCTGCCGCTCGACGACAAGCCGACCTACGAGCTGATCGCGCGCGGCGAGACGCAGGGCATCTTCCAGCTCGAATCGAGCGGCATGCGCGAGCTGCTGACGCGCCTGAAGCCCGACACGTTCGAGGACGTCATCGCCGTGCTCGCGCTCTACCGCCCGGGCCCGCTGGGTTCGGGCATGGTCGACATGTTCGTCGACCGCAAGCACGGCAAGGCCAAGACCGAGTACCCGCACGAGGCGACCAAGCCCGTCCTGGAGGCGACCTACGGGGTCATCGTCTACCAGGAGCAGGTGATGCAGATCAGCGCGGTGATCGGCGGCTTCTCGATGACGGAAGCCGACAACCTGCGCAAGGCCATGGGCAAGAAGAAGCCCGAGGTCATGGCCAAGTTCAAGGACCAGTTCATCGCCGGCGCGGTGAAGCAGGGCTACGGCGAGAAGTTCGCGAAGGAGCTGTTCGAGACGATGGAGTACTTCGCCGGGTACGGCTTCAACAAGTCGCACTCGACGGCGTACGCGCTGGTCACCTACCAGACGGCGTGGCTCAAGGCCCACTACCCCATCGAGTTCACCGCCGCGAACCTGACGGTCGAATCCGGCAACAGCGACAAGATCAAGGAGTTCGTCGACGAGACGCGCCGCGCCGGCGTCGCGATCCTGCCGCCGAGCGTCAACCACTCGCAGCGCTACTTCGGCGTCGAGGGCAAGTCGATCCGCTACGGCCTCGGCGCCGTGAAGGGAGTCGGCGCGCGCGCCGCCGACAGCATCGCCGCCGAGCGCAAGCGCGGCGGCGCGTTCGCGGGCCTCGACGAACTGTGCGAGCGCCTCGACGCCAACTTGCTGAACAAGACCGCGCTCGAGGCGCTGGTGCAGGCGGGGGCCTTCGACGGCATGGGCCGCACGCGCGCCGGCGACTTCGCCGCGATCGAGGGCGCCCTGCGCGCCTCGGTGCAGGCGCGCGAAGACCGCAAGCGCGGCCAGAAGCTGCTGTTCGCCGCGCCCGCACCGGCGGCCGTGGCGGCGGCGACCGGGACCGGCGTCGCCGAGTGGCCCGAGAAGGAGCGGCTGGCGCGCGAGAAGGAATCGCTCGGCTTCTACCTGTCCGGCCACCCATTCGAGAAGCGCGGCGCGTTCCTCGCCCGCATCGCCGGGCAGACGACCGCGTCGCTGGCGAAGCTCGAGCCGGGCGGCACGACGCGCATAGCCGGCATGATCAGCTCGGTGCGCGTGCTGCAGATCAAGCAGGGCAAGAACGCTGGCCAGAAGATGGCGCGGTTCCAGCTCGAAGACCGCCACGGCCAGGTCGCCGTCACCTGCTTCGCCCGCAGCTACGCCAACCTCAAGGACCGCATCGTCGACGACGCGATCGTGTTCCTGACCGGGCGGCTCGACGCCAACAGCGAAGAGAAGGCGCTGCTGCTCGACCAGCTGGATCCGGCCAACGAGGTCATCCGGCGCGAGGTCGCCGGACTCGTGGTGTGCCTGCGCGGCGCCATGGCCGCCGACGCGAACGTGCAGCGCGTCGCCGCCGCCTGCGCGCGCCACAAGGGCCACCAGCACCTTCTGCTCGACGTCGAGGACGGCGCCGACTGCTACCGCGTGCGCGCCGACGACGGCGTGCGCGTGACCGACGAACTGCTGGACGAACTGTCGCTGCTCGTCGGGCCGGACAACCTGTCGTTCACCCGCACCTGACCGGTCGGACGGCCGCGCGGATTCTTCATGCGATCCTGGCGGGAAGCGCGCGAGGTCGCCGCCAGCATCTGAGGATGACTCCAGCGCAGTCCGCCGCCGTCCTCGTCACGCTGCTCGCCTTGCTCGGCACCGGCGCGGTAACCGCGCAGTCACCGACGACACCGCCTGCCGCCCCGCCAGCGTCGGCCACCGCCGCGCTGGCCGTGCAGAACGACCTCATCGCGCTCGCCAAGGGAGCATGGCCGGCGATCGTGACGGTGCGCACGTTCGTGCGGCAGGACGCCGCCGCCAGCGCCGCCGACGCGGCGACGGCCACGGTGCCGAACGCAGCGGCGCCGTCGACGGCGCCGGCCGGGTGGGTCGCGGCCCCGACGTTCGAGCGCGAGTACCAGGGTTTCCGCCCCCACCGCTCGGGCTCGGGCTTCTTCGTCGCCAAGGACGAGGTGCTGACCGGCCTCGCGCCACTGCTCGTGACGCCCGAGCGACAGGCCGACCTCGTCGAGGTCGAGACCGCCGACGGCCAGCGCGTGCTGTGCGACGTGGTCGGCGTCGAGCCGACGCTGCAGTTGGCCGTGCTCCGGCTGGCCGTCTACCCGAGCCACACGCCACCCGAGATCGGCGTGCTCGCGTTCGGCGACAGCGACGCGCTGGAGATCGGCAGCCTGCTGGTCGGCGTCGGGGATCCGTTCGGGCCCGAGCGCTACATGGCGACCGGCATGCTGGTCGCCAAGCCCTCGCGCGACTGCTACCAGGAGCTGATGAACGCGACCTACATGCAGGCGACGATGTTCGTGCATCCGGGAGCGTTCGGCGGTCCGGTGCTCGGCCTCGACGGCACGGTCATGGGCCTGCTGCATCCGCTGCAGGTCGAAGGCGGGACCGCCGCCGGCAGCGCGTGGGCGCTGCCGAGCAAGCTGCTCGTCGGCCTCCACGACGCCATCCGGACCGCCGGCACGACGCAGTCCCCGTGGCTCGGCTTCTCGGTGATGAGCCGCATCGAGGTGGCGAAGGTGCGCGGCTTGCCGGCGTTCCAGGCGATGGCGAAGCCGCCGCACGGCATCCTGCTCGAGAACGTCTTCCAGCCGAGTCCGGCCAGCGTCGCCGGCCTGCAGGTCGACGACTTCCTCACGCACTTCGCCGGCGTCGAGATCCACGCGCCGGTCGACTTCCAGCGGCAGCTGTACCTCGCCGGCGTCGGTCGCGCGGTCGAACTGCGCTTCTTCCGCGCCGGCCAGACGTTCGCGCGCACGCTGACGATCGAGAAGCGGCCGGCGGCGGCGCAGCCGCGCTGAGGCGTGCGGGCCGCATCGGCCGCGCGCGGCGGTCAGAGCGAACGCACGAAGGCGACGAGCGCGGCGCGATCGGCCGCAGGGGCGAGTCGGAATGCCTCGCGTGCGGCGAGCGCCTCGCCGCCGTGCCAGAGGATCGCCTCGGCCGGCCCCCGGGCGCGGCCGTCGTGCAGCAAGCGCTCGTGGCCGTTCACGGCCGGGATGAGGCCGATGCCCCACAGCGGCGCGGTGCGCCACTCGGCCGGCAGCGCGTCGCCGTCGCGCTTGCCGTCCGCGAGCTCCGGGCCGAGGTCGTGCAGCAGCAGGTCCGTGTAGGGAGCGAAACGGCGGCCGGCGGCGGCCGCGTGCCAGGCAGGATCACCGCTCGTCCACTCCGGCACATGGCAGGCGGCGCAACCAAAGCGCGTGAACAGCGCGCGCCCCGCTGCGACCGCCCGCTCGTCGCCACCGCGCGGCGCCGGCGGCGCCAGGGCGCTGGCGTAGAAGACGATGCGGTCGAGCTTGGCGTCGGTGATCTCCGGCTCGTCGTCCATCGCCGCGGTCGCCGCCGCCGCGGCGCGCGCGGCGTCCTGCGCGGCGGTCAGCGGCTCGCTCGGATGCACGCTCGACGTGATGCCCATGTCGTGCACGAAGGCGCCGGCGACCTGTTCGCGCACGGTCGGTTGCGTCGCCTTCCAGCCAAAGCGACCGATGCGGCCATCGGGCAGCGCGTGCACGCGGCCGGAGACGCCGTCGCCATCGCGGTCGTCGGGATCGGCGAGCGCGCGCAGCGCCGCGTCGGGGATCGCCGCGAGCAGGCCGAGGCCGACCATGTGCGGCGCCGTGCGCCCGCCGAGGACGACGTCCCCCACCGGCCCGTACGCCGGCTCGGCGAGGGCGTAGGTCGGGCGCAGCAGTTCGAAGGGCTCGCCGTCGCCGTAGGCCCCGCGCACGACGGCCCAGGCGATGTCAACGCGCGCCTCGGGCGCGACGCCGGGGATCGCCGCGTCCTGCACCTGCCCGCCGTACTGCGGGTGCGGCGCGTCCGGGCCGCCCGCCACCGGCACGCCGATGCGCACCAGCAGGCCGTGGCGTTCGGCCTCGTCCGCCCGCGGCGGCTGGCTGCGGCCGTCGAGCAGATGGCACGCGCTGCACGAGCGCGCGTTGAACAGCGGCCCGAGGCCGTCGAGGCCCTTGGCGCTGGCGGGCGCGGTGACCCAATTGGCGCGGAACAGCGCATTGCCGACGCTGAAGGCGCGACGGTCCGCGGCGCGCAGCGTCGGCAGCGGATGGCTGAAGGCGTTCGAGGTGGCGTCGGCGACGGTGACGTCGATCGCGGCCGGCGCAGCGGCAGCGCCCCGTGCCGGGCCATGGTCCGCGGCATCGATCGCCCCGGCGCGCGGCGCCTGCTGGGCCACGGCGACGCGGGACGTGCCGGCAATGGCGCTGGCCAGGGCGACGGCGATGGCAGCGGTGCGCACCAGGGCGCGGGTCGCCGCGGGCCGCACGGTCGGTCGGCGTCGCGCGACGCAAGCTGGAGGTGGCGGGATCACGGTACGTGCCATCGGGATCAGTTGCCGCGCCGCAGCGGCAGGTCGTGGCCGAGCACGCCGCCAGCGATCGCGATCGCCTCGGCCTGTTCTTCGAGCGCCGTGATCGCCCGGCGGATGGCGGTGCGGCCAGGGCCGTCGTCCTGCCCGAGGAACGCCTGATCGAACGGCGCTGGGATGGCGCGCAGCGCGGCCATCGTGGCGTCGAGGCGCGCGGCCAGCAGCTCGGCGACCGCCGGGTCCTTGCTGCGCACGAGGCCGAGCAGGTCGTGCGAGGTCGGCTCGCCGAGCCCGCCGCGGAAGATCGCGTCGATGCCGAGCTGGTTGGCGACGAGGTCGTCGCACGTCGTGTCGCTGAAGCACGAATGCTCCTGCTCCTGGTCGCGCGTCTCGTAGGCGACGGCGAGCCGCTCGCCGGCGAGTTCGAAGCTGGTCAGCGTGATGGCGCCGGTGAGCATGCGACGGACGGCGTCGGCGGGATCGCGTTCGTAGCGGCGGCGGAAGTTGTCGGCGTCCGGAGCCCACTGGCGCGCGAGGTCCGCCAGGTTGGCCGCGAGCTGCTCGGTGACGACGGCGAGGTACTGCCGCCGGCGGGCCGCGTGCGGGCTGCCGGCCGGCCCGTCGGCGAAGTCGGTCCAAGGCCGGCGACCCGGCCCCGCGGGATCGAGGTCCTGGCCCCAGAGCAGGAACTCGATCGCGTGCCAGCCGACGCTGACGTTGGTCTCGCCGCCGCGCGCGTTCAACTCGGCCAACACGCTGGCGGCGAGCACCGGCACCTTGGCGCGGTCGGCCACGATGCCGGCGGCGGGTTGGCCGGTGACGTAGTCGATGTAGACCTCGTCGACGGGCCATGCGTTCAACAGCGGTTCAACGCCGTCGATCGGGCCGCCGTGGAAACGCAGCGCCTCGATCTGGCCGTAGACGCCGCGCGCCGACGTCCAGGCGGCGCGGGCACCATGCAGCGCGGCGGGCTCGGGGCTCGCAACGAGGTTGTCGACCGCGGACCGCAGCGCGCCGGCACGCGCGGCGAGTTCGCGATGGATGCGATGGCAGTGGTCGGCGTGCCGCTGCACGACGGCGCGCAGGGCGGCGCCATCCGACTGGGCAGGCAGGACGAGGGCTGCAACCACGGCAGCGAACGGCAGCGCAGCGAGCGTCTTGATCATCGGACCACCAATCGTCGTGGCCCGGAGCAGCGACGCCGACCCGGGCCGAGTTCGTCCCATGCAGGAAGGCGCCGGCGCCACGCTGGCACCGGCGCGTGCGGTTCGTCGCTCAGTGACCGACGACGACCGTCAGGCCCTGCGAGAGCTGGCCCGCGGTGTTCCACGCCTGCAGGTAGAAGCGGAAGCCGACGAGTTCGAAGGACGACGGGATCGCCAAGGTGAAGCGGGTGGCGCCGACGCCGAACGCAGTCGTCGGGTAGCCGGCGCCGAGCTGCAGGTCCTGCAGCAGCGAGCAACCGGTCAGTCCGATGGGCGTGAGATCGAACGGCAGCGGGTTGCCCGCCCACGTCGCGTTCGACGCGCCCGCGGCGACGAACGTCGTGGCGCCTGCCGTGATGCCCGTCACGTCGGCCACGAACGTCCCGGCGACGCGCGGCCGCGCGCCGAGCGCGCCCGCGAGGTTGATGCCGCCGCACGCGGCTCCGTACGAGGACGTGCTGCCGCGCAGCGCGACGCGCATCAGCAGCAGCTGGCCACCCTCGACCGACGACGCCGAGGCGACCGCCGGGTTGCTCGAGTGGTCCTGGATGTCGAACAGCAGCACGCGCTCGTCGTCGGCGTGCGGGAACATCGACGTCACGTCGATGATGCCGGAGATCTCCTTGTCGTTGCTGTGCGGCAGCGTGGCGCCGGGCGTGCCGCCGTTGACCGCGAGGTCACCCCAGCGGGTGCTGTCGAACTTGGTCAGGCCGACCATCGTGTCCGTGGCCGGGTCGTAGGCCCAGGTCTTGCCCAGGTACGTCGAGTTGCCCGGATCCTCGGTGAGGTACACCATGCCGTCGCCGCCGACGCACATGTTGTCGAGCATGTTGACCTTCTGGCCGTTCTTGCTGCCGTCGATCAGCAGGTCGATGACACCGCCGAGCAGTGGCTTGGTGATGTCGTCGAAGCGCATGCGCCACAGGCGCGAGCGACCGGCCTGGTTGGCCGGGCCCGACGCGCCGACCGTCTGGTTCGTGCCGGTGTTGGTCGCGGTGTCGAGGCGGTCGGTGGTGACGAAGTAGAAGTCCGTCGGGTTGAGCGGATCCCACGCGCCGTCCTCAGGGCGCGAGAAGCGCGTGCCGGCGGCGTTGAGGTTGAGGGTGAAGCGCGTGCCCGAGGTGATGTTGGTCTGGCGCGTGTTCGTGTCGACGATCTCGTTCGCGTTGCCGACGACGCCGACGATGTAGTTCTGGCCGTTCGTCAGGCCGGCGCGCTCGACGACGTTACCCGTCGCCTGCTTCAGGCCGACGTAGACGTTGACCGTCTGGCCCATGAGGCCGGTGCCGCCGTCGTTCGTGCTGGCGACGACGGTCAGGTCCTGCGCGAACGGGTTGGCGACCAGGTTCTCCCACGAACCGACGGCCGTGAGGCCCGAACCGTTGGTGGTGAGGTTGAAGCGCGGCAGGATGTAGCCGCGGCCCTTCTCGGCGCCGGTGGCGACAGTGGCGACGGCGTAGCCGCTCGCGGGGCCCTCTTCGCCCGCCATGAAGATGCGCTCTTGCGTGCCGAGGCCCGTGGTCGGGTTGAAGAACGCCGAGACGTCGGGCAGGTCGCTCGAGCAGAAGCGGCCGAGCGCGATCGCGTTGTTGTTCGCGGCGTTGCGGTCGACGCCGTTGAGCACGAACGTGTGGATCAGGTCCTGGGCCGAGATCACCTGCAGCGTGTTCTTGTCGAGGATCAGCTCCGTCACGAACGTGCCGCGGGCGCCGTGGCGCCGAATGACGCCGTTCGGCGTATTGATCTCGTGGCTGGCCAGCACCGTCACGGTGCCGTTGCCGTTGTCGTAGGCGCCGAGGCCGTCGAGGATGCCGGCGATCTCGAACGGCGTGGCGAGCGCGCCGGTGGTCGGCACGAGGTCGAGCGTCGAGACGATCGACGTGATGTTGCGCACGACGCCGGACGCGGCGTTGTACGGCACCTGGTACGAAGTGCGGGTCGAGCTGGGACCCTGGACGAGGACCTGGGCGGCAACGTTGCCGGCGACCGCCAGGGCCGCGACGGCGACGAGCGCGCGCGGCGAACGGTGGTTGAGTGGAAGCATTGGGGGTTGGTGGTTCTTCGTTCGTTTCCTGTCGCACGGGGGCGAAGGGTTCGCACCGCGGACCCCCGGTGTTCTTGCGCGGCGCATGAAGCGGCGCGTCCGGTGCGGTGAAGATTGCGACGAAGGCGCGATGGCAAGGCGACGACGGCGGCGCACGCGCCGACACATGCTGCGGCGATGCCATTGCCGACAAGCACTTACGAGCGAGTTGCGCGCCATCTGGCGATCATCTCGCGCCGCGCGACGCGGACTCCTCTCACGGCAGATTTGCCGTTGCTTCATCGGCGATCGCGCGCCGCTGGGCATGGAGCAGGCGCGCTTTCGCGACCTTTGCCCGCCATCGCACCGAGGCGCGCCATCCTGCCCCCCCACCGTTGCATCGTCGCCATGGGCGGCAAGGGCCCCGACGTGCTCGATCGTCCGCCGCGAATGGATGGGAAATGCAACAAGGGCGCCCCGGCCGAGCCGGAGCGCCCTCGTCATGAGCGCGGCAACGCCGCGGGACGGCGATCAGGCCTTGGCGGCCGGCTCGGCATCCTTCGTCATCGCGGCTTCCTTGGCCTTGATCTTCTGCTCGAGCACGTCGTTCTCGACCAGTTCGAACACGACCTTCGAGCCGCCGTCACCGATGCGGTAGTCCGGCAGGCGCAGGATGCGCGTGTAGCCACCGGCGCGGTTGGCGAAGCGGGGTCCGATCACGTCGAACAGCTTCTTGACCGCGGCCTTGTCCTGCAGGAACGCGATGGCGCGCCGGATGCGGTGGACCTTGGTCTTGGCGTCGTTGCTGCGAGCGAGCGTGATCATCTTCTCGACGAAGGGGCGCAGCGCCTTGGCCTTCGGCAGGGTGGTGACGACGCGCTCGTGCTTGATGAGCGAAACGGTGAAGTTCTTGCGCAGGGCGGCACGGTGCGCCGTGTTCCGCCCCAAACGCTTGCCTGCGACATTGTGCATCATGGCCGCGAATCTCTCTCTTTCGGATCAGCCCTGCTTGAACTCTTCGATGTTCATTCCGAGCGTCAGGCCCAGGGCGGCCAGCTTGCTCTTCACTTCCTTCAGCGACGTCTTGCCGAAGTTCCGCACCTTGAGGAGCTCCGGCTCGGCCAACGCGACGAGATCGCGCAGCGTCGAGACGTTCTCGCTGTCGAGGCAGTTCTTCGACCGGACCGACAGTTCGAGCATGTCGATGCTCTTGCCGAGCAGGTCGACCATCTCGCGACGGCGAGCGCCTTCGTCGCCCTCCGGCGCCAGCGCGCCGCCCTCGACCGCCAGGTCTTCCTTCATCTCGAAGTACTGGACGAACGGGTTGAGGTGCTTGCGGTAGATCTTGCTCGCCTCGACGAGACCCATCTCCGGCGTCACGGTGCCGTCGGTCCAGATCTCCAGGACCAGACGGTCGTAGTCGGTCGACTTGCCGACGCGCGTGTTCTCGATCGCGTAGCGGACGCGGTGCACCGGGCTGAAGATCGAGTCGCACGGGATCGTGCCGATCTCCTGCTCCTCGGTGACGTTCTCCTCGGCCGTCACGTAGCCGCGGCCCTTCTTGACCTGCATCTCGCAATAGAAGCGGACGTCCTCGGTCAGCGTGCAGATCTTGAGGTCGGGGTTGGCGATCTCGATGTTGTGGTCGCCCTCGATCTTCGACGCGAGCACCTCGCCCTTCTGGTTGACGTCGATGCGGAGCGTCGTCGGCGCGTCAGTGTGCATCTTGACGCGCAGCTTCTTGATGTTGAGGACGATCTGCGCGACGTCCTCGAGAACGCCCTGGATCGTCGAGAACTCGTGGACGACGCCGTCGATGCGGATCCACGTCACGGCCGTGCCCTCGAGCGAGGACAGCAGCACGCGGCGCAGGCCGTTGCCGATCGTCGTGCCGAAGCCCTTCTCGAAGGGCTCGACGACGAACCGACCGTACTGGGACGTGGCCGTCTCCCGCTCCATACGGACCTGGGAAGGCAGCTCGAAGTTACGCCAACGGATGCGCATGCGTGGGGTCTCCCGGATTCGCTAGTGGGGTGCGGACTACTTCGAGCACAGCTCGACGATGAGCTGCTCTTGGATCTCGACGCTGACGTCTTCGCGCTTGGGCAGCTGGATGACGCGGCCCTTGAGCTCGGCCGGCGTGGCTTCGAGCCAGCCGGGCAGCGCGCGGCCCTTGTTCATCTCGACGGCGTCGCCCGCCTTCTTCTTGATCTTGTCGGCTCCCTTCACGGTGATCTCGTCGCCAGGACGCACGAGGTAGCCGGCGATGTCGACGCGCTTGCCGTTCACGTGGACGTGGCCGTGCGCGACCATCTGGCGGGCGTCGAAGCGCGAGAACGCGAGGCCGAGGCTCAGCACGACGTTGTCGAGGCGCCGCTCCATCAGGATCAACAGGTTCTCGCCCGTGTTGCCCTTCTGGCGCTGGGCGATCGAGAAGTAGTGCTGGAACTGACGCTCCATCACGCCGTAGATGCGCTTGCACTTCTGCTTCTCGCGCAGCTGCGTGCCGTAGTCGGTGCCCTTCTTGGGGCGCACGTGTTGGCCGGGGGGATAGTTGCGGCGGTTGACGCCGCACTTCTCGGAGAAGCAGCGCTGTCCCTTGAGGAACAGCTTCACGCCTTCGCGACGGCAGAGCTTGCAGACGTTCTTGTCGGTGCGGGCCATTGCAGGTCCAGGATTCTCGGTTCGTCCAGTTGCTTGATGTGGTGGCTGACGGCGCGACTGCTCAGACGCGGCGGCGCTTGCGCGGGCGACAGCCGTTGTGCGGCAGCGGCGTCACGTCCTCGATCGACTTGACCTCGAGGCCGGAGTTGGACAGCGCGCGGATCGCGGACTCGCGGCCGGAGCCAGGGCCCCGGACGAGCACTTCGACCTCGTGCACACCCATCTTCTTGATCTTGTCGGCGACCTTCTCGGCCGCGCGCTGGGCCGCGAACGGCGTGCTCTTGCGCGAGCCCTTGTAGCCGATGGTGCCGGCCGAGTCCCAGGCGAGCACCTGACCAGCGCTGTCGACGACCGTGATGATCGTGTTGTTGAAGGACGCCTTCACGTGGGCAATCGCCTTGCCGACGTTCTTGCGCAGCTTGGCCTTCTTCTTCTCGGGAGCGGCCGTGGTGGCCGGGTTCTGCGTGCTCATCGGATCACTTCCTCAGGATCTTCTTGTTGGCGACGGTCTTGCGCGGGCCCTTGCGCGAACGGGAGTTGCTGCGCGTGCGCTGGCCGCGGACGGGAAGGCCGCGACGGTGCCGCAGGCCGCGGTAGCAGAAGATCTCCTTCAGGCGGTTGATGTTCTGCATCGTCAGGCGACGCAGAGCACCCTCCACCGGGAAGTTCTTCTCCAGGTAGCTGGCGATGTTGGCAACCTCGTCGTCCTTGAGGTCCTTGGCGCGGACCGACGGGTTGATCGCGAGTTCCTTCAGCACCTTGCGGGCCACGAACGGGCCGACGCCATAGATGTACTGCAGCGCGATCTCGATGCGCTTTTCGTTGGGGATGTCGACGCCGAGGAGACGTGGCATGGGTGCTTACCTGGACGGTTACTTGCCTTGACGCTGCTTGTGGCGGGGATTGCTGCAGATGACGCGCACGACGCCGCCACGCTTGACGACCTTGCAGTGCTCACAGATGCGCCGGACGCTGGCTCTGACCTTCACGACCGTTCTCGCTGGTTGGGGGGATTCGGGTTGGGCTTCTCGTGCTGGCTCTGTTGCGTCGACTTCAGCAACCGCAAGATGCGGGCTTTGTTGGGGTCGAAGGGCGAGATCTCGGCGGCGACCTGATCTCCCGGCAGCAGGCGCGCGAACGCCATCCGGAAGTCCATGGCCGTGTGGGCCGTCACCTCGCGTCCGTCGGTCAACTGCAGGCGGAACATGCCGTTGTTCAGGTGGGCCGTGACCGTGGCTCGAACGCCCCGATCTCCGCCCGCTTGCGGCGTGGTTCCGTCGGCTGTCGTCATTGCATCAGCTTCAGCAACTCCTGGTACACGACTTCGGGCGCACGATCGGCGTCGAGCTCCCGGAGAACACGGCGGTCGCGGTAGTACGCCAACAAGGGCGCCGTCTGCGACCGATACACGTCCAGACGCTTGCCGATCGCCTCGGGGCGATCATCGCTGCGCTGGACCAAATCACCGCCGCACGCGTCGCACTTGTCCGCGCGCTTCGTCGGCTTGTTCTCGACGTGCCAGATGGCGCCGCACTTGGAACAGGTCCGACGACCAGCGAGGCGGCCGATCAGGGCTGCCTCGGGGACGGCGAAGTAGATGACATGCGTCAGTGCGGACGCCCCCGTCAGGCTGCGATCGAGGGCTTCCGCTTGCACGATCGTACGCGGAAAGCCGTCTAGGATCCAGGCGGCCTTGGCGTCGGGCAGCGCGATGCGGGCGCGCACCATGCCGATGATGACGTCGTCCGGCACGAGCTTGCCGGCGTCCATGTAGCCCTTGGCCTGCTTGCCGAGCTCGGTACCCGCGGCCACTTCCTGGCGCAGCATGTCGCCCGTGGAGATGTGCGCCAGCGCGGCCGCGTCGGCGACCTGCTTGGCTTGGGTGCCCTTGCCGGCGCCAGGGGCACCGAGGAACACGCAGCGGGCTCGAAGGGCGATCGCCATCGGCATCAGCTCGACCTGCGGCCCCAACCGCTGCCGGAGGCGGCCGATGCCTCGCCTTCCTTCATGGTCGTCTCGTAGTTGCGCATGACCAGCATGGCATTCAGCTTCTCGACCATGTCGAGCGCGACGCCGACGACGATGAGGATCGACGTGCCGGACATGAAGTACAGCAGCGCCATGTCCATGGCGCCGCCACCGGACGCACCGACGAACGACGGGATGATCGCGACGACAGCGAGGAAGCTCGCGCCAGCCAGCGTGATGCGGAACATCGTCGACTCCAGGAACTCGGCGGTCTGACGACCGGGCCGGATCCCGGGGACGAACGAACCTTGCTCCTGCAGGTTCTTCGCGATCTCGTTCGGCTGGAACATCATCGAAGTCCAGAAGAAGGCGAAGAAGAAGATCAGCGCGGTGTACGTCAAGACGTACCAGAAGCCGCTGGTCTGGCTGCTGAAAGCCTGCTCGAGCCAGGTGATGCCGGTCGCAGTGCCGAGGAACTGCGGGATGATCAGCAGCGCCGAGGCGAAGATGATCGGCATCACGTTCGCCTGGTTCAGCTTGAACGGCAGGAACGCGCGCTCACCGCCGTACACGTTGCGACCGCGCTGGTGCTTGGCGTTCTGGATCGGGATGCGGCGCTGCGCCTTCGTCATGTAGACGACGGCGACGACCGCGATCGCCCACGCGCCCAGGAACGTCAGCAGGGTCTGCCAAGCGCCGCGGTCGAAGCCCTCGAGGTACGAGGCCATCGACGGGTACAGGTTGCTGATGATGCCGGCCATGATGATCAGCGAGATGCCGTTGCCGACCCCGTGTTCCGAGATCTGCTCGCCGAGCCACATGATGAACAGCGTGCCGGCCGTCAGGCCGACCATCACGATGATGCAGTAGAGGCCGAACCAGTCGCTGACGCCGGTGTGCAACAGGCGGCTGTTCTCGACCCGCAGGGCGCCGAAGATCACGAACCAGCTCTGCAGCAGGCAGATGCCGACCGTCGTCAGGCGCGTGTACTGGTTGATCCGACGCTGACCGCTCTGGCCTTCCTTGGCGATCTTCTCAAGCGCCGGCACGGCCTTGGTGAGCAGGCTGAAGATGATGCTCGCCGAGATGTACGGCATCACGCCGAGCGAGAAGAGCGTCGCGCTCTGCAGCGATCCACCGGTCAGCACGTTCATCATGCCGAACAGCTTGTTGATGCCGCCGACGTCCTGCAGGCTCTTGAGCGCCTCGCCGAAGTTGACGCCAGGGAGCGGAATGAAGGAGCCGACGCGGTAGACCAACAGCAGTCCCAGGGTGATCAGGATCTTGTTCCTGATCTCCTTGATCTTGAACAGATTGGCTAGCGTCAGGTTCATCGTGTGCTACCGGCGTTGGCGCGGTCGATGCTGCGATCGGATCAGGTCACTTGCTCCGGCGCCGGGGGGTCCCGGGCTGGCGCTTGCTGCCGTCCTTGGCGACGAACTTGTCGCGGCGCGGCTTCTTCTCGATCAGCACGACCTTGCCGCCGGCCTTCTCGATCTTCTCGCGCGCCGACGCGGTGATGGCGTCGACCTTGACGGTCAGCGCCTTCTTCACCTCGCCATCGCCGAGGATCTTGAACAGGTCCGACTGCTTCTCCTTCGAGGTCAGGCCCTTCGCCAGGACGGCGTGAAGATCGACCTGCGCGCCGTTGTCGAAGACGTCGAGATCGCCGACGTTGACGACGGTGAAGACCTTCTCGAAGTTCTTGTTGTTGAAGCCGACCTTCGGCAGACGGCGGTAGAGCGGCATCTGACCGCCTTCCCAGCCGATGCGGCGCGACCAACCCGAGCGCGCCTTCGCGCCCTTGTGACCGCGGCCCGACGTCTTGCCGATACCGGAGCCGACGCCGCGACCGATGCGCTTGCGTTCGGGGAACTTGAGGCCAAGGGCCTTCGCTTCGGCGAGGTTCATTCGAGGTTCACTCCGCGCAGCGCGACCGTCTGTTCACGGTTGCGCAGCTTGCTCAGGGCGATCATGGTGGCCTTGACGACGTTCATCGCGTTCGTCGAGCCGTAGTTCTTGGTGAGGATGTCGGCGATGCCGGCGCGCTCGAGGACCTTGCGCACCGCCTTGCCGGCGATGATGCCCGTGCCGGGCGCCGCAGGCAGCAGGCGGACCTTCGTCGCGCCGTACTCGCCCTCGGTCATGTGCGGGATCGTCGAGCCGTTGCGGCAGACGCGCATGATCTGCTTGCGCGCGTCCTTCACCGACTTCTCGATCGCGTTCGGGACCTCGTTGGCCTTGCCGTAGCCGATGCCGACGAGGCCATTGCGGTTGCCGACGACCGACAACGCGCTGAACGAGAAGCGACGCCCGCCCTTGACGACCGCCGCCGAGCGGTTGATGGCGACGACGTCGTCCTCGACGTCAGCCGACAGCGCTTCGTCGATCGGGATCAGTGGAATCTTGCCCTTGGCCATGTCTCTGTCTCACCGGCTGCGCCGGTCTTGCCGTGCGTGGATCGTTGGGTCGGGGATCGGAAGTCGGAATCAGAAGTCGAGGCCCGCCTCGCGCGCCGCGTCGGCGAGGGCCTTGATGCGTCCGTGGTACTTGTAGGCGCCGCGGTCGAAGCAGACCTTGGCGAGGCCGGCGCGCTTGGCGCGCTCGGCGACGATGGCCCCGACCTTCTTGGCGACGTCCGTCTTGTTCATGCCCTTGGTCGACGCGCGGAGATCCTTCTCCAGCGACGAGGCGGACACGAGGGTTTGACCCTTGACGTCGTCGATGATCTGCGCCGAGATGTTGGCGAGGCTGCGGAACACCGACAGCCGAGGACGGCCGCCGACGTTGCGCAACTTCTCGCGCACCGACTCGCGCTTGCCGATCCGGCGTTGGTGCTTTTGGAACGTGCTGGTCATGCTGCTTTGCTCCTGCTTTCAGGGCGCCGATCAGGCGCCGCCACCGGACGCGAAGGCCTTGCCCGCCTTGCGCTTGATGACCTCTTCCGCGTACTTGATGCCCTTGCCCTTGTAGGGCTCCGGCTTGCGCAGCTTGCGGATCGAGGCGGCGACCGTGCCGACCTGCTGGTTGTCGATGCCCTTGATCAGCAGCGCCGTCGGCGTTGGCGCCTCGACCGTGACCGTGGCAGGGATCGGGAATCGGATCGGGCGGTTGAAGCCGAGCTTCAGGACGAGGACCTTGCCCTCGACCGCGGCCTCGTAACCGACGCCGTTGATCTCGAGCTTCTTCTCGTAGCCCTTGGTCACGCCCTCGATGATGTTCGCGAGGCAGGCTCGCGCCGTGCCTTGCAGGGCGCGCGACGCGCGCTCCTCGTCGATCGCGCTCACCGTCAGCGTGGCGCCGTCGAGGGCGACCTTCACTTCGCGCCGGAGCGGGAACTTCAGCTCGCCCTTGGGGCCCTTGACCGCGATGGCGTCAGCGCCGATCGCGATGGTCACGCCCTTCGGAACGGTGATTGGTTGCTTGCCGATTCTGGACATGGTTGCCTCTCAGTCCACCGTGCAGAGGACTTCGCCGCCGACGCGGCGCTGGCGGCACTCGCGATCGGAGAGCACGCCCTGATTGGTCGACACGATGGCGATGCCGAGGCCGCCGCGCACTTGCGGCAGGTCGTTCACCGTGCGGTAGCGCCGGCAACCCGGCTTGCTGAACCGCGCCAGCGACGAGATCACGCGCTCGCCCTCGGGGCCGAAGCGGAACTCGACGCGGATCGCGGAGCGCGGCCCATCGGCCGCTACCTCGTAGTTGTGGATGAAGCCTTCGCGCTTCAGGGTGTCCAGGATGGCCACCTTGAGGCGGCTGCCGGGCACCACGCAGTTGGTCGCGCCACTCATCAGCGCGTTGCGCATGCGGGTGAGCATGTCAGCGATCGGATCGGTCATCATGGGGTCGACCTCCTACCACGAAGCCTTGCGCACACCGGGGATCTCGCCCTGGAGTGCAAGTTGACGGAAACAGCACCGGCAGATCCCGAACTTCCGGTAGTACGCGCGCGCGCGGCCGCAGAGCTGGCAGCGGTTGTATCGCCGAGTCGAGAACTTCGGCTTCTGCTGCTGCTTCATCCTCAGGCACTTCTTCGCCATGTTCGTTTGCTCGTTCGTTGGCTGCCGGGCGGGCCGGCATCAAGGAATGGTGCGTTGGGTTGGTACCGGTGCGGGGTTCACTTGCGGAAGGGCAGGCCCAGGTGCGTCAGCAGAGCCAAGCCTTCCTTGTCGGTCGGCGCGCTGGTGACGAACGTGATGTCCATGCCCTGGACGAACTCGACCTTGTCGAGCTGGATCTCCGGGAACACGCTCTGCTCCGAGAGACCCATGGTGTAGTTGCCGCGGCCATCGAGCTTGTTCGGCAGGCCGCGGAAGTCGCGGATGCGCGGGATCGCCAGCGAGATCAGGCGGTCGAGGAACTCCCACATGCGGGCACCGCGCAGCGTCACGGCGACGCCGATCGGATACCCCTCGCGGAGCTTGAAGCCCGACACGGCGCCGCGGGCCTTACGGATCATGGGCTTTTGGCCCACGATCGCGGTCAGGTCCTTGTTGGCGGACTCGATGCGGTTCTTGTTCTCGACCGCGCGACCAACACCCATGTTGACGACGATCTTCTGGAGACGCGGGACCATCATCGGGTTCGGGTAGCCGAACTCCTTGCGCAGCGTCTCGACCACCTTGTCGCGGTAGATCTGCTGGCGGCGCGGCAGCGTCTTCGGCTCGGCCTTGTTCATCGTGCTCGTCATCGGGAACTCTCTGCGACTCGCGGGGACGGGATTCGGTCCTGTGGGATCACTTGGCGGTGCGACGGGTCACTTCGCGCCCTGGGCGTCGAAGTTGGTGCCGCACTTCACGCCGACGCGGCACTTCTTGCCGCCGACGACCTGAACCTTGGTACGGGTGCCCTTGCCCAGCTTCGAGCTGAACAGCAGCACCTTGCTCGCCGAGATCGGCATCTCGAGCTGGACGCGACCGCCCTTGGGGTTCTGCTGCGACCGACGCTGATGCTTCCAGCGCAGGTTGACGCCCTGGACGATGACGCGACCGTCGGACTGGACCTTGAGGACCTCGCGGGCCTCGTTGGACTTGTACTGGCCGGACGTCACGACGACCTGATCGCCCTTCTTGACGTGGACGCGGACGACCGGCTTGGGCTTGTTGGCGAGCATCAGACGACCTCCTCCGCGAGCGAGACGATCTTCATGAAGTTGCGGTCGCGCAACTCGCGAGCGACGGCGCCGAAGATGCGCGTGCCGCGCGGGTTGCCTTCCTTGTCGATCACGACCAGCGCGTTGCGGTCGAACCGGATGTACGAACCATCGGAGCGGCGCACCGGCTTGGCCGTGCGGACGACGACCGCCTTGACGATCTCGTGCTCCTTGACCTCGCCCGTCGGCAGGGCCTTCTTGACGACGGCGATCACGACGTCGCCGACCGACGCGTAACGACGGCCGCTGCCACCGAGCACCTTCACGCACAGGGCGCGCTTGGCTCCGGTGTTGTCAGCGACGTCGAGCATCGACATTTCCTGGATCATCGGGGTTCTCCTGCAGCTTCGGCGCTAGCGGTGGCGCGGACGGGACGGGGCGACTACTGCGACGCCTTCTGGACGATGCGGAGCAGGCGCCAGTTCTTGAGCTTGCTCAGCGGACGGGTCTCGACGACCTCGACGATGTCGCCGACCTTCGCCTCGCCCTTCTCGTCGTGGGCGTAGAGCTTGGTTCGGCGTGGGATGAACTTCTCGTAGAGCGGGTGCTTGACCTTGCGGTCCACCTGCACGACGACGGTCTTCTGCATCTTGTTCGACGTCACGGTGCCACGCATGACCTTGCGGTCGTTGCGCTCCGTCGAACCGGCGGCGGCGCCGTCACCCGGATTGCCAGTGCTGGTGCTCATTGCTTCTTGTCTCCCGTGCGGGCGCGGTCGCCCAGGACCATCATGATCCGGGCGACCGTGCGGCGGATCTCACGGCTGCGGCTGCTCTTCGCGCCCGTCGCGGCGGCGCCGCGAAAGCGCAGCTCGAACTGCTCCTTGCGGAGGTCGTTGAGCTTGGCCTTCAGCTCCTTGCTGTCTTCGCCGCGGATCTCGGTGATTGCCTTCTTCATGGGAATGCCTCGTGCTCAGCCGTGACGCCGGCGGACCAGACGGACGCGCATGGGCAGCTTGTGCGCCACGCGGTTGAACGCCTTCTTGGCGACGTCTTCGGTGACGCCGTCGAGCTCGTAGAGCACCGTGCCCGGCTTGATGACCGCGGCCCAGAACTCCACGTCGCCCTTGCCCGTGCCCATTCGCGTTTCCGCCGCCTTCTTGGACACCGACTTGTGCGGGAACACACGGATCCAGAGCTTGGCCTCGGGCGCGCTGCGCGACGCCGCGACGCGGCCCGCCTCGATGACGCGCGCCGAGAGCCACGCCGGCTCCAGCGCCTGCAGACCGAATTCGCCGAACGAGACTTCGTTGCCACGCGTGGCCTCGCCGCGGATGCGACCGCGCATCTGCTTGCGCCACTTCGTTCTCTTGGGCATCAACATGGGAGTGCTCCTGCGGGATCAGGCGTTCGGACGTTCCTGGGCGGGACGGACGGGCAGCAGGCCGTTGGTGGTCTCACCGGGGCCATACTCGCCCTTGAAGATCCAGACCTTGCAGCCGAGGGTGCCGTACTTCGTCAGACAGGTCGCGAAGCCGTACTCGAGCTGCGCGCGCAGCGTGCCGCACGGCACGCGACCCTTGCGATAGTTGCCGATGCGCGACATCTCGGCGCCGCCCAGACGGCCGGCGACGCGAATCTTGATGCCCTTCGCGCCGGCGGCCATCGACGCGTCCGCGACCTTCTTCAGGGCGCGACGGTAGTTGATGCGCTTGGCGAGCTGTTCGGAGACCGCCTCGGCGACGAGGTTGGCCTCGAGCTCCGGACGGTGGATCTCGACGATCTTCATGCGCACCGGCTTGCCGGTGAGCTTCTCGAGCTCCATGCGGAACTCGTCGACCTTGGTGCCCTTCTTGCCGATGAGCACGCCAGGCCGGGCGGTGTGGATGAACACGGTCACGAGTTCCCCCGTGCGCTCGATCTCCACCTTGGGGATGGCAGCGAACTGCCATTCCTTGCGGATGAAGCGGCGGATCTTCTGGTCCTCGATCAGGTGCTTGCTGAAGTCCTTCTTGTTCGCGTACCAGCGCGAACGCCAAGGCTCGGTGATCGCGATACGGAAGCCCGTCGGATGGATCTTTTGGCCCATGGCTTACTCCTCGCCCCCCGCGCTGCCGCCGTCGGCTTGCTTGCCCGCCTGCGGATCGGCGACGTGGATGTGGATGTGGCAGGTGCGGCGCTTGATCGGCATCGCGCGACCCTGCGGACCCGGACGCACTCGCATGCCGCCCGGCAGCAGCGGACCGTCCTGGGCGAACGTGCGGGCGACGACCAGGCGGTTGGCGCGCACGGTCGGGTTCTGCAGCGCATTGGCGACCGCCGAAGCGAGCACGCGATAGATGGCCTTCGCAGCGCGGTGGCGATCGTGGCGCAGCTCGTCGAGCGCGGCATTGACGGAACGACCGCGGATCAGCGCCAGGATTCGGCGCGCCTTGTAGGCACCCATGCGGGCGCCGCGGTGCACGGCACGGACTTCGAAGCTCACTTGGCTTCCTCCATCTTCTTGGTGGAGTGGCCGCGGAACGTGCGCGTCGGCGCGAACTCGCCGAGGCGGTGACCGACCATGTCCTCGGTCACGTAGACCTTCAGGAAGGCGCGGCCGTTGTGCACATTGAACGTGTGGCCGACGAACTCAGGCAGGATCACGCTCGCGCGCGACCACGTCTGCAGAGGGTCCTTGACCCCCTTCTTGTTCATCGCTTCCACCTTCTTCATGAGCTTCGGGTGGACGAACGGGCCTTTGCTGATGCTGCGGCTCATCGCGGATCTCCTGGCGTCTTTCTTACTGGCTGCTGGGTAGCTGGCTGCTGGGTAGCGGGGCTGCTCGGGGTCACGTGAGGATCACGAGCCGCTACCGACTGCGACGTGCTTGCCCGGCGGACGGCGCCGGAGGATGAACGGATTGCTGCGCGCCTTGCCGCGCCGCGTCTTGCCACCCTTGCTGAGCTTGCCGCTCGGCGACACTGGGTGACGACCACCGCCGGTGCGGCCTTCACCGCCACCCATCGGGTGCGACACAGGGTTTTGCGCCGTACCGCGGTTGTGCGGACGACGACCCTGATGACGAACACGACCCGCCTTGCCCCAGCGGACGTTCTGCCAGTCGGTGTTGCCGATCTCGCCGATCGTGGCGCGGCACTGCGCGTGGATCTTGCGCATCTCGCCCGAAGGCATCACAACGACGGCGTACTCACCGTCGCGAGCCATCAGTTGGCAACTGTTGCCGGCGGAACGCGCCACCTGGCCGCCGCGACCGGGCTGCAGTTCCACGTTGTGGATCTGCAGGCCGAGCGGGATCGACTCGAGGCGCATGCTGTTGCCGAGATCGGGATCGCAGCGATCCGCCGACATGACCTTCATGCCGACGGTGAGGCCCTTGGGGGCCAGGATGTAGCTCTTGAGGCCGTCGGCGTAGTGGACGAGCGCGATGTCGGCCGAGCGGTTCGGGTCGTACTCGATCGCCGCGACGACGGCAGGGATGCCGTCGCGCTGGCGCAGGAAGTCGACCTTGCGGTAGATGCGCCGGGCGCCACCACCGCGGAAGCGGCTGGTGATGTGGCCGAGCGCGTCGCGTCCGGCGCGATCGTGCAGACGCTCCGTCAGGCCCTTCTCGCGGCGCTTGCCCTTCGTCAGGTGGCTGAAGTCCAGGACCGACGCGTTGCGACGGCCGGCGGACGTGGGCTGGTAGACTTTGACTGGCATGGCGTGCCTGGGTGGGATGCGGGTTGGGGCGCGGGCTCAGCTGATGTCGATCGAATCGCCCTTCTTGAGCGTCACGACCGCCTTCTTCCACGGCTTGGACGAGCCAGGGCGGCCGAAGGTGCGCTTCTGCTTGCCCTGCATGCTGACCATGTTGACCTTGAGCACCTTGACGGCGAACAGGGTCTCGATCGCCTTCTTCACCTCGACCTTGTTCGCGTCGGGCGCGACCTCGAAGGTGAACTGGTTGCGCATCGCCTGCATCGACGTCGACTTCTCGGTGACGACCGGGCGACGGACGAGGTCGTAGTACTGGGCGGGATTGGCCATCTCACGACTCCTTCTTGGCGAAGCGCTGCTCGATCGCCGCGAAGGCGGCGGGCGTCAGCACGAGGTAACGGCGCAGCAGGACCTGGTGCGCGTTGAGGTCGCCGACCGTGCTGACGTCGACGAGCGGCACGTTGCGCAGCGAGCGGACCAGATTGCGGTCGACCTCGGTCGTGACGACCGTGGCACTGCCGCCGATACCCAGCTTCTTGAGGATCGCGACGGCCGACTTCGTGCTCGGCTTGCCCGTCGGCCAACCATCGGCGATGGCGACCTCTTGGTCCCGGAACTTGGTGAAGATCGCGTTGCGCAGGGCGCTGCGGCGAGCCTTCACCGGCATCGCGTAACGGTGCTCGCGCGGCTCCGGCGGGTGGATGCGGCCACCGCCGCGCCACAGCGGCGACTTCGGCGTGCCCATGCGGGCGCGGCCGGTGTGCTTCTGCGGCCACAACTTCTTGTTCGGCCCCTTGACCATCGCGCGCGTGCGCGCCTGGACAGTGCCCTGACGGGCATTGTCCTCGTACATGACGATGGCGTCCTTGAGCGTGCGCCCGAGGACCTTGGTGCCGAAGGCCGACGCATCGACGTTCTTCGTCGTGACGGCGCCACCCTGGATGACTTTGACCTCGACCATGTTCGACAGCGGGTTGTGCGGGGTGTGGCTACTGACCGGCAAGGCCGGACCAGGAGCCGGCGGGTTCAGGCCTTGATGCGGATGTCGACGCCAGCGGGCATGTTGAGCTTGCTGAGCGCGTCGACCGTCTTGGTGGTCGGCTCCGAGATGTAGATCAGGCGCTTGTGCGTCCGGATCTCGAACTGCTCGCGGCTCTTCTTGTCGATGTGCGGCGAGCGCAGGACCGTGTAGCGCTCGATGCGCGTCGGCAGCGGCACCGGACCGGCGACGCGGGCACCCGTGCGCTTGCTCGTCTCGACGATGTCGAGAGCGGCTTGGTCGAGGGCCTCGTGGTCGTAGGCCTCCATGCGGATCTGGATTCGCTCTTGCATGACGTTTTGGTCGGGCCGTCGCCCGACTGGGTCTCGCGGTGCACCTGGCGGCTGGATCGCGCCCTCACCGGGCAAAATCCAACCTAACCTGCTGCGCGGCTAGGGGTTACATCAACCGATGTGCTCCCTGGAGCGCAAAGGGGTGTGGCAGGGTAGCGATCCCTGCCCCCGCGGTCAAGCATCCAAATCGACAAATCCGCGCTGCCGGCGCGGTCGTTGCGGCCGCGAAGGTCAGCGGCGCGCGTAGCCTACCGGGCGCAGGTGGACCTCGCCAAGACCGCGAGTCATCGATCTTAACTTGGTCACATAGCCTAACATACGACTAAGGGGCGCGCGGCCTTCGACGCGCCCTCCGAGGCGCCCACCGGCGACCACCGCGACCTGCGCACCGCGGCTGGCGAGGTCGGCGACGACCGGCGTCATGGCATCCTCAGGGCAAAGCACCTCGAAGCTCACGTAGGGCTCCAGGGTAACCACCTGCGCGCGCTCGAGCGCCTGCGCGAGGGCCTTGGCCGCCGCCTGCTGCACCAGCGGCTCGAGCACGCCGGCCGCGTCGCCGACCGCCGCGTGCAATTCGATACGGCAACCGTGCAGCGGCCCGTACTGCGACCCCGCCACGGCGAGCGCCCGCAGTTCGTCGATCGCCGGCGCAACGGCGTCTGCTGCCCCACCGCACGCGACCACGACGGCCGGCGCATCGTCCTCCGTCGGTGCCACCGCCACCTGGCAGCGCGCCGACCGCTCGCGACCGCTGGTCAGGGCGCGCACCTCTTGACTGGCGGCCGCGGCTCCCGCCACGGTCTCGCGGCGATCGACCTGCGGCTTCGACGCATGGAACAGCACGCCGCTGCGGGCGCGGACCGCGTCGGCCGTCACTTCGAGGTGCAACTCCCCCATGCCGCGCACGCGCAGGCGATCGCCATCGCGGTCGACACGGAGCGTCGGATCGTCGGCAGCGAGTTCGCGCAGCGCCTGGGTCAAGCGGGCGAGATCCCGACCGTCTTCGGGTTCGAGCGAGACCGCCAGGACGGGGGCAGGAAACTTCGGCGGCGGCAGCGCCTCGACGGCCGTCGGCGCGCACACGGTGTCGCCGGTGCGCAATCCGTACTCGCCGGGCACGACCACGATCTCGCCAGGACCAGCCTCGGCGATGGCTTCATGGCGATCCGCGCGCATCGTCCACAACTCCGGCGCGACCATCGCCTCGCCCGGCTGGCGCGCGCGCACCCAGGGGACGCCCGGCCTCAGCACGCCGCGCACGACGCGAACGAAGTTCCAGACCTCGTCGGCGTGCTGGACCTTGAACACGAGGCCGCACAAGTCGGCATCCGGCCGGCCGGCGCCCGGCACGCCCCACAGGCCGGCGCGCGACGTCTCCATCGGCGACGGCAGCCAATGCACGACGGCGTCCAGGAGCCAGTCGACGCCGCGGTTCCACAGTGCCGCGCCCGCGAGCACGGGCACGACGTCGCCGGCGAGGACGCGCGGGCGCAGCGCCGCCCGCAGGCGCTCGGGCGCGACGCGCCGCCCCGCCAGCGCGTCGGCGAGGATCGACTCGTCGGCGTCGGCGGCAGCGTCGACGACGCGGTCGTGCGCGGCGCGCAGTTCGGCCTGCAGCCGCGGAGCGTCGGCGGCGTCCGGACGGCCGTCGAACCACTGCACGGCGCCGGACAGGGCGTCGCCGAGGCCGGCGAAGCGCCGCGCGCCGTCGCGGAACGGCACGACGACCGGCAGCGGCACGCACTCGAGCCGCGTGCGCAGTTCGGCGACGCCGCCAGCGAAGTCGGCCCCGTCACGATCGAGCTTGTTGACGAAGACGATCCTCGGCAGGGCGCGCGCCACCGCCTGCCGCCAGACCGCCACCGTCTGCGATTCGACGCCACGGACCCCGTCGACCAGGACCACGACGCCGTCGAGGACGTGCAGGCAGCGCTCGACCTCGGCGACGAAGTCGACATGTCCCGGCGTGTCGACGATCTGCAAGGTGCGCCCGGCCCACTGCACGCGCGTCGCGGCCGCCGTGATCGAGATGCCGCGGCTGCGCTCGGCCGGCAGCCAGTCCATCGCCGCCGTGCCGTCGTCGACGCTGCCGAAGTAGGGCTGGGCGCCGGCGTCGTGCAGGATTCGCTCGGTCAGCGTGGTCTTGCCCGCGTCGATGTGCGCGACGATGCCGAACGTGCGCAGCCGCTCCATGACGGCGGCGAGCGTAGCCCGCGACGGCGCAGGCCGCCACGCGCCGCGGCGACGCGACTACCCGAGGCCAGGTCGGACGCCGCCGCCGAGGGTGATGCCGCGCATCTGCATCTTCAGGTCGTCCGGGTTGTCGGACGAGGCCAGCGCGTCCTCGAGGGTGATGTTGCCCGCCTGGTAGAGGCGGATCAGCGACTGGTTGAACGTGACCGTGCCGTAGTAGGAGCCTTCGGCGAGCGCCTTGGGCAGCTGCCGCGTCTGGCCCTGCTCGAGCAGATCGCGGACGGTCGGATTGTTCACCAGAAGTTCGATCGCCGGAACCATGCCCGTGGCGTCCTTGTTCTTGATCAGGCGCAGCGAGCAGACGCCGGCGAGGTTGAGCGCGAGCTGCAGACGCAGCATCTCGTGCTGGTGCGGCGGAAAGAACGAGATGATGCGTTCGACGGTCTGCACGGCGTTGACCGTGTGCAGCGTCGAGAAGACGAGATGGCCCGTCTCGGCCGCCGAGAGCGCGGCCGAGACGGTCTCGGCGTCGCGCATCTCGCCGATGAAGATGATGTCCGGCGACTGGCGCATCGCCTGGCGCAGCGCCGCGGCGAAGTTGGTGACGTCGACGCCGATCTCGCGCTGGTTGACGATCGAGCGCTTCTCCTCGAAGCGGAACTCGATCGGATCCTCGACCGTCACGATGTGCTTGTTCATCGTCCGGTTGATGTATTCGATCATCGCGGCCAGGGTCGTCGACTTGCCGGAGCCGGCGACGCCGGTCGCGAGCACCAGGCCGCGCTTCAGCGACGCGAGCCGCTTGAGCTGTTCCGCCGGCAGGTTCAGGTCCTTGAACGACGGCACGTCGTTCTTGATCGCGCGGAACACGAGGCCGAGGTCGCCGCACTGATGGAACGCGTTGCAGCGGAAGCGACCGACGCCGGGCAGCGCCACGGCCGAGTCGCTGGCCCCCGACCGCTCGAACTCGGCGCGCAACCGATCGTTGAGCACCTCGCTGACGTAGCCGCGCACCGCCTCCGAGGTCAGCGCGTGATCGCCGAGGAATCGGATCGTTCCCGCGACGCGGATGGCCGGGCAGCCGCCGGCCTTGAGCAACATGTCGGACGCGCCTTCCTTGACCATCACGCGTAGCAGATCCCGCAGCCGCAGCGGGCTGCCGGGGGAAGGTGCGGCGGCACCCTGGCCAACGGCCGCGGCGAGGGCCGGATCGAACGGACGGTTGCTGGGTGGAATCGAGTTCGACACGAGGGCTGCTCCTGCGGCCTTATCGGCAGCGGCAGCCATGACGCCGCAGTCCGATCAGCCACAAACCAACGGCGTTCCCGGCGCGGCATCCGCTCGGCGCCACGGCCACCGCGACGGGAGGGGCAGCCGCGTCGAGCCGCCCGCGATGCCCACGTTGGCGGCGTCGAGCCCCCACCATGGCTGCGCGCCCGTGCCCGCCGCGCCGCCGACCCCACGGAGCAGCAATGCGGGTGCGAATACAGCCCCTCACCCCTGCCGCCGCCATGCGCAGCACCGGGGCGCTCCGTCGGGCTGGTCCGCGCCGCGCGTCGGACGTCCTTGGCGCAAGGCTGCCGCCCACCGAGGGACGGATTGAGCTGACGCCGGCGCGGACGCATGGCGCGACGACTCGGCGCGCGCGCTGGCAGCAGACGGGCGACTGCGGGCGACCGCGGGCGACCGCGTCTGCCTCGACGCTGCGCCCGCCGACGATCAGGCGACCGGGTCGACCCGCGATCAGTCGATACCAGGGCGCCGCGGCAGAGTCGACAGCAGCGACCAGACGGCTGCGACGAGCTCGGACAGACCGCGCCCCGTCGCGCTGGAGATCGCCAGCACCGGCTGGCCAATCGCCGTCGCCAGGGCCTGCGCGCGCGCGCGCGCGGCATCGTCCTCGACCTTGGTCGCCACCACGAGCGTCGGCCGCTGCGCGAGTTCAGGCGAGTAGCCGGCCAGCTCCTGCCGCAGCACGCGCCACGCCTGCTCGGGCGACTGCATCGGCAGATCGCCGCAATCGATCAGATGCAACAGCAGGCGGGTCCGCTCGATGTGCTTGAGGAAGCGGTCGCCGAGGCCACGCCCTTGCGAGGCGCCTTCGATCAGGCCGGGAATGTCGGCGAGCACGAAGGTGCCCTCGCCCGGACCGGTGGCGATGCCGAGCATCGGCTCCAGCGTCGTGAACGGATAGCCGGCGATCTTCGGCCGCGCGCGCGTGAGCGTCGCCAGCAGCGTCGACTTGCCGGCATTGGGCAGCCCCACCAAGCCGACGTCGGCGATCAGCTTGAGCGACAGCCGGACGCGCCGCTCTTCGCCCTCCTTGCCCAGTTCCGCCTTGCGCGGCGTGCGATGCGTGGCCGTGGCGAAGTGCGTGTTGCCGCGACCGCCGAAGCCGCCCCGCGCGAGCACCCAGGGCTGGTCCGGCGCATCGAGGTCCATGAGCAGGTTGCCGCGCGCGGCGTCGAAGACCTGCGTGCCGACCGGGACCTCGATGATCAGGTCCTCGGCGTCCTTGCCGCCGCAGTTCTGCGGCAAGCCTTGGCCACCGTTGCGCGCTTCGAAGGCACCCCGGCCGGTCAGGTGGAACAACGTGTTGCAGTGCGTGGTCGGCAACAAGATGACGTCGCCGCCGTCGCCGCCATCGCCGCCGTTCGGACCGCCCTTGAGGGTCTTCGCGTCGCGGAGGAAGGAGACGATGCCGTTGCCGCCCTTCCCTGCCCGCACCTGGATCTCGAGTTCGTCGACGAACATGGCCGGCAGCCGGACGAACGCGCAGATCTACCTCCCGGCGCGCGAGGCGCGCCCGCGGGAGGCCGCTGATCAGCCGTTGGCCTGGATCGGGTCGACGTGGACCTTGCCGTTGTCCTGGAAGCGGACCACGCCCTCAGCGACCGCGAACAGCGAGTCGTCGCCGGCGCGGCGCACGTTCAGACCGGGACGGAAGCGCGTGCCCAGCTGACGGACGATGATCGAACCGGCCTTCACGCGCTGGCCGCCGTAGGCCTTGACGCCACGGTACTGCGGGTTGCTGTCCCGACCGTTTTGCGTCGAGCCCTGCCCCATCTTGTGTGCCATGAGATCGTTCTCCTGTTCCGAGTCTGGTTTGGGTACTAACCCGTAGTGCGGCGCTGGCGTGGCGAGTCGCTGTGGCTATCGCTGTGGCTAGTTGCCGCTGGATGCTGGTCGCACCGGCGCGATCAGCCGTGGATCGCCTCGATCTGAACGATCGTGTACTGCGCGCGGAAGCCGCGACGACGACGACTGTTCTTGCGACGCTTCCACTTGCCGGTGATGACCTTCGGCCCCTTCACCTGCCGCACGACCTTGCCGGTCACCGATGCGCCAGCGACGTGTGGGGTGCCGATGCGACCCGCGCCCTCTCCGCCGACGAGGCAAACCTTGTCGAAGGTGATGGCGTCGCCCTCGGCGGCACCCTTGCGAAGGTGGATCTGGATACGGTCCCCGGCTTGGACCCGATACTGCTGGTTGCGATCGTCGACGACGGCGTACATGCTGCGCTCTCGGCGAAAAGGAAGGGGCGGAGAAGGTAGCCGCGGGCGCAAGGGTGTCAAGCCTGCCTTGAAAAGGTCGGCGACCACGCGACTGCCGTGGCCCGGAGTTGGAAGCCCCCTACCGGGCGCAGGGCCGGCCCGAAGGGATCCAGAAGCGACCTGATCGCTCGATTGTTGTTCCCCCGGCCGCAGCCGCAGGCAGCGGCACTCCCGGGTGCCGCCCGCCCCTACGCGCCGACCGCCGCCGGCGCGCCCGGTGCCGCCGGTGCCGCCGCCGCCGGCTCACCGACGC
>JBKDXM010000035.1:0-56785 GCA_046306335.1 Planctomycetota bacterium
TCGTGCGTCTCGAAGCCGAGCTGCTCGATGCCGAAGGCCGCGTCCTGCGGCTCGCCGTCGAGCGCGTCGGCGCGCTGCACCGCGCCGTCGATCACGAACCGGCGCACCAACCCGCCTTCGGCGACGCGCGGCCGCCACGCCGCCTCGAACGCCGACTGCCGCGTGTCGCGCCGGCGCCCGAAGCCGAGCGGCGGCCGGAAGTCGGCGGCGACGGAGCGCACGCCGAGCTCGAACTGCCACTCGCTGCCGCGCGCGCGCAGCTCGGCGCCGTAGCTCTCGCCGTCGTCCGCGTCGAGCGAGCCGGCCGACGTCGCCGCATCGACGCTGACGGTGAAGTCGAAGGCGCCGAACAGGTCGGGGACGCGGTGGAAGGCGTCGACGCCGACGACCGTGTTGGAGCCCTCGCTCGTGGGGTCGCCGTTGGTGCCGATCAGGCCGACGAGCGTGCGGTCGTTCGGCGCGTAGCGGAAGCGGCCGACGCCGAGGTTCTCCTCGTCGAGCGCGCCGCTCGCCTCGGTCTGGACGTCGAGGACGCCGAACTCGAACGGCCCGGCCTCGCCCGCCAGCTTGACGCCGCCGAGCAGCGGCACCGGCGCGCCGCCGCCGGCGAGGCCCATGCGCCGCGAGAAGAACGGCAGGAAGCGCGTGTTGCCGGCGTCGTTGGCGCCGAAGGTGAAGGAGCTCGATCCCTCCAGGAAGAAGTCGCGCTTCTCCGGGAAGAACAACGGGAAGCGGTTGAGGTTGATCTGCCGGTCGTCGACCTCGGTCTCGGCGAAGTCGGTGAACAGCGTCGTCGACAGCGTGACCGACGGCGTCAGCCGGTAGTTGACCTCGCCGCCGGCGTCGACGTCGTCGTCGAAGCGCCGCTGGCCGTCGGCGCGGTCGCGCTGCGCGCGGCCGGCGACGTAGGGCACGAGTTCGAGGCCGATGCCGGGGTCGATCGCGCCGAAGCCCTCGATCGTGCCGAAGTCGCTGACGCGGAAGGCGGAGACCGACTGGCTGACGTTGGTCCAGCGCAGCTCCTCGTTGGCCGCGCGCACGTGGCGGATCAGGTTGAAGCCCCAGCTCGCGGCGCCCTCGCGGCGCGGGATGCTGCGGAACGGGATCACCAGCTCGGCGAACCAGCCGTCGTCGGTCACCGTCGAGGCGCCGTCCCAGATCGCGTCCCAAGGCTTGTCGAAGCGCTGGCCGTTCTGCGACACGAGGATGTCGCCGATGGAGCCGCCGGCGCCGATCTGGAAGAAGTACGCGGTGCGCCGGTTCTCGAACGGGTCGAGCAGGATCTCGACGCGGTCGTCCGGGTCGAGCCGCGCGTCGCGGGCGCGCTGCGTCGCGCGGATGCGGCCGGCGTCGGCGTCGAAGCACCACAGGCCGATGTAGAGCGCGGTGCGATCGTGCAGCAGCTTGACGATCGTGCGCTGGCTCGGCGCGCGTCCGAGCCAAGGCTCGACCATGGTCAGTTCGCCGATCTGCGGCGCGTCGGCCCAGCAGGCGTCGTCCATGCGGCCGTCGATGCGCGGCGCCGCCCCGGGCTCGATGCGACCGACGACCGCCGTGCGGCGACGGCCGCCGTCCTGCGCGGACAGGATGCCGGCGGCGCACGCCAGCGCGAGGGCGGCGGCGACGAAGCGGTGGAGGCGGAACGCGGGACGCATTGCGGGGCGGGGACGGTAGCGAGGGAAAGGGCGGATACGGCCGGCAGTTGGCGAGGTTGCGACGGCGTTACGCCTGCGCGCGGCGGCGCGACCACCGCACGGATCCTGGCGGCGGGTTGGCGGCCCGCAGGGCGCTTGGTTCGGCCGCGGAGCAGCGTGCGCAAGGGTCGAACCGCCCCCGCAGCGAGGCGGCCGGCCATGGCTCGGCAGACGACGATCCTGGCGACGCGCGACCCGGCCATCGCCGACATTCCAACGGACCGAGATGCACGGCTTTGCCGTACACCGAAGCATTCGGCCGGGCGCATGCGGGTCGAGCTCGCTGGCCAGCATGGCACCACTGACGACACTATCCGTTGCTAGAGAATGATTTATCGACGATCGATGAATGCACGGCGCAATCGGATTGCTCGGTCCTTTCTTACCCTCCTCCGCATTGTGGAGAGTCTCGTGGAATCTTGGTTGGCGGCCAACGCGCAGTCCGAGTACTGACACTGCCTCCGTTCGTCCCAAAGAATCGTCCGATGACCAGCTTCGAGTTCGACCTCATGCGCCAGCCCGACGATTCCCTGGTGCGCCAACACCGCCAGCCCGACGGCAGCGGCGGTGGCGCCGCGCCGGAACCGGGTGCTGCGGGTGCCAGCGCAGCGGCGCCCGCAGCAGCGCCGGCCGGCCAGACGCCGCCCGCGGCCGCGGCGACGCCCGCGCCACCGCTCGCCGTCGCGCCGACGACGCCGATCGCAGCGATCGACCGCACCATCCTGTTCGCCAACCGCGAGCAGTCGTGGCTCGCGTTCAACCGCCGCGTGCTGGAGGAGGCCGAGGACGCGACCAACCCGCTGCTCGAACGCGTGAAGTTCCTGGCCATCGCCAGCACCAACCTCGACGAGTTCTTCGAGATCCGCGTCGCCGGCGTGATGGAACTGGTCGACGCCGGGCTGCAGGGCGAGAACCCCGACGGCCTGAAGGCCAGCGACGAGCTGGCACGCGTGCGCGCCGAGGCGCGCGCCTTCCACGCCGCCATCCACCGCACGTGGTGCGACCAGCTGCTGCCCGAACTGGCCCGCAACGGCATCGAGTTCCGCGGCGTGCGCCAGCTCTCGGCCGCGCAGCAGAAGTGGGTCGACAGCTACTTCCAGCGCGAGATCTACCCGATCCTGACGCCGCTCGCGGTCGACCCGGCGCACCCGTTCCCGGTGCTGCTGAACAAGTCGCTGAACCTCGTCGTGCTGCTGCAGGACCCGCGGCAGCCGCGGCGCACGCCGCGCATGGCGGTCGTGCAGGTGCCGCGCTCGCTGCCGCGCGTCCTGCGCGTGCCGGACCTCGACGGCCCGCGCGCCTACGTGTTCGCCGCCGAGATCGTGCAGGCCAACCTGCGCGAGCTGTTCCCCGGCCTCGACCTCGTGCACGCCAGCGCCTTCCGCGTCACGCGCGACAGCAACCTCGAAGTCGACGAGGTGCACGCGACCGACTTGATGAGCTCGATCGAGAAGGAGCTGGTCAAGCGCCGCCGCGGCGAACCGGTGCGCCTGGAGATCGACGCCGACGCGCACCCGGAGGTGCTGGAGCGCTTCCTCAAGGCGCTCGGCCTCGACGCCGACGACGTGTACTTCTGCGACGGTCCGGTCAACCTCGGCCGCGTGCTCGAACTGCACCAGATGGCCGACCAGCCCGAGCTCAAGGACCCGCCGTACGCGCCGCGGCGGCAGTGGAGCTGGGCCAGCGCCGACGAGATGTTCGTCGACCTGCGCGAGGGCGACATCCTGCTGCACCACCCGTACGAGTCGTTCGCGACCGTCGAGGACTTCATCCAGCTCGCCGCGCGCGACCCCAAGGTCCTGGCGATCAAGCAGACGATCTACCGCGCCGGCAGCAAGAACCCGATGGTCGAGGCGCTGATCGAGGCCGCCAACGACAAGAAGCAGGTCACCGCGATCATCGAGCTGAAGGCGCGCTTCGACGAGGAGGCCAACATCCGCTGGGCGCGGCGCATGGAGCAGGCCGGCGTGCACGTCGTGTACGGCATCGTCGGCATGAAGACGCACGCCAAGTGCACGCTCGTCGTGCGCCGCGAGGACGACGGCAGCATCCGCCGCTACTGCCACATCGGCACCGGCAACTACAACCCGACGACGGCGCGCTTCTACACCGACGTCGGCCTGCTGACCGCGCGGCCGGAGCTCGGCGAGGAGGTCGCCGAGACCTTCAACATGATCACCGGCTACACGCGCGTGCCGCAGATGGAGCACCTGCTCGTCGCGCCGTTCACGCTGCGCGACAAGCTGCTGGCGCTGATCCGCTCCGAGGCCGAGGCGGCCAAGGCCGGCAAGCCGGCGGCGATCAAGGCCAAGCTCAACAACCTCGCCGACCCGCAGATCATCACCGCCCTGTACGAGGCGTCGCGCGCCGGCGTGCGCGTGCAGCTGTGCGTGCGCAGCGTCTGCTGCCTGCGCCCCGGCGTGCCCGGCCTGTCGGAGAACATCACGGTCAAGGCGATCGTCGACCGGTTCCTCGAGCACAGCCGCGTCTACTACTTCGAGAACGGCGGCAACCCGCTGGTCTACCTGTCGTCGGCCGACTGGATGGTGCGCAACCTCGACCGCCGCGTCGAGGTCGCCGTGCCGATCCTCGAACCCGAGCTGAAGAAGCGCGTCGTCGACGAAGTGCTCGGCTCGGCGCTCGGCGACAACGTCAAGGCGCGCCGCGTGCTGCCGAGCGGCCAGAGCGAGCGCATCGCGCGCGCCGAAGGCGAGGCGCCGCTGCGCAGCCAGCAGGCGCTGCTCGATCTCGCGCTGCGGCAGCCGGAGTCGACGCCCGAGGGCTCGGTGTCCGACACGCAGAAGCGGCGCAAGAAGAAGAAGGCGCGCTGACGCGCGTCGATCAGCGCGCCGCGCAGCAAAGGCCGGCGACGATCAGGCCCATGCCGGCCCAGCTCGCCGGCGTCGGCCAGACGCCGAAGCACAGCGCGCCGAACAGCGTCGCGAAGGCGACCTGCAGGTAGCCGATCGCCGTCGCGCGGCCGGCTTCCTGCCGCGCGAGACCGCGCGTCAGCGCCAGCTGCGCGAACTGCGTCACCACGCCGATGCCGGCGAGCAGCGCCCAGCCGCGCGCGTCGGGCCAGACCCACTGCGCGAGCGCGAACGGCGCCGAGACCGGCAGCGTGACGACCGGCAGGTACCAGACGACGACGAGCGGATCCTCGCTGCGGCCGAGCCGGCGCACGGTGACGTACGCGATCGCCGACAGCACCGCGCTGAGCAGGCCGACGAGGGCGCAGTCGAAGGCCACGTCCGCCGCGGCGGCGCCGCCGAGGAGCCACGACGGCTGCGCGATCAGCAGCACGCCGGCGAACGCGAGCGCCAGCGCGGCGCCGACGCGGCCGGTGATCGGTTCGCGCAGCGCGAACGCCGCGAACACCGCCGTCCACAGCGGCGCGGTCTGCTGCAGCACGGTCGCCTCGGCGAGCGGCAACCCGACCAACGCGAAGTAGTACGACACCAGCGCAGCCGAGCCGACGAGGCCGCGCGCGAGCAACAGGCGCGGCCGGTTGCCGCGCGGCGACAATCCGGCGCGTCGCAGCATCCAGGTCGCCAGCACGAGCGTGATCGCGCCGCGCGCGAACACGATCTGCATCGCCGGCAACGTCGCGCCGGCGAGCTTGACGAACAGGCCCATGACCGCGAACCAGAACGCCGCCAGCGCCATGTCGCCGACCCCGCGCGCGCCGTTCGCCTCGCCGTCGGCGGCCGCCCCGTCGACGGGCGCGGTCACTGCGGCTTCGCCGCGAGCGCGGCCGCGAACGCCGACGCGGCCCCGGCGGGCGCATCACGCCGCAGGAGCACGATCGCGTCGTCGGCGGCCAGCGCGCCGCGCGCCGCTTCGCCGAGCGCGCGCGCGGCGACGGCGGGATCGCTGCCGACGACGCACGCCGCAGGCGCGGCGGCGAGTCCTGGGTCGATGGCGACGATCGCGATGCGGAGTTCCTGCGCGCGCGCCGCGATGGCTGCCAGCGGCGCGGGGTCGGCGAGCGCGACGACGAGCACGCGCACGTTGGCGTCGAGCAGCTCGCGCATCGCCGCCTCGGCGCGCGCGTTCGTGCCGTCGCCGGTGCGGGCCTCGACGGCGAGCTGCGGATGACGCGCGGCGGCGGCGCGCGCAGCGGCGAACGCGCGAGCGGGCCAACCGTCGGCGCCGTCCGTGCCGAACAGGCCGCGGCGGAACACCACGTCGGTCGCCGGCTTCGTCGTCAGTGGGGCGGCGGGCTGGCGGGCGAGCACGGCCAACCCGATGTCGCCAGGTCCCGGCCGCGGCGCGCCGCCAGCTGCAGCGGTGGCTTCGTCGACCAGGCGCACGCCGAGCGCGACCTTCGGCGGCAGCGCGATGCCGTGGCAGGCGAGCAGGGCGAGGTCGATCGCCGCGGCGGCGGCGTCGCCGGGAACGACGAGCGCCTCGCCGGGCCGTGGCGGCAGCTGCGACGGCGACGCCGCCGCGACGCCGAACACGCGCACGGCGAGCTGCTCCCGTTCGCGCACGCGCCGCGCCTGGTCGAGCGCGGCCGGATCGAGCGCTGCGACGCCGCGCGCGGCCCGCAGCGCCGTCACCAGCGCCGCGTCGTCGGGCGCGGTGAGCACAGCGGCGATCCGGACGGCGGCCACTGGCGCGGGATCCTGCCGGCATCCGACGAAGAACGCGGCGGCGACGAGGACGACGAACGCGCGGGGCATCGCGCGCGATGATGGCGGTCGGAGGATCACCGCGGCAAGGGCGCGGCGAAGTGCGCGATGCACGCGGCGAGCACCTGCTCGGGCCGCAGCGCGCTCGGCCGCAGTTCGCGCGTCAGTTGGCCGTACTCCTGGCGACTGGGCACGCCGAAGTACAGCTCCGGGATCGGCTCGGTCGGCGGGTCGGCGGTCCATGCCGCACCATCGCGCGCCGGCTCGAGCAGCGCGAGCCGCGTCGCCAACGGCCGCAGGTCGCGCCGCGCCGGCGGCTGGATCGTGACCAACTCGAACCAACTCTCGGTCCGGTCGTGGTAGCGATAGCACAGGCCGTCGGCCGCGCGCCGCACGTGCAGCACGCGGTACGCGCCGGCGAGCGTGTTGAGCGTCATCCGCTGCCGATCACCGCGCGTCGTCAGCGCGGCGAAACCGAGGTCGGGCCAGGCCTGCCGCTCGACCGCCCCGCCGAGGCCAGCGGCGAGTTCTTCCTGCACCAGCGCCATGTCGTCGGCGTAGAGGGCGCGGAACTGCCCGATCTGGTCGAGCACGCTCTCGGCGTGTTCGAGCAGCCACTCGTACCGCCGCAGGCTCAACTCGTCAGGATCCGTGACGCCGTGGAAGGCGCCGGCTACCGGCGAGGCAGCGGTGGCGAGGCGGGCGATGGTGCGATCGATGGCGAACCCGCGCCAACTCTGCCACGTGCCGTAGTCGCCGGTTGCTGCTGCGGCGAGCAGGACCTCCTCGCGCGGGAAGGCGACGTCCGGCCGCAAGATCGCCAGCAACGAACCGAAGCCATCCGTGTCGTAATGGTCGTTGCAGACAGTGCTTACGTCTCCAAGGAAGGCCGCCTGGGCAGTTGCCTCGGCGCGCGCGAAGCGCAGCGCGATGCCGGTGCTCAGGTCCGCCTTCCACACCGCCGGCGTGCGATTGCCCGGCCAGTGCGAGAGGTTCGGGCCCGCCGACGTCATTCCATCGACCGAGAGGTGCGGCAACGGGCAGCCGCTGCGGCCGGCGAAGCCGAGCTGCAGCGCTGGGGCAGGGCGTATAGAAGGCATCAAAAAATGGGGCTTGGCAAGATCGCGGCTCGGCCCAAAACTCTGGCAGCGAAGCGGCAAGTCTTCCCGGATTGCGAAGTCCGGGTAGGCGGCCGTGAGATGAGAGAGCGAAGAGTCGCTGCGGCCGTCGGGGGTGTGAGCCCGACGGCCGCTTTTTTTCGCCGCAGCAACGTACCGCGGCGCCAACCGGCGCCGAAACGTCCAGTTGCGCGCGCCCATCGTTCGCCTTGGCCTGCGCGCCCCCGCCCGATGCGGCAAGCTGCGGAGGGCAGCAGGCGCAGCATCGGGGACGCCCCGCGCATCGGCACGGACCGCGCGCCCGAGCGCACACGCCGACGGGCGCGGTCGCCGGCGCGCGTTGCGTGCAAGTGTTGCTTGCAAGTCCGAGGCGGCTGGCTAGGCTCTCCGCCCCCCACGCGTGGGGACGTAGCTCAATTGGTTAGAGTACCGGACTGTCGATCCGGTGGTTGCGGGTTCGATTCCCGTCGTCCTCGCCAGCAAAGAAGCCCAGCGCCAACCTCGGTTGCCGCTGGGCTTCGTTCTTTCCGGCTGGCGCTTTTTTCGGCGGGAGTTGCCGCCGGCGGGGTGTCCGGCTGCGCCGACTGCGGCCTGCTCCGGGGAGACCACGTATCTGATCGCTTGGTTGTTGTCGGGCGATCTTGCCGACTCCAAACGCAGCGGGCCCGCGGTCGTGGCCGTCGCGGCCGGCCAGCGTCGCCGCGCGCGCGCGCACATCGGCGCGGTTGCCTGCTCCTGCACGAAATCGCGCCCGAAAACGCGGGTGCCGTTGCCTTGCTGGGATCGGCGCGGTCCAAGCCGCCGCGCGCCCGGCCGCGCGCCCGGCCGCGCGCCAGCCAACAACAATCGAGCGATCAGGTCCGGCGGTTCACTTCTTCGAGCAGCAGCAGGCGCCGCCGGCCGGCTTGGCCGCGGCCGTCGCCCCCTTCTCGCTGCAGCACGCACCGCCGGCCTTCTCGTCCTTGCCGTCCTTCTTGTCGCTGCAGCAACCGGCCTCACCGGCTTCTTCGCTGTCCTCGTCGTCACAGCAGCCGCCGCACGTGCTGCCGAGGCCGGTTTCGACCGCCTTGGCCACCTCGCGCGCCTTGGCGATCGCCTGGTCGCGGTTCATGCCGTCGGTCTTGAGCGTGACGCCGCAGACCGCGGTCGCCTTGCCGTCCTTCATGCAGATCGGCACGGTCACGTCGAGCGCGCCCTTCTCCTCCAGCACGACTTCCTGGCCGGTTTCCATCGCCTTCTTGTCCTCGGGATCCGACGCCTTGCCGACGCGGTCAGAGGCGGTGCTGGCGCAGGTCTTCAGCGCCCCATCCTCGGCGCAGTGCACCGACAGGCGGCTGACCGCCGGGTTGGCCTTGGCGACGGTGGCGACGACGTTCTGCGGGGCCGTCGGCGAGTCGCAGCAGGCGCCAGCGGTCGAGCACGCGGCGAACGCGCCGACGACGAGAAGGAACAGGGGCAGGAGCAGGTTGCGCATGGTCGGGATCGGGATGGGTTCGGTTCGAAGGTGCGCGAGGATAGCCCCCCGCGAGCCTGCCCGGCAACGCCGCCCGACTGCGTAGGCGGCGTGTCTGGCCGGCGGCCCCGTCGGGCCAGTGCGCGGTCCCGGTCCCCCAGCGCGGCGGCAGCACCGGCCACAGCCGCCGTGCGCACGCCCAGCGCTTCGCGCCGGTCGGTGGTTGCCGGTAGGTTGCCAGCCGCATGACCGAAGGCTCGGCTCTGCAGCACCATGGCCTCCGGTTCGTCGGCGGACTCGCCTTGCTGGCGCTCGGCGGCAGCGGCGTGCTGCTGCGCCTGATGCGCCTGCCGGCGGGACTCTGGCCGCTGTCGGTGCTCGTCGCTTTCGTCGGCTTCCGCGTGGCGCTGGCGGCCGCGGCGCCGATGGCTCGCCTCGTCGCCTTGCAGCGCCGCGCCCACACCGCGTGGAGCGATGCCGCGCGCAACACCTTCGTGCGCGCCTCGCTGCCGCGGCGCATCTACTACCTGCTGGCGTCGGTCGCCGCCGCCGACGGACCGATGTCCGCGGCGGAGCGGCAGGCGATCCGGCACTTCGTGCTCGAACGCTTCGCCGACCCGGTGCAGGCCGCCGACCTGCGCGACTGGGAGGCGCAGCCGTTTCCGGTCGACGACCGCACCGGCCTCGCCGCGCGCATCGCGATGGGCCTCGAGCAACCCGAGCTCGACTCGTTGTTCTGCTGGTGCTGCTTCGTCGCCTTCGCCGACGGTCGCTACAACGACGCCGAGAACGACGCACTGCGGCAGGTCGCCGCCGGCCTCGGCCTCGGCGCCGCGCGCGCCCGCATGCTGTTCCAACTGGCGCGCGCACAGCAACTCCGCGGTGAACGCGCGGGCGACGGCCGCAGCAACGGCCGCAACGACGACGGCAGGCGCGGTGGCCGCAGCGGCTCGGGGCCGGCGACCGCGCCGCCGCCCGCGGACGCGCGCCGACGCGCGCTCGACGAACTCGGCCTGCCCGTCGACGCAACACCAGCGCAGATCAGGAAGCGCCACCGCGAACTGGTGCGCAAGTTCCATCCCGACGCCCAGCCGCACCTCGGCCCGGTGGCGCAGCGCGAGGCCACCGAGCGCTTCACCGCCATCCAGCGCGCCTACGAAACGCTGACGGCGGACGGCGGCGCGGCGTAGGCTCTGGCGATGGTCACCATCACCGCCAAGTACGAAGGCGATCTCTGCTGCACGGCTGTGCACGGCCCGTCCAGCGCAACGCTGTCGACCGACGCGCCCAAGGACAACGAAGGCCTCGGCCGCTACTTCTCCCCCACCGACCTCGTCGCCACCGCCTTGGCGACGTGCATCCTGACGACGATGGGCATCGTCGCCCGCCGCCACGGCATCGAACTCAAGGGCGCGCGCGCCAAGGTCGAGAAGCACATGCAGACGAGCCCGCGGCGCATCGCGCGACTGCCAGTCGAACTGCACGTCGCCGGCACCTTCACGGCCGAGCAGAAGAAGCTGCTCGAAGCCACGGCCCACGCCTGCCCGGTGCACAAGAGCCTGCACCCGGACATCGACGCGCCGATCGCGATCCACTGGGGTTGACCGGCCGGCAAGCCAGCGGCCAGTACCAAGGCCACCAGGGGGACACACGGTCCTGGGGGACCCGGCGCCCGAATCGACGACCGCGCAGGCTGCGGCTTCTCCGTGCTTGCGGCGTGCAGGAACACGAAAACCGCCGGGCCAACCCCCGCCCCCGGGTAGACGCCCCCCGTCCGCGAGTTACCCTTTCAGGCCGGTTGGCATAAGGTCGCCACCGAACCATTCGGTCTCGCAAGAACACCATGAACACGTCCCTCTCCCTTTCCGTCGCGCTCGCGTTCGGCGCGGCGCTCGCGGCGCAGTCGCCGCTCAACGTCTACCCGGCTGCGCCCGTCGGCTACTTCGGCTGGAACACGCCGCCTCCGATCCACAGCAACATGTTCGACCTGACCGTGACGAACCAGGTCACGCTGCAGGCGATCAACACGCCGCTGCTGTCGCCGATCGGCCAGCAGGGCACGTTCGAGGTCTGGCTGACCAACCCCGGCATCACGACGTACGTCGGCAACGAGCTCAACGCGGCCAACTGGACGCTGGCGTCGTCCGGCCGCATCGTCGGCAAGGGCACGACCGGTTCGCTGGTCACCCTGGCAGACCTCAGCTGCCAGCAGACGCCGGCCGGCGGCGGCCTCGTGCTGAACCCCGGTTCGTACGGCGTGCTGCTGCGCTACGTCGGCGTGACGCCGCTGCTCGTCGCGGTCGGCACGCCGCAGACGATCGGCAATGCCGACCTGTCGGTCTCCGGCGGCATCGTTCAGTACAACCCGTGGATTGCTCCTGCAGCTCCGCAGACCGGTGCCGGCTTCAGCGCCTGGGCGTGGCGCGGCCAGATCTTCTACGCGCCGGGCGCCGTCCCGCACGCTTGCGCCGTGACGTCGACGTACGGCACTGGCTGCTACACCGTCAACGGCTCGGCCTACCAAGAGTGGACCGACAACGCCACGCCGAGCGCCGCCGCGGCGGCCAGCGCGGCCCTGACCGGCCGGTCGCTGAAGTTCCTGCCGTCGGGCTCCGGCTACCTGATGCTGCCCGGCAACGCCACCGGCTACATCGCCCCGACCCCGGCGGCGACGGTCGTGACTCTGGCGGACGACACCGAGAACACGGTGACGCTCGGCGCGCCGTTCAACTACCCGGGCGGCAGCACCAGCACGCTGTTCGTGCACGCCAACGGCTACGTCTCGGTCGGTAGCAACAACACGCTGCCGGGCGGCTTCAACGACATCCCGGAGATCCCGCAGATGCTCAATGCGCCGGAGACGGCGTGGTGGTCGTGGCACGACTACAACCCGGCCGAAGCCGGCAGCGGCCAGGTCAAGTTCGAGCAGATCGGCTCGGTGGCTTGCATCACGTGGGATGGCGTCGAGAGCTATCCGACGACGGCGGTCAACCCGAGCACGCTGCAGTTCCAGTTCGACCTGGCGAGCGGTGAGGTCACGATCGTCTGGGTCACGATCGAGGCTCAGGGCGGCACGGGCTTCCTGCAGGGTTCGGACCACATCATCGGCTTCTCGCCTGGCGGCGCGTCGCCGACCACCGGCCAGTTCAACATCACGACGCTGACCACGCAGGTCCTGACGGTGCCGGAGCGCTTCCCGCTCGGCCTCGGGACGACCAGCAAGCCGCTGCTCGGCACGACGGTCTCGCTCGACACGACCAGCCCGCCGAACATCGGCCTGGGCGTGAACTTCCTGTCGACGGTGCAGATCCCGGCCCCGGGCCTCGACCTCGCCATCCTCGGCGCGCCGGGCTGCTTGGCCCTGGCCGACGTCGGCGCCGGTCTCGGCAACGCGATCTCGAACCTGGGCCTGCCGGGTGTGACGCTGCAGTCTTCGCTGGCGCTGCCGAACAACCCGGCCCTCGCCGGCGTGCGCATCTACAGCCAGTCGGCGTGGCTCGACGCCGCTGCGAACGCGCTCGGCGTCGTCACGTCGAACGCCGTCGAACTGGTGCTCGGAAACTACTGCGCCTGAGCCGCCCGCGCGGGGGCGGCGCGGCTCAGATCTCCTGGGCCGCGTCGCTGCGCGGGAACCTCACTCCGGCGCAGCAGCGCCATCCGCCCGCGGCGACGCGGCGCGATGCGCCTGAGACGCCCGCGAGCGGGCGGCGCGGCTATGCTGCTTCGCTGATGCGCTCCATCGCGCCCGTCATCGCGTTCGTCGCCCTCGCTGCCAGCGCGGCGGCGCAGCCACCGGCCGGCTACTACGCCACGGTCGCGACCACGACGCCCGCGCAGCTGCGCGCGACGCTGCACGCGGTGATCGACGACCATCTGCGCATTCCGTACACGGCGTCGTCGACCGACACGTGGAACGTGCTCGAACTCGCCGACCAGGCCCCCGGCAGCACGACGCAGATCCTCGACCTCTACAAGAACGCGCTCTACCAGAAGCAGGGAGGCGGCAACACGTTCTACAACCGCGAGCACGTGTGGCCGAACAGCTACGGCTTCCCGGTCGACGTGGCGACCAACTACCCCTACACCGACTGCCACGCGCTGTTCCTCTGCGACATCGCCTACAACGCGGCGCGTGACAACAGCCCGTTCCTCGCAGCGACCGCGTCGTGGACCGAGTTCGCGACGACCGCGAACGGCGGGCAGGGCGGCGGCACGGGCGCGTTCCCGGGCAACAGCAACTGGAGCAACGCCAGCCTGTCGCCAATCGGCGGCTGGCAGACGTGGAACGGCCGCAAGGGCGACGTGGCGCGCGCGCTGTTCTACATGGACGTGCGCTACGAGGGCGGCACGCACGGCGGCACCGGCGCGAACGAGCCCGACCTGCGCCTGACCGACGACCTCGCGCTGGTGCAGGCGAGCGCGACGGGCAACAACCTGTCGGTGGCGCACATGGGCCGGCTCAGCACGCTGCTGCAGTGGCACCAGGAGGACCCGGTCGACGGCAAGGAAGTCCAGCGCAACAACGCGGTCTTCGCCGCGCAGGGCAACCGCAATCCGTTCATCGACAACCCGGACTGGGCCCTGTGCCTGTACCTCGGCCAGTGCGTGCGCGTCCGCCACGCCGAAGTCTGGATCAACGAACTGCACTACGACAACACGGGCGCCGACGTGGGCGAGTTCGTCGAGCTCGCCGGCCCGGCGACGATGCGCCTCAATGGCTGGATGCTGCTCGCCGTCGACGGCGCGACCGGCCAGCCGTACGCGCGTCTGCGGCTCGGCGGCGCGTTCCCCAACCAGCAGAACGGCTACGGCACGCTGTCGTTCGCGTTCCCCGGCCTGCAGGACGGCCCCGACGCGATCGCGTTGGTCAGCGCCGACGGTGCCGTCGTGCACTTCATCGCCTACGAAGGCGCCTGCACCGGCGTCGGCGGCGCGATCACCGGCGCGCAGGCCGTGCAGCTGCCGGTGAGCGAACCGGCGTCGACGCCCGTCGGCCAGTCGCTGCAGCTCAACGGCACGGGCAACCACGCGGCGATGTTCGCGTGGAGCGGCCCGGCGGTCGCGACGCCGGGCCAGCGCAACGCCGGCCAGACGTTCCAGTAGCTCACCTCTGCCGGCGCTTCGCCGTGCGGCCGCTGCCGCCCCGCGAGCCCTTGCCTCCGGGCCGCGCGGCGGCGACCGCCGCCTGCCAGGCCTCGAGCAACGCCATGCGCGCGAACGCTTCGTCGACCGCGTCGAGCGCGAGCAGCGTGCAGCCGGCGCGGCCCCATGCGCCGGTCGCTGGCGCGACCCCCGGCGTGCCGACGAGCCGCTGCTGCACGGCGGGCGGCACGCGCACCATCGCCGTCGCGCCGTCGGGATGCAGCGTCGCGAACACCCGCCCGGCGACCCGGAAGTCGGGATGGCCCTGATGCCCGCCGGCGACGGCGTCGGGCAGGGCGAGCGCGCAGGCGGCGAAGCGCGCCGGGCTCATCGCGACGGGCCGCTGGCGCGGCCGAGCCACGCCTCGAGCGGGCCGCGCGCGCGACCGCGGAACCACCACGCCGACGCGGCCAGGGCGAACAGCGCGTAGCCGAGCGCGGCGGCGACGCCGACGGCCATGCCCCAGTCCTCGTCGGGCCACCAGAGCCGCAGCGGCGCGAAGACCAGCAGCACGTGGCCGAGGTAGTGCGACAACGACATGCGGCCGACGGCCGCGACCGGTCGCAGCCAGCCGGGCAGGCCGCGCGTCATGCCGCGCCACGCCACCGAGCCGACCAGCCGCACGGCGACGCCGCCGTTGCGCAGCAGGAACGGGATCGACGTCGGCTGCCACGTCTCCGCGAAGTCGCCGGCGACGTCGCCGAGCAGGTCGCCGGCGCACGCCGCCAACCCGTCGGCCGCGAGGCCGAGCGCCGTCATCACGGCACCGAGCGCGATCCAGCGTCTCCAGCGCGCAGCGTCGGTGCGACCGTTCATCGCCAGCAGCGCGCCGAGCAGCGGCGGCCACAGCCACGGCAGCAGCGGGTAGCTGCCGTCGTAGAGGAACCAGCGCAGCGTCTCCCAGCCGAAGCCGTGGTTGGCGAGGTGCGTGCTGTCCGCCAGCAGGTCGCCGGCGACGAAGCCGCCGAACGCGCGCGCCGCGCACGGGATCGCCAACAGCAGCAGCACGAGCGCGCTCGCCAGCGCCGTGCGGCCGCAGCGCTGCAGCAGCGCCACGCACGGCAGCGCCAGCGCGAACGCCGTCAGCACGTCGTTGGGCCACGCCCAGACCCAGAACGGCACGCCGACCGCGGCGAGGGCGAGCGACCGCCGCGCCACCCACGCCGGGCGCAGCGCCAGGGACTCGGCGCCGTCGCGCCGCGCCGAGCAGGCCCACGCCACGCCCGCGAGCAGGAAGAACAGCGTCGACGGCACGCCCGTGCCGACGAGCGTCGTCCAGCCGAGGAACCGCGCCAGCGCGCCGGCGTCCTCGCCGGCTTCCGGCACGAAGTGCAACCACACCATCGCCAACACCGCGAGGCCGCGCGCGGCGTCGAAGGCGTCGACCCGCACGTCGGGCATCGGCGGGACCGCGGGCGCGGCGCGCAGCGGTTCGTGGCGTCGCTCGATCTCGACCGTCGGCGCGCCGGCGTAGCCGCGGCGCGGCAGCAGCGTCTCCTGCTTCATCACGACGCTGTGCCCCATCACGTGCGCGCCGTCGCCGATGTCGGCGCCGTACAACACCACCGCGCCGCGGCCGACCGTCGCATGCGCGCGCACGCGCACGCGGTCGGTCTTCAGCACGCGGTCCTCGAAGCTGTGCGCCTGGAACATCGCGTGCACCGTCGCGCCGTCGTCGATGCGCAGCATGTCGGGATCGACGACCTGCGCGAAGCCTTCGCCGAGCACGACGCGGCGACCGACCTTCATGCCGAGCGCGCGCAGGAACCACGGCAGCAGCAGCGTGCCTTCGAGCAACTGCAGGAACCCGCGGCTGTAGCGCTCCCAGACGACGTAGTGGAAGTCCCAGCGGTTGGCCCAGCACGACCACAGCGCGTGCTGCGACGGCTTCACCTTGCCGAGCAGCAGCCACTTCGCCGCGATCACCACCGCCGCGAGCACGAGCCCGTAACCGACGGTCGCCGCGCAGGCGACGCCGGACTGCGCCAGCGCGTCGTCGACCGCGGCGGCGACGACGTCGAACCCGACGCTGCCGAGCCAGCCCGGCCGCGCCGGCAGCGCGAAGCGCGCGGACTCCCAGAACAGGCGATTGACGACGCGCAGCGCGCTCGGGCGATGCGTCAGCCGCCGGTCGGCGGCGACGACCTCGCGCTTGGGCAGCGCGAACGCCGGTTGTCCGAACCAACCGGTGCCAGCCGCCATGCGACGGTCGTCCGCGACCGTGCAGACGCCGAGCACGACGTCGTCGGGCAGGCGCTGGCCTGTGTCCAGGACCACGTGGTTGCCGAGGAAGCAGCGTTCGCCGAGCGCTGTCGGCGCCACGGTGACCGCGCCGCCGTGCACGCGCGGCACGCCGAGGTAGATGCCGTCGGCCAGGAACGAACCGGCGCCGATCACCGCGTGTTCGGGCAACACGTCGACGATCGTGCTGATCTCGGTGTCGCGGCCGATCCTCATGCCGGCGAGGCGCAGCCACATCGGCCAGAACATGGCGCCGGCGAGCCACTGCCCGGCCGACTCGACCGCGTCCATGCGCACCTGCGCCTGCAGGTGCAGCCATGTCCAACGGCCGTGCGTGCCGACCGGGATCGGCGGCGACCAGCGCAGCGCCAGCGCCTGCGCGACGAGGCCGATCGGCGCGCCGGCGAGCGCCAGCGCCACGGCGAACCACACCAGTTCCGGCCGCGACGACGGCCCGTCGCCGCACAACCACGCTACGAGCGCTGCCTCGTCGACGCCGAGCAGCAGCGCGCCACCGTAGACCAGTCCGGTGAAGGGCAGCGCGACGAGCGGCGCCCAGAACAGGCGGCCGCAGAGCCGCAGCAGCGTGTACGGCCACGGCGGCAGCGGCCGGCTCGGCACGTCGATCGGCGCGGGCACGGGCGCGGGTCCGACGTGCCGCGCCGGCGTGCCCTGCCAGAGTTCGCCGGGCGGCACGACGCCGCCGGGCGGCACGTAGGCGAGCGGGCCGAGCACGCTGCCGGCGCCGACCGCCGTGTCCGGGCCGACGCCGCTGCGCGTGCTCAGCGTCGCGCCCGCGCCGATGCGCACCGCGCCGACGACGAGGTGGCCATCGTCGAGTTGGCAGGCGCCGATCTCGGCCTCGCGCAGCAGCGTGGCGTCGTCGCCGATCTCGATCAGGTCCCACCCGCCGGACAGCACGTCGACGCCGCGGTGCAGGTGGACGCGCTGGCCGATGCGCGCGCCGAGCGCCCGCAGCGCGGCGACCTTCGCTTCGGTGCCGTCCAGCAGGTTCCACGGCACGAGCCGCACCAGCCGCACGACGATCCAGTGGCGGACGTGGAAGCTGCTCCACGCCGGCACGCGCTGCGGCAGGTAGCGGCCGATCAGCAGCTCCTTGCTGCCGATCGCCAGCGCGAGCGTGACCACCGCGTAGGCGCCGAAGGCGAGAGCGGCGAGCCACGGCCCGACGAACAGCAGCTGCAGCAGCGTGAACTCCGCCGCGAGCCACGGCAGCACGACGAAGCCGGCGAGCCACGCGAGGCTGGCGGCGGCGGCGACGACCAGCGCGACGACGGCAGTCTGCACGGCGGTCGCGAGCCACGGCGTCGGCAGCAGCGGCGGCAGCGGCGCGTCGGCGCCGGCGTCACCGGCCGCGGTGCCGCTCGCGGCGGCGCGCACGCGCGCGGCGAGCGCGGCCGGGGTGCGGTGCAGGTAGACGTCGCGCACGGCTGTCGCTTCGCCGCCCGGGTGCCGCCGCAGTCGGGAGACCAGCAGCGCGGCGCGCAGCGAGTCGCCGCCAAGCGCGAAGAAGTCGCTGTCGGGCCGGACGATCGCCGGCGGCACGCGCAGCACGGCGGCGAACGCATCGCGCAGCAGGAGCTCGTCGGCGTCGCTCGGCGTCCACGCCGCGCCGTCGGCGACCGCGGCCGGCGCCTCGATGCGCGGCAGGCGCTTGCGGTCGACCTTGCCGCTGATGGTGCGCGGCAGTTCGCCGATGGTCGCGAAGCGCTGCGGCGTCATGTAGTCCGGCAGCACGGCGCGCACCGCCGCGGCCAGCGCGCCGCGCTCCGGCGCCGCTCCGGCGGGCGCGGGCACGACGTGCGCCGCCAGCACCTTCTCCCCGTCCTCGTCCTGTGCGCAGCAAGCGACCTCGCGCACGCCCTTGCAGCCCGCGAGCACGGCTTCGATGGCCTCGAGCTCGATGCGGTAGCCGCGCACCTTGACCTGCGCATCGATGCGGCCGTGGAAGCTGATCTCGCCGTCGCCGTCGCGGCTGACGAGGTCGCCGGTCCGGTAGACGCGGCCGATGCCGGGCAGGGTCGGGAAGCGCTGCCCGGTCAGCTCCGGCAGGCCGAGGTAGCCGCGGGCCAGGCCCGGACCGGCGATGCACAGTTCGCCGGCCTCGCCGTCGCGCACCGGTTGGCCGTCGTCGCCGAGGATCCAGGCGACGTGCGGCGGCACCGGCCGGCCGATGGTCACCGGTCGGCCCGGCAGCACGCGGCCGCGCACCACCGTCACCGTGCACTCGGTCGGACCATAGCCGTTCTCCAGCCAAACCTCGCCGCCCCAGAGGTCGGCGAGGTCCGCCGCCAGCGCCTCGCCGCCGACGTAACACAGCCGCAGGTCCGGCAGCTCGGCGCGCGGCGACCGCACGTCCATCGCGCGCAACAGCGTCGGCGGCGGGCAGAACACGGTGATGCGCTCGCGGCGGAGCCACGCCACGAGGTCGGGCCCCATGCGCACCGTCTCGTCGTCGAGCGGCACGACCGTCGCGCCCGCCGCGAACGCGAGCCACGTCTCCTCGACCGACGAGTCGTACGCCGGCGAACTGCCCTGCGCGCAACGGTCGCCCGGCGCGATGCCGAAACGCTGCACGCCCTGCGTCACGAGGTTGACCGCGCCGCGATGCTCGATCAGCACGCCCTTGGGCTTGCCGGTCGTGCCCGAGGTGTAGATCGCGTACGCGAGACTGCGATCGTCCGCCCACGCGGGCGGCGGCGGCAGCGCGTCCGGCGCGTTGCCCGACAGCGGCAACGCCACGACCGGCAGGCCGAGGCCCGCGGCGCGCGCCGCGCCGGCGGCGTCGGTCAGCACGGCGACGGCCTTGGCGTCGGCGGCGACGTGCGCGAGGTGCGCGTCGGGGAACGTCGGGTCGACGGCGACGTAGCCGACGCCCGCCTGCATGGCGCCGAGCTGCGCGGCGTAGAGCCACGGCGTCGTGCGACCGAGCAGCACGACGACCAGCGCTTCGCCGTGCACATGCGGCGCGACCGCGGCGGCGACCTGGTCGGCCATCGCCGCGAGCTGGCGGTAGGTGACGACGAGCCGCTGCGCGCGTCCCGCCCCGGGCGGCACGTCGACGGCTGGCGCATCCGCGTGGCGCGCGACGCTCGCCGTGAAGAGGTCGACGAGCCGCGTCATCTCACCCGGGCGCTGGCAGAAGGGGCATCGATTCGATCGCCGCCTCGATGGCCTCGCCACCGACGACGACGGTCAAGCGGCCTTCGCAGCGCGACAGGTCCCACTTGTTGTTGCGATCGAGCCGGCGCTGCAGTGCGTCGAGCAGCTCGCCGGGCACCTTGACCACGGTGATCGCCTCGGCCTTGTGCACCTTCTCCTTGGCGCACTTCTGCTGCAGCAGGTCGGGCCGACGGTGGCACCACACGACGACGCGTTCGGCGAGCTTGGCGGCGCGGTGCAGCCGGTCGGGAGCGGGCGCGCCGACCTCGATCCACTCGCGCACGCGGCCGTCCGGCGTCTTGACCCACAGCGCCGGCTCGTCGGCCTCGGCGAGCCCCTTGCTGAAGGCGAGGCCGTCCTTGTGCTCGAGCGCGAACGCGAGCACGCGCGTCAGCAGGTACGGCTCGTCCTCCGAAGGATGACGGGCGACGCGCAGGTCGAGGTCGGCGTAGACGCCGCGGTCGACGTCGGCCAACGCGATCTCGAAGCGATGCAGCACGAAGGGCTAGCGTCCGCGATCGCGCGCTGCATGGCAACGAGGAAGCTGCTTCCGCATGCGTTGCGCGTGTCGTCGAGCACGCCGATACTCGCGCCGACGATGCCGCCCATCGCGCCAGCGCCGACGCTCGCCTCGCGCCTGACGCGCTGGACCGGCGTGACGCCGGCGTGGCTCGCGGCGCTGCTGCTGGCGCACGTCGCGTTCGTCGCGCTGCGCTTGCCGCAGGGCTCGGTGCGCAAGCGTGGCCAGCTGATCGAAGCTGCGCAGGCCGCCGGCCCGCTGTGGCACTTCGTGCACGCCGACGGCGAGACCAAGCGCATCGTCGCGTGGCTCGTGCGCCATGCGCCCGCCGATCAGGTGATCGCCTACGACGGTCCCGGTCGCGGCCTGATGGAGCCGCTCGCCGCCGTGCTGGCGCCGCGCCTCGTCGTGCACGCTTCGCTCGTGCAGCCCGACGGCACCGCGCTCGGTCGCCGCGTCTTCGCCGGGCATCCCGCGGGCGAACCCGCCGATGGCCGCTACGGCGTCGTCGACGCGACCGACGGCAGCGAACTGCGCTGGACGCTGCGGGGGCCGCGGTGAGCGCGCCGTGGCTGCTGACGACGCTGGCGCTGTTCGCGCTCGCGGCGCATCCGCTGTGGCTGCTCGGCCTGCCGCTGCCGCCCTGGCTGCTCGCCGCCTGCGGGCTCGCGGCGCTGCCGCTCGCGCGCCGCGAGCTGCTCCCGCCGCGCCTTGGCTCGATCGGCCTCGCAGCGCTACTGTCGGCGCTCGCCGCGATCACCTGGGGTTCGGTCGCCACCGACAGCCGCGTGTGGGACGGTTTCGTCGCCTGGGGCGCCACGGCGAAGTGGCTCGCGCTCGACGGCTCGCTGCAGCAGCCGGTGTTCACCGACGGCGCGACCTACCTGCCGAGCCGCGGCTACCCGCTGCTGCAACCAGCGCTGCTGGCGCAAACGATGGCGTGGTTCGGCCCGCTCGGCGGCCGGCTGCTGTTCCCGTGCCTGTGGCTGTCGATGCTGTTCGCGGTCGCGCGCACGCTGCACGCACGCAGCGCGCCGCTGCGCACGATCGGCCTGTGCGCTGCCGCGCTGGCGCTGCTGCCGGCGATGACCGAAGGGCGCGAAGGCGCGGCCGACTCCGGCTACGCCGACCTGCTCGTCGCCGTGTTGCTGACACACGCAGCCGCCGCGCTGCTGCGCGAGCGGACGCTGCCGTTCGCGCTCGCCTGCCTGCTGCTGCCGCTGGCCAAGAACGAAGGCCTCGTGCACGCCGGCGTCCTCGTCGCCTGCGCCGCGGCGCGCGGCGGCCGCGCCGTGCCGGTCGCCGGCGCCATCGGCGCCGCCGCCGGGCTCCTGCTGTGGGCCCCGCTGCAGGCGCGCCTCGCCGCGCCGGGCAGCGCGCCCGGCTGGACGTGGCTGGCGCTGCCGCTCGTGCCGCTCGCGGCGCTGGCGTTCGGCGTCGGTCTGGCGCGGCCGCGCTGGCGCCTGCCGCTCGCCCTCGGCAGCGCCGCCGTCGCCGCCGCGATCGTGGCGCTCGGCGGCCTGGCGGCGAACTCGCTCGGCGCGGCCATCGAGAATCTGGCTCGGCTGCGCCTGCCGTGGGCCGACCTGCCGCGCATCGCCGGCCGCGTGCTGTACGAGGCCGTCCACCCGGTGAAGGTCGGGCTGACCTTCCTGCTGCCGGCCGCAGCGGCAGCGCTGCTGCGACGGCGCGGCATGGCGCTCGGGGACGCCGGCGCGTTGCTGGCGGCCATCGGCCTCGGCGTGCTGGCGATCTTCGTCTTCGTCGCGCTCGGACCCGCGCACCTGCGAAGCGACTTCCTGCGCACCGGCGTCGACCGCTACATCGCGCAGTGGGTCGGCGTCGCCTGGCTGACGGCTGGCGCGCTGCTGGCGCGACTCGCGCCGCCGGCCGCCGCAGCGAACGCGGCGATCGCCGCGCACCGCGGCAGCTGACCGCGGGGAATCGCCACGCAGCGTGCCGACGGCGCGCGTGACGCGTAGGCTGCCGCGACGATGACCGCCCGATTCTTCCTCGTCGCACTCGCGCTCGCCGCTGCCGCCGTGGCGCAAACGCCGGCCGCTCCCGCGCCTGCCAGCACGCCCGCCAACGCCCCGGCCGTCGACCTCGCGCTGCTGTCCGACCTCAAGGCGCGCGCCATCGGCCCCGCCGTCTGCGGCGGCCGCATCGGCGCCGTCGCCGGCGTGCCGGGCGACCCGACGATCGTCTGGGCCGGCGCGGCGAGCGGCGGCGTGTGGAAGTCGACCGACGGCGGCGTGCGCTTCACGCCGGTGTTCGACGACCAGGACTGCGCGTCGGTCGGCGCCATCGCCATCGACCCGCGCAGCCCGGACGTGGTCTGGGTCGGCACCGGCGAGGGCAACCCGCGCAACTCGGCGAGCGTCGGCCGCGGCGTCTACCGCACGCGCGACGGCGGCCGCACGTGGCAGAAGCTGGGCCTCGACAAGACCGAGCGCATCCACCGCATCCTGCTGCACCCGACCAACCCCGACACCGCGTGGGTCGCCGCGTTCGGCACCAGCTGGGGCGAGAACGAGGAGCGCGGCGTGTTCAAGACGACCGACGCCGGCGCGACGTGGACCAAGGTCCTGTACGTCGACCCGCGCACCGGCTGCGGCGACCTCGCGCTCGACCCGCGCAACCCCGACAAGCTGCTCGCGGCGATGTGGGAGCACCGTCGCTGGCCGTGGCTCTTCCAGTCCGGCGGCCCCGGCTCGGGCCTGCACCGCACGCTCGACGGCGGCGCCACGTGGACGAAGCTCGGCGAGGACGACGGCCTGCCCGGCGGCGAGCTCGGCCGCATCGGCCTCGCCATCGCGCCGAGCGACCCGCGCGTCGTCTACGCGCTGACCGAGGCGCAGAAGAACGTGCTGCTGCGCAGCGACGACGGCGGCTTCAAGTTCCGCGTCGTCAACGACAAGGAGAACATCGCCCCGCGGCCGTTCTACTTCTGCGACGTGCGCGTCGACCCGGCCGACGCGAACCGGCTCTACAGCCTGCACGTCACCGTCGACGTCTCCAACGACGGCGGCCGGACGTTCGAAGGCCTCGCCGGCTGGGACGCGGCGCACCCCGACCACCACGCGCTGTGGATCGACCCGACCGACCCGATGCGCCTGCTCCTCGGCAACGACGGCGGCGTGTCGATCAGCCAGGACCGCGGCGGCTCGTGGCGCTTCTGCGGCAACCTGCCACTGGCCCAGTTCTACCACGTCGCCTTCGACATGGACCGGCCGTACCACGTGTACGGCGGCCTGCAGGACAACGGCAGCTGGCGCGGGCCGGCGACTGTCTGGGAGAACGGCGGCATCCGCAACGCGCACTGGCAGGAGGTCTGCTTCGGCGACGGCTTCGCCACCGTGCCCGATCCGCAGGACAGCCGGCAGGGCTACGCGATGAGCCAGGGCGGCTACCTCGTGCGCTACGACCTGCGCACCGGCGGCCAGAAGCTCATCCGCCCGCCGGCCCCCGACGACGTCGAGCTGCGCTTCCACTGGAACGCCGCGATCGCGCTCGACCCGTTCGCGCCGGGCACGGTGTTCTACGGCAGCCAGTTCGTGCACAAGTCGGTCGACCGCGGCGAGGGCTGGCAGATCGTCTCGCCCGACCTCACCACCAACGACCCCGCGAAGCAGAAGCAGCACGAGAGCGGCGGCCTGACGCGCGACGTCACCGCCGCCGAGAACCACTGCACGATCCTCAGCATCGCGCCGAGCCCGGTGCAGCAGGGCGTGCTGTGGGCAGCGACGGACGACGGCCGCGTGCACGTCTGCAAGGACGGCGGCGCCAGCTGGACGAGCGTCGAGGCCAACGTGCCCGCATTGCCCAAGCACACGTGGTGCCCGCACGTCGAGGCGAGCAAGCACGACGCCGCCACCGCGTACGCGGTGTTCGACGGCCACCGCACCGCCGACTGGACGCCGTACGTCTACGTCACGCGCGACTTCGGCGCGTCGTGGACGTCGCTCGCGACGCCGGCGATCGACGGCTACTGCCTCGTGATCGAGGAAGACCCCGTGCAGAAGGAGCTCTTGTGGCTCGGCACGGAGTTCGGCCTGTACGTGTCGTTCGACGGCGGCGCCGCGTGGCAGAAGTGGACGCACGGCGTGCCGACGTGCTCGGCGATGGCGATCGCGACGCACCCGCGCGAGCACGACCTGATCGTCGCCACGCACGGCCGCTCGATCTTCGTGCTCGACGACGTCTCGCCGCTGCGCCAGATCGCCGCGACGCTGGCGGCGAAGCCCAAGCTGCACGTGTTCCCGGCGACGCCGACGATCGCGCACGAGACGGCACAGTCGCCCGGCGAGCGTTTCCCCGGCCACGGCGAGTTCCGCGGCGCGTCGCGCCCGCGCGGCGTCTTCCTGCACGTCTTCGCCGACGCACCCGAGCTGAAGCACGCCGACAAGAAAAAGCAGAAGGCGCGCGAGGCGGCGCAGAAGGCCGCCGAGGCGCAGAAGGCGAAGGACGCGCCGGCCGAGACGAAACCGGCAGAGGCCAAGACGGACGCGAAGCCCGCCGAGAAGCCGGCCGACGCCGCGCCGAAGCCGCCGGAGGAACCGAAGGACAAGGCCACGATCGAGGTCTGGGACGCCAGCGGCCGGAAGGTCCGCACGTGGCGCGAGGACCTGCACCTCGGCCTCAACCGCGTGGTCTGGCGCTTCCAGCGCGACGACGGCCCCGGCCCGTCGCGCGAGCTGCAGGACGAGCCCGAGTTCGCGCCCGCGGGCCGCGAGGTCCTGCCGGGCGAATACCTCGTGACCGTGCGGTTCCAGGGCGAGCAGCGCGACGTGAAGGTGCTCGTCGAGGCCGACCCGCGCGTCGCGATCGCCGCCGCCGACCGCGCCGCCAAGGACGCCCTGCGCCAGCGCAAGCAGGACCTCGACGCGGAGCTGCACCGCGCCACGCAGCGCTTCACGCGCAGCCGCAAGGACGTCGAGGTCGTCGAGAAACGCCTCGCCGTCGAGCCGAAGCCGAAGCCCGGCGCGACCGACCCGCACAAGGCGCTGCGCGACGCGATCGAGGCGGTGAAGAAGGCCGCGACGGAACTCGACGAGACGCTCTGGAGCAAGAAGCCGACGCAGGGCATCGCGCGCGACGACGACGGCCTGATCGCCAAGGCGCAGGAGCTGATGCGCGCCACCAGCACCGACGACGCGCCGAACGCGACGGAGCTGGCGCTGATGGACCGTGCCGCCGGCAAGGTCCCGGCGGTGGCGGCGGCGGTCGACGCCTTCCTGGCCGGCCCGATGGCCGAGTTCCGCAAGGCCGTTGCCGCCAGCGGATTGACGCTGCTGTCGCCGGCGGCGGCGACGGCCGGAACGAAGTAGCCGGCGGGATCGCGCGCAGCGTCCGTGTGGTTTCGCGGCGAACCGCCGCTGTGGCAGGGGTCGGAGAAAGCCCCCACCCCCAACGAAACCATGAAGACGCTTCTCATTCTGTCCTCGGCCGCCCTCGCCGCGCAGCTCGCTGCGCAGCAGGAAGGACCGCGTCCCACCCCTGGCCCCGGCCCGATCCCCGTGCTCGTGCCGACCACCACGCCGTCGCCGACGGTCCGGCACCTGCCGCCGTCCGGCGAGCAGGCCGCACCCGTGGACGTCGCTGCCGCCGTTCCGGCCCCGCGCGCCCGCGGCACGGCGCGCAACAGCATGCGCCCGCGCCCCCTGGCGGCGGTGCAGTTCCAGCACGCCGACGACAACGAACTGTGGGCGCGCGGCGCGGACTGGAAGGCCAGCTTCGACCGCGGCGGCTTCACCTTCATCCCGTTCTTCGGCAGCGAGGCGCCGCGCAACTTCCCGATGCGCATCGAGTTGGCGAGCGCGACGGTCGGCGGCGAACCGCTGGCGTTGGCCGCCGGCGAGCCGACGCACGCGGAAGGCGTCGTGCAGACGCACCGCGGCAGCCTGATCGAGAAGGTCGCCACCGCCCTCGACGCCGTCGAGCAGTCGTTCGTGTTCCCGACGCTGCCCAACCGCGGCGACGTGCACGTGGACGTGGCGATGCGCGGCGAGCTGGCGGCGTCCGCCCAGGCGACTCCGGACGGCGTCCGCTTCGCCAACGAACACGGCACGCTGGAGTACCGCAAGGCGATGGCCGTCGACGCCGCCGGCAACACGCTGCCGCTCGCGATCGAGTGGGACGGCGACTCGGCGCACATCACCATCCCCGCGTAGTTCGTGGCGCGCGCGACGCTGCCGCTAGTGCTCGACCCGATCGTCAACAGCCTGCCCAACCTCAGCCAGACCTCGCCCAACCCGACGGGCCTGAACCGCGAACCCGACGTCGCCACGCTGCAGGCGCCGGAGCGCACGATCGTCGTCTGGCAGAGCCAGTGGAGCGCGACGGACCAGGACTGCATCGCCGAGATCTTCGACTCGACGCTCAACTACGTCGCGCCGGCGGCGATCCAGGTCGACTTCACCAGCCTGAACTGGGTCGCGCCGCGCGTGGCCTCGAACCGCGGAGTCCGCAACTTCCTCGTCGTGGGCCAGGCCAACTTCGCCGCCACGCCGGCCGACACGTTCATCGTCGGTCGCCCCGTCACCGACGGCGGCACGCTCAGTCCCCGCTTCGACATCGAACGCAACGGTGCGGTCGGCATCCCCGGCAACAACTTCCGTCCTGACGTCGGCGGCGATCCGTTCCTCGCGGCGCCCTACTACTACGCGGTGGTGTTCGAGAAGGAAGTCGCCCCGGGCAATCGCGACATCTACTACAAGCTCGTCCTGCCGAACGGCACGCTGCCCGTGTCCCAGCCCTCGGCACTGAGCACGGCCGCCAATCCGGAGGCCGCGCCCTCGATCTCGAAGAGCAATGGCGGCACCGAGTGGCAGGTGGCTTGGCAATGGCAGTGGACGGGCACCTTCACCGACTGGGACGTGCTGACGGCCCGCATCCGCTTCGACGGGACCGTCCTCTTCGCCTCGTCCGCCCTGGCCAGCTCCTTGGACAACGAAGAGCGGCCGAGCTGCAGCTCGCCGCTCACGAACGGCACGTTCATGGTCGCCTACGAGCTGAAGGTCAACCCGACGGCACAGGCGGACATCTTCGTCGCCGGCCGCACCAGCCAGAATGCACAGACGATCACCTTCAACCTGAGCGCCAACGAGGCTGGCGGCGCCAACCAGCCCCGCAACCAGATCCTGCCTTCGATCGACTCGAACGGCGTGCGATTCGTCGTCGGTTACAGCGAGTACTCCGGCACGGACTACGACACGTACGCCAGCACGCTGGCCTACGACGCCACCACCGGCTTCCGCGTCGACGAAACTCGCGTGCTGCTGGCCGGCACGCCCGGCATCGACGACTACTGGACGCGCATGGCGGCCATGCGCAACGGTCCGACGTTCAGCTCGCGCTACATGATCACCAGCGCACGGATCGGGAGCAACGCGATCGCGTTGTACGACTACGGCAGCTACGCCGCCGGGCAGTTCTTCTCGTACTACCCGACGCAGTGCGGCTCGCTCACCATCACGCCGAACGGCACGCCGGCGATCGGCGACTCGGTGACCTTCACCGCGAACACCCCGCTGCCGTCCGGGATCGTGTTCGGCACGCCCGGGTACCAGTGGCTCGGCGCGCTGGGTTGCAACTGCGCGCTCGGCGTCAACAACACGGTCCTAACGAGCAACCCGCTGACCGTGCCGATCCCGGCCAACCTCGCCCTGGTCGGTCAGGGCTTCTCGGTGCAGGGCTACGGCTTCAGCGGCGCCAACTGCTTCGGCTTCCTCGACCTGTCGGACACGGTCGACTTCACGATCCGCTGAGCCGGCGCTCTCGCCGCGCCGCTGCCAGGGGCGCGGCGCAGCCGTCGTGCGGCGCGCGCGCCCCGCTCAGCGCGCGCGCCGGCCCGCGGGCTTGGCGGCGCGCTTCGTCGCCGACTTCGCCGCGCCCTTCGCGACCTTGCGACTGCTTGCCGCCCGCTTCGCCGCCCCGCGCGGCCGGTCGAAGTGGCTCTGCAGGATGCGCGCGACGCACGCCGTCAGGCGCTTGCCCATCGGGATGTGCAGGAACTCGTTCGGGCCGTGCGCGTTGCTCTGCGGGCCGAGCACGCCGGTGATGAAGAACTGCGCGTCGGGGAACTTGGCCCCGAGCATGCCCATGAACGGGATCGTGCCGCCTTCGCCCATGTAGACGCACGGCTTGCCGAAGCATGCCTGCGACGCGGCGGCAGCGGCGTTCTCCAGCCACCCGGCCAGCGGCGGCGCGTCCCAGCCGACGCTCGCCTTCTCGGCCGAGAAGGTGATCTTGGCGCCGTACGGCGGGTCCTGCGTCATCACCTTCTTGAGGTGCTGCAGGCAGGCCTTCTCGTCGGCGCGCGGGGGGATGCGCAGCGACAGCTTGAAGGTCGAGAACGGCCGCAGCACGTTGCCGGCCTTCTCGACGTGCGGCACGCCGTCCTGGCCGATCAGCTCGACGAACGGCCGCCACGTGCGGTTGAGCACCAGCTGCTGCAGGTCCTTGGCCATCGCCTTCGCGCCCTTCTGCCACGGGAAACGCTGCCAGATGGTCTGGCCGAGCACCTTGCCGGCGAGCTTCGCCTGCGCCTGCCGCTGCGCCGGGATGGCGACGTGGAACTCCTTGGGCAGGATGCGGCCGGTGGCGCTGTCCTCCAGCCGCTCCATCAACTGGCGGAAGATGCGGAACGTGCTCGGCACGATGCCGCTGGCGTCGCCGCTGTGCACGCCCTCGGTCAGCACGTCGATGCGCACGTCGCCGCCGACGAGCCCGCGCAGCGACGTCGTGCACCACAGCTGGTCGTAGTTGCCGCAGCCGGAGTCGAGGCAGACGACGAGGCTCGGCGTGCCGATGCGCGCCTTCAGCGCGTCGATGTAGTGCGGCAGGTCGTAGCTGCCGCTCTCCTCGCACGCCTCGATCAGCACGACGCACCGGCTGTGCGTGCCGCCGGCCTCGCGCAGCGCGCGGATCGCCGTCAGCGACGCGTACGCGGCGTAGCCGTCGTCGGCGCCACCGCGGCCGTAGAGTTTGTCGCCCTTGCGCACCGGCTCCCACGGGCCGAGGCCGTCGAACCAGCCGGTCATCTCCGGCTGCTTGTCGAGGTGGCCGTACAGCAGCACGGTGTCGTCGCCCTCGCCCGGCACCTCCATGTAGATCAGCGGCGTGCGGCCCGGCAGCTGCACGACCTCGACGGTCAGCCCTTCGATCGGCTGCGCCTTGCACCAGCCGGCGATCAGGTCGACGGCGCGCTGCATGTGCCCGGCGGCCGCCCAGTCCTTGTCGAACGCGGGCGACTTGTTGGGGATGCGGATGTAGTCGACGAGCTGCGGGACGATGTCCTGTTCCCACACGCCGTCGACGAACGGGGCGAGCTTGCGGTCTTCCATGGCAGGACCCCGATGCGAACCGACGGCGCGGTCGCGCACAAGCGGGTGGTGGCGGCGGTTGGCGGTGATGGGTCTCGTGCGGCGCAGACCGTGCAGGCGTGGCGCGGCATGACGTCCCCGCCGGCGCGTCGCCGGCTGTGCAGTTGCCTCGCACTGCCCCCCCGGCGCTCCCGCATGCCGCCGGCACTACACTCCGTCGGTGATCTACTACGACCTGTACGCCAATGTGCCGGACGCCGCGATCCACGCCTTCGTCACCGCCCATCGGCTCGGCCGGCTGGTCACGGCCGACGGCGACGGCCAGCCGCACCTCGGCCTGTTTCCGTTCCTGCTCCTCGGCGACCGCGTCGAACTGCACCTCAACCGTGCGGACGAACAGCTCGCCGACCTGCAGACCAATCCGCGGTGCGTGTTCGAGGTCGACGAAGTGCTCGGCGCGATCCCGTCCCACTGGCTCGACGACGCCAACGCCGTGTTCGCCACCGGCTACCACCGCACGGTGGTGTTCGAGTGCCGCGCGACGCTGACCGACGACGCCGCCGTGCTCGCCGCGCAGATGCAGCGCCTGCTGGCGCACTACCAGCCCGAGGGCGGCCACCGGCCCGTCGCCGCCGGCGACCCGATGTACCAGCGACCGCTCGGCATGCTCACCGCCGTGCAGCTGGAAGTGCGCGCCCGAAAGGTGAAGTGGAAGCTCGCGCAGAACCGCGACCGCGCTACCCGCATGGCTCTGATCGGCAAACTGCGCCAGCGCGGCCGGCCCGAAGACGCCGCCGCGGCGGACGCGCTGCAGTGGACGCTCGACCACGACGCGGCGAACTGACCACTGCGAAGTCAGGAGGCTTGCGGCGTGCCGGCCGCCGCAACCCGCGGCGAGCAACGGCAGCGTGGCCGCGCGCGCGCGCGGACCCGGATGCGTCCGGCGAAGGCGACGCGTGGAGGACGGCGACCAGCGGCCGCGGCGTGTTCGTCGATCGCTGAGCGCGCGGCACGGGCGCGCGCTGGCGGTCGACGGATGTCGCGTCGCAGTTGGTCGCGTTCGGCGACCAACGGGCAGCCCCGACCGCGCCGGCGCTGGCGTGTCCATCGCGCCGTGCGGCGATCGTCGCCATCGCGCGGACTAGCGTCCGGCCGTGCCTGCGTCCTCGCGCTGTTGCCGAACGCCGACGACCAGCAACGCCCAAGCGACAACCAGCCCGAGTCCGGCCGCGATGTGCGTGAGCTTCACGACCAGTTCCTGCCACGGCAGACCGCCCTTCGCTCCCGCCTGCCCAGCGGCGATGGGCAGCATCTGCGTCGTGCCCCACCACGCATTGGCGATCTCCGAAAGCCCCATGCCCCAGGTCAGCTAGGCGGCCAGCACCATCACGGCCGCGGCCTTCGGACCGACGCGGTGCGGCACGACCGTCAGCACCACGGCCATGACGACGAACAGCATGCCGTTGGACACCAGCTGGATGTGCGCGCCGACGGCGAGCCGCGGATGCGGGGTGTGCGGCACGACGAAGCCCCAGAACAGCCCCACGAGCACCAGTGCCAAGCCGTGGACCAGAACCTGCCGACTGCGTGCGTGCGTGGTCATTCCGGCGACCATAGCGGCGACGGACACGGCGGCAAAACGCCCGGCACGGTCCGACTGCGTCCGGCAGTGCCGCGACCGCCCGCAGCCCTGTCGCAGCCGCAACCATCCGCGCCGCACGGGCGAGCGCAGACCGTGCGGCATCGCCAGCGCGCGGCAGATGGTGGGCGATGAGGGACTCGAACCCCCGACATCCTCCTTGTAAGAGAGGCGCTCTAAACAACTGAGCTATCTTGCGCGCGCGAGGATGCCTTCGGCGAAGGCGACCCGCAGAAGACGGCGGTCAGCGGGCGCGGGGCGTTCGTCGATCGGTGAGGGTGCAGTGTCCGGTGCGGATGCCATGCACAAGCAAGCCAGCTGGAGCGAATCCAACGGGGACCACCGTCTCGACGGTGGCCCCGCGGCATGGTGAACACTTGCAGCGATTGGTGACGGCGCGCATATCGACATCGAACCACGCAGCTCCGGCTCGATGTTGCACTTCGCAACTAGCCGCGAAGGATCCCCTCTCGCCAGGACTGCCCATACGCGTCTGCCGCTTTAGCGAGTTGGTCAGCCATCTCCGCCATCTTGAAATGCTCGTCGCGCGTGAAGGTAGGTGCAGACACCACCTGCGGGATGTCCGACTGGTCTTCAACCAATCCGAGCTCCTGCTGCCGGCCATGCAAAGGCGTCCCGCGCAGCAGCAACAAGGGAAAGGCGCGAACTGAGGTCGCGTGCTCTTGCGCGAAGTCCACGCTTCGGCGGAAGGAATCGAGCGTCTGGTTGGGCAAGCCGTAGATCAGGCTGATCTCGACGAAGGCGCCGGCCTCGCGCAGCGCGGCGAACACCTTGCGGCACTTACCGAGATGGTTGTTCCGGTCGATCACGTCCATCTCCGCGCGGTGGATCGTCTGGAGTCCGAACTCCAGCTTGCAGCGGCCCGCAAGCGACATCCGCAGGAAGTCAGCCGCTCCCGTGAAGGTCTCGGGGCGCAACTGCATGGACAAGCGGCCCCGGTAGCCGTGACGTTCCAGGGCCACGAGCGGCGCGAGCCAGTCTTGGGGATCACTGTTGAAGATGGGATCCTGAATGGCGATCTCCTCGGTCGCCGAGCCGGCCAGCATCTCGCTCTCGATCTCGATGCGCTTGCGCGCGAGGCGGTGCATGCCGTCGATGCCGCCCGGCCACTGGCAGAACGCGCAGCGGTACAGGCAGCCACGCTGCGTCTCCCAGCGCTGGAAGCCACCCAGCGGCAACAGGCCGGACACGATGGGCGACTCCAAGAGCCCGTAGTCGACCTTGGCGAAGGTCACCGCGTGGTCCCGCCCCGCGTAGCTGACACCCGCGATCGCGCCAGCCCGACCGTTGCCGCGAACGAGGTTCGCCAACGCATCTTCGCCGTAGCCACGGATGAAGATGTCGGCGTGAGGGTAGTCGCGGTCGACGCCAGCCCCCGAGTAGGTGATCTGCGGACCGCCGAGAACGATGGCGCCACGGAAACCACGCCGCCGCAGCTCGGGAAGGAGCCACTGCACGACGGGTTCGTTCCACACGTAGCAGCCGACGCCAAGCATCGGGTCGCCGCGACCGAGTTCGTCCATCACGGCATCCGCGAGCGCCCCACGGTCGGCGCCCGGCGTGTTGACCGCCCAGGTGACCGAAGCCACGTCGATGTCGCGATCGCGGGTCAGCCGCGCGCGCAACGAGGCATCGCCGAGCGTTGCGCGTGGGTCCTTCGCACGCAGGAACGGCAGGTTCAGGAGGACGAGGCGCCGGTTCATCGGGCACCCCCGACCAACGCGAGGGCACCGAGGAGATGGCGGTTGGCGAGTTCCTGCCCCAGCCGGTTCGGATGCGGGAACGACCGCACCACCAGGAATGGAATGCCCCGTCGGCGCGCGGCATCCCTGACGTACTCGCCGTGCGCGGTGCGCGAGCACCCACAGATCCAGACCACGAGGTCGAAGAACTGGTGCTCGAACTTGGCGAAGCGCCGGGCCGAGGCGTCGTTTTCGCGCGACGCGAAGTGAGTGACCCGGCAGCCGAGTTCCTGTTCGAGGCGGAGGCGTGCGGGCTCGCGGGGCTCCCCGCCGAAGATGGCGATGGCCTTGCCGCGCAGAGATGAGAGTACGGAGTGGTCTTGGGTGTTCATGGTGAGAGTTCCTTGGCGTGGTCTGGCACCCCGCAGGCGGGGTGTCTGCCGATCCCTCGTGCAGCCTTCGCGGTGGCGAAGGCGCGGCACCCGGTATGGGCGCCATGTGCACTCAGTTGGTTCTTGGGTAGGTGACGGTCAGTTGTGTTCGCGTTCCTTGGTTCGACTCAGTTCCTTGATGCGAGTGCGCTGAGCGCCATCGCGATCGATCTCGATGTCGAGTGCTTTCAGGTGGGCTTGCCGCAACCACCAGAAGGCACCGAGCACGGCACGGCGCGGCGACATGCCGTCGGGCAGGGTGACGCCACGACGCAGGCTTTGGTACGCGTCGTTGGCGGCTTCGCGCACGCTCGGGTCGGGGTCCATCTCGGACGCTGCCTGCAGCAGGCGGTGGCCACGTCCTTCCGGGTTGATGGCCAGAGTCTTCGCGGCACGCACCCGGCAGAAGCGCCAGTCGGGCGACGCCTCCACCATGTCCCCATTCGTGCGAACGCGAGCGCTGGCAGTAGCTTCTTCGCGCTCCTTCTCGCTCCAGTTGTCGCGCAGGCCGTTCAGGCAAAACGATGCGAACTTGCTCCGCAGCGCCTTGAGTTCGGGGTCGTTGGCCTCCTCCTTGGAGACGAATGCGTGGAAGTTCGCGACGAGCTTCGCCGGAATGCAGCGCCAAGGCTCCTCGGGCTGCCGCGGGTAGTGTGAGGCGGCCACGCCAGGCTCTTCCCAGTAGCGCAGGTCGGAGGCGACGGACGGCGACTTCAGGGCCCGCATGGCCAACAGCAGTTGGCGCATGCCTTCCCAGAGTCCTTCGAGCTGGAAGACCTGGTCGGCACAGGCGAGGAAGTGCGGGCGATCGCGCTCGAAGCGTTCGCTCGGCATCTGGATGGGCAGCCCGGGCCAGTTCTTGGCAACCTGCTGACGCTCACCAAAGAGGTCGTATGCCTTCTCTGCTTCACCCGTGCGGGCGCGGAGCTGGGCAGGCAGCGAGCGCTCCCTCACCACATCTTCCCAACCATGCGGCAGGACGTCTTCCTGACCCAGCAACGGCCGGAACGCACTCATCTCCTGCTTCACGACGCGCACCCACTTCGTCGCGACGTCGGCTGGCATCTGCTCGGAGCGACCGTCGAACGCGGCACGGGCGAACCACATTCGCACGCACGCGGGCGAGTCGGACCGAAAGCGAAACCAGGCGTGTTCCGGCAGGGACTCGACAGCCACGTCGATGGTGTGCTCCACCATGGCGAGGAACACCCTTGTCGCCTCGTTGCGAAACTCCGCGCCGACGGCTGACAGGTTGCCCAGCTCGCACCCCGTTGACTCCAGCCACGCTTGTAGGGCGCCGCAGATCTTGCTTGCCGCGCGCAGGACCTCGTCGCGCACGGAGGGCCGCGGTTGTCGCCGCATTCGACCAGCGAACCAGTCCGACACGACGTGCAGTCCGAGCACCAGGCACCAAGTCCCGAGGTTCTGCGGCTGGCCCAGCGACTTGTCACACTGAGGCGGCGGTACATCGTCGTCGACCTCGGACAGGCTCAGGTTGGTCAGGTCGCAATAGCGCTGGAGGTCTCGCCGGAAGTCGGGCTTCTTCCATTCCGCCACCTTCGCACCCGCGACGAACGGCCAGCGTTCGATCCGCTCGAACAGCAGACCGGACTTGCCCGGCAGCGTGCGATCGGCGAAGTGCGCCCGGTCTACGTCGCGGATCGAGGTCGCCAGGGCTCTCAGCTCCAAGTCGCTGCGCTGATCCGGGGACAGGCCGGCATCACCCACCGTCTTGTCGAAGGACCGACCGGCATCGCCGATGCCCGCAGCGAGGCAGAACATTTCGCACAGGTCGTGTCGTGGGTCTGCCAGGAACGGGGCGGGCTCACGAAAAGTACCGAGCATCTCGACGATGGCTTCCCAACGCACATCGGCGAAACCGGCTCGCTGGTGCCACGCGGCGAAGAACTCGCAGAACAGCTTCTCGACCGCCCAGCTCAGCTCGTCGGAGATCCAGCGCCCTCCGCCGGCCAAGTGAGACCGATCGAGCCATCCACGGTTGCGGAGGAAGTCGCGAACCGCGACCCTGAGCTCACCGAGACGAAGGTCGGGGTCGTCCGCGAAACGGTTGTTGTTCATCTTGGATGCCCCTCAGGGAGGCTCGGGCTTGCTGCGGGAAGGAACTCGACCGCGCAAGCTGAGGCGATGAAGCCTCTGGATGGGGCCCCGTGGAAACGGGGACGGTCCGTGCGAGTGCGAGGTATTGAAGCAAGCGCGCCTTGCGTTGCAAGACCCCGCCACGAGTCCGGCGCCGAGTCCGCCGCTCACGCGGCTCCGCTCGCAGGTTCGCACCCCCTCGGGCGGCTGCTTCTGTGGGGCGCTGTGATGCGCCGACGGGCGAAGGTGACCGCGTTCCTGCTGGGCAAGGTCGGCGGGCAGGGCTACGCTCGACATGAGGTACACGCCCGTAGCTCAGTTGGTTAGAGCGCCTGCTTTACACGCAGGATGTCGGGGGTTCGAGTCCCTCCGGGCGTACCACGTCCCGGAGTAGGGGGCGGGAAGAACAAGCCCCGCCTCAACAACCATGAGCGGCACGAAACGTCTTCTCGCCCACCACACGCTCCGCACCGCGCCCCTCCAGGCGCGCACGATCTCGAACCATGGCGGAAGGGCCGAGGGCCCAAGAGTTGGGCCCCTCGGAGCGGTCGACCGCCCTGCCACCGCACGCGCGCGCCTCCACAAGTCCGCCCGAGCACACGACCGCACCACTTGCTGAGCAACCCGATGGCCAAGGCAAAGAACAACAACGACACGGGAGCCAACGTCGGCTTCGAGCAGAAACTCTGGGCTGCGGCGGACGCGTTGCGGGGCACGATGGACTCCGCCGAGTACAAGCACGTAGTCCTCGGGCTGATCTTCCTGAAGTACATCTCGGACGCCTTCGAGGAGCAGCACCAACGCCTCGTGGCGGAACAGGCGAACGGCGCCGACCCCGAGCACCCCGACGAGTACCGCGCGCAGAACATCTTCTGGGTGCCACCCGAAGCGCGATGGCCACACCTCAAGGCGCAGGCGCGGCAGTCGACCATCGGGCAGCTCGTCGACGACGCGATGGCCGGGATCGAGCGCGACAACCCGCAGCTCAAGGGTGTTCTGCCCAAGGACTACGCCCGCCCTGCCCTCGACAAGACGCGGCTCGGCCAGTTGATCGACCTCATCAGCAACATCCGGGTCGGTGACGAGGAAGCGCGCTCGAAGGATGTGTTGGGGCGGGTGTACGAGTACTTCCTGTCGCAGTTCGCGAGCGCCGAGGGCAAGAAGGGCGGCGAGTTCTACACGCCTCGCTGCGTGGTCAAGCTGCTGGTCGAGATGCTCGAACCGTATCGGGGTCGTGTTTACGACCCCTGCTGCGGCTCCTCGGGCATGTTCGTTCAGTCGATCGAGTTCATCCGCGCACACGCCACCGGGAACGGAAATGGGAAGGGCAGCAAGAGCCCGAAGGTGGACAAGCCCGACATCTCGATCTACGGGCAGGAGTCGAACTACACGACGTGGCGCCTCGCCAAGATGAACCTCGCGATCCGCGGCATCGATGGCCAGATCGCGCACGGCGACACGTTCCACAGCGACCGCCACCCCGATCTCAAGGCGGACTTCATCCTCGCCAATCCGCCGTTCAACATTTCGGACTGGGGCGGGGATCGCCTCGCGGGAGACAAGCGTTGGCAGTTTGGCCCGCCACCGGCAGGCAACGCGAACTTCGCCTGGGTCCAGCACATCGTGCACCACCTTGCGCCCGCGGGTGTCGCCGGCTTCGTGCTCGCGAATGGATCGATGTCGAGCAACCAGTCCGGCGAGGGTGAGATCCGCAAGTCGCTGGTCGAGGCCGACCTTGTGGACTGCATGGTCGCGCTGCCGGGACAGCTCTTCTACTCGACGCAGATTCCAGCGTGTCTTTGGTTTCTTGCTCGCGATAGGAAGAATGGCAAGTTCCGCGACCGGCGAGGTCACATACTCTTTATCGACGCCCGGAAGCTCGGACCACTTGTGGATCGGACCCACCGGGAGTTGACCACAGGTGACATTGCACGAGTCGCCAGCACCTATCATGCTTGGCGCGGCGAGAGGGGCGCCGACGATTACACAGACGTCCTGGGGTTCTGCAAGACCGTGCCCTTCGCGGAAGTGCGCAAGCACGGCTACGTGCTCACACCGGGCCGCTTCGTGGGCTCAGAGGCGCTGGAGGACAACAGCGAGCATTTTGATGAGAGGATGCAGCGGCTCACAGTCGCGCTGCGAGATCAACGGGCCGAGGCGGCCCGCCTGGATTCCATGATCGCGGCCAACCTAGAGGAGCTTGGGCATGGTCTCTGAGTGGGACAGCGCCGCCCTAGATGACTTGGTCGACGACATCTTGGATCGACGTGGCATCACGCCGCTCAAACTCGGCTCCGCCTTCGTTGCTTCCGGGTATCGCGTGATATCAGCCAAGGCTATCAAGGGCCGTCGCGTGGACTTGTCAGTCGACGAACCACGCTTTGTCAACGAAGCCACCTATCGCCGCTGGATGAGAACACCGCTACTTGCCGACGATGTCATTCTCACATCGGAAGCGCCTCTCGGTGAACCAGCCTACATCGCACATGCCCCTGAGTGGTGCTTGGGGCAACGCCTCTTCGGCATTCGCACAAAGAAGGCGAAGCTCAACGGCCGCTTCTTGTTCTATGCCCTTCAGGCAGAGCAAGTCCGCCACGACCTTCTGTCACGTGCCACCGGGACTACCGCGCAGGGCATTCGGCAGACGGAGCTTCGTCGCGTGCGCATTCCACTGCCTGCAGTGGACGAGCAACGGGCGATTGCCAACATCCTGGGCGCGCTCGACGACAAACTGGCCGTGAACCGCCGCATCAACGAGACGCTTGAGGCGACGGCGCGAGCGCTCTTCAGATCGTGGTTCGTGGACTTCGATCCTGTCCGCACCAAGTGCGAAGGCGGCAATCTACGCCTGCCGAGGCGCATTGCCGACCTGTTCCCAGCGCGACTCATCGACTCCGAACTCGACGAAATTCCAGAGGGCTGGAAAGTAGGGACGTTCGGCGATCACGTCGAGGTGCTGCGGGACCAAGAGAACCCGCTCGAATGCCCCGACGCGGTGTTTCGGCATTTCAGCCTTCCTGCTTTCGACGAGGGTCGATGGCCAAAGGAAGAGCTTGGCGAGAGCATCAAGAGCCTGAAGTTCCGCGTGCCTGCGGGCTCGGTCCTGCTGTCCAAGCTCAACCCTGAGATCGATCGAGTGTGGTTGGTGGACGTGCAGCCGAGTGATCGGGCGGTCTGCTCCACCGAGTTCCTCGTACTTCGCGCACGCCCTCCTGCTGGCCGAGCATTCACATACTGTTTCGCGCGGTCGCCCGTCTTCCGGCGGCAAATCGAAGGACTGGTGACTGGGACATCGAAGAGCCATCAGCGTGCGCAGGTTGGCTCCGTCCTCGGCATTGCCGCGATCCGTCCGCCATCGGCGCTCGTTGAAGCATTCGAGCAAACCGTTGATCCCTTGCTGCGCCGAACGCTCAACTGCCTCCGGGAGTCCCGCACCCTTGCTGGGCTACGCGACTTGCTCCTGCCCCAGCTCATCTCCGGCAGCCTTCGAGTGAAGGATGTCGATCGCTTCGTTAAGAGATCAATTTCATGACAGCATCGAACCCGCGCCCTCCCAGAGAGGGCCTGAGGATCGCACGGCTACTCATGGTATTGAGCAGCTTCTCTCCGCTATTCATTCTCTGGGCGATCAGGGGTAACAGCGTCATAGGCGACAGGTATTTCATTCCAGGGTGTGCGGCTCTGTGCATCGTGCCCAACGTCGCCCTCTGGCTTCGCATCTGGACAGCCAAGAGGAAGCTCGACAAGCGCCAGATCGTTGTCGGCGCCGCTGACGATCACCGCGACCACATCCTGGTTTACCTGTTCGCGATGTTGTTGCCGTTCTACTCGGAAGACATCGACAAGTGGCGATACCTCAGCGCATCCCTGTTTGCGCTGGCATTCATCATATTCCTGTTTTGGCATTTGAACCTTCACTACATGAACCTCATCTTTGCCATGTTCGGGTATCGAGTGTTCACGGTATCGCCACCAGCCGACGGGAACCTCCTCACTGGCAGGACGCGGCAAGCCGTCATTACGCGCAGGGTCACTCTTTCGCCCGGCGACACGCTAGTCACCTTCCGCGTGAGTAACTCTGTCTATCTTGAGATCGATTCATGAACTTGGACTTCGACATCGATAGCGTTAAGCTGATAGAGTTTGGCGTCGGAACGGAGAATGGTGGTGGACAGACATTCTACGCTGTACCGGTCGACGCCTCCGTCCAAGCGGCACTGCGCAAGATGACGCAGGCAACTTGGAAGGCAATGCAGAAAGAGGAGGGCGGCCCGACAAGGTACGAGCCATCAGAGAAGCATGGGTCCATCGAGTACCTTTTCTTACCGCTAGCAGACGACTGGGCCTCGTCTATGAGGGCTCTGCATACAGCGTCCAACCTCAGCATCGATGCTAGCATTCTTGACGAACCGGCCGACGTCTTCTGCTACTTCGCGAGACTGACCGACAAGAAGGGCCGTCGACTAACGGCGCTACGAAGAGCGATGCAGTTTAAGGGAGTCTTGAAGAGTCCGCTGCTCAGACTCTTCTCAGACACCCTTACGTTGATCGAAGACCGCGTTTTCAAGTTAGACAGCGACTTCGACCTTCTGGTGGACTCGACAAATGTGCTGATTCTTCACCCTAGTGCTTTCGAGTTTGCCGGGAAGCTACAGGGTGCCATCCTGGATGCGGTGCCTGAGAATGCGCAGGCTATTCAGAAAGAGATCACGTTTGTCGAGTTCTCCAGCATCCAAGAATACGCAGTCACACATCCGCGGGCTGCTCGGTATCTCGCCTCGATCCGAGGGCAGGAGGAGATGAAGAACATCGACAAGGGCGCCCTGAAGAAGCTCTGCAAGAGCACGGGCGTCGAGATCACGGAATCCAAGGGCATCATTGGAGTTCCGGCTGGTCAAGAGATGGGCTTTTTGGAGGTCTTAGATCGAAGACGCTACGAGCTTGAACTCGTGAAGGGGAAGCGGGAGCGCTTTCGAGCAGCGAGTCGGAAGAAGATCGATGGATAGCGCTGGCGGGCACTCGCAAGCAGGGGCCCTGACGGATGCCGGGGCAACCCAGTTTGTCATGCATGGAGCACGCGACGCCATCGCAGGCGGATTTTCACACATCGAGCATCAAGTAAGAGGCCTCGAACAAGCCGTCTCCGAGAATCCAGGCTTGGCCTTCGATCTGGCGAAGGCTGTCGTTGAGAGCGCCTGTCGCACCGTGCTTGCGGAGCGCGCACTTGCCTATAGCGAGCTTGACGATCTCCCCAAACTCTTCAAGAACACCACGAGACATCTCCCGTTTCTTCCAGCGGGCACGGCGTCAGCCGAGGCTCGCAAAGGGCTCGAAAAGACCCTGAGTGGCTTGAGCACTGCCTTGCAAGGAATCTGCGAGCTGCGTAACGAGTGTGGATTTGCTTCGCACGGCGCAGGGTCGCCGCGTCCCCACATGGAGGGCATCCAAGCCCTGCTAGCGGCTCAGGCCGCAGACACGATCGTCGGCTTCCTTCATCGCGTTCACCGGCAGGATTATGCGGCCAAGCAGTCAATGAGACCGCCGTACAAGGACAATCCGGAGTTCAACGAGCACGTTGACGAGACGCACGGGATGTTCCGCGTCTTCGACGTCGAGCTGCAACCGAGCAAGGTCCTGTTCGAGATGGAGCCCGAGAGCTACCGCGTGTACCTCGCCGAGTTCGTGCCCGAGGGCGACGGCGCTGACCCAGCGACAAGCGGACAATCAGAGGTCTCGCCATGACCAGCATCACCCTCGACCAAGTCACCGCTTGGGCCGCTTCTGGCGAGTCCGAGACCCTCGAACTCAAGCGCACCACCGGTGAGCGCCGCGATGCGACGCGCACCCTGTGCGCCATGCTCAACCACCGCGGCGGGCGCGTCATGTTCGGCGTCGGTCCTGACCATCGCGTCGTCGGCCAAGACGTCAGCGACCACACCCTCGAAGAGGTCGCGCAAGAACTGAAGGACATCGACCCGCCGGTCTACCCGTCCATCGAACGCGTACCCGTGGGCAACGGGCGCGAGGTTCTTGTGGTAAGCGTCTCGACGGGACCCAACCGACCCTACAGCTACAAGGGTCAGGCCTACCGGCGCGTCGGCAGCGCAAGCCAGACCCTCTCTCGCAACGAGTATGACCGGATGTTGCTCGAACGGGTTCACGGCGAGCAGCGATGGGAGAACACCCCCGCCACCGGCTGGACGGTTGCCGACCTCGACGTGGCCGAGATCCGGCGCACGGTCGAGGAGTCGATCCGCCGCGGTCGGGTCGAGGACCCTGGGACCCGCGAGCCCGACGAACTGCTGCGCGGTCTCGGCATGGTCAAAGACGGTGCCCTGCTGCGCGCGGCGGTGGTGCTGTTCGGTCGCGCGGAGCGGATCGAAGCGGAGCTGCCGCAGTGCCTCTTGCGCGTGGCCAAGTTCCGCGGCATCGACCGCACGGAGTTCGTCGACAACCGGCAGTTCCACGGCAACGCCTTCGAACTGCTGGTCAAGGCGGAACGGTTCCTGCGCGAGAACCTGCCAGTGGCTGGCCGCATCGCGCCGGGACTCTTCGAGCGAGTCGACGATCCGCTGTATCCGCCGGTGGCGCTACGCGAAGCGCTGGCGAACGCCTTCTGCCACCGGGACTACGCCATCGGCGGCGGTTCGGTGGCCGTGGCGATCTACGACGACCGACTGGAAGTGACCTCGTCGGGTTCGCTGCACTTCGGCCTGACCGCGGAAGCGCTGTTCTCGCCGCATGAGTCCCTGCCCTGGAACCCGCTGATGGCTCGCGTCTTCTACCGACGCGGCATCATCGAGTCGTGGGGCCGCGGCACGATCAAGATGGCGGAGCTGACGGCATCCGCGGGACTCCCGCGGCCAGAGATCGAGGACATGGGCGGCTGCGTGACGGTCCGCTTCCGGCCAAGCCGCTACACCCCTCCGAGTCGTGTCGCCCGCAACCTCAACGACCGGCAACAGCGCATCCTGTCCCTGATCGGCACGGAGCCGAACGGCATCGCCCGGCGCGAGCTGAGGGGCAAGCTGCACAACCAGGTCGAAGAGTGGCAGCTCAAGGAGGACCTCGCCTTCCTGAAGAGCTTGGAGCTGATCGAGCCACGAGGCCATGGCAGGGGCTCGTACTGGCGCCTCCGCGAAGGGCAGCCACCCAGGGGGCAGTCGTGACCGCCTATTCCCCTCCCTATTCACACCCTATTCACCCCCCATTCTGCGGCCCTACGCCTTGCCGCAACCGGCTCGGGCGAAAGGCCTTGCCGCGCGTTGCGGGGGGCCGGAAGCAGCTGGAAGTGCCGCAGTTGTCAGCCTCCCCGGAGTCCCGGTGTGATTCGGGCAACGGGGCACCAGGGACGCCGTGCTCGGAGAGGGCGGAGAGGACGAAGCCCGTCGAGCCTTTGGTCGGCTCATTCCGGCTCATTCCCGCCCATTCCCGGCTCATTCCTGCGGAGGTCGGCGGTTCGCCGACTGGGATCCGCTCCTACCGGAGGTCGCGATGACCACCTTCACCGAGTCGATCGTCGAACAAGCCGCGTTGGCTTGGCTCGAAAGCGCTGGTTGGGTCATCCGGAACGGTCCGGAGGTCGCGCCGGGCGAAGCCGGCGCCGAGCGGGAGGACTACTCGCAGGTGATCCTGCGCGGGCGCCTCCGCGATGCCCTCGCGCGACTCAACCGGCAGCTTCCCGCCGAGGCCCTCGACGAAGCGTTCCGCAAGCTCACCCGCCCCGAAGGCGCGGACCTTCTCGCGCAGAATCGCGAGCTGCATCGGTTGCTCGTGCACGGCGTGACCGTCGAGTATCGCGATGCCGGCGGGGTGATCCGCGGTGCCCAGGTCGCGGTGATCGACTTCGGCTCGGTCAGCAACAACGACTGGCTCGCGGTGAACCAGTTCAGCATCACCGAGAACAAGCACACCCGACGCCCGGACGTGGTGCTGTTCGTCAACGGGCTGCCACTGGCGGTGGTCGAGCTGAAGAACGCCGCAGCGGAGAGTGCCACGATCTGGACTGCCTTCCAGCAACTCCAGACCTACAAGACGGAGATCCCCTCGCTGTTCGCCACGAACGCGCTGCTCGTCGTCTCCGACGGGGTCGAAGCGCGCGTTGGCACGCTCACGGCTGGGCGCGAGTGGTTCAAGCCATGGCGTACGATCGCAGGCGAGCGCCTCGCCGATCCCCACTTGCCCGAGTTGCAGGTGGTGATCGAAGGACTGTTCGCCAAGCAACGCTTCCTGGACCTCGTGCGCGACTTCCTCGTGTTCGAAGATGACGGCGGCGGCAGCGTCCGGAAGAAGATGGCTGGCTACCACCAGTTCCACGCGGTGCAGGTCGCCGTAGCCGAGACGCTGCGAGCGGCGGAACTGCGCGGCATGGCGGACGCCGTGGGCGAGGAACGCGGGCGCTATGGGTCGCAGAAGCAACCGGGAGGCAAGCCCGGCGATAGGCGTGTTGGCGTCGTCTGGCACACCCAGGGATCGGGCAAGAGCCTGACCATGGCGTTCTACGCGGGCCGCATCATCCGCGAGCCGGCGATGCAGAACCCGACGGTCGTCGTGCTCACCGACCGCAACGACCTCGACGACCAGCTCTTCGGCACCTTCGCGCGCTGCACGGATCTGCTCCGGCAACCGCCGGTGCAGGCGGAGAGCCGCGCCCAACTTCGAGAACTGCTGCGCGTAGCTGCCGGCGGCGTGATCTTCTCGACCATCCACAAGTTCTTCCCCGAGGAGAAGGGCGACCGGCACCCGACGCTGTCCGAACGACGCAACATCGTCGTGATCGCCGACGAGGCGCATCGCAGCCAATATGACTTCATCGATGGCTACGCGCGCCACATGCGCGACGCGCTGCCGCACGCCTCGTTCATCGGTTTCACCGGAACCCCGATCGAGCTGCAGGATGCCAACACGCGCGCCGTGTTCGGCGACTACATCAGCGTCTACGATATCCAGCGGGCCGTCACGGATGGCGCCACGGTGCCCATCTACTACGAGAGCCGGCTGGCCAAGCTGACCCTGGACGAAGCGGAACGGCCACGGATCGACCCCGAGTTCGAGGAAGCCACCGAGGGCGAAGAAGTCGAGCGGAGGGAGAAGCTCAAGACCAGGTGGGCGCAGCTCGAAGCCGTCGTCGGCTCGGAGAAGCGCCTCCAACTCGTGGCCAAGGACATCGTCGAGCACTTCGAGAAGCGCAGCGAGGCGCTGGAAGGCAAGGCGATGATCGTCTGCATGAGCCGACGCATCTGCGTCGAGCTGTACCGCGAGATCGTGGCCCTGCGTCCCGGGTGGGCAGGTCAGGATGACGCGGGAGGCGCGCTGAAAGTCGTGATGACGGGCACCGCATCCGATCCCGGCGAATGGCAGCCGCACATTCGCAACAAGCCGCGGCGCGAGGCCCTGGCCAACCGCTTCCGCGACGCCAAGGACCCGCTCCGGCTGGTCCTGGTGCGCGACATGTGGTTGACCGGCTTCGACGCGCCGAGCATGCACACGATGTACATCGACAAGCCGATGCGCGGGCACGGCTTGATGCAGGCGATTGCGCGCGTGAACCGCGTGTTCAAGGACAAGCCGGGCGGGCTCGTCGTCGACTACCTCGGCTTGGCGCAGGAACTCAAGCAAGCACTCGCGACCTACACGGAGAGCGGCGGCACGGGCCGAACCGCGGTGGATCAGGACGAAGCCGTGGACGTGATGAGGGAGAAGCACGAGGTCTGCTGCGGCATCTTCCATCCCTTCGACTGGTCCAAGTGGACGACAGGCACACCGACGGAGCGGCTCGGCCTGCTGCCGTCTGCGCAGGAGCACGTGCTCAAGCAGGAGAACGGCAAGGACCGCTGCGTTCGCGGCGTGCGCGAGCTGTCGCAGGCTTTCGCCCTCGCCGTTCCCCACGAAGAAGCGCTGCGCATCCGCGACGACATCGCGTTCTTCCAGGCCGTGCAGGCGGTGCTCAGCAAGCGCGCGCCGGGTGACCAGAAGCCCGAAGAGGACCTCGACCACGCGGTCCGTCAGATCATCTCGCGCGCTGTCACGCCCGAGGGAGTGGTCGACATCTTCGCTGCCGCAGGACTCAGCAAGCCGGACATCTCGATTCTGTCCGACGAGTTCCTTGCCGAGGTTCAGGACCTGCCGCAGCGCAACCTCGCCGTCGAACTGCTACAGAAGCTGCTGAAGGGCGAGCTGGCAACGCGACGAGCGAAGAACGTGGTCCAGGCGCGTTCGTTCGCCGACATGCTGGAGCAGACCATTCGCCGCTACCAGAACCGCGCGGTCGAAGCTGCCCAGGTTATCGAGGAACTGATCCAACTCGCCAAGGACATGCGCGCATCGAGTGAGCGCGGCGAATCGCTGGGGCTTAACGAGGACGAGCTGGCGTTCTACGACGCGCTGGAGACGAACGACAGCGCGGTCAATGTACTCGGCGACGACACGCTGCGCGCGATCGCCCGCGAGCTGGTTGTCACCGTGCGCAACAGCGTGACGATCGACTGGACCATGCGCGAGAACGTGCGGGCGCAACTCAGGGTCTACGTCCGCCGCATCCTGCGCAAGCACGGCTACCCGCCGGACAAGCAGGAGAAGGCGACACAGACGGTGCTCGAACAGGCCGAGGTGCTTTCGGCCGCGTGGGCGATCTTGTAGATCGACCCTCGTTCGGCCCCGAGATCGCCGCAGCGCACTCTAGCACGGCGGCAGCCGCCGCCGACCGTCAGTTGCCCGAGGTCGCCGCCGCAGGGGCAGCGGCGGGCGCGCCCGGCTGCGGCGGTTGGTTCGCTTCGGTCGGTGCCGCCGGCGTCGTCGGCGTCACCGCCTGCTCGACCGGCTGGCCCGCGCTCGCGCGATCGGCCGCCGCCGCCGCATCCAGCACTTCCTGGTCGCGCGACGGCAGCGGCGACGGCGCGCTCCAGACGCGGCGGCCGAAGTAATCGACCGCGTCGCACGGCAGCGCGAACAGCGAGTGGCCGACCGACGCGCAGGCGAGCATGGGGAACAGCAGCAACTCGTCGGCGCTGCCGCCGTCGATGCCGTCCTCGACCGCGAGGCTCAGCGGCCACGTCACCGGCAGCAGCACGCCGGACGCGACCGTACCGGGCACCGCGCCGATCCAGGCGCCGACCTTGGCGACGCCGCGCACCCAGCCCGCGCGGCCGAAGTCCGGCGGCGGGCTGCGGTCGTCGAGCGACTCGACGAGGCTCGGCACCGAGCAGGCGCAGGACAAGAGCAGGCAGGCGACGGCCGACGCGGAGCGCAGCATGGCGGCGCATCCTACCGCCGCGGTCCGGCGCGCGCGCACGCGATGCGCGCGGCCGCCGGACCGCCGGTCGCTCACTTGCCGTCGCCGCCCTCGACCAGCTTGGCGGCGTCCTCGCCGACGCGGTTCTGCGCGTCGCGCGCGCGCTGCAGCGCCTTCCTGGCCGACATGCCCTCGATCGCCTTCTTCAGGCGTTCGACCGTCTGCGGGTCCTCGTCGGCGGCGGCGGTGGTCGCCTGCTCGGCGTGGTCGATGGCGCGGTCGGCGGCGTCGAAGTCGCCCTTCTGGATCCACGCCAGCGCCAGGAAGTTGCAGGCCTCGACGACCTGGCTGCCCGGGTCGGCGCTCTCCAGCGCGGCCTGGAAGGCGACGATCGCCTCGTCGACCTTGCCCGCGCCCTGCAGCAACCGCGCCTGCCACAGGCGCATCTCCTGCGCGCGGCTGCTGCCCGGCTCCAGTGCGATCGCCTTGGCGTACGTCGCCATCGCCTCGTCGCCGCGCTTCTGCCGGCGCTGCATGTCGCCGGCCCCCATCAGGCCGCGCTGGCCCAGCCGCGGGCCGTCGAGCTCGGCGGCGCGCAGGTAGGCCTTCTCGGCGAGCGGCAGGCTGCCCTGCTGGCGCCACAGGTCGGCGGCGGTGATCGCCGCGAACGCTGCCACCGCCGGCTCGCTGCCGAAGTCGGCGACCACCTTGTCGTACGCGCTCGCCGCCGCCTCCAGCGCCGGCGCGCGCTCCGGCCCGCGCAGGCCGCGCAGCTTCTGCGCGGCGTCGCGCGCGCCGGCGAGCGCCTTCTTGCCGGCCTCGCTCATCGCCGGCTTGGCGACCGCGGGCACCGCGCCGCTCGGCGACGACGACGGCGGCGGCGACGGCGGCGTGGCCTGCGCGGCGAGCGGCAAGGCCAGCAGGGCAGCGCACCAGAACAGCTTGCAGAGGGCATCCATGCGTGTCGTTCTCCTCGGATCAGGTCAGGTCATTCACGAACCGTCGCCGAGGCCGCCCGCGACGCGGGCGAACGCCTCGACGTACTTCTGCACGCGGCGGCGGGCGCGGAAGAGCCGCGCCTTGACGCCCGGCGCACTGCACCGGTGGCGCTGCGCGAGCTCGGCACAGCTGCTGCCGGCGTAGTAGTCCCACAGCAGGCGGCGATCGAACTCCGGCAACTGCTTCAGCGCCGACGCGACCAGCGGCCGCAGCGCGTCGGCGGGACAGCGCCTGCCGGCCACCGTGTAGTAGGTGTCCGGCTGCTCGCGCACGACCTCGGCAGCGGCCTCGACGCATTCCTGCTGGGCCTCGACGCAGCTGCTGGCGGCGTTGCGCCGACCGCGATGGCGGTGCCGGCGCAGGATCGTGCGCAGCGCCGCCCAGAAGCGCTCGCGGTGGATCATGCGGCTCGACCATCGCCACACCGCGAACACCGCATCCTGCGCGACGTCGTCGCGGTGGTTGCGGGTCCACGCATCCGGGCAGACGCGGAGCAGCCAGGAGCGCGCCTCGCGCGACACCTTCTGCCAGTCTGGTTCAGCAGTTGCCATCGTCGGTCGCAACCGCGCGGACGACGGTCCGCGTGCGGCTGCGACGACATGGCAACTCCGCGCGTGATTCCGGCGCGGATTTCTGCGCGGCACGGCGTGGGCGCGCACGCCGCCCTGCGCGCCGCGCGCGCGGCGCCGACCGCTACTTGCCCGCCGGCGGCGGCGCGAACGTGAACGTGAACTCCGCGGTCTCGCGCTGCGGGACGCGGCCGGCGGACTTGGTCGTGATCGCGAAGTCCTTGCGGCGCTTCGCGGCGCGCGGCTGCAGCGTGCGCGGGTCGGTCACGACCTCGACCGCCGTCGTCATCTCGACCCCGACCAGTTCGTCGGGCGGCATCGGCTTGCCGCCGGCGGCGCTCGCCATCCGCGCCATGATCGCCGCCAGCGCCGCCGTGCCGGCCTCGCCGCGGAACGTCGAGGTGATCGACAGGCGCACGTGGCCCGGGTGCGCGGGGTCGGGGCCGTGGTGCCGGCGCGTGACCTTGGCGACCACCGGCTCGCCGAAGACGTCGAGTTCCTCCTCGCTCTCGCGCTGCTCGCCCGCCGGCACGGCGAACTCCAACCACGCGCCAACCCAGGTGAGCCAGTCGCCGCTGCCCGCCTGCTGCATCATCTCCTGCGCCGGCGGCGTGCGCATGGCCGCGATCGTCTGCTCGATCTGGGCGCGCGACGCGCCACGGCTCTCGCCCGCGAGGGTGGCGACGTTCTCGAGCACGCCGTCGATGCCGTCGATGCGCAGGTAGTCGCCCTGCGGACTCACCAGCAGGTCGGGCACCGCGTGCGCGAGCACCTGCGCGGTGGCCAACTGCCGCTGCATCGCCGGCGTCGTCGCATCGACGCCGTTGACGGTCAGGAACGTGAAGTCGCGGTGGCGCACGCGCACCGCCTCGGCGCCGTCGGCCGCGACCTCGAGGCGGTAACTGAGCGTGGCCTTCTTGCCGCGTTTGTCGCCGGCCTTCTCGACGACGACCGTGCACGGCAGCGGCCAGCGGAACAGGAAGTCGGCCGCCGCGACGGGCACTGCGGTCGTCGGCGTCGGCAGTGGCGGTGGCGGCGTCGGGTCCTGCGCCGCGAGCTCCGTGGCGAGCGCACACACGCCAAGCGAGGAGGCAACGCGGACGAACGCACGCAGCACGGCACGCATGCGCGACAACGCTAGGCGTCGACGGCGCGGCAGTCCACGCCGCCCGGCGCGCGCCTTCGCGTCCGGGAGCTCGCCGCCGAGCGTTGGCGAAGCCACCGATTGGCTGCCGATCGTAGGCTTCGCCGCCACTCCACCGCCGCGCGCGGCGGTCAACGCGCCAGCGTCGCGGCGATGCGTTCGGCGACCCAGGCGTTGCCGGCCGGGGCCATGTGGCCGACGAACCACTGCTGCTTCAGCCCGGGGTCGCGCGCGGCGAGCGCGTCGAACTCGGCCTGCAGGTCGAGCGTCGCGATGCCGAGCGCCGCGGCGGCGGCGACGACGGCGCGTCCGTCCTCGCGGCCTTCGGCGCTCGGTTCGGCGACGTCCTGCAGCACCAGCAGCAGGCGCACGCCGCGCTCGCGGCACTGCGCCTGCAGGCGCGCGAGCAGCTTGGCGACGATGGTGCGGCCGAAGGGCCGCGGGTGCACTCAGACCTCGCGCGCGCCGCCGGCCCACCACGCCGGCGCGACGTTCCAACCGACGGTGTCGCACAGCGCGCTGTGGCCGAGCCACCGCCGCACCCACTGCTAAACGAGCTCGCTGCGATCGCTGTCGGGCACCGGCACGTTGCGCAGCGCCAGCGCGCCGTCGACGACGTCGAACCACGGCAGCGCGCTGTAGCGCTTGCTCTGCTCGCAGCGTTTGACGTCGTCGGAGATCAGGCTGACCACGAGCGTGTCGGCGGCGAGCCGCGGCAGCAACTGCTCGGCGCGCAGCGCCGTCTGTGCGAAGCTGTAGCCGAACACGCCGCCGTTCCAGACCGGCCGCTGCAGCCGGCGTTCGAGCGCCGCGGGCCACGTGTCGGCATCGGCGACCTGGTCGCCGAAGGTGAACGAATCGCCGACCGCGAGCACGCCACGGCCCGGCGGCCGCGGCGCGTCGCCGTTGCGGCGCAGGCCGTCCTGGTCGATCGACACCATCACGCCCCAGCGATTGGCGGCGCTGGCGAAGCCCGGCCGCGGCACGTAACCGAGCACGTCGTCGTGCGCCGCCGGATAGGCGCGGCGGATCAGGTCGATGCGCTGGTCGCGGTAGCTGCCGCCCGCGACCGGCGCAAACGCCTGCCGTTCGCGGAAGGCGCGCGCCAGCGCTTCGCCGAGGCCGAGCAGCAGCAGCAGCGGCACGCAGGCGAAGGCGAGCTTCTTGCGGCGCGTCAGCGCCACGGGGCATCCGGCGGGAATCGGCGCTGGCAGGTCACGCAGCACTCGCCGACGGCGCGTCGGCAGCGGCATCCTGCCAAGCCGCCGTGGGGCCGTCCAGCCGCGCCGCCACCGCGCCACCACCGCGCCGCCAGTTCACCGTCCGTCAGCGCCGTGCCGCGCCGGCGAGCAACGGCAGCGACAGTCGCTGCATGCAGAGCGCGCGCACCTTGGCCATCGCCGACCCCGCGACGCTGGTGTTGAACGCCGCGCACGCGCCGGTGCCCGACGCCGGATGCACGTAGAAGAACGACACGAACGCGCGCTGGCTGCCGGTGTGCGTCGGGAAGCGCGTGCCGCCGTGCTCCTGCACGAAGAAGCCGAGCCCGATGTGCTCGGCGCCCGCCGCGTTGGTCGGCAGCGCCGGTTGCCACATCGCCGCCAGCGACGCCGGCGCCAGCACGCCGCTGGCGTCGCTGCCGGCCGGCGCGGCGCCGAGCAGGAACGACAGGTACTTCGCCATGTCGGCGAGCGACGCGTTGAGCCCGCCGTTGCTGACCGTGACGCCGGTGTCGAAGTCGGGCCCGAGGTCCTTCGCGGCAGCGCCCGCGCCCTCGTAGCTGTGCGAGCGGAAGCGCTGCAGGTGCCATGGCGAACGGTCGAAGTACGCGCGCGCCATGCCGAGCGGGCGCAGCACGTTCTTCTCCATGTGCACCTCGTACTCCTCGCCGGTCACGCGTTCGATCGCGCGGCCGAGGAACACGATGCCGGGGTTGCTGTAGGCGAACTTCGACCCCGGCGCGAACTGGACCGACGTGTACGGCAGCATCGCCACGAGCTGGCTCCACTGCGTCGGTTCGTGCGGATGCCAGTCGAGGTCGCCGCCCCACGGCCACGTCGCCGCGCGGAAGCCGCCGGCGTGCTGCAGCAGGTGGCGGACGGTGATCGCGGTGTTCGGCCCGAACGGGTTGTGCACGTCGCGCAGCTCGGGCACCAGCTCGACGATCGGCTGGTCGAGGCCCAGCTTGCCGCGATCGCGCAGCTGCATCACCGCGATCGCGGTGAACGTCTTGGTGCAGCTCGCCCAGTGGAAGTTGGTGTCGAGGTCGACGGCGCGGCCGCCGGCGCGGTCGGCGAGGCCGTGCCCGGCGAAGGCCGCCAGCTCGCCGCCGCGCACGATCGCAAGGCCGGCGCCGACGACGCCCGCCGCCTCGCACTCGCGGCGGAAGGTCGCGGCGACCTCAGCGGCCGCGGCGGCGAAGTCGAAGGGCGCTGGCGGGGGCGCTGGCGGGGGCGCCTGCGCCTGGACCTGCGGCGTCGGCCGCCCGGCATTGGCGGCGAGCGCCCCTGCGGGCGAGGGGACGACAGGCGAGGGGACGGCGGATGCGACGACGGCGACAAGGGCGGCGGCGAGCATCCCCGCATCGTAGGCCACGCGCCGGCGCGCGGCCCTGCCAGCACCCGGCCCTGCCAGCCCCGCCGGCCGCGGCCCCTACCGCGGCAACAACAAGCAAGCGATCAGGCCGGTCAGCGCTTGGCCTTCTCGGCCCACTCGGTCGCGCCGAACTCCTCGTTCAGCACGCGGCGACAGCGCGCCATCACGAGGCCGTACTCCGGGCCGCGCCACTTGTCGGCGGCGAGGATCGCGTGGTAGAGCGCTTCGGCCTGCAGGCTCGGCCACGCGTCCTTCGTGTCCAGGCGCACGCGCAGGAACAGCAGCAGCGCCTTCTTGAACGACTCCTTGTCGCCGGCGGCGGTCTTCTCCAACAGGATCTTGCCGCTGCCGAGGTAGGCGCCGGCGCGCGAGCTGCCGTCGACGCCTTCCTTCTTGCCGACCTCGTCGTAGATGCGCTGCGCGCCGTCGAAGTCCTTGGTCTCGCGCAGGCTGTGCGCGAGCTCGATGTTGGCGCGGTTGGCGACGATCGGACTGGTGCCGCTCGCCTTGCCGACGACGGCCTTCAGCTTGGACTGGAAGTCCTTCGGATCCTTGCGGTCGGCCAGCGCGACGAAGAACTCGGCCTCCAGCATGAAGCCGTTCGGCCACGCGTTCTGGTTGGCGTCGGCGAGGTACTTCTTGGCGACCTGCGCGGCGTTGCCGAGGCCCTTGCCGCCGAGGCCCATGTAGTACTCGAACTTCTGGCGGTAGACCTCGGGCAAGGCGCCGGCCTCGGGGATCGCCTTCTGCATCTCCTCCAGCGCGCCGACGGCCTCGCCCGGCTGATCGGCGTCGAAGAACTGCGCCGCCGCGCCGACGAAACCCAGCTGGGCCAGCAGCACGTCCTTGTCGGCGAGCTTCTCGCGCGCGACCGTCAGCATCAGGCCCGGATCCTTGAGGCCGCGGCGGTAGACGTCGGCGAACTTCTTCAGCTCCAGCCGCGCGACCTGGTCGCTCGGCGTCTGCTCGGTGGCGCCGCCGCGCGTGTACTTGACGTTGCGGACGTCGAAGGCGGTGACGCGCACGCCCGTGACCGACGTGCCGTTGACGAGGTGGATGACGTCGTCCTGCGCAGCGACGGGGAGGGCCAACGCGGCCAGCAGGCCGACGACGGAAAGGCGGGTCATGGGCATCGCGGACTCGAAAGGGAGGGGTCGGGCATCATGCCGAAGCCACCGAAGCGAGACAACGGCGCGGCCCCAGGGGCGGTTCGACGTCGTCGTCGCGGACGGCGGCAGCGGCCCGCCGGTGGGACTCAGGCGTCCTTGGCCGGCAGTTCGCGCACGCCCTCGGTGCGGCCCTTCTGCTTCTTGCGACCCTGCCAGCTGGCGGCCAGGTCGCTGCCGAGGCGGCGGACGTGGATCAACTCCGCGACCACCGAGACGGCGATCTCCTCGTGCGTTTTGCCGCCGAGGTAGGCCCCCATCGGCGTGCGCACGGTCTGCAGGAAGTCCTCGCCGATGCCGGCCTTGCGCAGGTGCTTCCACAGCAGCGCCTGCTTGGTCGTGCTGCCGATCATGCCGAGGAAGCGCAGCTTGTCGCCGGCGGCGAAGCGCTGGCCGAGGCGCTCCAGCACGAGGCCGTCCTCCTTGTGCCCGCGCGTCACGACGATGGCGTAACTGTTCTGGCGGATCGGCATCTGCGCCACGGCGTCGGGGTACGGCAGCACGACCGCGTCGTGCGCCTCGGGGAAGCGCGTCTGCGACGCGTACGCGGCGCGGTCGTCGACGACGGTGACACGGAAGCCGGCGAGCGCAGCGACCTGGCACAGCGCCTTGCTGACGTGGCCGCCGCCGAAGATCCAGAGCGATGGGGTCGTGATCGGTTCCACGAAGATCGTCACCTCGCCGCCGCACATCAGGCCCGAGTCGGGCGAATCCTGCTCCGTCAGGCGGAACTGCAGCGAGCGCGGCTGCTCGTCGGCGAGGACCTGAAGGGCGGTGTCGTAGACCTCGGCTTCGAGGCAGCCGCCGCCGACCGTGCCGAGGAAGGTGCCGTCGCCGAGCACCACGAGGCGCATCGACGTGCGGCCGGGGGTCGAGCCGCGCGTGCCGACGATCGTCGCCATCGCGGCGGGGATGCCCTCGGCGCGCAGGCGGACGATTTCTTCGAAGAGGTCGCGGGACTTGGCCACGGTCGGGGGCGCGCACAGTAGGCGAGCGCCCGCCGCGCGGAAGCCCGCGGCGGTGCGGGACCGGCGGCAAGGACATGGGGTGACGACGACGGCGGCGGCGAGCCAAGGACGCTCGTCGGAGGTGGCGGCGCACGGCCGCAGGGGCCGCAGGGATCGCAGGGGTCGCAGCCGCTGCGAGGTGCGCCCACCGAAGTCGACGCTTTAAAGCTTGCTTTTGCATGCGTTCCATTTCGATCAGGCGCTTGTGATTGGTTTCCCATGCGTTCGCTTTGTTCTATGACTTCACATCTTGCTTGTATTTCCATGCGTTGTAGCCGATAAGTCAAACAACGATTCGTTTTAAATGCCTTGACCACAGCACTCTCTACCCCGGAGTGGCAGGCGCGCCTGGGCGAGGCCCTGCGCGACCTGCGCCTCGCCCGCAACCTCGGCCAGAACGAGGTCGCCGCGCGCGCCGGCGTCGGCCGCAGCGCCGTGCAGAACCTCGAAGCCGGCCACGGCAACCTGACGACCCTGGTGCGCGTCGTGCGCGCGCTCGGCCGCGAGGACTGGCTGCAGGCGCTCGCGGCGACACCGACGATCAACCCGCTGCACGTGCTGCCGGCGACGAAGAAGCGCCAGCGCGCGTCGAGGAAGGCCGGTGGCCAGTCGCCGCGCTGAACGCTTCCAGCCCGTCGAGCGCATCGAGGTCTGGCTGTGGGGCGAGTTCGTCGGCGCCTGCGCGCTCGACCCGACGCTCGGCTTCTACGTCTTCGCCTACGCGCCGGAGTTCCGCCGCCTGGGCATCGAGCCAGCGCCGCTGCAGATGCCGGTCGCCGACGACGAGCGCACGTTCGTGTTTCCGACGCTGGCCGTCGACACGTGGCGCCGCCTGCCCGCGTTGCTCGCCGACGCGCTGCCCGACGACTTCGGCAACGCGCTGATCGACCGCTGGCTCGCCGAGCGCGGCGTCGGCCGCGAGCAGATCACGCCGCTCGACCGCCTGGCGTACATGGGCCGCCGCGCCATGGGCGCGCTGGAGTTCCGGCCGCAGCGCGGGCCGCTCACGCGCACGCCGACGGCGATCGAACTGCACGAGCTCGTCGGCGTCGCGCGCACGGCCCTGCGCGGCACGTGGGACGACGACGACGCGGCGGCTGCGGCGCTGCGCGCGATCATCGAGGTCGGCACTTCGGCGGGCGGCGCGCGCGCCAAGGCCGTCGTGGCGTGGAACCCGACGACGCAGGAGCTGCGCTCCGGCCAGCTCGACGCGCCGCCGGGCTTCGAGCACTGGCTGCTGAAGTTCGACGGCGTCGGCCAGGACCGCGAGCTCGGCAGTTCGCAGGACCACGGCCGCATCGAGTTCGCCTACCACCGCATGGCGGTCGCTGCCGGCATCGCGATGACGGAGTGCCGGCTGCTGCAGGAGAACGGCCGCGCGCACTTCATGACGCGGCGCTTCGACCGAGACGGTCCGACGACGCGCCACCACGTGCAGACGCTGTGCGCGATGGCGCACCTCGACTTCCGCCGCCGCGGCGCGAACGCGTGGGCGCAGTTGTTCCTGACCATGCGCCAGCTCGGCCTGCCGCGCGAGGACCTGCTGCAGGCCTTCCGCCGCATGGCGTTCGGCGTCATGGCGCGCAACTGCGACGACCACACCAAGAACACGTCGTTCCTGCTCGAGCGCGGCGCGCCGTGGCGGCTGGCGCCGGCGTACGACGTGACCTTCGCGCACAACCCGCGCGGCGAGTGGACGAACCAGCACCTGATGGCCGTCAACGGCCGCTTCCGCGACGTCACCGCCGCCGACCTGCTCGCCGAGGCCGACCGCTTCGGGCTCGGCGAGGGCAAGGCGATCCTCGCCGAGGTACGGGCCGCGCTCGCGCGCTGGCGCGAGTTCGCGCACGAGGCCGGCGTGGCGGCAGCGGAGATCGAGCGCATCGGCGCGCTGCACCGGCCGCTGGGGTGAGCACGGGCCGGCTGGCGGCGACACGGGCCAGAGCGCCCTGTGCGTAGGATGCCGCGACCCCCATGCCCCCCGCCCGCGCGCTCGGCGCCGCGCTCCTGCTCGCGACCGCCAACACCGCCTACCTGACGTGGCGGTACCTCGCGGTGCGCCACGGCTGGTCCGCGCCGGGCGCGGGGCTTTGCTCGTGGACGGCGTGGGTCGACTGCGACCGCGTGCTGCAGTCGGCCGAAGCGCGCTGGTTCTTCGTGCCCAACGCCGTGCTGGGCCTCGGCTTCTTCGGCGGCTGCTGGCTGTTCTGGCGCGGGGCGCGCGCGACGGCGGCCGCGACGCGCCTGCTCGCCCTGCAATGGCTCGCGCACGCGCTCGCGCTTGGCGCGCTGGCGTCGCTGTGGTTCCCCCTGTACCTGATGACGCGGCTCGACGCGCTCTGCCCGCTGTGCCCGTGGAACCACGCGCTCGCGTTCGCCGCGGCGTGGGCCGCGCGCCGCACGGCGACGGCCGCGGTGAACGCGCACGGCGCGGCGGACGATCCGCGGCGCGCACGCTCCCGGACCGAGCGCTGCTGGCCCGCGTCGCCGCGCGCTCGCTCGCCTGGGGCCTCGCCGCCGTCGCGGCATGGTGGTTCGGTTCGGGTCGGTGAGTGCGGCGGGCGAGGCAGCCCTTCGCCACGGCACCAGAATGCAGGGCCGAAATCGCAGGCTCCTACGCAGGCCTGCGCCGCCGGCCTGCGGCTGATCCGCAGGCCCGACTCCATGTGCAGCGTCAGACCAACCGCGAACGCCCACGCCTTGCTGCAGGCCAACGATGCCGCCGGTTGCTTGCGCACCCCCGAGCCCCTGCCGCAATGCCATTAACCTCCGACCTTGCCCTTGGAGTTCCATCGGAGGCCCGGCTTGAAGGATCTTCGCGGACTGGAGCGACCTGGACGGCGACGCTGTCGGTGCCTGGCGAGCCGTCGGAGTAGCGCCCCGTGATGTTCGAG
>JBKDXM010000036.1:0-14097 GCA_046306335.1 Planctomycetota bacterium
GATGATGGGCCTGGACTCGACGAGTTGCAGCCGCACGCCGCGCCGCGACTTGAGCGGCATGCCCGCCACCGCCCAAAGCGTGTAGGCGAGCGCGAGGACGACGCCTGCGGCGGCACGGGCGATCTCCTTCTTCAGCAGGTCGTGCATGGTTGGTCGCGCAGGCGTGGGCGCTCGCGCGCGCCAAGCCCGGTGATCGCGGCCACCGGCCGGCGCGAGTCGCTTCGCAGGATGGCGCGGGCGCGCAGTTCCGTCCGCTGCGAACGCAGGCTCGGGTTCATGAAAGGCCGCAAGCGAGCATATCGTGGCCGCAATCGCGAGCGACGACGATGCACCCGCCGCGCTCGCGCGCAGCGCGCGCCACCTGCCATGTTCCCGCGCCGGGACCGCTGTCGCGCCGATGGCAGCGGCGGTTGCCCATAACCATGCCCGCGGCGGTCGATCACGTGAACCGGCGGCAGGCTTTGCCGTTCGGTCGCCGTATGGACATGCCTGATCGCCGTCGCTTCCTCACCAGTTCGCTCGTTGCCGCCGCCGGCGCCGCCGCGGCGGTGACGTGGTGGCAGCGCGCCTTTGGCGGCGCCGGTGGAACGGCTGCGACCGGGGCAGGGGCCGCAGCGGCGACGCAGGGTCCGACGGCGGGCGGCGGCGACGACGTGGCGGCGTGGCGGCAGCGGCAACTGACGGCGGCGCTGGCCACCGCGACGGCGCACGGCAAGCCGCTGCTCGTGCTCGTCGTGCCGGAGGCCCAGGCCGCGATGCACGAAGCCGGCGCGTGGTTTGGCGCGTGGCTGACGCACGGCGATGCGGTGGCGAAGCGGACGCTCGGGCTGTGCGCGGTGGCGTGCGCGCGCCTGGACGAAGTGGCCACGGCGACCGGCGTGCGCGGCGAGGCGGTGGTGCCGGCGACCCAGGCCGTGACGCTGCTGCTCGTCGAGCCGGCGCGCGAAGGGCCCGCGGGCGCGGTGCCGGCGCGCGCGGTGCGCATCACGCCGGACTTCGACGCGCCGACGGTCACCGGCACGCGCACCCAGCGCGAGCTGATGCCGGAGGGCTTCTTCGCGCCGCAGTCGGCTGACCTCGCGACGATGACCGAGGCGCTGCGCGCTGGTCTGGCGCGCCACGGCGCCGACCTCGACATCCTGGCCGCGACGGCGCAGGCGACCCTCGATGCCAGCCAGCGGGAATCGCTCGCCGCGTGGCTCGCCGGCGACAGCGCGCCCGCGCCCGAACTGCTGGTGCGCGGTCTCGCCGTCCTGCAGCAGCGCCTCGCGTCGCTGCCGGCGGCGACGCAAGAACGGCGGCTCGACGAACTCGCCGCCGCCGTGACCACCGTGGTCGTGCAGCGGCAGGTCGCCGGTGCCCGCTGGCAGCGCAACGGCTGCGGCGGCGGCTTCGAGGAGTGGACGGCGGCCGAGGAGGCGGAAGTGCTCAACGGCAAAGGGATGATCGCCTGTGGACGGGGCATCGTGACGCCGCTGTGCGCTCGGTTCCTCGCCTTCTACTCGGCGGGCCGCTGATGGCGCGCGCGGACCATCGGGTGCGGCGGCAACGCGCGCACCGGGAACCGACGACCCGCGTTGCTGCGAGACGATGAGCGCGCCCTGCGCGCCAAGGAGACGACGCACATGAAGCTCGATGCCACCCTCGTGTTGGCCGCTGCCGCTTTGCTGGCGGCCTATGCATCCGCGTCGACGGCCTTCGCCGCCGGTGCGCACCGGTGCGCGCCGGGCGTGCGCGCTGTCGGCCAGGACCCGAACGGCGACGCGAAGCGCGATGCCGAATTCGCCGCGTGGCGGCGCGCGCAACTGCGCGCGGCCGCGGCAGAGGCGCGTCGCACGGGCCGGCCGCTGCTGGTGCTGCTCGTGCCCGAGCGCAAGGACGCACGGGAAGCGGGCCACTGGTTCGGCGCGCTGCTGCGGCACGGCGACGACGCGTTCCAGTTCGACGCCGCGGCGTGCGTGCTGGCGTGCGCGCCCGCTCCGGACGTGCAGGCCGAACTCGGGGCCGCAGCCGCGGCCGCGGCGCCGTCGCCGTGCGAGGTCGCGCTGCTGGTGGTCGACTTGCCGGCGTCCGCGAAGGCCGCGCCGAGCAAGGTCACGCGCATCGAGCCCGCGCTGCAGTTCCGGCCGCCGCTGCCGCCGGAGCCGACCACGCCGGACGAGCCGCCTGGCCCGCGACACGGCAGCGACCTCGCGTGGCAGCGCGATTGGCGCACGGCGGGCGTGCGCACGCTGTCGGCGGCGGTGCACGCGGCGGCACGGAAGCACGGCGTCGATGCGTCGGCCGCAGCGACGGCGGCAGAGCGCGCGCTGACGGCAGCGGAGCGCGACGTCGCGGAGTCGTGGCTGCGCGACGGCGCGGAGTCGTGGCTGTGCGAAGGCGGCGACCTCGACCCGGCGCTGCTGCAGCGCGCGGCGGCGTACCTGCGGCAGCTGGCGCAAGCCCTGCCCGCGCCGCGCCGCACGCAGGCCTTGGCAGACCTCGCCTCGGCGCTGCGCGCGACGGCCGCCGAGCGGCCGGTCGCCGGCGCCGTCTGGGCCGACGCCAACTGCCCGCCGTGCGGCATGGCGGCCGTGTCGCCGCTGTGCGAGCGCTTCCTCGAATTCTTCGCGCAACCGCGGCAATAGCCACGCCATGGCCGCCGCGTCCCCGCCCTGGGTCGGCATCGCGCTGATGCCCGATCCGGTCTTCCTCGAACTGCTGGAGCCGGCGTTCCGTGAGGACGTCGACGCGTTCGAGGTTGCGCCGGAGACGACGTGGCGGGCCGCTGCCGACGGCGGCTGGCACCCCAATGGCTTCCACCGCGCGTACGCCGAGCTCGGCGCGCGCACCGGCAAGCCGTTCGTCGCGCACGCCGTGAACGGCAACCTCGGCGGCGCCGACCCATGCGACGAGCCGCGGCAGGCGCAGTGGCTCGCGCGCATCGCCGTCGATCGCGCGACGTTCGGCTACCAGTGGCTGACCGACCACCTCGGCGCGTGCGTGCTCGGCGACGACGCGGTGGCGCTGCCGATCGCGCTGCCGATGGACGACGCGGCCGCGGCGTTGGTGCGCGACCGGCTCGTGCGCTGGCAGCAGATCGCGCCCGACACCGGCTTCGAGAACAGCGTGTTCTACTTCCTGCTCGGCGACTGGCTGGCCGAGCCGGCGTTCTTCGCGCGCATCCTGACGGCGCCGCGCACGCACCTGTTGCTCGACCTGCACAACGTGCACACGATGGCGAGCAACGTCGGCGCCGACCCGTACGAGTACCTGCGCCGCCTCGACCTCGACCGCGTCATCGAGATCCATCTGAGCGGCGGCGCCGACAGCAACCCCAACTGGCTGCCCGGGGGCCGCACGCTGCGCCTCGACAGCCACGACGCCGCGGTGCCGGAGGCGGTGTGGCGGCTGTTCGAGTTCGCCGCGCCGCGCTGCCGCAACCTGCGCATGGCGACGTTGGAGCGCATGGAAGGCACCGTCGGCCCGGGCGACGTCGCGGGCGTGCGCGGCGAACTGCGCCGCATCCGGGAGGTGCTGCATGCCGGCCGCTGATCCGCACGGCCTCGCCGCCCTGCAGGCGACGCTCGCCGGGCTGCTGCGCGCGCGCGATCCCGCGGCGGCGTTGGCGGCGGCGGCAGCGCAGCCCGACGCCGACCCGCGGCTCGCGGCGGTCGACGCCGACGGCCTGCGCCTCGCCGCGCTGCTCGTCGCCAAGCTGCGCTTCCAGCGCCTGCTGAGCGCGTCGCCCGCCGCCGCCGAGTGGTTCGAACGCGACGGCCGCGGCTTCACCGAGGCCTTCCGCGCCTACCACGAAGGCACGCCGTCGCCGGCGCTCGACCCGTGGGGCGAGGCGGCGGCGTTCGCGCGGTGGTGCGCGGGTCCGGCTGGACGTGGCGGCCTGCGCGGCGAATCTTGATGCCGCCCGTGCGCAGAGGCGCAGCGCCGGCGGCCCCGGCGCACCGCCCGCATGCCCCGTCGGCCCATGACCCCCGCCGTCGCCGCGCGCCCCGACGACCTGATGTGGACGGTCGGCGAGCCGACGGGCGGCGTGCCGAACACGCTCGGCGAGATCGGCTTCACGCAGTTGCCGAACAGCGGCCGGACGGTGTGGTTCGGCGAGACGCTGTTGGTGCGCGCGAGCGGCGACGAAGGCGACCTCGGCCCGGTCGTGCCGCACGTCGCGCCCGCCCGCAGCCGTCGCGCGGCATGACGCGGGCGGCGTTCGTGGGGTGGCGCGCGGATCGGGAGTGAAGGCGGCGACCGGGCGGTTCCGCCGGTCGAGCCTTGGCGATCCGTCCGCCACCGCCGCGGTCCGGCTCAGATCCGCCCGGCAAGGACCTCGCTGACCACGAGAGCCCCGAGGAAGACCGCCGTTCGTGTGGAGACCTCTGCGCATGGCGCCAGTTCGACGGTGCTCGCCGCGATCCCGGGATGGACCGTCGCCAAGCCGTTGCCGGTCGCGTCCTTCAGGGTCACGGGCAGTTCCCGGTTGAACGCACGGTCGGATCCTTGGTGCGCGCGTATCCCACTCCATCGGAAGTCCGGGTCGCTCGCGCTCGCGATGCGGACGCCGTCGGGGTCGAGCACGCGCCACCAGCCAAGGGTCGCGCGGATCGAGGCGACCTTGCGTCCGTCCATTTGCCATGCATCCCAGCGAAGCGTGAACACACCCAAGTCGAACCGGTGGCGCAGGATCAACCAGGGAGCGCCACGGCCGTCTCCGAGCCACACGCGTGAGGGCAGCAGCCACCAAGGGACCCATGCGGCCGACTGGATTGCACCCAGACAGAGCAGGGACAACGACAACCAGAAGCGCACGACCTCGTCCTCGCGCATTCCCGATTCGGCAAGCACGAAGGCCCCAACAAAGAGGATGCCGAGGACCGGTACGGCCAGCGCCGCGACTCGAAGCCATAAGTGCGGCGTCCGCACGATTGCGATGGGGGCGCCAGGTGCATCGGCGTCGTAGACGACGACGCCAAAGCGGCGACGTGAGATCGTCCATCGCGCTGGCAGGCGAGCATCGTGCATGGGTGGCCCGGGGCGCAGCCTACCCCGGGTCGCAGGTGCCGCAGTCGCTGCGCCTGCAACGCGGCTCTTCGTCGGCAAGAGAGGGCGTCGGTCTGCGGGTGGCATGTGGCGGCGCGGGCCCGCCGCGTGGCGATGCCCCGGCGTGCTCGCGACCTGGGGCGGCAGGCGACCTCGCCCCAGCGGTCTGCGTCATGGCGTGCTGCGCCACTCGTCACGCAGTTGCCGAGTCGTGCCGCGGGTGGCGCCGGAACGCTGCAGTCGCGTCATGGCGCTGTTCGACACGCTCGGCAGCGGCGCTGTCACGGGGGGTGGCGTCGCCTCCTCGTGTTCAGCCGTCCGCGGATGGTCGCGCGGTCTTCGCGCTGGCGCGCCGATGCCGGAGCGCGCCCGCTGCGACGCCTGCGACCGCCGCGACGCCGAACACGCCGGGCTCCCATTCCCGCGGCGGGGCCTGGCCGCCGCTGACGGCCTGCAGGCCGAGGATGCCGAGCCACGCCGCGCCGAGCGACAGCGCCAGCGACAACCAGACGGTGACGAGGCGCCGCGGGGTCCGGCGGTCGAGCACGCGCTGGCTGACGACGAGCAGCGCGCCCACGGCGAGGCTGGCGAAGGCCCAACTGCGCACCCAATCGGCGACGACGTTCTCGACGTGCGCAGGCAGCGCGCCCACCGTGCGCGCGCACCGCACGGCATGGCTGCGCTGGCGAGCGATCGGGCAAGCCACCGCGGCGACCGAAGGCCTCGGCGCCGCCGTGACGGACCCGCGCCGGCGGCGCAAGGGCGCGCGGCGCCCTGCGCCGGTCACTGGCGGCTGGTGAGCTCGATCGTCGCCTTCTCGGCGCGGTCCGCCGCCGCCAGGGCGCGCAGCCATTCCGGCCACGCGATCGCCGGCAGCGAACCGGCGCCGACGAGCGCCTGCCGCCGGATGGTCAGCAGCTGGCCCTGCAGCGTGCACTCCTGCGTGAAGGCCAGCGGCGGCCGCGTCACCGCGACGGCGGGCGGCAGCGACGCCACGCGCACGTCGTCGCCGAGCGTCAGTTCGATCTCCCAGTCGTCGCAGCGGTCGATCGACAGCCGGAACGGCAGCGTGCGCGCGGCGCGGTCGCCGTACGACGCCGCGTAGCGCGACTCCGGCAGCGGCAGCGGCACCACCAGACGGTCGCCGTTGCGCTGCACGCCGCTGCGCAGCAGGGTCGCGCGCACCCGCAGCGGCGCGCCGGTGGCGTTCAGTTGCAGGCTCGCGCCTTCGATGCGGAAGCCGGCGAACACCTGCTGCGCGATCTGCCGCGCCGCCAGCTTCTGCACGTTGTCCTTCTGTTCGCGCAGTTGCTCGGCGAGGGCGAAGCCCTGGACGTCGCCGAGCTCGGCCTCGACCTCGAGGCGCAGGTCCTTGCTGCGCAGCGTCGCCTTGCCGCGGATGCGCAGCGACTGGGCGTGGCCGCCGATCGGCAGCAGGATCGGTTCCGTGCGGTCGTCGTGCAGCAGCAGCGCCGGCGCGCCGCCGCGTTGCGCGGGCACGGCGCCGAGCGGCCAGTGCCGCGGCGTGTCGGCGAACAGCAGCAGCCGCTCGCCGTCCGGCAGCAGCGCCGCCACGCCCGTCGCCCCGAACGCGTCGTCGGTCGCGAACAGCGATTGCCCGCCCTCGCCGAGTTCCTCGCGCTCGGACTTGGCGATCATCGGGACCACCGGCACGTCGGCGCCGCGCAGCAGCGCGACCATCAGCAGGAACCGATCGCCCTTGCCTCGCAGCAGCGTCTCCAGCGCGTCGCGCGACGGCCCCTTGTCGATCTCGCGCTGGCACCAGCTCCAGATGGCGGTGGCGCGGGCGCGCGCGTCGGCGGCGCCGGCGACCAGCTCCTGCGCCTTCGCCGCGATCGGGGCCGTGGGGCGCGAGCGCGCCAGCAGGCCGAGCCGCCGCGAGCGCTGCTCGGCGAACGGCGCCTGGTCCTCGCCGAGCTCGGCGCAGGGCAGCAATTCGAACAGGGTCGGCAGGAAGCGCTCCTTCGCCAGTGCGGGGACCTGCTCGCGGCGGAACACCAGCGCCTGCCTGCCGTCGGCGAGCTTGCGCGTCTCGGTCGGTTCGCCGAGCGCGCGCGTGCGCAGTTCTCCGCGCGCGGACGTCGGCAGCGCGACCACCAGCTCGGCCACCGTGCTCGGCGACTGCGGGTCGCCGAAGAAGAACGCTTCGGTGGCGAGCGCGTCGGCGCCGGGCGCGTCGCCGCGGCTGCGGACGCGCCATTCGACGAAGGCGCCGGGCTGCAGTTGCGGCATGCTGTAGTCGTCGTCGATGCGCGATGGCACGTAGCGCTCGCCGTCGGCGCCGATGGTCTGCACGAGCAGCACCTCGTCGTCGTCGTCGATGCCGATGCCGCCGCTGAAGGCCTCGACGCCGGCCTGGTCGTTGACGCGGTGCAGGGCGTGCACCTCGCTCGTCCAGCTGCCGTCGGGCTGCACGTCGAGGATGCGCTGGTCGATCACCACCGTCGTCGAGGCGCCGCGCTCGGCGTCGCCCGGGCGGAACGCGGCCACGGCCGCCGCGCCGTCGCGGCGGAACGTCGCGAGTGGCGACGCGTCGCCGGCGCCGACCAAGTCCGCGTGCCAGTCGCGGAGCGCCGGCTGGTCGGGGTCGAGTTCGAGGCTGCGCGCGAGGCAGGCCGCGGCGCGCTCGCGCTCGCCGCGCTGCAGCCAGGCGTCGGCGAGTTCGTCTTGCCACTGCGCCGGCGTCTCCGCGTGGTTCGCGACCGCCTGCAGGTGTGCTACGGCCGCGGCGGCGTCGCCGCGCGCCATCGCCAGTTCGTACTGCAGCCACAGGCGGCTGAACGACGGCGGCTGGTCGCCGAGCGGCACCAGCGCGCCGAGCAGGCGTTCGGCCGTCGCGAAGTCGGCGGTGTCCAGCGCGTCGCGGAAGGCGGCCTGCGCCGTGTCGGAGCGGTCGAGCCGCAGCGCGAGCGCCTGCAGCCGCAGGGCCAGCGCGCGCGCGCTGTCGCCGGCATTGGCGGCCAGATCGGCCCGCAGGGTCAGCGGCCGCGTGTCGCCCGGGCACGCCGCGGCCCAGGCCGCGAGCGTGGGCTCGGCCTCGGCGCGGAACCGCAGCTGCCGCAGCAGCGCGTAGCGCCGTTCCCAGGTCGCCGGTCCGGCTTGCGGGTGCGCGGCCAGCAGCCGCAGCGCCGCTTCGCGCTGGTCCTGTTCTTCGAGCAGCTGCGCGCGCGCGAGCCGGGCCGCGTGGTGGTCGTCGCCGAGCATCGGCGCGGCGCGTTCGACCAGCTTGCGGGCGTCGGCCTTGCGCGTCTCCTCGGGCAGCGGCGCGCGGCGCAGCACGTTGGCGAACGCCAGGGCGTCGAGGGCGGCGGCCGGCGGGCGCAGCCGCAGTTCGTGCGTCAGGCGCAGCGCGAGGTCGCCGTGGCCGTCGTGCAGCGCCTGCAGCAGCGCCGCGATGCGCACCGGCGCCGGGGCGTCGTCGGCCGTGGCGGCGCGGGTCCAGAGCTCGCTGGCGGTGACGAAACGATCCGGCCGCAGCGTCGCGCGTTCGCCGGTCGGCGGGAGCGTGCTGTCGGTGATGGGTACGGGCCGCACGGCCGCTTCAGCGTGGCCTTCGGCGTCGACGAAGCGCGCAGTGACCCGGCACTGGCCATTGGTGGCGGCCTTCAGCAGCACGGTGTGCTCGCCCGCCGGCAGGCGCAGCGCGACGAAGGCGTGGCGGTTGCTCGTCCCACGCCAGCGCTCGACGCGCAGCACCTCGGTCTCGTCGACGAACACCTGGTGGTCGCCGGGCACTTCCACCTCGAGGAACGTGTCGAGCGCGGCGTCGACCGCCACCCGCATGAGCCCGTACCAGCAGCCTTCCTTGCCCGGGTCGTTGCGGTCGAGTTCGACGTAGTCGTTGAACGGGTGGTTCACGACGACGCTCGCGCGGGCGCGGCGGCCGCGACCGGGCAGTTCGGCGCCGATGGCCGGGAACTGCAGCTCGGGCGCGAACGGCACGCCGACGAAGTGGTCGCCGCCGTCGCCGAACGGGCCGGCGGCGACGACGGTGTGCAGGTAGCCCGCAGGGGCCACCGGGCCGGTCGGGTCGTACCCGTCGATCGCGCAGTCGAGTTGCCAGATCAGTTCGCGCAGCCGCTGGGCGAGGCGGCCGTGGGTCGGTTCGGTCGTCGGGAGTTGGCGCAGCCACGCGCGCAGTTCGCGCGGTTGCTGCCGGCGGTCGGCGATGCGCAGCGCTTCGTCGACGAGCGTGTGCGCGGCCGGCGAGCGCCGGTGGGCGAGCGCCGTCGTCACGAGGTCGCGCACGCTGGCGTCCGGGTCGTCGGCGCTGGGGGCCTGGGCGCGCACCAGCGCGTCCGCCAGCGCCGCGGTCGGCGACTGGCAGGGCAGCGCGGCAAGGCCGGCGAGCGCGAGTGCGGCCGCGGCAGCGCGGCGAAACAGGGCGAGGCGCGGGCTCATCGGCCGCCCTCCTGCTGCAGCAGCACGAGCTGCGCGTCGGCGGCGCGCACCGCGGTGGCGAAGTCGCGGAACGCCGCGTGGTCGGCGACGGCGATGCGAGGGGTCAGCAGCTGCAGTTCGCGCACGACGAGCACGCTGTCGCCGTCGCGCTGCCAGCGCATGGAGAACGCGCCGAATGCGGTCTCCTGCTGCACCGGTGGCGGCAGCTCCGCTGGTCGCCATCCGGCGGGCAGCCGGTACCGCAGCGTGCGCACGTCGCCGCGCGGCGGTCCGAGCAGCAGCGGCCGATGGCGCTCGGTGTCGGCCGCCAGCGCCATCAGGTCGCCCGACTCGGGGCAGCTCGGCAGCTGCCATGTCGCGCCGTTGCGCTGTCCGATCTCGGCCAGCGTGGCCTCGACGCGCAGGGTCGGCGGCGCTTCCGGGTCGGTCGCGGCGTCGTCCTCGGCGCGTTGGACCTCCGCCTTGCCGAACGAACGGACCAGCCGGCGTTCGATGACTTCGCGCCGGCGCGCCGGTTCGGTGGCGAGCATCTCGCGCAGTCCGACCGCGGCGTTGCCGAGCGGGCGTTCGTCCAGGCGCAGTTGCGCCGTGCCGGCCGGGGCCAGTTCGACGACGTAGTCGACCTGCGAACGGTTGGCGGCCGGCGTCGTGGTCGGCACGGTGCGCAGCTCGGCGCGGCCGCGATCGACCACCAGCACCGCCGCGCCCTGGTCCATCTCCGGCAGCGTGTCGGTCGGGTGCCACACCGCGGTGCCGTCGAGGAAGCGGCCCGGGCGGCCGTCGTGCGGCGGCAGCCACGCGATGCAGTGGTTGAACTGCTGCACCATCGCCAGCGTCAGGTCGTCGGCGGTGCGCAGCGGATCGGCGAAGATCAGCACCGGGTGGCACGGCACGCCGATCTCGCCGAGCAGCGCCGACAGCAGCAGCGCCTTGTCCTTGCAGTCGCCGTGGCGGCGGTCGTGGATCACCGCGGTGCTGTACGGCTTGTAGCCGTGCACGCCGAACTCCCACGCCTCGTAGCGCACGTCGGTGGTCACGAAGTGGTAGATCGCGGCGATCTTCGCCTCGGTGGTGGCGCGGCCTTCGCACAGCTTGGCGACCGTCGCGCGCATCGCCGGCGTCACCTCCAGCTGCGGCTTGATCAGGTTCCACCACCAACCGGCGAACTGGTCCCAGTCGCGGTAGGTGGTCATGCGCACGATCGGCTCGTGTTCGCGGCGCGCGGGCCGGCGCAGCTCCGGCACGTCGCGCGGCAGGTCCTGCATGCGCCAGCGGTACTGCAGCGTGCCGTCGGCGAGCGTCGTCGGCGCCGCCGCCGGCGCGCCGTTGCCGGCCTGCACGCGGTAGTCGCGCCCCGGTTCGGCCAGCACGATCAGCTCCTCGGCGCGCACCGGCGAACCGTCGGGGGCCGCGAACACGTGCACGAGGCCGAAGTAGTCGCCGAAGAACGACGGCGCGAGGTCGTCGACGCGGCCTTCGATCGCCACGGTGTCGCCCGGCCGGAGGTCCGGCAGCCGCACGCGCGCGCCCTGCAGCGTCGGGCGCTGCACGGTGCCGTCCTGGCGGAACACGGTGCAGGCCAGCAGCCGGCCGCGCTGTTCGCCCGCGTAGAACGGCAGCTGGTAGGTCTGCAGGGACCGCGCCCCGTCGTTGCTGAGGACGCGCGCGATCAGGTGCGTGTAGGCGCTGGTGGTGCCGTTGCCGTTGGCCTGCACCACGGTCTGCCGCAGCAGCCAGTGCAGCGCGTCGTTGTTGGCCGCGCTGTCGGCGAGCGGGCCGGGGTCGGCGGCGAGCAGCGCGGCGGCGTCGACGCGGTGCGGCGCGTAGAACGCATTCGCGTCGGCGGGGCCGCTGCTGGCCTCGCTGGCGAGGTAGTCGGCGTAGCGTTCGTCGTCGCGCCGCGTCGGTTCGACCGCGAGCGCCTCGCGCAGCAGCTCCAGTTGCCGGTTCGCGGCCGCCGGGTCGTCGCTGCGCAGCAGGTGCCAGCAACGCGCGGCCTGGGCCAGGAATGTGGCGTCGTCGGGCGCGATCTGCAGCCATGCCTCCAGCAGCTCCAGGGCGGCGCGCGGTCTCCCGGCCGCGAGCTCCAGCTCGGTCAGCTGCCAGCGCGCGTTGCGCGCGAACGCGTCGGCGGCGACGACGGCGCGCAGCAGTTCGGTCGCGGCGGCGACGCTGCCAGTGCGCGCCAGCGCGTGCGCGGTGGCGGTGGCGTTGCCTTCGCCGCCGTGGTCGGCGTGCAGGCGTTGCCACAGCGGCAGCGCGCGGGCCGGCTCGCGCGCCAGCGCGTCGGCGGCGGCGGCGAGCAGCGCCGGACCGGTCGTCGTGTTGGCGGCGGCCAGCAGCAGTTCGTTGTTCGCGCGCACGTCCATCTTGGCGTCGCGCAGGCAGGCGCAGCGCAGCAACACCGCGCCGGCGTGGGCCGGCTGCACCTTCAGGGCGCGGTCGGCGAGGTCCTGCGCCTGCCGCCACAGCTTGCTGGCGCCGCGCAGCAGGTCGCCGAGTTCGACCAGCGCCTCGACGTGCGCGGGGTCGCAGCGCAGCGCCTGCTCGAGGGCGCGGCGGCGGTCGTTCTCGTCGCGATCGGCGGCGCTGCGCCCGTGCCGCCGGCGGGCCGTGGCGAGCGTCAGCCAGCTGTCGGCGACGTCCGGCAGCTGCGCGGTCGCCGCCAGGGCCGCCGCCGCATCGCGCCGCTCGCGGTCGCCGTCGGCCTTGCGCGCGCGCCACAGCCACGCCAAGCGCAGCGCATCGGCCTGCTGCGCCGCGTCGATCTGCCACGTGCTGCGGCCGCCGAGCGCCACCGGCGGGGGTTCCGCCAGGGCCGCCGGGACCGCCTTGCCGGCCGCCAGCATGTCGTCGCGCGCGACCGACGCGCGCACCGCCGCCGCCGCGCCGTCGAGGCCGCGCAAGCGCGCCGCGAACGTGAATTCGTCGCCTTCCTGGTGGCACAGCTTCAGCAGCAGCAGGTTGGGGCCGGCCGCCAGGGGCAGCGCGACGGCGTCCTGGTCGAAGGCGAACGCGCGCTCGACCTCGCGCGCGACCACCTCGACGCCGTTGCAGAACACGCGCACGCTGCCGGTGCTGCCGAGTTCGAGCACGACGTGCTGGGCGCGGTCGCTGTGCACCGCGACCGCCGCGTAGGCGAGCGACTGCTCGTGCGGGTGCAGCAGCCGTTGCAGCGGCAGGGCGGCGCGCGGACCGAGCGGGGGCAGTTGCCGCCAGCGCACGGGCCGGCGCTTGCCCGGCAGTTCGGCGGCGAGGTCGAGGCCCTGCTCGGGCGCGAGCGCCGTGCGGTAGCCGGCGCCGCGCTCGTTGGCGAACGGGCCGATCAGCCAGAACTCGCGCAGCACGCCGAGTCGGCGCAGCCGTTCGCCGTCCGCCGGCAGCAGCGGGCCGGCCGCCGTCAGCGCGGCGACCGCGATGCGGTCGGCGAGCAGGCGGTCGCGCTGCGCGAGCGGCGTGCGCTGCAGCGCGTCGAAGCGCGCCAGCAGCGCCGCGTCGGCGACGCCGGTGGCGTAGTGGGCGGCGGCGGTGGCCCAGGCTTCGACGCGCGCGGCCACCGCGGCATCGGCGACGGGCTCGGCGCTGGCGGCGACCGCGCCGTCGAGCAGCGCGGCCGCGGCGGCGACCGGCTGGCCGGCGGCGGCGTGCGCCAAGGCCTGGCGTTCGAGCGGTTGCAGATCCTGGCCGCAGAGCGGTCCGAGTATGGCGAGGACGACGACAGCGAGCCGGTTCAGCGCGTGGTGCACGCCGACTTCATAGCGCAACGTGCGTCAGGTCACCAACGGGCCGGCGGCGGGTCCCGCCAGCGCTCGGGGCCCGGCAGCGTGGCCATTGGCCAGGCGGACCGCGGGGCAGGCGCCCAGCCTCCCAGCGAGGTCAATGCGCGTGCCACCGGAGCATCCTTCGGTGGCGACGATGACAATGACAAGGAGATTGCTGGTGATGCGCCCGTCGGCATGCGCCAACGGGGACGACCGCGGCGTGGCGCCAGCGGGCTCGCGGCACGCGCTGGCGGCGATCCACGATACGACGGTGATCGCCCGGGTGCTCGTGGCGCCCACCTGCGCGAATGGACCGCCGCCAATGGACCGCCGCCGCAGTGTCTTGGCGCACCAGGCAGTCGGCCGGGGCGCTGAGGCCGCTGTCATATGGAGACCAAAGCCGCCGAAGTGGCACAGGACGGTGTCTGCGCAGCGTTCCCTGTCGCCGCCGCCACTGGCCACGTGCTGGATGCGTCGGGCCATGGCGTTCGGCAACGAGATGTCGTGCGCGCGGGCGGCGACGACGGCGACCTCGGCGCGGTCGTGCCGCAGGTCGCGCTCGCCCGCTACCAGCCCGTTGAAAAAGTCGCAACCAGCGAACCCAAGGTACCTCCCCCTCGTCTGAGTCACCAGAGGACAAGACCGTATGGCACTCGGCAAGTGGACGAACGAGAAGCAGCAGGACCTGTTCATCGCGGCGGCGAGTCTGCCACGTTCGCCAGGGCATCCCTTCTACCAGGCCCTCAACCGGCTCTTGGCAGAGGCAGGGTTCGATGCCTACGTCGAAGAGCTCTGCGCGCCGCTCTACAAGGAAGGTGGTCGTCCCGGCGTCCCTCCTGGCGTGTTCTTCCGGATGCTGTTCGTCGGGTACTTCGAGGGCATC
>JBKDXM010000037.1:0-13184 GCA_046306335.1 Planctomycetota bacterium
GCGCGCGAAGTGGGCGAGCAGGGCCGCGCGTTCCTTCTGCTGGCGCAGCCGCGGCAGGTGCGCGCGCAGCTTCACCGTGACCAGCGCCGGGTGGTACGACGCATGCGACGGCCGCGTCGTGCGCGGCATCATCGCCACCGGGCCCTTGGGCTTGCGCCCCGCGCCCGCGCGCGCCCCGCCCCACGACCGCAGCGGCAGCAGGCCCTGCACGGGCTTGCCGACACGACGGGCCCGCGAACGTGACGCCGCGCCCGCCCCCGAGCCCTTCTCGGCCTTGGCGCGTCCCTTCTGCTTCCTCGTCGCTCCTCGTCCCGCCATGCCTCATTGCCTCATCGCGATCGCCACCGTGCACGTCCCGCACATCGCGGCCGACCACCACTTGAATACGCGAACATACATCCAAGCCGCCGATCCGCAAGCCCAAGTTCGGAGAACGTCAGTCAACCGACGAACTGCGTGCGCAGTGCGGCCCCGTGGTCGGATTGGTCACCGCGCTAGCCGCGGTTGGGTCGGTCGCCGCGATAGGCGCGCGTCCCTGCCGCCTTGGTGCCGTCCGCTGCCTGCCCGTCGCCACCGATCCCTCTTCTTCCCAGCCTCTCGGCGCGGCTGCGTCGTGGTTGGTTGCGGCTTCGTGCCCGCAACGTTTCTGGCAGCATCAGTCGGCGACCCGAGCCCCCGCACGCCCCCGAGCCCCCTCACCACCCGCACCACCGCGACCCCCGCGGCGACGGGCGTGCCGGGTTGGAGCGGTTTGGACACGGAACCCCAGCGGCTCGTCCCAGAACGTCCGGTAGTCCGCCGTCAGTTCTTCGCCGGCCCGGATCCGCCGCAGCGCGCGGAACCGGCCGTCCTCGCCCGCGACCAGGTTCGGCGTGTCCGCGTGGTTGACGTACCAACCGACCGACAGCCGGTTCAGGTTGACCGGCACGCCGATGCGTTCGCCGTCGACCATGCCGAAGTCCTCGTACAGCGCGCGCACCTTCGGCGGCAGCGAGCGTACGTACGCGCGCGACAGCCACACCGCCCGCTCGTCCTCGCCGCGGAACACCAGCGCGCCCTTCGGGATCGGGCGCACGGCGATCGCGCCGACGCCGTGGAGACGCGACACGCCGATGCGCGCGTAGACACCGTCGTGCGGCAGCGGGCGTTTACCGGCCATGACGGCAACGTCGCCCGCGCGCGCCGGCGATGCAAGCTAATGGCGCACGCTGGCGATCGCGGCAAGGAAGGTCGTCTGCACGAGGTCCTCGGCGGTCGCCGATTGCCGGACGTGGTGCAGCGCGAGTCGCAGCAGACCTGGGGCGGCCTCGTCGTAGACCGCTGCCAGCTCGGCGAGGTCGCCGTTCTGGTGCACCGCAGGAAGCGTGCCTCGATTGCGAGATCGCACCCGCGGGTACCATGGCGCGATGCGCGTGACGCCCCTCGTCTTCGCCGTCGTGTGCGCCGGCTCCCTCGCTCCGGCCCAGACCGAGCTCGCTGCCACGGTCGAAGCCTTCGCCCGGCCGCTCGCCGACGCCGGTTGCGCCGGCAGCGTGGTCGTCGGCGTGATCGACGGCGACGCGCGGCTCGTGCGCGGCTTCGGCCGCGTCGGCGACGGCGCGCCCGACGGCCGCACGCGCTACGAGATCGGCTCGGTCACCAAGGTGTTCACCGGCCTGCTGCTCGCCGACGCCGTCGCGCGCGGACTCGTCGCGCTCGACGACCCGGTTCAGGGGCTGCTGCCCGACGGCGCGACGATGCCGCAGTTCGAGGACCAGCCGGTGCGGCTGTGGCACCTCGCGACCCATACCTCCGGCCTGCCGCGCCTGCCCGACATGAAGGGCAGCGACCCGAAGGACCCGTATGCGCACTTCGACGACGCGCGCCTGTTCGCCGTGTTGCCGAAGGCGCGCGTCCGCCGCGCGCCGGGCGAGAAGTCCGTCTACTCCAACCTCGGCGTCGGCCTGCTCGGGCGCGCGCTCGTGCACAAGCAGGGTGCGGCGAGCTACGAGGCGCTGCTGCGCGAGCGCGTGCTCGCGCCGCTCGGCCTGAAGGCGACGGGTTGCGAGTTGGCGGCCGACGCGCCGCCGCGCACCGTCGACGGCGACGACGACCATTCCTGGCGGTTGGCATCGCTCGCGGGCGCCGGTGGCCTGCGCAGCACGGTCGACGACCTGCTCGTCTTCCTGCAGGCGCAGTGGGCGCCGCCGGAGCCGCTGCGCGCCGCGGTCGACCTCGCGCTGACGAAGCGCCACGACGGCGAGGCCGGGATCGGCATGGGCCTCGGCTGGCACGTCGCGAAGGACGGCTTCACCCGGTGGCACACCGGCGGCACCGGCGGCTACCGCTCGATGGTCCTCGTCGCGCGCGAGCAACGCCGCGCCGTCGTCGTGCTCGCCAACACCACGAGCGGCGTCGTCGACCAGATCGGCGAGGGGATCTTCCGGCGCCTGTTCGGCCTGCCCGCCGAGCCGCCGCAGGTCGAGGCCGCGGCGGCCGTGCCCGCCGAGCAGTTGGCGCGCCTGTGCGGTCGCTACCGCATGCCCGACGGCACGATCGTGCGACTGGTCCAGGACGCGCGCGGCCTGACCGCGCAGTTGACCGGGCAGCCGGCGCTGCGCGTCTACCCGCGGTCGGCGACCGAACTGTTCTACCGCGCCGTCGCGGCCTCACTGGTGTTCGAGGTCGCGGGCGATACGGCCGCGGTCGTCACGTTGCACCAGGACGGCAGGCAGTTCCGCTGCCCGCGCGTCGAAGCGCCGCCGACGGGGCGCTGAGCCCGGGCCACGCGCGGTGGCGGCGCGGGTCCGCACTCGGCGCTTTCCCCGTCGCGCGCGACGCGGCAGAGTTAGCCGGGGATGACCCAACTGCGCAACGAGGCCGACCGGATGCTGGCGGCGATCCACAGGGTCGCCGGCCATCCCGTGTTGCCGCCGTGCGTCGTGCTCGGCTGCATCGGCCAGGGTGGCATGGCCGTGGTCTACCGCGGTTGGCACCTCAACCTCGGCATCGACGTCGCCATCAAGTGCATGCGGCCGTCGTTGCTGGCGAACGCCGGGGACTTCGTCGAGCGGTTCCGCCGCGAAGGCCAATCCGCGGCGCGCATCAACCACCAGAACGTCATCCGTGTGTTCGACGTCGCCGAGCATCAGGGGCTGCACTACCTGATCATGGAACTGGTCGAGGGCGAGACCGCGCGGCAGCGGGTCGCCCGCAAGGGCGCGCTGCCCGTCGGCGAGGCGCTGCAGTTGCTGCTGGAAGCAGCGCGCGGGCTCGGCGAAGCGCACCAGCAAGGCATGGTGCACCGCGACATCAAGCCGGAGAACCTGCTCGTCTCGCGCAAGGGCCAGGTCAAGGTCGCCGACCTCGGCCTCGCCAAACCGGCGTTGGGTCAGGGTCTGACGCTGATGTCGTCGCCCGACATCGTCATGGGCACGCCGCAGTACATGCCGCCCGAGCAGTGGGACGGTCCCAACGTGACCCCGGCGACCGATGTCTGGGCGCTCGGCGCGACGCTGTGGTACGTGCTCGCCGGGCGCGACGCCATCCGCGGCGACGAGGCCTACCCGCGCATCATGGCGCGCATCTGCACCCAGCCGTTCCCCGACGTCCGGGCCGTGCGGCCGGACGTGCCGCCGGCGGTGGCGGCCCTGATCGCCACGGCGACGGCGAAGGAGCCGGGCGAGCGGTTCGCCACCGCCGAGGCGATGGCCGAGGCGATCGAGGCCATGGGCTTGCCGCGCGCCTCTCTGCGCGACGACTTCACCCGCAACGAAGAGGCGCCGACACTGGTCGGGCGGCCGTCGCAGGGCTCGCTGGCGGCGATCAAGGACTGGTTGCGCCATGGCGCGATCACGCCCGATCTGCCGCTCGACGTCGCGGCGCGGCCGGCGCCGGTCTTCGCCGACGATGCCGCACCGGGCGGCGAGTTCGCGGCGACCGTGCCAAGGGCGGCCGCGCCGGCAGCCAAGGGGCCGGCCACGGTGGCGCGTTCGGCGACGACCAAGCCGTCGTCGACGCCGCCGACCCAGTCCCCGCTGCCGTCGCCGCAGCGTCGGCGCTTCGGCGTGCTCGCGGTCGCCGCCGGGCTGGCTGCGGTCGGCGCCGCTGCCGCGCTGCGCTGGAACGCGGGTGACGACCGATCGCCCGCCGCCTCGCCCGCCGCCTCGCCCGTGGCCTCGCCCGTCGCCTCGCCCGTCGCGCCGGCGGCCGTGGCGGACTTCACGCCCGTCCAGGGGCAAGGCCCGGTTGCGCCGCGCGAGCGCGCGGGCGTCTGGCTCGTCGGCGATGGCCGCGTGCGCTTTCGCGTCGTCTGCAGCGACGCCGCGGCGACGCCCGAGTTCACGGTCGATGGCGCGGCGATTCCGGCCACGGCCGAGGACGGCGCATATGGACTCGACCTGCCGCAGTTGGCCACCGCGCCGTGCACGATCGCGGTGGCGGCGCGCCGACCCGGCGAACCGGGCGCCGGGCCACCGCGGCGCTTGACCCTGCGCCGCGTCGCGGTGGCGCCGGCATGGCGCGCGCCGCTGCCCGGCGGCGACGGCGTCCTGTCGTTCCGCGCGCGCGCGGCCACCGTCGAAGTGGCGCTCGGCGACGATGTCGAACGCGCGGCCGTGGAACTCGCCGGCGCGACGTTCCCACTGCTGCCGATCGACGGGCGCGCAGGCGTGTTCCGCGGCGCGGTCACGGCGCCGCCGGCGACGGCGGGCGCCGTGCTCAGGTGGCGCGACGCGCTCGGCAGGGACGGCGAACTCGCCACGCCTGCGCGCCTCGCCGCGCCGCCGCCGCGCGTCGCGGACGTCGCCATCGAAGCGGATGGCCGCCAGACCGTCGTCGCGCCCGGGGCGGCGATCGTCTTCGTGCAAGGGCCGCAGGCGTCGCTGCGCTTCGTCGCGCAGGACGCGGCCACGGTCGAACTCGCGGTCGGCGGCAGCCCCGCTGCGCCCGTGTCCACGCCCGTCGACCTCGCCGCGCTGCTGCCCGACGACGTCGTCGTCGACCTGCGGTTGGTGGCGCGCGGCGACGGCGGGGAGAGTCCGCCCGTGGTCGTGCGCGTGTGTCGCGACGCGTCGCCGCCGGAACTGACCGTGTCGCCGGAGCGCCTCGAATTGCCGGCGGACGCCCGCGGCGCGGTCGATGTCGCCTGCCGCGATGCCGCCGGTGTCCGCGGTGTCTGGTGGTCGCGCCGCGGCGCGCCCCCTGCTGCGGCGGTCGCCGTCGCGGCTGCGGCCGACGGCTCGCGCCGCCTCGACGTCAGCGCGCCGACGTCGCTCGAACCGGTGGTCTACGACGTGCGCGCCGAGGACAACGCCGGTCGCTCGACGAGCCGCTCGTTCACCGTGGCACTGGCAGCGCCTGCCTCGGCGCCGTCCTCCGCGCCGGTGCTGGTCGAGCCGGCGGGGCCGACCCGGGCTGCGCCGGTCGCCGCGCCGCCGGCGCCGCCGCCGGCCGGCTTTCGCGCGGCGAAGGACGCGTCGGTGCGCGATGGCCTGCTGACCGCGATCGAGCACGAGGCGACCGGCATCGTCCTCGAACTGCGTGCGGGCGACGGCGACGGCGCGTTCTACTTCGCCCGCGCGCTCGTCACCGGCGCGCAATTCGACGCCGCCGACGCGGCCGAGACGCCGCGGGTCAGCATCGGCGGCGACGACCTGCGCGGGTGGTTCGCCGGCCGCGGGGCCGGGCTGCGCCTGCCGACGCTCGCGCAGCGACGTCGCATCGCCGACCGCGTCGTCGCCCAAGGCAAGAAGGAGTGGCTGCGGCCCGAGCGCTGGAATGCGACCCGGTGGCCGGTCTTCGAGCCGCAGACCGCAGCGGAAGCGTCGCTCGACCGCGGCGGCAATTCCCTGGTCGGCTTCCGCGTCGTGGTCGAAGCGCCGCCGCGTTGACGGCGCCGTCGCCGCGACCGCGCGCGGCGAGCCCGCTCAGAAGCGGGCGCCGAGCGTGACCATCACGCCGCTGACGTCGTCGTCGATGCCGTTGAACACCGTGTTGGTGTTGTTGTAGGACTCGGTCGCGCCGAAGTGCGACTTCTGCATCATGTACGACAGGCCGGCCAGGAAGCCGCCCGCGAAGCGGTAGCGCAGGCCGAGCTCGGCGTGGAACTGGAACGCGTAGCCCGATTCCTCGTCGACGTCGTCCTTGGCCTCGAAGCTGCCGGTGCCGCACGCGATCTCGGTGAAGACCGAGAGCTCCGACCGGACCCGTCCGCCGGCCTTGTGCATCAGCACGATGAACTCGGGTTCGGCCGCCAGTCGCACGCCGGTGAGCGAATACGTGGTGTCGCCGTCGGGCGCGTTCTCCGGATCGAACGTGCCGACGTGCAGCAGCGGGCCGACGCGGACCGGCAGGCGGAAGTCGTCGTCCATCAGCGCGCGGTAGGTGACGCCGAAGAACAGCGTCGACGTCGACGCGGTGGTCTTGGTGGTCGGCGACGGGTCGAGGTCGTCGGACTGCGTGGCGGTGTAGGACAGGTGCGCGCCGATGTTGCTGTCGCCGAAGATGTGCTCGCCGCGCAGCCGGCCACCGTACGCGTCGGCGCTGCCGCTGACGATGCCGGTCGGCGGGCCGGCGTTGATCTCGACGTCCGCCGAGCCGATGAGCCCGCTCACGGTCACCATCGTGTTGGGATGGATCTGGCGGAAGGGCACGTCGTCGTCCTGGCGACGCGGCAGGGAGAACGCGTCGCCCGGCGTGCGCGCGGCGCCCGGGCGGTCCATCGCCGTCGACGGCGTGTCGGTCGCGGTGGCGCGCACGACCTTGGGGGCGGCGCCGCAGCTGGTGAACATGGGAGCGGCCAGTGCGGCCGCGAGGATCCAACGCAACGAGGCAAGCGTCATCGAGATCTCCGGCTGTCCGGTGCGGACAGGTCGCGGCCGAGGCTACCGTCCGGGCGGCGGCCCGGCCATGCGGAACCGAACGGCCGCGAACCGGCGATCCGGCGAGCGGTCGAACCTTGCCCACGCCGCCGCCGCATGGACCATCGCGCCATGCAGCCCGCGGTGGCACGACGGATCTGGTGGCTCGTGTGGCTCGCGCTCGCCGTCGTGCTCGCAGGCCGCGCCGCCAGCCGCAAGCCGACGCGCGGCGTGTTGCTCGACCACGTCGAGTTCGGCCGGCGGGCGCTGCACGGCGAGGACCTCTACGGCCCGTGGCGCAGCGCCGAGGACGCCGAACCGGGGCCGCTGCACGCGCCGTATCCGCCGTCGTTCGCGCTGCTGACCGTGCCGTTCCATCTGCTGGACGCGGCGTGCGGCCAGCGCGCCGCGCGCCTCGGCTGGGCCTTGCTGCAGCTGGCGAGCCTCGCCGCCCTGGCGTTGGCGCTGCGCGAACTGTTGGCCCCGCGGGCGCAGGCGCTGGCGCACGTCGGCGACCCGCCATGGCGCTGGCAGTGGCTGTGGCTCGGGGCCTTCCTGCTCGGCGCGCGCTTCGTGCTGCGCGACACGCACGGCGGCGGCGGCAACGCCATCAACACCGCGCTCGCAGTCGGCGCGTTCCTCGGCGCCGAGCGCGGCCGCGACCGCACGGCCGGCGCGCTGCTGGCCTTCTCGCTCGTCACCAAGCCGACGATGGTCTGGCTCGCGCCGGTGTTCTGGCTCGCCGGCCGCCGCCGCGCGCTCGGCTGGACGGCGGCGTGGGCCGCGGCCTTCCTGCTGCTCGCGTTCGCGCTCTGCCGGGGCGACCTCGCGCCGTGGGCGAGGTGGTTGGCGGGCAGCTGGGCGCTGATGACCCAGGCCGACCCGTGGGCCGACCCGGCGTTCGGCTTCCCGCGCTTTGCGTGGATGAACACGTCGCTGCGGCTGTGCGTCGCGCGCTGGTGCGGCGAGGTGCCGGCCGAGTTCGCCGCGCGCGTCCCCGGCGGCATCGCCGACGGGATCGGGTTCGCGGCGCCGACCGTCGCGTGGCTCACGCGCGCCGCCGGCGCGGCAGTGCTCGCTGCGGTGCTGGCGGCGGCGTGGCGCGGCCGCGCTGCGGCCAGCGGTCGGCTGTGGGCGATCGCCGCCGCGCTCGTCGCCACGCTGCTGCTGAGCCCGATCACGTGGAAGGGCCATCACGTCGCGCTGCTGCCGGCGCTGTTGCTCACGCTGCACCGCGCCGTCGTCGGCCGCGACCGCGCCGCCGCCACGCTGCTCGCGCTCTGGTTCGTGCCGTGCGCGCTGCCCGGCGGCGACCTCGTCGGCGACGCCATGGACGAGCGGCTCAACAGCCTCTACGTCGTGACCTTCGGCGACCTCGCGCTGCTGGCCTACGCCGTGCGCCGCGCCTGGTCAGCGGCGCGCGAAGACCGCGATGCCGCGTGACGTGGCGGCGGCGGCGAGGTCCGGCGGCAGGACGACGGCGTCGAAGCGTTGGCCCAGCCAGGCTTCGTAGCCGGCGAAGGCCGAGCGGGCGCTGCGCGTGCGCACGACCACGAAGGCCGGCGCCGACGCCTCGACCAGCGCCTGCATCTGGGCCGCGGTGTGATGGCGCGGCGGCAGCGGCCGCTGCCCGGCGAACCAGACGACGCGCGGCAGGTCGCTGACCAACCGTCGGTCCATCGCCACCTGCGGCCGCAGCCAGAGGCCGAGTTCGCGCTCGATCGCGCGGTTGGCGTCGATGCCGCCGGTCCAGCCGCTCCACGCCGCGAGCGCGAGCGCGGCGGCGAGCAGTCCGCGCCGCCACGCCGTCGGCAGCTTGGCCAGCTGCGCGCCCGCGAGCGCGCACACCGGGATCGCGCACGACAGGAAGAAGCGCCGGCGCACGACGAACGTCGCGACCACGCCGACCTGCAGCGCGATCTGCAGCAGCAGCGGCCGGCGCAGCGGATCGCGCCAGCGCAGTTGCGGCAGGCACAGCACGCCGGCGAGCGCGAACGCTTCGAGCCACGGCCCCGGCGTCGCCAGCAGGTTGGCGAGCACGCGGCCTTGCTCGGGCAGGTCGTCGCGCTGCTCGTGGAAGGCGTGGATCGGCAGCGGGTCGAAGCCGTGGCCCGCGGCCCAGCGCAGCGCGGCGAGCGCCAGCACGCCGACCGCCACGGGCGGCAGCGCGCGCCATGCCGCGCGCGGCGCGGCCAAGGCGTACGCCGCCGCCAGCAGCGAGCCTTCGGGCCGGATCCAGAACGCCGCCGCCGCGCACACGCCGACGAGCGGCCAGCGCTGGCGCAGTGCGGCGACCGCGCCGTGCGCCATCAGCAGCAGGAACGGCGGCTCGCTGTAGCACTCGGCGGCGAGGCGCGGCAGCAGCGGCAGCGCGGCGAACAGCAGCACGGCCGACGTGCCGGCGGCGTCGCCGCCGAGCGCGCGCGCGAGCGTGCGCAGCGGCCACAGCGTCGCCGCGAGCGCGAGCGCGCCGACGAGGTGGGCCGCCGTCTCGGCGGCGAGGCCGAGGGCGCACCACGGCGCCAGCAGCAGCGGATACCCGACCGGGAACACCGGCCCGGTGGCAGCGGCGAAGTCGCCGGCGGCGAAGCGCTCGGCCATCCACAGGTAGCTGACACCGTCTTCGGACGGCACCGGGCTACGGCGGCCGAGCGCGAAGGCCCACGCGGCGACCGCCAGCGCGAGCGTCGGCAGGCGCCAGTCCGGCGCCGATGGCGCCGCGGCAGCGGGGGGCGTGGGCGTCGTCGGTGGGGCCATCGGCGCGGCGGCGCAGCACTGTACGCGCGCCGCGGCGCGGCGTCGCCCGCGTCGCGGCGGCGCGGCGGGGCTGCTGCGTCGCGTCGAGGTCGTCGCTGCGGGGTCCGTGCCGCTTCGTTATCCTGCCGCGCCGATGCCTGACCCGCTCGACGACGCGCTGCGCACGGGCCGCCTCGACCTGCACGGCCGCACCAAGGCCGAAGCCGAGGCGGCGCTGCGCGCGTTCGTCGCCGCGGCGCGGGCGCGCGGCACGCTGGCGGTCGCGGTGATCCACGGCCACGGCACCGGCGTCCTGCGCGAGCACGTGCGCAAGCTGCTCGACGGCATGGCCGACGCGGTCGCCGACTACGGACCGTTGCCGCCGCGCGAGGGCGTCGGCCTCAAGCTGCGCCTGCGCGGCGCGCCGGCCGCGACGCTGCCGCACAAGGGCAGTGCCGAGCACGTCGCCTCCGCCCGCGACCTGCTGCGCGCCGCCCGGCGCATCGAGCCGCCGGGACGGTGAGCGTCACGGCAGGCCACGCCACCCGGCGCGCGCCGCAGGTTGCAGTCCGCGAGCCGGAGCACGCCTGCGCGGCCGGGAGCTCCCCGCTGGACTGCCGCGGACCCACCGATCCGCCTGCGGTCAGAGGCTTCGCTCCGACCGCGAATCCGCGCACCGGATCGGCGTGCGTTCCGTGACGCAGACTCCCAGGGGATGGCGTACCGGCTCAGTGCACAGGCTGCTGGTTGCCTGTTTCACCGCGGTGCGAGCCGCAGCGAGCGCAGGTTGAGCACCGCCTCGCCGGGCTTGCTGGTGGCGCGCAGCGCGATCTCGCCGCGGCCGGCGGCCAGCGTCAGTTCGCCGAGCTCGACCGTGCGGTACTGCTGCCAGCCGCCGGTGCCGGCGACGCGGAAGGCGAGCTTGGCGTCGCCGCACGCCAGCGTGCACTCGCTGCCCGCCGCGTCGTCCTTGCAGGCGAGCTCGGCGACGACGGCGTAGCGGCCGGCGCGCTCGACCGCGATCGGCCAGCTGGCGTGGGCGGCCGGGTCGAGCCAGTAGCCGAGGTTGTAGGTCACGTCGCCGACGGCGCCGACCTTCTCGACGCGCAGTTGCGGGCCGTGCAGCGTCGCGTCGTGCGGCAGCAGCTGCAGGCTGCCGTCAGCGGCCGGGCCGACGGCGAACGGCAGCGGCACGAGCTCGCCGGTCAGGTGCAGGGCGACGACGCTGCACGCGGCGTCGACGGGTTTGGCCGGCAGCTCGAGCAGCAGGCCGGCGTCGGTCGCGGCGACGGCGACCGGCGCGCTGCTGCCGAGCAGGCGGATGCCGTCGACCGTGGCCTTCGCCGGCACGCGCAGCGCGCCGTCCGCCGGCCAGTCGAACACCAGCAGGTAGAGCATGTCGGCCTTGCGCGTGGCGCGGCCCCACGGCAGCTGCGCGAACGGGCTCGCCGTCGTGCCGTAGATCGCCTCGCCGTTGGTCTGCAGCCACGTGCCGACGCCGCGCAAGGCGGCCTGCGCCGGCGCGGGCACGCGGCCCAGCCGGTCGGGGCCGATGTTCAGCAGCAGGTTGCCGCCCTTGCTGACGACGTCGCACAGCAGCCGCACGACGGTCGTCGTGTCCTTCCAGTTGGCGTCGTGCGCGCTGTAGCCGTAGCTCTCGTTGAGCGTGTGGTTGACCTCCCAGTCCATGCCCGGGAGACCCGTCGGCGGCACGTACTTCTCCGGCGTGCCGTAGTCGCCGTTCTTGTTCTCCAGGCCCTCGTACAGCCGGTTGTTGACCAGGATGCCCGGCTGCTTGTCGCGCAGCAGCTGCAGCAGCGCCGACGCGCCCCAGGCCTCGCCTTGCCGCTGCTTGTCGGAGTAGTCGAACCAGATCGTCGCCAGCTCGCCGTAGTTGCTCAGCAGTTCGTCGACGTGGGCGCGGACGTAGGCCTTGTAGGCCTCGTGGTCGCGGCCGCGCTTGTCCTGCGGGTACGCCGGCAGCGCCATCTGGTAGGCCTCGGGGTGCTGCCAGTCGAGCAGCGAGTAGTAGAAGCCCGGCCGCAGCCCGCGTTGGCGCATCGCGTCGGCGAACTCGCGCGCGAGGTCGCGGCCGGCGGGCGAGATGTTGGTGCCGCCGGTGATCGGGTTGGCGAGCGAGTAGGGGGCCTTCGACGCGAACAGCGTGAAGCCGTCGTGGTGCTTGCTCGTCATCACCGCGTAGCGCATGCCGGCGGCGGCGGCGAGCTCGGCCCATGCGTCCATGCAGCCGGGCTCCGGCTGGAACAGCGGCTTCATCGCCGCCGCGTACTCGGCGCACGGGACCGCCGCCCAGTGCTGGATCCACTCGGCGTAGTGCTGCGGGTAGACCTTGCCGTTCCACGCGCCGCCGGCCGGCGCGTACAGGCCGAAGTGCACGAACATGCCAAAGCGCGCCTGCCGCCACCACGCCATGCGCGCGTCGCGGTCGGCCGCCCACGCGGCCAGCTGCGGCGCGGCGGCGGGCGGATCCTGCGGGGTGGCGACGACGGCGGCGACGGACGCGACGAGGACGGCGGCGAGCATGCGCGCAGGCTACCGGCGTCGCCCAGCGAATGCGTCCGCGGCGCCGTGTCGTTGCGTCAGCGTTGCACGCGCGTGCAGTGCGCCGTGCCGGTGTCGGGTTGCGGGCGTGCAGTCGGCGCGAAGGCCTCGGCGTAGCGCGCGCTGCGGCTCAGCCGCACGTCGTCGATGCGGCCGGCGAAGGCCTCGGCCGTGCGCCCCGCGGCGTCACGGCCGGCGCCGACGAGCAGCGGGCCATCGTCGGTGCGGCGCGGGCCGACGGCCGGGGCGCGCGCGGCGAGCGCACCGTCGACGTACAGCCGGACCTCGGCGCCGTCGTGCACGCCGGCGAGATGGCGCCAGCGGCCGACTGGCAGGACGCCGGCGGCGCTGCGCGCGTTCGCGACGCCGTCCGCGAGCGCCACGGCGAAGGCAACGCAGCCGTCATCGACGACCAGTGCGCACTGCGGCGTGTCGCCGAGCTGCGCGAGCGTCTGCCGGCCCGGCGCGCCGTCGGCGCAGGCCCACAGTTCGACCGTGCACGCGTCGGGCGGCAGCGGCACCTGCGCCGCCGGGACACGCAGGCCCGCGCCTTCGCCGTCGAGGGCCAGGGCGCCGTTCGCCGGCGCTTCGTCGCGGCCGAGCGCCGCCGGCGGCGGCAGCGGGAAGAAGAACGCGATCGGTCCGACCGCGACACGGCGTTCGTCGACGAGCAGTTCCGGTCGCGCGAGCAGTTGCGGCAACGTGAACGGTTCGGCCGGAGCGGCGGCGCGCCGGACGACGAACGTCGTCGTCGCCGTGCCGCCGGCGGGCACGAGCACGTGCTGGTGGTCGGGCGCGAACGTCCAACCGGCCTCGGCCTGCGGTGTCAGCTCGACGTCGACCGCATGGCCGGCGGGATTGCGGCAGCGCAGCGTCACGCGCGCGGCGACGCGGCCGTCGAGCCCGACGGGGTCACCGGCGCCGTCGGCGACGGCGTGGTCGTGTTCGACCGCGAAGCCGGCGGCGAGCCGTAGCGCACCGTCGGCCGCCGCGCCCGTCGCCGCGGCGCCGTCGCGCGCAGCGCCGAGCGCGACCGCGGCGACGCGC
>JBKDXM010000038.1:0-40818 GCA_046306335.1 Planctomycetota bacterium
CAGCTACCGGCGCAGCGCGTTCGCGCGGCTGAAGGCGCGCAACGAGCAGCGCATCGCCGCCGCGATCGCCGCCGGCCGCGTCGACGTGCGCTACGGCACCGCCGTCGCCGCGATCGGCCCGACGACGGTGACGCTGCAACCCGCCGATGGCGCCGCCGTCGCCGCTGGCGGTGGCGTGGCGACCACCGCGACCGTCGCCGCCGAGCGGGTGTTCGTGTTCGCCGGCGGCACGCCGCCCTTTCCGCTGCTGGAGCAGGCGGGCGTGTCGTTCGATCCGGCGGCGCGTCCGGCCCCGGCGGCGGCGGTCGACCGCGGCAACGGCCTGCTGGCTGCGCTGGCGCTGGCCGGCCTCGCGCTCGCCGGCCTCGCCGCCGTGCGCGCGGGCTTCGCCGGCTACTACGACCTGCCGACCGCGCTGCGCAGCGGTTCGCCGCTGCACGCGGCGCTGCGGCCGCAGGGCGCGCTCGGGCTCGCCGTCGGCGCGCTCGCCGTCGCGCTGTTCGCCGGCAACCTCGGGTATCTGCTGCGCCGGTACCTGCGCGGGCTGCCCGGCTCGCTGCGCGCGTGGATGGACGTGCACGTCGCCACCGGCATCGGCGCGCTCGCCTGCGCGGCGCTGCACAGCGCCTTCACCCTGCGCGACAGCCCGGGCGGGCACGCGCTGCTGGCGATGGCGGTGGTGGTGGGCGCTGGCGCCGTCGGCCGCTGGTTCTATGCCTTCGTGCCGCGCGCGCTCAACGGCCGTCAGCAGGACCTGGACGAAGTGTCGCAGGCCGTCGCCGCGCTCGCCGGCGAATGGGATCGCAGCAGCCGCGGGGTCGGCGCGGACCTGCGCGCCGCGATCGAAGCGCTGGTCGCCGACGCGCGGTTGGGCCGCGGCTTCGGCGCGCGCGTCGCCGGCCTGTTGCGCAGCCAGTGGCAACTGCGCCGGCGGCTGCGGCGTTTCCGCGCGGCGGCGCTGGCGGCGGACGTGCCGCGCAGCGAGGTCGAGCGCACGGTGGGGCTGGCGCGCCGATCGCACCGGCTCGCCCTGCAGTTGGCGCACTTCGAGGAGGTGCGCGGCCTGCTCGCGTCGTGGCGCTGGCTGCACCGGTGGTTGGCTTTGCTGTTGCTCCTGCTGACGGTGGTGCACGTCGTCGTCGCGTTCCGGTACGGCGCCGTCGACTTCGGCGTTTTCACTGCCGATAGTGCGCCGCGATGAGGTGGGCGCGCTGGCTGCTGCCGATGGCGTCCCTTGCCATCGTGCTGTGGCTGACGTGGCGCGACGTGCAGGGCGGCCGGACTGCGCCCGGACCGCTGCATCCGGCGCACGCGGCGGTGGCCAGCCTGGCGCAGGGCGCGGACTGCGCGGCCTGCCATCGTCCGGGTGCGGGCATCGACGCCGACGGTTGCGTGCGCTGCCATGCGGCGATCGGCGCGCAGCGGCTGGCGGGAACCGGCCTGCACGGTCGCCTGCCGGCGGCACGACTCGCGCAGTGCGATGGCTGCCACGGCGAACACCACGGCGACGCCGTCGCGCTGATCGCGCCGCACGCGTTCGCGCGCGCCGGCGTCGCCGATCCGACGCGGTACGACCATGCGCACGTCGCGTTCGGTCTGCGCGGCGCGCACGCGCGCCTGCCGTGCCGCACGTGCCATGCGCACGCCGACGATGCCGCGCCGCCGACGGGCGGGCGCTTCCTCGGCCTGCGGCAGGACTGCGTCGCCTGCCACGAGGATGCGCACCGCGGCGCGTACGGCGGCGATTGCGCGAGCTGCCATGGCCAGGAACAGCCGTGGGCGGCGGCAGCCACCTTCACCCATGCGGCGTTCGCGCTCGCCGATGCGCATGCGGGCAAAGCCTGCAGCGCCTGCCACACCGCGGGCGGGGCCGGCGACCTGACGCGGCCGCGCGGCGCGGCGGTGCGCGCCTGCCGTGACTGCCATGCCGATCCGCACGGCGGCAGTGGCGCCCCGGCGACGGGGCTGCGGCTGGCCGCCACCGCCGACTGCGCCCGCTGCCACGCGGCGACGAACTGGTCGGCGGCGCGTCCCGACGTCGCGGCGCACGCCGCGCGCGGCTTCGCGCTCGCTGGTGCGCACGCGACCGCTGCATGCGCTGCGTGCCACGGCGATGGGGTGAGCGCGCCGCGCTGGACCGGCGTGGCCCCGGCCGAGGCGGCCTGCGCCAGCTGCCACGCGCAGCACCCGCACCGCGCCGCCGTGCTCGCCGCCGCGCGCGCCGTCGCCGGTCCGGCCGACGGCTGCGCCGACTGCCATCTTGCCGCCGACCCGCGTTGGAGCGACGGCCGCATGACCGCCGCGCAGCACGCGGCCACCGGCATGCCGCTCGACGCGCCGCACGCCGACGTCGCCTGCGCGCAGTGCCACACCGCGTCGACGTGGGCCGGTCGATTCCCCGGGCGCGCCGCCGGCGACTGCCGCAGCTGCCACCGCGACGTGCACGGCGGCCAGTTCGCCGACGAGGCGAAGTACGCGCAGTGCACTGCCTGCCATGCGCCGACGCACTGGTCGCCGCACCGCTTCGGCGTCGCCGCGCACGCGCAGACGGCGTGGCCGCTGACGGGCGCGCACGAGGCGGTGGCGTGCGGCCGCTGCCATGCGCAGGCCGCCGGCGCGCCGCGCGCGTTCCACGGCACGCCGACCGCGTGCGTCGCCTGCCACCGCGACGTGCACGGCGGCGCCTTCGACGGCGCTGGCCGGCCCGCGGTCGTCGACGGCCGCCGCGACTGCGCGCGCTGCCACGACACGACGGCGTTCGCGCCGGCGACGGCGCCGTTCGACCACGCCCGCTGGACCAGCTACGCGCTGGTCGGCGCGCACGCGGCGGTGGCGTGCGCGGGGTGCCATCCGCCCGCCGCCGACGGCAGCCGGCGCCTCGGGCCGGCGCTCGGCCGCAGTTGCGCGGGCTGCCACGCCGACCCGCACGGCGGCCAGTTCGCCGTCGCCGCCGGCGCGGCGACGGACTGCGCGCGCTGCCACGAGGTCGCGGCCTGGCGGCCGACCACGTTCGACCACCAGACGATGAGCCGGTTTCCGCTCGATGCGACGCACGCGAAGGTGCCGTGCAGCGCCTGCCATCGGCCGGTCGACGCCGCCCCGGGCGCGGTCGTGCGCTACAAGCCGCTCGGCACGCAGTGCGCCGACTGCCATCGCCTCGGTGGCGACGGCAAGGTGCGTCGGTGAGGTCGGCGGCGCGTGCGGTCGCCGCGTTCGCCGCCGCGTGCGCCGTCGCGCCGGCGTCGGCGCAGGAGCAGGCGCCCGCCGAGACCACGGTCGCGGTCGTCGTCACCGCCGCCGGCGACCGCAGCGTCTACCTCGACCACGGCCGCGACGTCGGCCTCAAGCCAGGCGTGTTCGTGCGGCTCTATCCGCCGGGAGCAGGCGAGATCGAGGTCGAGGTGCGCGTCGTCAGCCAGACCTCGGCGCGCGCCGACGTGCCGGTCGGCCTCCCCGTGCCGCCGGTCGGCACCCGCGGCGAGGCCCGTGTCGTGCGTCCAGCCGGCGACGGCAAGCCGGCGGGTGGCTAGGGGCAGGGCCAGAGCGACAAGCCGGCGCATCCGGGCTGGACGCGGCGCGAACCGCCGCGCGCGGCCGACCAACCGCTGCTGGTGCCGACCTACGGCCAGCGGCCGGAGGAACGCGACGCCACGCTCGACGGCCGCTGGTTCGCGTCGTACCTGTGGAACCGCGACCGCGGCGGCGAGTCCGACAGCGACTACACACTGCTGCGCACCGGCGTGCGCGCCGACGCGACCAACTGGCTCGGCAGCGCCGAGCGCGTGCGCATCGCCGCCGAGTTCGACGACCGGCGCGCGGCGGTCGCCGACCGGCCGGACGCGGTCGACCAGACCGGTCGCCTCGACCTCGGCTCGGTTGCGTTCGGCAGCGAGGGCTACGCCCCCTACGGCGTCGAGGTCGGCCGCTTCTTCTCGGTGCACCTGCCGGAGATCGGCCTCGTCGACGGCGTCGAGGGCGTGCTGCGTTACCAGGGTGGCCTGCGCGTGGGCGGCGGCATGGGCGCGTACCCGCGGCCGTTCCCGGCGCGCGACGCCGGCGACGACGTCGGCGTGCACGGCTTCGTCGACTGGACCGCCGACGACCGCCGCACCGTCGCGGCCGCGTTCGGCGTGCAGAAGACGTGGCACCGCGGCGACGCCGACCGCGACCTGCTGCTGGCGCGCGGCGAGTGGCGGCCGTGGCAGCGGCTCAGCGTGCTCGGCAGCGCCAAGGTCGATTGGTACGACGGCGAGGACTGGGACGCCGACCCGGCGAACGGCCGGCCGGCGGACCCCAAGGGCGAGGGCTTCGAACTGACCGAAGCGATGCTGCAGGCGCGCTGCGACGCCGCCGACTTCGGCGTCGGCGCGCTGGCGTCGCGCTTCTCGTGGCCGGCGCTGCGCCGCGTCGAGTACCAGATGCTGCCGGTCGAACTGGTGACCGACGGCTTCGTCGACCGCGTCGGCGTCAACGGTTCATGGCGCGCGTCGGCCGCCGTCGCGCTGCGCGCGCGCGTCGACCAGTGGCGCGACCAGGACCGCGACGGTGCGACGTACGGCGGTGACGTCGACTGGCGCGGCGTCTGGTCGCTGCACTCGGCGCTGACGGTGTCGGCGTTCGTCAACGACGGCGGCTACGCCGCGGGACCGGGCGCGCGCCTGCTGCTGCGCGAGCGGCTCGGCGACGTCGGGCTGCGCCTGGGGTACCGCTGGTACCGCTACGAACTCGGCGACCTCGCCACCGGCCCCGAGGACTTCGTGCGCCAATCGGTCGAACTCGGCGCCGGCTGCCCGATCGCGGCCGACGGCGACCTCGACGTGACCTTCGAACGGTGGTTCGGCGACCGCGAGGACGCGTTCGCCCTGGCCCTCTACCTGCAATGGCGGTTCTAGTGCCCGACCCGCGTGCATCCTCCGGCGTGGCGTGGCGGCGGCTGCTGGCCGCGCTCGCATTCCTGCTCGTCGTCGCCTGCGCCAACCTCGTGCCGCAGCAGGGCTGGGACCCGCAGGCCGGCCCGGTGGTGCCGCACGACTCGTTCCCGGCCGACTGCACGCTCTGCCATCTCGGCGGCGACTGGCACACGCTGCGCCCGGACTTCGCCTTCGACCACGAGCAGCAGACCGGCGTGGCGCTGCGCGGCGCGCACGCGCAGGCGGGGTGCCTGCTGTGCCACAACGACCGTGGGCCGGTGCAGCAGTTCGCGGCGCGCGGTTGCGGCGGCTGCCACGCCGACCCGCACCTTGGGCGCTTGGGCGCCAACTGCCAGGACTGCCACGACGAACGCGCGTGGTTCCCGCGCCAGGCGATCGCCGACCACGACCGCACGCGCTTCCCGCTCGTCGGCCAGCACGCTGCGGCCGCGTGCTTCCGCTGCCACCCCGGCGCGCAGGTCGGCAACTTCGCCGGCGCATACGTCGTCTGCTCGCAGTGCCACGCCGACGACTACGCGCGCACGGCGACGCCGAACCACGCCGCCGTGCAGTTCGGCCAGGACTGCGAGCGCTGCCACGTGCCGACCGGTTGGCAGTCGGCGCGCTTCGACCACCCGGCGGCCTTCCCGCTGGCGCTGGGCCACGGCGGCCGGCGCTGCAGCGATTGCCACCTGACGCCCAACAGCTTCACCGGGCTCGCTGGCGCGGCCTGCAGCCAATGCCACCTCGACGACTACGCCGCGGCGGCGAACCCGCCGCACGCGGCCGCCGGCTTCGGGACCGACTGCGCACAGTGCCACGACACCGCGACGTGGCGGCGCTCGACGTGGCCGCACCCGGCGACGTTCCCGCTGTCGCTCGGCCACGCCGGCCGCGCCTGCGCCGAATGCCACATGGGCGGCACCTACGTCGGCACGCCTGCTGCGTGCGTCGCCTGCCACCAGGACGACTACAACGCCACGACCGCGCCCAACCACGCGACGGCCGGCTTCGGCACCGACTGCGCGCAGTGCCACGGCACGGCGCGGTGGGGCGGCGGCAGCTTCAACCACCCGTTCCCGATCACCAACGGACCGCACGGCGGGCTGGCGTGCACGACCTGCCACACGACGCCGGGCAACTACGCGGCGTTCTCGTGCATCGACTGCCACGCGCACCGGCAGTCGGCGATGGCGAACGAGCACGACGAGGTGTCGGGCTACGTGTGGGCGTCGGCGAACTGCTACCAGTGCCACCCGACCGGCCGGAAGTGATGCCTGCCGGACGGCGTGGCCTGCCGTGACGCGGCCCGGCACGCGTCGTCGCGTCCGGGAGGCCACGCCGCGCGACGCGCAGTGCAGTTGCCGGACGTTCTGCTGCCGCCTCTCCGTCTGCCCTGCTCTGTGTCCTCAGTGTCGGTGCAGCGGGTTGCAGTCCGCGAGCCGGCGCGCGCCCGCGGGTCCGGACCCTCGCCGCCGATCTTCGGTGAACCCACCGATCCGCCTGCGGTCGAAGGCTTCGCCCCAGCCGCGCCTCCACGCCCCGGAGCGGCGCGCGTCCCGTGACGAAGGCTCCCGGCGCCGGCGGCCGGCGCCCGGCCCGCAGCGCCCGGCTCGCATGGTCCGGTCCGGTGGCACCGGTGCCATGGTGCGGATGGCCTCAAGGGCGGCCCGACGGCCGCCGAAAACCCACGGGCCGTCGGTTCGCGGCGGCCGCCTCGAGGCACGCCCATGTCCATCCGTCCGTTCCACAAGCTGCTCTGCGCCAACCGCGGCGAGATCGCGATCCGCGTCTTCCGCGCCTGCTCCGAACTCGGCATCCGCACGGTCGCGGTGTTCAGCGACGAGGACGCGACCAACCAGCACCGCTACAAGGCCGACGAGAGCTACCTGATCGGCCGCGGCAAGACGCCGGTCGCCGCCTACCTCGGCGGCGACGAGATCCTGGCGGTGGCCAGGAAGGCCAAGGTCGACGCCATCCACCCGGGCTACGGCTTCCTGTCCGAGAACGCGGCCTTCGCCGCGGCGGTGCGCGCCGCCGGCATCGCCTTCATCGGTCCGCGCGCCGAGGTGATCTCGGGGCTGGGCGACAAGGTGCTGGCGCGCAACGAGGCGCAGCGGCTGGGCATCCCGACGGTGCCGGGCCGCGAACTGCCGACCGACGAAGCCGAGGCGGTCGCGGCGGTCGAGGCCTTCTTCGCCGCGAACGGCACGACGATCTACAAGGCCGCGCACGGCGGCGGCGGCCGCGGCATGCGCGTCGTCGAGGACCGGAAGGACCTCGTGCCGTTCCTGCGGCAGGCGCGCAGCGAGTCGCTGGCGGCGTTCGGCAGCCCGGTCGTGTTCGTCGAGAAGTACCTGCCGCGCGTGCGCCACATCGAGGTGCAGGTCCTCGGCGACCAGCACGGCGACGTCGTGCACCTGCACGAGCGCGACTGCTCGGTGCAGCGCCGGCACCAGAAGGTGGTGGAGATCGCGCCGGCGCCGAACCTGTCCGAGCGCGTGCGGCAGGCGCTGTTCGCCGACACGCTGAAGCTCGCGCGCGCCGCCGGCTACCACAACGCCGGCACGTTCGAGTTCCTCGTCGCCGGCGACGATCGCTACTTCATCGAGGTCAACCCGCGGCTGCAGGTCGAGCACACGGTCACCGAGCAGGTCACCGGCATCGACCTCGTGCAGGCGCAGATCCGCGTCGAACAGGGCCATCGCCTCGGCGATCCGGAGGTCGGCGTGCCGCCGCAGGCGGCGATCGTCCCGCGCGGCACGGCGATCCAGTGCCGCATCACCGCCGAGGACCCGCAGAACGACTTCTTCCCCGACACCGGCACGATCGTCGCGTACCGCGCCCCGGGCGGCTTCGGCCTGCGGCTCGACGGCGGCGACGGCCTCGCCGGCACGGTCGTCGGCGGCCACTACGACTCGCTGCTGGTGAAGTGCATCACCTACGGCCCGACGCTGGCGCACGCGGCACAGAAGGGCGTCCGCGCGCTGCGCGAGTTCCGCATCCGCGGCGTCAAGACCAACCTCGCGTTCCTGCAGAACGTCCTGGCGCACGGCGCCTTCCTGCGCGGCGCGACGTGGACGCGCTTCCTCGACGAGACGCCGGAGCTGTTCGACATCAAGCCGGGCAAGGACCGCGCCACCAAGCTGCTCGGCTACCTTGCCGACGTCGTCGTCAACGGCCATCCGACCTTCAAGAAGGACCAGCGCCTGTCGCCGGCGAAGTGCCTCGCCGCGCCGGTGCCGCACTCGCCGCCGGGCGCGCCGCCGCCCGGCACCGCGACGATCCTCGCCGAGGGCGGTCCGGCCAAGGTCGTCGAGTGGATCAAGCGGCAGAAGAAGCCGCTGGTCACCGACACGACGATGCGCGACGCCCACCAGTCGCTGCTGGCGACGCGCGTGCGCACCAAGGACATGCTGGCGATCGCGCCGGCGACCGCGCACTTCATGCACCAGTTGTTCTCGCTGGAGAGCTGGGGCGGCGCCACGTTCGACGTCGCCTACCGCTTCCTCAACGAGGACCCGTGGGACCGCCTCGCGCAGCTGAAGAAGGCGATCCCGAACGTGCTGCACCAGATGCTGCTGCGCGGCGCCAACGCCGTCGGCTACACCAGCTACGCCCAGAACGTCGTCGAGGAGTTCATCGACCGCGCCGCCGAGCACGGCATCGACGTCTTCCGCGTGTTCGACAGCCTCAACGACCTCGACTCGATGGAGGTCTCGGTCCAGCGCGTGCTGCGCACCGGCAAGATCGCCGAGGTCGCCGTCTGCTACACCGGCGACGTCGACAACCCGGCGCGGCCGAAGTACGGGCTCGAGTACTACGCCGAGATCGCGCGCCGCATCGAGGGCATGGGGGCGCACATCCTGTGCATCAAGGACATGGCCGGCCTGCTGCGGCCGCAGGCGGCGCGCATGCTGATCCGGCGCCTGCGCGAGGTGACGCAGCTGCCGCTGAGCCTGCACACGCACGACACGTCGGGCAACGGCATCGCCACCTACCTCGCCGCCATCGAGAGCGGCGTGCACATCGTCGACACCGCGCTGGCGCCGATGGCCGGCCTGACGTCGCAGCCGAGCATGAACGCGCTGATCGCGGCGTTGCGCGGCTCGCCGCGCGAGACCGGCCTGACCAACAAGGTCATGCAGCCGCTGTGCGACTACTGGGACGCCGTGCGCGAGCACTACGCGCCGTTCGAGTGCGGGCTCAAGAGCAGCACCAGCGAGGTCTACTACCACGAGATCCCGGGCGGCCAGTACAGCAACCTGCGGCCGCAGGTCGCCTCGCTCGGCCTGCTGCACCGCTGGGCCGACGTGCGCCACGCCTTCGCCGTGGTCAACAAGCTGTGCGGCGACATCCCCAAGGTCACGCCGTCCAGCAAGATGGTCGGCGACTTCGCGATCTTCCTGGTGCAGAACGACCTGCTGGTGCTGCGCGCCGACCTCGCCGAGACGGTCGAGGCGACGCGGCAGAAGCTGCTGCTGGAGGCGCGCCGGCTCGACTTCCCGCAGAGCGTCGTGCAGTACTTCCAGGGCTACCTCGGCCACCCGCCGGGCGGCTACCCGGAGGACCTGCGCGCCGCCGTGCTGAAGGGCCTGCCGGTGCTGCAGGGCCGGCCGAGCGACGGCATGGCGCCGTTCGACTTCGGCAAGGCGCGGGCGCACGTCGCCGCGCGCACCGGCCGCGACGCCGATCCGCGCGACGTCATCAGCTACGCGCTGTACCCGCGCGTGCTCGACGACTTCTTCTCGTTCCAGTCGCGCTGCGGCGACGTCTCGCTGCTGCCGACGCCGGTCTACTTCTACGGCCTCGACATGGGGCAGGAGGTCTGGATCGAGTTGGAACCGGGCAAGTCGCTGCTGGTGTCGCTGGAGGCGCGCAGCGAGCCGGACGAGGACGGCAACGTCACCGTGTACTTCCTGCTCAACGGCCAGAGCCGGCAGGTCGTCGTGCCCGATCGGAGTCTGCGCAAGGAGGGCGAGCAGCGCCGCCGCGCCGACGCGACGCGCCCGGGCGAAGTCGGCGCGCCGATGCCGGGCCGCGTCATCGGCCTGCACGTCAAGGAGGGCCAGGCCGTGCAAGCGGGTGAGCCGCTGCTGACGCTGGAGGCCATGAAGATGGAGACCATCGTGCGCGCGCCGGCCCCCGGCGTCGTGCGCGAACTGTGCGTCGACGTCAAGGCGCAGGTGAAGGGCCAGGACCTGCTCGTCGTCGTCGACGCCGCGAAGTGAGCGCGGCGCGGCGGCAGCCTACGTCCCGCCGCCGCCTCCCGGCTTCGGCTCGGCGCGGCGCGCGCCGCCCGCCATCAGCCGGCCGAGCAGGGCCGGCGAGGCCTGGATGGTCATCATGCAGCCTTCCTCGGTGTAGAACTCGCTGAGCACCGTCGCCTTGGCGCGGACCTCGCCGTGCAGCGCGCCGGCGGAGTGCGGCAGCAGCAGGTCGACGCGCTGCTCGACCGTCGCGAGGTGCGAGACGATCGCGGCGAAGAGGTCCGACATGCCGTCGCCGGTCAGCACCGACACCGCGACCGCCTTCGGATCCATCTGGTACAGCGGCGTCAGGTTGGCGCGGTCGGCGACGAGGTCGAGCTTGTTGAGCACGGTGATGCGCGGCAGGTTCTGCGAGCCGAGCGTCTCCAGCACCTCGTCGACGGTGCGCAACTGCTCCGCGGCCTCGGGCGAGCTGCCGTCGACCAGCACCAGCAGCAGGTCGGCGTGCAGCGCCTCCTCCAGCGTGGCGTGGAAGCTGGCGACCAGCTGGTGCGGCAGCTTGCGCAGGAAGCCGACGGTGTCGGTCAGCAACACGGTGCGCCCGCCGGGCAGGCGCCAGGGCCGCGTGCGCGTGTCGAGCGTGCTGAACAGCCGGTTCTCGGCCAGCACGCCGGCGTCGGTCAGCCGGTTCATCAGCGACGACTTGCCGGCGTTGGTGTAGCCGACGAGCGCCACGGTGAAGAGGTCCGGGCGCGCGCGCACCTCGCGGACCTTGTGCTCCTCGATCTTCTCCAGCTCGCGCTTGATCGCGGCGATGCGGGTCTTGAGCAGGTTGCGGTCGACGTCGATCTGCTTCTCGCCGGCGCCGCCGCGCACGCCGATGCCGCCGCGTTGGCGTTCGAGGTGCGTCCACTTGCGCCGCAGCCGCGGCATCTCGTACTGCAGCGCGGCCAGTTCGACCTGGAGCTTGGCCTGCGGCGTCCGCGCATGCATGCCGAAGATCTGCAGGATCAGCTCGCTGCGGTCGATGCACGGCACGCCGACCGCCGTCTCGATCGCCTTGCCCTGGTTGGGCGTCAGCGAGTCGTCGCAGATGACGGCGGCGCTGTGGGCGAGCTTGACGACCTCGGCCAGCTCCTCCAGCTTGCCGCTGCCGAGGTAGCTGTGCGGGTCGGCGTGGCGGCGGTGCTGCACCATGCAGCCGGCCACGACGAACTCGGCGGTCTCGGCGAGCAGCTGCAACTCGTGCAGCGCCTCGGCCGCCGTGCGGGGATCGCCCATGGGCACGAGACCGAAGAGGATGGCTTCGGTCGCGTGGCCCTGGCGGGTGTCGAGCGACGATTCGGTTCTCAAGAGATGACGGCGTCGGTCGGCGCGTGCAGCGGGCCGGGAGCCATGCGTATTGCACCATCCCCGAGCCGTTCGAGGAAGATCCGTCGGCAGAACCGTGCGTCGTCGCGCGTCGGGTGGTCGTCGCGGAAGTGCGTGCCGCGCGATTCCTCGCGCGCGAGCGACGCCTCGGCGACCAGCGCGGCGACCGTCAGCATGTTGGCCAGCTCGCAGGCAGGGCGCGTGCCCAGGCGCGCCTTGATCAGGTAGTGGTGCCAGAAGCCGATGCGGTCGCGGGCGTCGCCGAGGCCGGCGGCGGTGCGCCGCAGCCCGACCTGCCGCCACATCATGCTCTTCAGCGAGTACAGCAGGTCGTCGTGCAACAGCCGCGGCGGGTCGTCGGCGAGCTGTGGCCCCTGGCCGTGCCGCGGCAGGCCTCGGCGCGGGGAACGGGACTCTGCGGTGGCGGCGAGGCCGGCCGACCGGCCGATCACCGCGCCTTCGAGCAGCGAGTTCGAGGCCAGCCGGTTGGCGCCGTGCAGGCCCGACGCGGCGGCCTCGCCGACGGCGTACAGGCCCGGCACCGACGTACGCCCGTCGTGGTCGGTGGCGGCGCCGCCGACGAAGTAGTGGGCGCCCGGCCGCACCGGGATCCACTCCCTGGCGAGGTCGAGGTCGAACGTCGAGCAGATGCGCGCGATCGACGGGAACAGCGCGTGCGGATCGCCCTGCACTCCGGCGAGGTCGAGGTAGACGTGCGTGTCGTTCGTCGCCACCATGCGATCGAGGATCGCCCGGCTGACGACGTCGCGCGGCGCCAGGTCCGCCATCGGATGGACGCCGCGCATCACGAGTTCGCCGTTGCGGTCGCGCAGCACGGCGCCGGCGCCGCGGACGACCTCGCTGATCAGGAAGCGCGAGGCGCCGGCGATGTAGAGCGTGGTGGGGTGGAACTGCACGAACTCGCAGTCGGCCATGCGCGCGCCGGCGCGGAAGCACAGCGCCTGGCCGTCGCCCGACGCGCCCGTCGGGTTGGTCGTCTCGCGGTAGATCTGGCCGGTGCCGCCGCAGGCGACGACGACGGCGCCGGCCTCGACGGCGAGGTCGGCCCCGTCCTGCATGGCGACCGCGCCGACGCACCGGCCCTCGGCCACGATCAGGTCGCGGACGAAGACGCCTGGGCGCAGCGTGATGCGCGGGTGGTTGGCCAGCGCCGCGGCCAGTGCGCGCTGGATCTCGCGGCCGGTGGCGTCACCGTTGGCGTGCACGACGCGGGCGTGGCTGTGGCCGCCCTCGCGCGACAGCTGCAGCGCCGCGGTCGGCCCGCTGCCGACGCGGTCGAAGCGCGCGCCCAGGCGTTCGAGCCAGGCGACCGCCGCGTCGGCGTCCTGCACGACCGTGCGGGTGATCGCGGCGTCGGCGATGCCGGCGCCGACCTGCAGGGTGTCGGCGACGTGCGAGGCGAGGCTGTCCTCGGGCAGCTTGACGACGGCGATGCCGCCCTGCGCCCACGACGTGTTGGTGACGTCGACCGCGTCCTTGGCGAGCAGAAGCACCTCCGCGCCGGCGTCGGCGGCGTGTAGCGCCGCGCATGCGCCGGCGATGCCGCAGCCGACGACCAGCACGTCGGTGCGCAGGACCGGCGTCCGGCGCAGGTCGAAGGGCGCCAGCAGCGTCGGGAACCGGGGTGTCGCGTTCTTCGACGGCATGCGGCGGCGGGGGAGCGGGCGCGGGCTGGCCGACGGCGGACGCCGCCGGCCGGCGCCGGGCTCACGGGGCGGGGGTCTCGGCCGGCGCTTCGGCCGGCGTCGTCGGGACCTGCGGCCGGCTGAGCTCGCCCTTGTCGAGCCAGATCAGGATCGGCGCGGCGATGTAGATCGTCGAGTACACGCCCGACACCATGCCGATGATCATCGCGAAGGCGAAGGACTCGAGGTCCGACTCGCTGCCCCAGTTGACCAGGAACTGCGCCAGGACGACCAGCAGCGTCAGGCCGCTGGTGAGCAGCGTGCGCGACATCGTCTGGTTCAGCGCGCGGTTGATCAGGTCGCGGAACGGCTCGACCACGCCCAGGCGGGCGTTGTCCATCGCGTTCTCGCGGATGCGGTCGAAGATGACGATCGTGTCGTTGACCGAGTAGCCGATGATCGTCAGGAAGCAGGCGATCATCGCCAGGTTGATCTCGGCGTGGACGATGCCGAGGTTGTTGCACAGCACGACCGCGACCAGCGCGACCAGCACGTCGTGGATCAGCGCCACGACGGCGGCGATGCCGTACTTGTACTCGTGGAAGCGGACGCGCAGGTAGAAGACGATCAGCGCCCAGGCCAGCAGGATCGCGCCGATCGCCTGGTTGCGCAGGTCGCTGACGAGGCGGCCCTGGATCTCGTTGGCGTCCGGGAACGGCTCGCTGAGCGACAGCGGCTTGCCGTCGACGTCGGTGAGGCCGGCGAGGCCGGCCTCGACGGTCTCCGGCATCTGCCACGGCCGCACGTTGGCCTGCGTCTGCCACTCGACGCGCAGGTCCTTCGCCTGCGCCGCGGCGGCGTCGCCGATCGCCTGCACGCTGGCGCCGGGCAGCGCCTTGGCCAGCGCCTCCTGGGCCTTGGCGATCTCCACCGGCTTGGTGAGGAACACGTCGACCTGCGCGAACTGCAGGCTCGGGGCGTTGGGCACCGGCGCGGTCACCGGCGCGCTGAAGGCCGGCTTGACCAGCTGCTCGGCGAACAGGCGCCGCAGCTCGCGCGCGTACGGCGGCTCGTACAGCGCCGGCGGCGCGTCGTTCTTCGCCTCCGCGTCCTTGCGCGCGATCCGATCCTGCTTGCGCTCGTCCTCGATGCGGGCGCGCTGCGCGTCGTTGAGCTTGATGCGCAGGTTGAACTGGTTGCCGGTGCCGTCGGCGTTCTTCTCGCCGAAGCGGTTGACCTGCACGTTCGGGTAGGCACGGCGGAAGGACTCGTCAGCTTCGAGCTTGGCCTTGACCGCTTCGTCCGCCAGCGGCGTCGCCAGCACCATGCGCAGGTTGGCGCCGCCGGTGAAGTCGATGCCGAGCGTCACCTCGCGCGGCGCCACGAACAGCGTGTAGACGAGGCCGACGCCGATCAGGGTCGCGCTGGCCGCGACGCACGGCTTGATGTAGCGGACGAAGTCGACGTTCAGGGCGGCGAACAGCGAGCGCGGCCGGTAGTCCTGCAGCCACTTCTTCTCCAGCGCGAAGTGGAACAGCAGGCGCGTGACGAAGAACTGCGTGAACACCGTCGTCACGATGCCGACCATCAGCGTCACCGCGAACCCGCGCACGGGGCCGACGCCGACGTTGTAGAGCACCATGCCGACGAGGAACGTCGTGATGTTCGAGTCGAGGATCGCCGACATCGCGCGGTCGAAGCCGGCGCGCACCGACAGCAGCAGGTCCTTGCCCTTGGCCAGTTCCTCGCGGATGCGCTCGTAGATGAGCACGTTGGCGTCGACGGCCATGCCCATCGTCAGCACGATGCCGCCGAGGCCCGGCAGCGTGATCGTCGCCTGCAGGAAGAGCATCGCGGCCCACAGCAGGAAGACGTTCAGCACCAGCGTGGCGCACGCGATCAGGCCGGCCTTCTTGTAGTAGCCGAGCATGAACACGAACACGAGCACGGCGCCGGCGACCAGCGAGATCGAGCCCCGGCGGATGGCCTCGTCGCCGAGCGTCGGGCCGATCGACTCCTTGCTGACGAGCAGCGGCTCGACGCGCAGCGAGCCGGTCTTGAGGACCTTGACCAGTTCGTCGACGTCGGCGCGGGTGAAGTCGCCGAAGATGACGCCGCGGCCGCTGATCTTGCCGTTGATCGACGGCGCCGACTTGACGACGCCGTTGAGCACGATGGCGCTGTGCTCGTCGCGGTGCTTCTGCGTCCAGTCGGCGTAGGCACCCGAGTGGCCCGGCGCCATCGCGTAGCTGACCGCGACGCGGCCCTCGTGCATCGTCGGGCCGACGCCGTTGGGGTCGAGCTGCTCGCCCGAGAACGACAGCTCGCGCATGTTGATCGCGAGGTACTCGACGAGGAACCGCTCCGTCGCCGGCTTCTTGAGGATCGCCTCGGGGACGGTGCCGTTGTTGTAGTCGGCGTCCTCGTAGGCGGCGACGACCGCCTGGCCCATCTTGGGCAGTTGGCTGTAGGTGAAGTCCCAGCGCGGCGCCTGCCCTTCCTTGGTGTCGGGGCGGATGTAGCGCGGGAACCACGCCAGGTCGCCGATCGCGATCGGTCCGACCGTGGCGTTGTCGTTGTAGAGCCGGATGTTGAGCGGATCCTTGGCGATCAGCTCCTTGTTGCCCGGCTGCTTCAGCCACGCCTCGAGGCGCTGCTTCTCGGCGGCGAGGTTGAAGCGCACGCCGCCGTCGGCGTACTCCGCCGTGGCGACCATGCGGAACTCCAGCTTGCCGAGGTTCTGGATGCGCTGCAGGACGGCCGCGAGGTCCTGCGGGTTGTCGAACCAGGGCAGTTCGATCAGCACGCCGGTGTCGCCGCTCTTGGTGATCAGCGGGTCGAGCGTGCCCTGCGGATCGATGCGCTCGGCGACGATGTTGACGATCTCGTCCATCAGCGCGGCGACCGACGTGTTCTCCTTCTGGCGCATCTGCTCCAGCACGTCGGCGGGCACCTCGTAGCGCAGCTGGGTGCCGCCCTTGAGGTCGTGGCCCCATGGCACGTCCAGCGTCAGCGCGCAGGCGAGGCCCGCGACGATCGACAGCAGGACGAGGAACATCTGACGACTGGCGTTCTCGAGCATGTCCGTTCAGCTTGGACGCTGCGTGCGTCGGGCGGCCCGTGGGGCGACCGCGCGACGGACACGCAAGGAGGATGTCGCGCGCAGGCACGACAGCGGCAGCCCTGCGACTGCCGCAAATGGTCTCACGGGAGGATACATGGGCGGGAGCCGGCGGACCGGCGCGAGCCCCGCGACAGCGTTTTGGGGTTGGCGGCGGCGTGGCTCGACGCGAGGTCGCAGCACCACTGCCAGCACCACTGCTGCCAGCACCACTGCCAGCGCCACTGCCAGCGCCACTGTGCCAGCGCCACTGCCATGGTCACTTGGCCTTCTCGGCCTTCTTGACCTTGCGCGAGCGCGGGAACTGCAGCTTGCCCAGGTTGGGGTCGATGCGGGTCGCCTTGCCCTCGCGGCCGCGCAGGTAGAACAGCTTGGCGCGGCGGATGATGCCGCGCTCCTTGACCTGGATGTCGGCCACGCGCGGGCTGTGCAGCGGGAACGTGCGCTCGACGCCCTCGCCGGAGACGAGGCGCCGGATGGTCGCGCTGCGGCGGGTGCCGCTGCCCTGCAGGGAGATGACGATGCCCGAGAAGAGCTGCACGCGCTCCTTGTCGCCTTCCTTGATCAGGTAGTGGACGTCGACGGTGTCGCCGATCCCGAAGTCGGGGACGCTCGGCTTGCTGTGCTCGGACTCGAGCTGCTGGAGGAGGCGGTTCATGGGTCTTGGCTCTGGCCCCGGCCGGTCGGCCGCGGTTGGGAAGTCGGTTGGGAAGTCGGTTGGGGGTTGGTCGGCGCTGCGGCGAGCTTCTTCGCCGTGAGGACCTTGGCCTGCTCGTGCCGCCAGCGCGCGACCGCCGCATGGTCGCCCGACATCAGGATGTCGGGCGCCGCCATGCCGCGGAACTCGCGCGGTCGCGTGTACTGCGGGTAGTCGAGCAGTTCGCCTTCGAACGACTCGAGTTCCGCCGACTGGGCGCAACCGAGGACGCCGGGGATCAGGCGCACCGCGGCTTCGAGCACGACCATGGCGGCGAGTTCGCCGCCGGCCAGCACGAAGTCGCCGAGCGAGATCTCCTCCCAGGCGAACCCTTGGCGGATGCGTTCGTCGTAGCCTTCGTAGCGGCCGCACAGGAACAGCAACCGCTCGGAGCGGCTGAGTTCGCGTGCTTTGCGCTGGTCGAAGGTGCGACCGCGGGGACAGAGCAGGACCTTGTGGAAGGCACCGTGGGCGCGCTCCAGGTCTTCAACGGCTGCAAAGATCGGTTCCGGCTTCAGCACCATGCCGGGTCCGCCGCCGAACGGTCGATCGTCGACCGTCCGGTGCGGGTCCAGGGCGTAGTTCCGGAAGTCGACGAGGTCGACGCGGAGGTTGCCCTGGGCCTGCGCGATCCCGAGGATGCTCTCGTCCAGGTAGGGCCGGAGGGCCGCCGGAAAGAGGGTCAGGATGGCGCAGCGCAACGGTGCCTTGCCAGAAACAAGGGGCGGGGAGACTAGGGGCGGGGGCGAGGGCGGTCAAGACGGCAGGTGGTCCGGACCGCGGCGCGCAGTAGGCTGCGGCGCATGTTCACCGGGCTCGTGCAGCAGAAGGGCGAAGTGACCGGCCGGCAGGCGGTTGGCGACGAAGTGCGGTTGCGGGTCCGGATCGCCGCGCTGCCGGGGAGCTGCCGCATCGGCGACTCGATCGCGCTGTCGGGGGTCTGCTGCACCGTCGTGGCGCTCGCCGATGGGGTCGCCGACTTCCACCTGAGCCGCGAGACGCTGGACCGGACGTGGCTCGGCCGGGCGCAACCGGGCACGGCCCTCAACCTGGAAGGGGCGCTGCGCGCCGGCGAGCCGCTGGGCGGCCACATCGTCCAGGGCCACGTCGACGGGGTCGGCCGGGTGGCCGGCGCGATCCACCCCGAGCACGGCGGCGACTTCTGGGCGGAAGTGCCCGCCGACCTGCGCCGCTACTGCGTCGAGAAGGGCTCGATCACGCTCGACGGCGTGTCGCTGACCATCGCCGGCCTGCAGGACGGCAAGGTGCGCATCGCGGTGATTCCGCACACGGCGCAGTGGACGACGCTCGGCTCGGCCAGGGTCGGCGACCCCCTGCACGTCGAGGTCGACGTGCTGGCGAAGTACGTCGAGAGCATGCTGGCGGCGCGCGGGCTGGGCGGGCGGTAGGGGGCTCGGGCTCGCGGCGGCGCGCTGCGGTGTGCTGCTCGCCGGCAGCTACTTCGCGCGCTCGCCCGCGACCAGATCCCAGCGGTCGCCCGGCCGCAGCCAGGTCGCCGCCAGCTTCGCGGCGTCGCCGCGGCGTGCGTCGAACACCGCCACCGTGCTGGGGCCGACGACCTCGAGCACGGCGCCCTGCACCACCGCGGCCGTGCCTTCGTCGAGGCCGAGGCCGACGTACTTCGGAACCAGCGCGATCAGCCCGCGCAGGTCGGCTTCGCGCTTGCGCGCGACGAAGTGCTGGTCGACCGCGACGCCGGGCAGGAAGCCGAAGCCGCGGTCGTAGCCGGCGCACCACATCTCGGCGTTGCCGAGCGGATTGCCGCGCACGAGGAAGTCGCCTTGGATCGTCGCGCCCGCCGACGTGCCGCCGATGACGCCGCCGCGCGCCAGCACGGCGTGGAACGCCGCGACCGCGTCGGTGCCGTCGAACGCGTCGACCAGCCGCCACTGCCGGCCGCCGCCGAACCACACGCCGGTGGCGTCGGCGAGCACGGCGAGCGCTTCCTTGGTCGCTTCGCGCGGATGGCGGCATGGCAGCGTGCGCACGTGGGCGACGCCGGCTTGCGCCAGCAGGCGAGCGAACGGCTCCTCGCCGCCGCCGTCGCCGGCGGGCATCGCGCCGGGCACCAGCACGACCCTGGCCGTGCTGCCGCCGGCGAGCGCGGCGAAGCGCGCGACGACTTCGGGCGGGATGCGGCCGCCGCCGACGAGCACCCGCGCGCCCCGCTCGACGCGGGGCGGCGCCAACGGTTCGACGGCACTCGGCGCGGCGAAGCGGGCGCGCGCCGCGCGCTGCCACGCCACGAGGTCGGCGTGTTCGCCGGCGGCGAGTTCGACGACGCAGCCTGCGTCCGTCGGCGTGGCGCCGAGCACGAGCACCGCCTTGCTGACGCCGTGCACGGTGAGCGTGCGGCCGCCGATCTCGACCGCCGTGCCCTCGTCGATGCCGAGGCCGAAGCATCCGGGGTGAAGCGCCAGCGCCTTCTGCAGCCGCGGCAGCCGCTTGCGGGCGAGGAAGTGCTGGTCGCTGATCGCGCCCGGCACGAAGTCGAAGCCGGTCGCCATCACCGGCGCGTCCTTGCCCGACGCGATCATCACCTTCGTCTGGATCGCGGTGCCGGCGGACGTGCCGCCGACGACGCCACCGCGGGCGCGCAGCGCCTGCAGTTCGCGTTCGACGCGCGTGCCGAGGTAGGCGTCGGCGAGGTTCTGCTGCGCGCCGCCGCCGAGCCAGACCGCCGTCGCCGCGCGCAACGGCGCGGTGAAGTCCTCGCGGTCGGCGACCGCGCGATCGCGCGTGTGCAGCACCTCGAAGCGGTAGCCAGGGTGCGCCTGCTGCCAGCGCGCCAGCGCCTTGGCGCGCTCGGCGGCTTCGTCGGCGCTGCCGCTCGCCGTCGGGATCAGCACGATGCGGGCCTTGTCGGCACCGCCGGCGAGCGCGAGGAAACGCTCGTACACGGCGTCCGGCATCTTGCCGCCGCCGGCCAGGATGCGCGTGCCGGGCAGCCCGGCGGGATCGATCGCGGGCCACTGGGCCGCGGCGGTGGAGGCGAGCAGCATGGCGCAGAACGACAGGCCGGGGCGCAGCGTCATGCGGCGGAGGATAGCCACGCGCATGGGCAAGGAGGCGATCCTGCTACAGTGGGGGCGTGGCGGATCCGTCCCATCCGGTCGTGCTGTTCGACGGCGTGTGCAACCTGTGCAGCGCCGCCGTGCAGTTCGTGCTGCGGCGCGACCGCAAGGCCCGCTTCCGCTTCGCGGCGCTGCAGTCCAACGCGGCCGCGGAACTGCTCGCAGCCGCCGGCTGGCGAGGGCCGCGACCGGACAGCGTCGCGTTCGTCGCGGGCGGCCGCGTGCTGTGGAAGTCGGCCGCCGCGCTCGCCATCGCGAGGCGGCTCGGCTGGCCTTGGCCGCTGCTCGGCGTGTTCGCCGTCGTGCCCAGGCCGCTGCGCGACCTCGTGTACGACTTCATCGCCCGCCGCCGGCTGCGCTGGTTCGGCACGCGCGCGAGCTGCATGGTGCCGACGAAGGAGCTGCGCGCGCGGTTCCTCGACGCCGGCGAGGCGCCGGCCGCCGGTCACCAGTAGCCGATCAGGACCTGGATGAAGCTGCCGATCGGCGCCGCTTCGCGGGCGTCCTCGATCGCGCGGCTGACCTGCGTCAGGATGCGGCGGAAGCGCGTGGCGAGGTCGGGGTCGTTGATCAGCGCGCCGAGCAGGCCCTGCTTCTGCGCCAGCTGCTCGCTGACGAAGCGCAGGTTGGCGAGCGTCGTCTTGATGTCGCGCGCGGTCGCCGGGTCGCTGGTCAGCGCGCCGAGCGCGCCGGCCTCGGCGTTGGTCAGGTTGGCGAGCAGGGTGTCGAGGTTGCCGACGAGGTTGCTGAACCGGCGCGCCAGCTCGTCGTCGCGCAGCAGCTTGCCGACGATGCCGCCGCCATTGCGCGCATCGGTGACCAGGACGTCGAGGTTGCGCACGATGGACTGCACGTTGCGTGCGGCGTCGGCGTCGTTGAGCAGCACGCCGAGCACGCCGTCGGTGCCTGCGTCGAGCTTCTTGCCGAGCGAGCGCAGGCTGGCCAGGAAGCCGTGCAGGTTCTCCTTGGTCTCGGCGTTCATCACGAGGTCGCCGACCGCGCCCTTCTGTTCCAGCACCGCGTCGAGGATGCGGCCGAGGCTGTCGGCGGCGTCGCTGAGCTGGTCGTGCAGCGCGCTGCTGGTCACCAGCTTGCCGACGCTCGTCGTCGGGTCGTTCATGTTGGCGAAGAACTTGCGGATCTCCTCGACGGCGTCGACCGCCTTGCCGCCGAGCTTGCCCTCGCCCTTGGCGATGTTGCCGATCTGGTCGAAGGCGCCGGGCTCTACCTCGCCGCGCAGGGCGGCGTCGGCCGGCAGCGCCGCGGCGCGGCCCGGGTCGATGTAGACCTGCTTGCCGCCGAGCACGCCGGCGTCCTTGACCGAGATGGCGTAGTCCTGCCGCAGCGGGATCGGCTCGCGCAGCAGCAGCGTCATCGCGATCGGCAGGTCGGCGCTGCCGTAGTCGACGTCGATGGCGCCGACCTTGCCGATCTTCTTGCCGAGCACCATGACGTTGGTGCCGACCTCGCAGCTGCCGGCCTGCGCGAAGCGCACGAGCAGCCTGGCGTTGCCGTAGGCCTGGTCGGTCAGGTTCAGCGTCGCCCAGAGCAGGAACGCCAGGCTGCCGAAGAACACGAAGCCGAGCAGGGTGTCGCGACGGATGCGGTCCATGGTGGGGAGTGCCGGGGCTAGTCGACGCCGCCGCGCAGGAAGGCGCGGGCCAGCGGGTGGTCGCTGCGCAGCATCTCGTCCACGGAGCCTTCGATGCCGAGCTTGCCGTTGTCGAGGATGCCGATGCGGTCGCCGCACTCGGTGGCGCAGGCCTTCGAGTGGGTGACGATGAGGCCGGTGACGTTCAGTTCGTCGCGCACGCGCGCGATCAGCTCGTGGATCTGCCGGCTGATGATCGGGTCGAGCCCGGCGTTCGGCTCGTCGTAGAGCACGTACTCGGGGTTGGTGACCAGCGCGCGCGCGAGGCCGGCGCGGAGCTTCATGCCGCCGGAGATGCTCGGCGGGAACTGCGCGGCGGCGTGGTCGAGGCCGACGAGGCGCAGCACCTGGTGCACGCGGTCGTCGAGTTCGCCCTTGGGCAGGCGCGCATGCTCCTCCAGCGGCAGCGCGACGTTGGCGAACACCGTCAGCCAGTTGATCAGCGCGCCGTTCTGGAACAGGTAGCCCATGCGCTTGCGCAGCGTCATCAGCTGGCTGCGGTCCATCGCCGGGACCTCCTGGCCGTCGACCTGCACCGAGCCGCTGTCGGGCTTGAGGATGCCGATGACGTGCTTGAGCGTGACGCTCTTGCCGCTGCCGGACGGGCCCATCAGCACGAAGTTCATGCCCTTGGGCACGGACAGCGTCATGCCGGCGAGGATCTGCCGGGCGCCGAGCCGCTTGTGCACGTCGCGTAGCTCGATCATCCGGCGAGGAAGTAGAAGAACCAGGTGACGATGAAGCCGAGCACGATGATCAGGATCACCGAGTTGCGCACGGCCGCCTGCACGGCGAGGCCGACGCCGAGCGCGCCGCCCGCCGCGCGCAGGCCGGCCGCGCAGCTGACGGTGGCGATCGCGACGCCGAAGATGACCGACTTCAGCAGCCCGACGTAGACCTCCTTGGGCAGCAGCATGCCCGACGAGGTGAGCGCCTCCTTGGCGCTGACCCAGTAGAGGGTCGGGCTGACGCCGAGGTTGAACTCGGCGACGACGCTGCCGCCGTAGATGCCGATCAGGTCCGACAGCACGGTGATGACCGGGCACATGATCGCCAGCGCCACGACGCGCGGCAGCACGAGGTAGTCGACCGGGTCGACCGACATGACCTCCAGCGCCGCGACCTCGTCGCTGACGGTCATCGTGCCGAGCTCGGCGGCCATCGAGCTGCCGACGGTCGCGGCGAGGATGACGCCGGTGATGAACGGGCCCATCTCGCGGCACATCGACAGCGCGGTGATGGTGCCGAGCACGGCGGTGTCGCCGAAGCGCCGCAGCTCGATGCCCGTCTGCATGGCCAGGATGGCGCCGGCGAACGCGGCGACGACCATGGTCACCGGCAGCGTGCGGACGCCGGCGTTGTAGGCCGTGTCGAGCAGGAAGCGCCAGCGGCGGCGGACCCGCGGCAGGTACATCGCCGTGCGCACGAGCAGGTCGCAGACGTAGCCGGCGCGGTCGGCGCGCTGCAGCGCGAAGCTGCCGATGTGGGCGAGCGGGTTCATCGCTTGGGCTCCGCCCGGGCGTCGTCGCCGCCGGCTGTGGCGTCGTCGCCGCCGCCCAGCGGGATCGGCAGGAACTGGAACAATCGCAGCGTCCGCGCGCCAGTGCGATCCTGCTCGTAGCTGCCGAGGAACGGCACGCTGGCGGTCGTGGCGCCCTTGCGCTCGCGCCGGGTGAACACGCGTCCGAGCACGTCGACGGCGCGGTCGTCGATGCCGCGGCGGACGCCGCGGACGAGCTCGAACAGCCAGCCCCAGGCTTCCTGGAAGCCCGTGGCGTTGCCGTCGCGCCATGGCCAGATCGACAGCGCGCTCCACTCGCCGCCGACGTGGCCGCCGTTGCGGTCGCGGCGGTGCGTGTGGTGGAACAGCGGCCAGAGCTTGACGTGGTCCTCGCGCTCGCCCGTCTTCGCCTGCTGCACGACGCGGGCGAAGAACGGCACGATCCACTGTTGGTCGACGTAGACGTCGGGGTCGTCGTACTCGCGCCACCAGACGATCGGCCACGCGAACGTCCACGCCCGCTGGTCCTTGCTGGTGACGCGGCCGACGAACGGCCACAGCCACCACTGCGTCAGGTCGTCGCCGGTGCGGTCGCGGTGGTACTTGAAGAACGGCCACAGCACCGTGACCGTCTCGAAGTGGTCCTGCTTCTTGGTGTACGCGAACAGCGGCCACAGCGCCGTCCAGCCCGAGACCGAGGGGCCCGTGCGCCAGCCGAAGAACGGCCAGAACAGGAAGCTGCGCACCGGCCCGCTGTCGCCGTCCTCGTTCTCGGTGCTCCAGCTGAAGAACGGCCACAGGAACGAGCGGCGGTCGTGGCGGCCGGGCTCGACGTCGAGGCCGTAGAGCGGCAGCACGCGGAACCAGCGGTGGCCGCCCTCGGCGCAGTGGCTCGCGCCGACGAGCGGCCAGAAGAACAGGTCGTGGCTGTGGCCGCCCTTGTCGAGGCCGACCCAGAGCGGGAACAGGAACGTCTGGAACCGGTCGTAGGTCAGGAAGTCCGGGATGTCGGCGTAGAACGGCAGGAACGCGAAGTAGTCCTCGCGGTCGTCCGCCGAGTCGCCGCCCCAGAGGAACGGGAACAGCGCGTACCAGTCGACGTCGTACGTGCCTTCCTCGTTGGGCCGGCCGCGCCAGCTCCACAGCGGCCACAGCCGCGCCACCGTCTCGTCCGGGTACTTGCGCACGCGGCCGAAGGGCCAGAGGAACTGGTGCTCGACCGCGTCCTCGACGTCCGGTTCCGTGACCCGGCGCCAGAACGGGCGGATGCGCAGGTCGTCGCCGCCCGCCGGCGTGCGCTCGTAGTGCAGCAGCGGCCACGCGGCGTCCCACTCCAGCATGCGGCCGTCGTCGTCGAGCCGGTGGAACCAGATCGGCGTGAGGTTCAGTTCCCGCGGCGCCAGGGCGCAGGCGCTCGACGCGACGGCGATCGCGAGGGCGAGGACGGAACGCAGCCGCATGAAGGGACGCAGGATAGCTCGGCGGGGGGGCGGCGCGCCAACGCGGCGCGCATGTCGCGCAAGCGGAACCGAGCGCAGGGCGCGGCGCGGCGATGCGAACTTTGTCGGCGGCCCGACGGTCCCTGTATACCGTCGTCATGGTCCGCACCATGTCCGGCATCCAACCGACCGGCAACCTGCACATCGGCAACTACCTCGGCGCGCTCGTCAACTTCGTCGAGCTGCAGAAGCAGTACGAGTCGTTCTTCTGCGTCGTCGACCTGCACGCGCTGACGCAGCGACCGAAGGCCGACGACCTGCGGCGCAACGTGCGCGAGGTCGCCATCGGCATGCTGGCCAGCGGCGTCGATCCCGAGCGCGCGACGCTGTTCGTGCAGTCGGACGTGCCGCAGCACGCCGAACTCGGCTGGATCCTCACCTGCCTTACGCCGCTCGGCGACTTGAACCGCATGACGCAGTTCAAGGACAAGAGCGCGCAGCAGCCCGAGAACGTCAACGCCGGCCTGTTCACCTACCCGATCCTGCAGACGGCCGACATCGCGCTCTACCGCGCCGAGCGCGTGCCGGTCGGCGACGACCAGGACCAGCACCTGGAGCTCGCCCGCGAGACCCTGCGCCGTTTCAACTTCGTCTACGGCGAGACCTTCCCCGACCCGCAGACCGTCCGCAGCCCGGCGCCGCGCGTCATCGGGCTCGACGGCGAGGCCAAGATGTCGAAGTCGAAGGGCAACGAGGTCGGCCTGTTCGAGACCGCCGACGAGACCATGCAGAAGCTGCGCGCGGCGAAGACCGATCCGGCGCGATTGCGCAAGTCGGACAAGGGCACGCCCGAGGTCTGCAACATGTTCGCGTGGCACGGCTTCTTCTCGCCGGCCGCGCAGCGCGAGGAGATCGCCGCCGGCTGCCGCAGCGCCCAACTCGGCTGCGTCGACTGCAAGAAGATGCTGGCGGCGAACATGGAGGCGGTGAAGGGCCCGATCCGCGAGCGCGCCGCGGCGCTGCGCGGCGACCCGGCCCGCCTCGACGACATCCTGGCGGCCGGCGCCGCCAAGGCGCGCGCCGCCGCCGAGGCGACGATGGCGGTGGTGCGCGACCGCATCGGCCTGCGCCAACGCGCCGGCACCTGATCGACCACGAGCCATGAACCACCGCCTCCGCCTCGTTCCCCTCGCCGTGTTCGCCGCCTGTGCGACCGAGCCGGCCACGCCCGAGCAGCGCGCCCAGGCCGAGCGCCGCCTGCTCGCGCCGTTCGCCGTCGACCGCGAGGTGGGCTGCACCGAACTGCGCGTCGAGCTGACCAGCAACTTCCATGGCAACGTCGGCCGGCCATCGCACGATGCCAAGCGCCACTCGATGACCCGCGAGCAGGGCGACGGCTACGTCGAGACGGTGTGGACCAACCTGTCCGGCGCGCCGGACGCGGCGTTCGTGCTCGCGATCGGCCCGACCGGGGAGATTCCCGGCGCTGCCGCCGCGCCGCGCACGCGATTCCGCGTCGTCAACCAGGTGCGCGTGCGCGTCTACGAGGACCGCCGGCCGCTGACGCTCGGCGCCGTTGCCGCCGGCAAGGTCGTGCTGGTCCGCGAGGGCGCGAATCCGCCGCGCGAGGTCGCCGGCTTCGCCGTCGCGGACGGCGTCGTGCAGCGGCCATGACGCGGCGCTGGCGGCTCGCTGCGTTTGCCGGCGCGCTGGCGCTCGCCGCCTGCGGCGCCACGTCGACGGTCGCCGGTCCGGCGGCGGCCGTCGAGCCCTGCGCCGACGAAGCGGCGCAGGTGGCGTGGCGGCGGGCGAGCGCGGCGCTCGCCGACGCGGCGGCGGCAGCGGCCGCCGGGGATCCGGCGGCGATCGCGCGCGGCGACGTCGCGGCGTTGCCCTACCTCGAAGTCGTCGCGACCGGCTGCCCGGACTTCGTCCGCGGCCATGTCGCCTTCCAGGACGCAGCGCTGCGCGTCGGCGGGCCTGCGGCAGCGCGCATGCGCGCCGTCTACGAGCAGCGGCGCGACGACGGCACGGAGTGCGCCGCCTACTGCGCGGCCCGCCTGCTGCCGACCGTCTATGCCCAGAGTGCGGCGTTCGACGCGCTGCTGGCGCGCGCGCCGCGCTTTGCGTGGGCGCGGCTGTCGCAGGCGCGCATCGCCCGCAGCCAGGGGCGCCTCCTGGCTGCGCTCGATGGCCTGGCGCTGGCGCTGCGCGATGCCCCCGACTTGCACGAGGCCCGCCGCGAACGCGCCGAGGCGCTGGCCGAACTCGGGCGCGACGGCGAAGCGGCGGCCGAGTACCGGCTGTACCTGGCGATCGCCCCGACAGATCGCGCCGCGAGCCGCGACTTCGTCCGCCTGCTTCTCTACCGCCTCGGGCGGACCGCCGAGGCCGTTCCGCTGCTCGATCGCCTCGAAGCCGAGGCCCCGAACGACGTCGACTTGCGCATGGATCGCGCTGCCGTGCACTGGCAGAACGGCGAACTGCGACGCAGTGCCGAGGCATACCTGGCGGTCCTGGCGGCGTCGCCGACGGCGACCCGCGCGGCCCTCAACCTGGGATTGCTGTACTACGAGGTGGCGCCCGGCCCCGATCCGGCGGCGCAGCGGCGGTTCTGGCCAGCAGCGCGCGCCGCCTTCCGCTGGTTCCTCGACGGGCCTGCGCCGACTGGCGGCTTCGAGCAGTACGAACGCACGCTTGGTGTGCCCTTCCGTCTCGCCCGCATCGCGGGTGAGATCGGTCCGGAGTCGCCGGCGTACGTGCGCCTGACCGACCTGCGCTGGCCTGGCGAATAGGAGTATGCGTCACGGCCGGCGACGCCGCCCGGCAGGCGCCTGCGCGTCCGGGGGCTCGCCGTCGATCCTCGGCGAATGCCGCCGCGACGAATCCACCGATTCGCCGGCGGTCGTCGGCTCCGTCCCGACCGCGAATCGACGCACTCGATCGGCGCGTGTCCCGTGACACCGACTCCTCGATCAAGTCGGTGCTTTGCTCCAGTTGGCGAGTTGCGCTTCGAGTCGCTGCCAGTCGGCGCGGGCCAAGCGGTCGTGCCGAACGCCGGGGCGGACCAGCCGGTGGCGGGGCGAATCGATCTTCGCGACGCGCCAGCCATCGTCGGCGCGGTGGACCAGCACGTTGCGCAAGTCGAAGTTGCGGTCGCGGAAGCCGCGGGCGTGGAGCGCGCGCAGCAGGGTTCGGATGGCATCTGCCAGTGCGTTGCGCTCGGCCGTTTCGAGGTTCGGCAGCACGATGTCGGCGGCCTTGCCGGGCCATGCGTCCGTGATCAGGATCGCCCGCGCGAGGAATCCCCACTGCCTGCTGGCGCCGGCGAACAGCGGGCTCGGCGCGTGGAAGCCCTGGCGGCGCAGCCACTGCAGGGCATCGAACTCGCGCACCGGCCGCGGCTGCGTCCAGGGTGCGGTGCGCCGCCCCAGACTCCGCAGCCGATCTCTCCAAGTCATGTATTCGTAGACTTTTACAAACACGGCGCCGGTTGGTGTTGGGTGCCGGCGCACGAACGAACTGCGGTTGTCGACGACCACGGTGCCGCTCGCGCGCTGGCCGAGTTGGTCGAGCGGCGGCAGGTCCGCTTGGATCTCGCGCCAGTTCGGAGCGGTGCGCAACGCGTGGAGAGCAGTGGGGAACCTTGTCACCAGGATGGCCGCAACGTTAGGATCCGAAGCGACTTGATGCGCCTCTGGACTTTCCAGGAACCCGGCGCGCACTTCGTCTCAGGAGGAGCCAGGTGAAGACCGTCACGAAGAAAGAACTGGTCCATCGCATCGCCGACAAGACCGGGGTGACGAAGGTCGTGGCGAAGGACGTCATCCAGTCCTTCCTCAACGCGATCATCAACGAGTTGGCCGACGGCAACCGGCTGGAGTTCCGCGAGTTCGGCGTGTTCGAGTCACGTGAGCGCGCAGCGCGCTTGGCGCAGAACCCGCGCACGCTGGAAAAGGTCCCGGTGCCGGCCAAGCGCATCGTCAAGTTCAAGGTTGGTCGGCTGATGCGCAAGAAGGTTGCGGGCGAGGACGTTGGCGAGCTCACGCTCGACGACGACGATGACGACGATCTGCCGCCGCCGAAGGTGCGCAAGGCGTCGGTCGACGGCAAGCACGCGCCGTCCTGACGGTGTCCTGACGTTACGTCACGTGCGCGCACTCGGTCGGCGTGCGCCGGTCGTTCACGCGAGGCGCGCGAGCGCCTGCTCGAGGTCGCCGAGGAGATCTGCCTCGTCCTCGATGCCGACGGACAGCCGGATGAGGCCGTCCTGCAGTCCGGCTGCGCGGCGCGTCTCGGCGGGGATCGAAGCGTGCGTCATCGACGCCGGATGGTCGACCAGGCTCTCGACGCCGCCGAGGCTCTCGGCCAGCGAGAAGACCCGGAACGACGAGCAGACGGTCATGGCCTCGGCGACCGAGGCCCTCAGCTCGACCGACACCATGCCGCCGCCGGCGCGCATCTGCTTCTTGGCGACGGCGTGGTTGGGGTGGCTCGGCAGCCAGGGATAGTGAACGCGTTCGACCTTCGGGTGCCGCTCCAGCCAGCGCGCGACGGCGAGCGCGCTCTGGCAGTGCCGATCCATGCGCACATGCAGGGTCTTGGTCCCGCGCAGGACGAGGAAGCAGTCCATCGGCCCCGGCGTGCCGCCGCAGCTGTTCTGGAAGTGCGCGAGGTCCTTGTGCAGCGCCGGGTCGTTGCAGACCAGCGCGCCGCCGACGACGTCGCTGTGGCCGCCGAGGTACTTCGTCGACGAGTGGATGACGATGTCCCAGCCGTGCGCCAGCGGCGTCTGCAGGTACGGCGTCGCGAAGGTGTTGTCGGCCATCGTCAGCGCGCCGCGCTGCTTGGCGAGCGCGGCGATGGCGGCGAGGTCGAAGCAGCGCAGCAGCGGGTTGGTCGGCGTCTCCAGCATGACCAGCTTCGTGTTCGGCCGGAACGCGGCCGCGACCTGCGCATGGTCGGTCATGTCGACGAACGTCGTCGTGACGCCGAACTTCTCGTACAGGGTCTTCAGGATGCGGTACGTGCCGCCGTAGAGGTCGTTGCCGGCGATGACGTGGTCGCCGCTGCGCAGCAGGTTGAGCACGCAGTGGATCGCCGCCATGCCGCTGGCGAAGCCGAGGCCGAAGCGCCCGCCTTCGAGCGCGGCGAGGTTCTGCTCCAGCGCGGTGCGGGTCGGGTTGTGGGACCGCGAGTAGTCGTAGCCCTTGGTCTGGCCGGGGGCGGCCTGCACGTAGGTGCTGGTCATGTAGACCGGCGTCATGATCGCGCCGGTCGTGGGGTCGGGGGACTGGCCGGCGTGGATCGCCTTGGTGCCGAAGCCTGGGTCGCGCGCGCTCGTCATCGGGGCGGCGAGTTTACATCTGCCAGCGCCCCGGCAACATGCTGCGCCCCATGTCCGCCGCCGAAACCACCGATCGCACGCGTGCCTACGACCTCGACGCGCTCGAGTTCCACGTCGTGCGGGCGCTGCTCACCGAGCGGCTGACGACGCCACTCGGTCGCTCGGCCGTCGCCGCGCTGGGGCCGTGCGCGTCGGCGGCTGCCGCGAACGAACGCCTCGCCGCCACGTCCGCGCTGGCGGCGCGCCTCGCCGAGCGCGTCGAACTGCCGCTCGCCGGCGCGATCGACGTGCGGTCTTGGTTGCTGCCGTTCCTCAGTGGCGAGCACGTGGTGCAGGCGCGCGACTTCGCCGACTGCAAGCGCGCGCTGCGGGCCGCCGAGCGCTGCCGCGTGTGGTTGCTCGCGGCAGGCGGTCCGCTGGCGGCGTTCGCCGCCGGCGCGCCCGACCTCGGCGACCTAGTCGACGAACTGGAGCAGATCGTCGACGACCGCGGCGAGGTGCTCGACTCCGCGTCGCGCAAGCTCGCCGCGACCCGCCGGGAGATCGAGCAGGCGAAGCTGCAGGTCGACGCCATCCTGGCCTCGTTGCTGGCGTCGGCGGAGTTGCGCAAGCATCTGCAGGCTCCCGAGCCGGTCTGGCGCCACGGCCGGCCGGCGTTGCAGGTCAAGTCCGACAGCCGCAACAAGGTCGGCGGCGTGTTGCACGACCGCAGCGCCACCGGCGCGACGCTCTTCGTCGAACCGGAGGCCGTGATCGAGGCGGCGGATCGCCTCGCCGACGCGCAGGCCGCCGAGCGGCGCGAGATCAACGTCGTGCTCGCCGACGCGGCGCGCGGTCTGCGGCGACACGATCGCGACGTCCTCGCCGGCGTCGAGTTCGTCGCCGCCGCCGACCTGCTGCAGGCGCAGGCGCGGCTGCTCGACGCCGGCTTCACCATTCCGCAGTTGCGCGACGATGGCCCGCTGCGCATCGCCGGCGCCCGCCACCCGCTCTTGCTGATGCGGCGCGACGCCTTGCCGCAGCACGTCGTGCCGCTCGCCGTCTCGCTCGGCGATCCGCATCGCCTGCTGGTCGTGACCGGTCCGAACACCGGCGGCAAGACCGTCGTGTTGAAGACGATCGGACTGCTCGCGCTGATGGCGATCAGCGGCGTACCGGTGCCGGCGAGCGCGGGCGCACAACTGCCCTTCTTCCGCGCGATCCAGGCCGACATCGGCGACGAGCAGGCGATCGCGCAGAACCTCTCGACGTTCAGCTCGCACGTGCAGCGCATCGCCCGGTGCCTGCACCACGCCTCGCCGCACGCGCTCGTCCTGCTCGACGAGCTCGGCGCCGGCACCGACCCGGAGGAAGGCGGCGTGCTCGGGTACGCGGTGCTGGAGGCGCTGCTGGCCGCGCGCGCGTTCGCGGTCGTCACGACGCACCTCGGCCGGCTCAAGGACTTCGCCTACAAGCACGACGGCGCCGAGAACGGCTCGATGGCCTTCGATGGCGCGAGCCTGCGGCCGCTCTACCGGCTCGACCTGGGCATCCCCGGCAACAGCCACGCGCTCGACATCGCCAGCCGCGTCGGCATGCCGGCGGGCGTCGTGGCGCGCGCCCGCGAGTTGCTCGGCAAGCGCGACCGCACGCTCGACAACCTGATCGAGCGCGTCCAGGTCGCGCGCCGCGACGCCGAGGCGGATCGCCAGAAGTCGGCCGACCTGACGCGCGCCGTCGCCGAGCAGCAGGCGCAACTGGACAGCCGGCTGGCCGACGCCGTGCGCAAGGAGACCTGGCTGCAGGAGGAGGCCGACGGCGTCGTCGAGCAGGAGTTGCGGCGCGTGCAGTCGGCGCTGCAGGAGCCCCTCGCGGCGCTGCAAAGCGCGCCCGGCGTGCACGGGGAGCGGGCCCGCTCGCTGAAGGGCATGGTCGATGGCCTGCTGAAGCAGGCGGCGCTGCATCGGCGGCGCATGGCGTTCTGCCACGCGCTCAAGAAGGGCGATCAGGTCTTCCTGCCGCGCTGGCGCCGTCTGGCGACCGTGCACAAGGTCGACCGCGTTCGCGAGCAGGTCACGGTCGAGTACGGCAACGTCAAGATGGACGTGCCGTACGAGGACGTGTCCTGGCTGCAGCCGCTGGGCGGTTGAATCGGACCCAGGCCAAAACGTCCGGTTGTGCCGGAGCGGGGCTGCGGTACCGTGCCGCCATGGTGTCGCCGACGATCCTGCTGGCCGACAACGACCGCGCCGTCAGTTCCCTGCTGGTCGAGCTGCTGAAGCGCTTCGGGGTCACCGCGGTGCCGGTCTACGACGGCGAAGAGGCCATGCGGCAGGGACGCTTGCCCGGCCTGGCGGCGATCGTCTGCGACCTGGACATGCCGCGGGCGTCGGGCATCGACGTGCTGGAGTCGCTCGCCGACCTGGCATCGCCACCGCCCGCCATCGTCATCTCGGGCTACGTCGACGAGGCGGTGCGGAGCCGCCTTGCCCGCCTGCCGTTCGTCCGCGACGTACTGCGCAAGCCGTTCGACCTGCTCGCGTTCGCGCGCACGGTGCGCGGCATCGCCGGGCCGCCGGCAGAGGGCGCGACGGTGGGGGGCGGAGCCTGACGCCGGGCGGGGGCGGGCAAAAAAAGGCCGCTGGCGGCCTTGAACTGCCCCCGGGCGTCGGTATCGTCCTCCCTCCCTTTCTGTTGCAACGCGTTCGCTAGCGTAGCTCAACTGGCAGAGCACCTGATTTGTAATCTGGAGGTTGTGGGTTCGATTCCCATCGCTAGCTCCAGGTCGCAGGCGCCTCCGGTTCGGTGAAGCTGACGGTCCCGCTGCCGCTGGAAGGGACGCGCGCACGACGTAATCGGGCGGATACCAAAGCGGCCAAATGGACCAGACTGTAAATCTGGCGGCTCAGCCTTCGCAGGTTCGAATCCTGCTCCGCCCACCAAGTCTTCGCTTCGGTCGCTCCGGCGATCGCGGCGACGCACGAACGCGAGACAACAGACGATGCGGTCAGCCGCCGGCCCAGCCGGCAGCCGGCCGGATCGGTCTGCGGGTGTAGCTCAACGGTAGAGCTCCAGCCTTCCAAGCTGGCTGTGAGGGTTCGATTCCCTCCACCCGCTCCAGGTCGCACGCTCTTTTTCGTTCCTGAACGTTCGCTGCTATAGCTCAGCTGGTAGAGCACCTCCTTGGTAAGGAGGAGGTCGTGGGTTCAATTCCCGCTAGCAGCTCCAACTTCGCTTCCCCTTTCGACTGTCCGGGCCCTACCGCGGGCCCACCGATTTCGAGATCCCATGGCCAAGGAAACCTTCACCAGAACCAAGCCTCACGTGAACGTGGGGACCATCGGGCACGTTGCCCACGGCAAGACCACGACGACGGCGGCCATCACCTACACGCTCGCGTCGGTGGGCATGGCCAAGTACAAGGAGTACGCCGCCGTCGCCAAGGGCGGCACCGTCCGTGACGCCACCCGCGTCGTCACGATCTCGGCCGCGCACGTCGAGTACGAGACGAAGAACCGTCACTACGCGCACGTCGACTGCCCCGGCCACGCCGACTACGTGAAGAACATGATCACGGGCGCGGCGCAGATGGACGGCGCCATCCTCGTGGTCGCCGCCGACGACGGCCCGATGCCGCAGACCAAGGAGCACGTGCTGCTGGCGCGGCAGGTCGGCGTTCCGGCCATCGTCTGCTACCTGAACAAGTGCGACCTCGTCGACGACGCTGAGCTGCTCGACCTCGTCGAGATGGAGATCCGCGAGCTGCTCAACAAGTACGAGTACCCCGGCGACACGGCCAAGGTCGTCCGCGGCGCGTCGTTCAAGGCCCTGCAGACCCCGAACCCGGGCCCGAACAACCCGGACAGCAAGTGCATCTTCGAGCTGATGGACGCGATCGACGCCGCCATCCCGGAGCCCAAGCGCGAGCTCGACAAGTCGTTCCTGATGCCGGTCGAGGACGTGTTCTCGATCGAAGGTCGCGGCACCGTCGCGACCGGTCGCGTCGAGCGCGGCCGCGTCAAGGTCGGCGACACGGTCGAGGTCGTCGGCATCCGTGACACGCGCGACGTCGCGATCACGGGTGTCGAGATGTTCCAGACGTCGCTCGACGAGGGCATCGCCGGCGACAACGTCGGCCTGCTGCTGCGCGGCCTCAAGAAGGAGGACATCGAGCGCGGCATGGTGCTCGCGGCGAAGAAGTCGATCACGCCGCACACCAAGTTCGAGGCCCAGGTCTACGCCCTGACGAAGGAAGAAGGCGGTCGTCACACGCCGTTCATGAACGGCTACCGCCCGCAGTTCTACTTCCGCACGACGGACGTGACCGGCACCGCGAAGCTCAAGGCCGCCGAGATGTGCATGCCCGGCGACAACGTCGAGATCGAGGTCGAGTTGATCACCCCGATCGCGATGGACGAGCACCAGCGCTTCGCCATCCGCGAAGGCGGCCGAACGGTCGGCGCCGGTCGCGTCACGAAGATCATCGCCTGATCCCGATCAGGTGACGGACTGCACGGCGCTTCGGCGCCGTGATCGTGTCTCCGACGCGGCGCGGCCGCGGCGGGGGCATGGCGAAGGGCAGTAGCTCAACTGGTAGAGCAGTCGATTCCAAATCGACCGGTTGAGGGTTCGATTCCTTCCTGCCCTGCCATCATCGACCGGTTCGGAAGCAGCGCTGGCAACGGCGTTGTCCGGGCTGGGTTGCCCGGATTGGGCCACCCTGGTGGGTGGGTCTGACGGGTGATGGGCCGTGGCGCCGAGGCGTCACGGCCCTTAGTGTTTTCCGCTTCCGTCGCGATCGAACGACCGCAGGTCGCTCGCCGCGATGGCATCGTCTGGCTTCGTTGGCGCGGCCGCAGCGTCGCGCCGCAGAGGTTGTTGTCTCGTGAGCTATCGCAAGGACCAAGGTCGCTACGCGCGCATGGCCGCCTTCTGGGCGCTGCTGTCCCTCGCGGCGTACGGCTGCTTCCACGGCGGCGGGCTGTCGAATCTGCTGGAGAACTGGCTCGGCGCCTCCGACCGCGTCTTCGTCGACCCGTTCCCGATCCTGAAGACCCTCAAGTTGTCGACGGTCGCCGCCCTCGGCGCACTGGCGATCATCGGGTTTCTCCTCCACCGCATCCTCAACACGCCCCGGGTCGCCGACGCCCTGATCGAGACCGAGGCCGAGTTGATGAAGGTGACGTGGCCGACGTGGGGAGAAGCGTGGCAGGGCACCCTCGCCGTCACGGCGATGGTGGTGATCCTGTTCGCCTTCCTGACCGTCGCCGACCTCGGCCTGATCAAGGTGATGCTGATGCTGATGGGGGGCGCCTGATGGCACTCGACTGGTACTTCCTCCGCGTGCAGGTCGGTCGTGAGGACCGCATCCGCGAGAGCATGGTTCGCCGCCTCAAGCAGGCCGGCATCGAGAATCTCGTGCCCCAGATCGTCGTGCCGACCGAGACGATCGCGGATCACCGTCAGGGCAAGAAGACGGTCAAGCGTCGCAAGCTCTACCCGGGCTACCTGATGGTGCAGATGGACCTCTCCGACGCCGTCTGGTTCGTGCTGCGCGAGACGCCGGGCTTCGGCGACTTCGTTGGCGGCGCCGCCCAGCCGACGCCGGCCCGCGGGGAGGACGTCGAGAAGGTCCTGGCGCACATGGACGCCAGCAAGGACCAGCCGAAGGCGGCGATTGCGTTCAAGAAGGGCGACCGGGTCAAGATCAAGACGGGCGCCTTCGAGAACACGGACGCGGTGGTCGAGGAGGTCCATGCCGACAAGGGCATGCTGGACGTCTCGGTCAACTTCTTCGGCCGACCGACACCGATGTCGCTCGGATATTGGGAAGTGGAGTTGATTTAGGCAGCGCGATCTGCTTGAATCTTCGCCCCTTTCCGTGAGCGGTGGTCAACCGCCTACGGCCTGCCCTCGCGGGCAGGAACTTCTCCTGTGGGAGGGTGCGCCGCGCGAGCGCGCATCCGCCTGGACCGCTGAGAGATCGACATGGCCAAGGAAGTCACCGGAATCGTCAAGCTGCAGTGCCCGGCCGGGCAGGCGACGCCTGCTCCGCCCGTGGGCCCAGCTCTCGGTCAGCACGGCGTCAACATCGGGCAGTTCGTCAAGCAGTTCAACGACGAGACGCGCGCCCAGGCCGGCCTGATCATCCCCGTCATCATCACGGTCTACAAGGACCGCACGTTCTCCCTGCAGTACAAGTCGCCGCCGGCGTCGGTGCTGCTGAAGCGCGCGGCCAAGATCGCGAGCGCGGCGGCGACTCCTGGCAGCCAGGTGGCTGGCCAGGTCACCCGCGCCCAGGTGCGCGAGGTCGCGCAGCTCAAGATGAAGGACCTGAACGCGTCGACGGTCGAGGCCGCGATGCGCATGGTCGAGGGTACCGCACGCTCGTGCGGGATTCGCGTAGTCGACTGATTCCAGCGCGGTCGCGCCCGGCGCAGCAGCGCCGGCGCGGCGGCCGCCGCAACCGCATACTTCCCAGGACACACCCATGGCTCGCAGCCGCAGCCGTCGTTACCAAAAGGCCGCCGAGAAGGTCGACCGGAATCGTCGCTACCCGGTGGTTGAAGGCCTCGCCCTCATCAAGTCGCTCGTCGGACCCAAGTTCGACGAGACCATCGACGTCGCCGTGCGCATCGGCATCGACGCCAAGAAGACCGATCAGCTGGTGCGCGGCTCGGTCAGCCTGCCGAAGGGCACTGGCAAGTCGGTCAAGATCGCCGTGTTCGCCGAGGGCGACCGGGCGAAGGACGCGCTGGCTGCCGGCGCCGACTTCGTCGGGTCGGCCGACCTCGCCGACAAGATCGAGAAGGGCTGGACCGACTTCGACATGACGATCGCGTCGCCCGACATGATGAAGTACGTCGGCAAGCTCGGTAAGGTCCTCGGTCCCCAAGGCAAGATGCCGTCGCCGAAGGCCGGCACCGTGACGCCGAACGTCGCTGCCGCCGTGCGCGAGTTCAAGGCGGGCAAGATCGAGTTCCGCACCGACGCCGGCGCCAACGTCCATGCCGCGATCGGCAAGAAGTCGTTCCAGGCCGAGGACCTCGCCGCCAACCTGACGGCGTTCCTCGATCACCTGCGCACGCTGCGCCCGGCGCAAGCCAAGGGCGAGTTCATCAAGAAGGTCGTCGTCTCCGCATCGATGGGCCCGGGCGTCGCCCTCGCCGTCCAGTAAGGAGCTCCGCCATGCCCAACATCGTCAACGAGATCCTGCTCACCGATCTGACCCGCGAGTTCCGCAGCATGGGCTCGTGCGTGGTCGTGGAGTTCGGCCAGCTGAAGCCGCAGCACGACCGCGAGATCCGCGGCCAACTGCGCGCTGCCGGCATCCGTTACCGCGTCGTCCGCAACCGCCTGGCCGCACGCGCCTTCGCTGCGCTCGACCTGGACATGGGTGCGGCGATGAGCGGTCGCTGCGGCATCGCCATCGCCCAGAAGGAGGGCGCCATCCAAGCGGCCAAGATCCTGCGCGACTGGATCAAGAAGACCAAGGACGCGCCGATCGCCATCAAGGGCGGCGTCGTCGAAGGCGCCGCGTACGTCGGCTCGGCCGCCCAGGCCATCGCCGACCTGCCGGATCGCAACACGGTCAACACCCAGATCGTGTCGGCCATGTCGGGCCCGGCGCGGTCGCTGGCCAGCATCGTCAGCGCCGTCGCCGGCGGCCTGGCGCGCTGCATTCCGGCGAAGGTCGACGCCCAATCCAAGGGCGGCGACGCGGCTGCCTCGTAGTTCTCACCCTTCCTGCACTCCCAACCCTAAAGGTCGTTCCAGTCATGTCGGACAATGCAAACGTGGTTCTCGACGCCGAGCTCGAGGACATCTTCAAGAAGATCGATGGCCTGAGCCTGGGCAAGGCCGCTCAGCTGGTCAAGGCGATGGAAGCCCGCTGGGGCGTGTCGGCGGCGGCTCCGGTCGCGGTCGCGGCTCCGGCCGGTGGCGGCGCCGCTGCGGCGCCGGCGGCTGAGGAGAAGACCGAGTTCACCGTCGTCCTCAAGGACGGCGGCGCGAACAAGATCAACGTCATCAAGGTGGTCCGCGAGATCACCGGCCTCGGCCTGAAGGAGGCCAAGGCCCTCGTCGACGAGGCGCCGAAGCCGGTCAAGGAAGGCGTCAACAAGGACGAGGCCAACGAACTCAAGAAGAAGCTCACCGAGGCTGGCGCCACGGTCGAGCTCAAGTAGTGCGCCGAGACGGAGTCGCAGGACTCTGGCGGGTTGGCGGCGCTGCTGGCGCCTCCTCATCCCGTCGGCCGCGCTGCGGAGTACGCCCCGTCGCCCAGTCGCAGTTTTCCATTGCGAGTGGGTGAGCGGGGCCTCTACGCTTGCACCGCCGAGTTGGTTCACTTTTTGCAGGCGATGGGATCCGGGTCGTCCTCCGGGTCGACTCGCCTCATCCACGCGCTGCGCCAAGGCGCTTGGATGCCGTGCTGTCGTTCGAGTTGGTTGGCTGATCGCTCCCACCACGCTGTTGTAGGCGCCTTCCCCGGGCGCGCAGGTTGAATCGCATGGAGACCAAAGTCTACGGGCGTTACCGGTCGGTCGCCGAGATCCCCGACCTCGTCGAGATGCAGACGAAGTCGTACCTGAGCTTCCTGCAACCGGAGGTCGCGCCGAATCGGCGCAAGGTCGAAGGCCTCGAAGCGCTGTTGCGCGAGGTCTTCCCGATCTTCTCGTACGACAAGACGCTCAGCCTCGAGTACATCAGCTACGAGCTGGGTCGGCCGCGCTACACGGTGGAGGAGTGCCGCAAGCTGCGCGTGACGTTCGGCTACCCGTTCAAGATCCGGGTGCGACTCGTCAAGCCCGAGCCGGTCGAGGAGGACATCTACCTCGGCGAGATCCCGATCATGATCGGCGGCGGCGAGTTCATCGTGAACGGCAGCGAGCGCGTCACGGTGAGCCAGCTGCACCGCTCTCCCGGCGTCGACTTCTCCGTCGAGTTGCACACCGGCGAGAAGAAGCTGCACTCGTGCTGGATCATCCCGGAGCGCGGCAGCTGGATCGAGCTCAACGTCACCAAGAAGGACGCCGTCGCGATCCGCATCGACCAGTCGGGCAAGTTCTCGTGCACGACGCTGCTGCGGGCGATGGACCAGAAGTTCTCGACCGACGCAGCGATCCTGCGCGAGTTCTACGACGTCGAGAAGGTCAGCCGGAAGAAGAGCGACCCCGAGGCCAAGTTCGCCAAGCAATTGGTCGGCACCTACGCCGTCGGTGACATCGTCGACGCGGCGAGCGGCGATCCGTTCGTGCGCAGCGGCGAGGAGATCACCGAGGAAGCAGCGCGCGCCATCGCGGCGAGCGAACTGCGCGAGGTCGAGGTCCTGCGCGAGCCGGAGGATCACCTGATCCTCAACACGCTGAAGGAAGACACGACCAACAGCCACGAAGAAGCGCTGCTCAAGATCTACCAGCGCCTGCGCCCCGGCAACCCGCCGCAGATCGAGAAGGCGCGCGAACTCTTCAACGAGAAGTTCTTCGACGAGACGCGCTACCGTCTGGGGCGGGTGGGGCGGTTCCGTCTCAACCGCAAGTTCGGCACGCAGACGGCGGAGACGCAGCAGACGCTGCAGGCTGCCGACTTCGTTCAGGCGATCCGGTACATCCTCGGCTTGCGCAAGGGCGAAGGCGAGATCGACGACATCGATCACTTGGGCAACCGCCGCGTTCGCACGATCCACGAGCTCGCCGGCGACGAGTTCCGCAAGGGGTTCCTGAAGCTCCGGCGCACGGCCCAGGAGCGCATGAACCTGGAGAACGTCGACACGGTCACGCCGCGGAACCTGATCAACAGCAAGACGTTCTCGTCCGCGATCGAGTACTTCTTCGCGCGCGGCGAGCTGAGCCAGGTCGTCGACCAGACCAACCCGTTGTCGCAGCTGACGCACGAGCGCCGGTTGTCCGCGCTCGGCCCGGGCGGCCTCAACCGCAAGCGCGCCGGCTTCGAGGTGCGCGACGTGCACATCTCGCACTACGGCCGCTTGTGCCCGATCGAGACGCCGGAAGGCGCCAACATCGGTCTGATCTCCAGCTTGGCGATCTACAGCTCGCTCGACGACTACGGGTTCCTCACGACGCCGTACATCGTCATCAAGAACGGCAAGGCCACGGACGAGGTCGTCCGCCTGCGCGCCGACGAGGAGAACAACGCCATCCTCGCGCCGGCCGACACCGACGTCGACAAGTCGGGCAAGCTGGTGGGTGACGAACAGGGCCGCGTGATCGCGCGCGTGAAGGGCGACCCTGCGCTCGTCGACACCAAGGACGTCCAGTACATGGACGTCAGCACCAAGCAGGTGGTCGGCGTCAGCGCCTCGCTGATCCCGTTCCTCGAGCACGACGACGCCAACCGCATCGTGGTGCGTGTGAACGAGGACGAGAACGTCGCCGGCGAAGTCGGCGTGGACATTTACAACCTCACCAAGTACACGCGCAGCAACCAGAATACCAACATCAACCAGCGGCCGATCGTCAAGCAGGGCGACACCATCGCCCGCGGCGACGTGATCGCCGATGGCGCCTCCACCGACCTGGGCGAACTGGCCCTCGGGCAGAACCTGCTCGTGGCCTTCATGCCCTGGAACGGCTACAACTTCGAGGATTCGATCCTGATCTCGGAGCGCGTGGTCGCCGAAGACCGCTACACCTCGATTCACATCGAGGAGCTGAACGTGGTCGCCCGCGACACCAAGCTCGGGGCGGAAGAGATCACCCGCGACATCAGCAACCTGTCCGAGAACCAGCTGGCGCGGCTGGACGAGTCGGGCATCGTGTACATCGGCGCCGAGGTCAACCCGGGCGACGTGCTGGTGGGCAAGGTCACGCCCAAGGGCGAGACCACGCTGAC
>JBKDXM010000039.1:0-11763 GCA_046306335.1 Planctomycetota bacterium
GAGGCCTACAGTTTCCCTGCCGACGCGGCGACGGGGGTTGGACGCGACGTCGGCGACGCGCCGGCGCACGCGGTGGTGTTCGGTTACCCGGGCAGCGAGGTGGCGCTCGGCGTCGACCGGCTGGTCGGCAAGGAGGACCTCGTCATCAAGCCGCTGTGTGCCGAGCTCGCCGGCGTGCCAGGCCTCGCCGGCATGGCGATCCGCGGCGACGGCAAGGTCACGTTGATCCTCGACCCGACGGGCTTCGCGGAGTTCGCCGCGGCCCGCCATCACGCGCTGGCGCTGGCGGTCGGTCGATGAGCGGCAGCCGCCGTGTCCGGCTCGCCGACGCGGTGCAGGTGCCGATCGGCGGCATCGCCGTCGGCCGGTCCGGCGAGGTGCTCGGCGCGCTGCTCGGCTCGTGCGTCGGCCTCGTCGTGCAGGACCTCCAGCGGCAGGTCGCGGTGCTCGCGCACGTCGTGCGGCCGAGCGGCGTCGGCGACGGCATGGGGCCCGGTTACTTCGCCGACCGCGCCGTGCCGCGCGCGCGCGACCTCGCGGTGCAGGCCGGCGCCGACCCCCGCGCGCTGATCGTGCGCGTCGTCGGCGGCGGCAGCATGGTCGGCAACGGCCTCGCGATCGGCGCGCGCAACCTGGCCGCGATCAAGGCTGCGACGCCGGCTGCGGGCATGGCCTTCGGCGGCCAGGTCGGCGGTGCGACCGACGGCGGTTGCGTCGTCGTCGTCGATCCGGCCAAGGGCCGCATCGCCGTCCAGCGCCTCGGCCATGGCGCGCTCGACGCCGCCGCGTGGGAGCGCATCCTGAAGGAGATCACGCCGGCATGAGCCCGCTGGTGCGCGTCCGGATCGCGATCGTCGCCGGCGACGCCGACACGGCGATGCTGTCGGAGTGGCTGCGCGCCGCCGGTTTCGAGCCCGTCGCGTCGGGGCAGGGCGAAGCGGTCGTGCTGGCGCGTTGGCCGTACGCGCGCGATCACGCCGCCGTCGCGGCGCCGGTCGTCGTCTGCCACGACAAGGGCACCGCGCCGCCGCGCGACGGCGCCTTCGCCGGCGCGCGCGCGTTGGAGTGGCCGGACGCGAGCGACGTGCGCAGCCTGCTCGGCTGGTCGACGGCGTGCGCGCAGGCGCTGCGGCAGGTGTGCGGGGCTGTCCCGGCGCCGACGCTGCCAGCCGCGGTTGCCGCAGCGGCGAACCCGGCGGCGCGGGGCGATCGCACGCCGCCGCAGTTGATCGCGGTCGGCATCTCGACCGGCGGGCCGGTGGCGCTGCGCGAGTTCCTGGCGGCGCTGCGCGGTCGCGACCTGCCGCCGATGGTCATCGTGCAGCACATCCCGCCGGCCTTCGTCGCCGACCTTGTCGGCCGACTGGCCCGCGAGACCGGCTACCGCGTCGAACTGGCGAAGGACGGCACCGCCCTGGCGCGCGGAGTCGCCTACGTCGCTCCCGGCGATCATCACGTGAAGGTCGTCGGCGGCGCGCCGCTGCGCGTGCTCTGGACCGACGAGCCGCCGCGCCGCGGCCATCGTCCGGCCGCTGACGTGCTGTTCGAGAGCTGCCTGTCGCTGGCTGGCCGCGGCGTGGGCGTGATCATGACGGGCATGGGGCAGGACGGCGCGGCCGGCTTGCTGGCACTGCGGCAAGCGGGTTGGACGACCCTGGGGCAGGACGAGGCGAGCTGCGCCATCTACGGCATGCCGCGCGCGGCGATGCAGTTGGGCGCGGTCGAGCGCGAGTACCCGTTGGCGCAGCTCGGCGCGGCGCTCGTCGCAGCGTGCGAAGGCCGCCTGCCGGCGAAGGCGCGCAGCTGAGCGTCAGCGTCGCGGCGGCGCGAACTCGGGGTCTTCGTCGCGCACCACGAGCGCCAGCGGCGCGTCGCTGCCTGCCGTCGTCTCGGCGCGCCCCGACCACGTGCGGCCGTCGCGGCGCGTCGTGGCGAAGACGACGTAGGCGCCGCCGTCGGCGAGACCCGGGAACGCGAAGCCGCCATCGTCGCCGGCGGTCGCCGTGCGCGTCGCCGGCGCCAGCACGCCGCGCGGATCGCGCAGCGTGACCAGGGCGCCGCGCGCGGGCTTGCCATCGGGCCAGCGGGCGACGCCGCGCAAGCTCGCGCCGCCGCCGACGACGACGAGGATCGGCGCGTCGCTCGCGGCGGCGAGGGCGATCGTCTGGTTGGCGAAGCGTGGATCGACGACCCGCAGCGCGCCCGGCACGCGTCCGCGGCCAAGCTCGGCGCAGCCGCGGTCGTCGGTCCGTTCGGCGGTCGCCGCCGCGGGCATGCCATCTGGCTCGTACGCGAGCGCGACGTCGGCGACGGGCGTGCCGTCGGCGTCGCGCACACGCACCGCGAGCGGCGCTTCGAGCGCGCCGGGAGGGTCGGCTGCGGCTGCCTGCGCGCGGTAGGGGGCGGCGAGGGGCGCGCGATCGGCGCGCAGGTGCACGAGCCAACAGTCGCCCGGCGGCGGCGCTGGCAGCAGGAAGTCGGTGCGACCGTCCGGCGCGCGGTGCCGCTGCACGGCCATGCCGAGCGGCAGCCAGTCGCCGGCGGCGGTCCGCTGCAGCAGCGCCAGGGCGTCGGTCGCCGCCGGATTGCCGGGCGCGGCGGCGAGGCCAGCGACGGCGACACGCGCAGGCGACGCGGCGGCGAGCGGCCAGTCGGCGGCCGCGCCGTCGGCCGCAGCGGGCAACCCCTGCGGCGGCAGCAGGCGGCCGGTCGCTGCGTGCCACGCGGTGAACGTCGCGCTCGCCGCCGCGCCGCACAGGCTGATCTCGTCGTCGCCCTCGGCGAACAGGGCCACGTCGGCGCGCCCCTCGGGCAGCAACTGCCACCCGGATCCGGGTCGGCGAACGCGGCGCACCGCCGCGGCGGCCGGCAGCGCGAGCGACTGGCCGGCGCCCAGGGTCAGGCGCTGCCAGGACCACCCGCGCGGCGTGCGGATCCAGACGTCGTGGTCGCCGGCCGGCAGGCGCACCGTGGCGCCCGACAGCGGCGGCAGCGTCACCGCGCCCGCGACCGTGCGGGCGCGGACGTGGACGGAAAGCGGCCCGTCGTCGTCGGCGGCCGTGATGGCCGCGAGCGGCGCGAGCGCGAGGCGCTGCGGCCGGTCGGCTTGCAGCCCGACGACGAGCGCGCCGAGCCCGCCCGGCGTCGCCACCCAACCGGCGGCGCAACTGCCGGCGCCTGCCGTCAGTGCCGCGCTGGCGAACCCGCGCGCGTCGCTGCGCAGCTGCCAACGCGCCGCCGGCTGCATCGGCGCCAATTCGTCGGGCGCGGCGTGCGCGCGCGCGGTGAACCAGGCCAGCGCCGGCAGCGCGCCGGGGCGTGTCACGCGGAGTTCGATCGCGGCATCGGCGACGGGCGCACCGGCGGGGTCGCGCAGCAGCAGCGTGAAACGCCCGGGCGCCGGCGGTTCGCCGGCCTGTGCAGGCGCCGGGGCGGCGACCATGGCGAGCAGGCAGGCAGCGCGCAGCATGTCCGCCATCAACGGCGACCCGCGGCGCGGGTTCAAGCCCCGCCCTGCCGCGGGCGCGTCAGCTCGGCAGTTCGTCGCGGCGCGTGACGACCTTGTGCACGAGGCCGTATTCGAGCGCCTGGCCGGCGTCGAGCCAGAAGTCGCGGCGGGCCGACTCGGTGACCTGCTCCAGCGTCTTGTTGCACTGCTCCGCGATGATGCGGTTGTAGCGATCGCGCAGCTTGAGGATCTCCTTCGCCGTGATGTCGAGGTCGCTGGCGGTGCCGCGGCCCATCGTCGAGGGCTGGTGGATCATGAACCGGCTCTCGCTGAGGCAGAAGCGGCGCTTCTTGTCGGCGGCGAGGTGGATCAGGATGCCGGCCGACGCGCACAGGCCGTTCACCACGGTGACGACCGGCGGCTTGATGAAGCGCAGCAGGTCGTAGATCGCGAAGCCGGCGTCGGCGCTGCCGCCCGGCGAATTGATCATCACCGTGATCGTCTTCTTCGCGTCCTTCTGCTCCATGGCGAAGCAGCGGACGGTCGCCTCCTTCAGCATCTTGTCGTCGACGGGGCCGCTGAGCAGCAGCGTGCGCGAGTCGAGCAGTGCCTTCTCGAACGGGTTCGGGCCGGCGGCTTCCTTCTCGCCGCCCTTCTTGTCGCAATCGTGGTCGTCGTGCTCGTCGTCGTCGTCGTCGCCAAGGCGCAGGGGGCGGGGATCCAGGTCGAGAGGGTTCGGCATGCGTGGTCGGTGTCAGGCGCCGGTGAGGCCGACGCCATGGCGTGTTTCGGAGCAGGCCGGTCAAGAAGTTGAGCCCTGCCCGCCATCCGCGTACGCGCCGTGGATAGCGCGCCCGGCGGCGGCTCGCAACGGCGGATCCGACCGCCGGGCCCGGCGGGGGCGGATTCGGGGGGCTGGCGCTTGCGCCGCTTCGGCGCGCCGGCTAGGGTCCGCGCTGTCGTTGGCGTCGCTGGTGGAACCAGCATGCTGACGACGCTCGCCGCGGATCTGGCGTCGCCGATCGCTTCGGTGTCCCGGGTCGCGCTCCTGCGCCGCTGGTATGGTTGCCGGCGTGCGCCAATGCCTCCCTCGGGCGCTGCGCCAGCTTGGCGTCGCCTGCGGCAGCGGAGCAGCAGCGAGTCGGCGACGGCCAGCCGTCGCATTCGGCGTCGGGTGGTTCCGACGCCGAAGCCCGCGGGGAAACCGCGCGCCGGATGGTTCCGGCGCGACTCGCGGGCGATGCAGGGGTGAAACGCAGCGCGCACCCGGCGACCGCCGACGCGGAAGCCGCAGCCGCTGGCTGTCGCCAATCTCGGCAGGCGTCGTCGCACGGTCGGCGTCGCCGCAGGAAGGAGCCGCGCCTTGGCGCGGCGACGAACGCAAGGCATGAGCATCTCGGAAGGCGATTTCTCCGGCGGCTTCGACGCGGGTGGTGGTGGCGGCGGCGGCGACGGCGGCCCTGAGCGGCGGCGTTGGCGCGGTGGTCGCCGGCGTCTGCGTCGGCGCGGTGGCCAAGGCGGCGGCGGTGGCGGCCAGGGCGGCGGCTACGGCGGCGGTGGCCAGGGTGGCGGCTTCGGCGGCGGCAACAGCCAAACGGGCGCCTACGACGTCGGCCAAGGCAACTTCGGCGGCGGCGGCGGCCAGGGTGGCGGCGGCCAGGGCGGCGGCGGCCAGGGCGGCGGCGGCTACGGCAACGGCGGCGGTGGCGGCGGCTATGGCAACGGCGGCGGTGGCGGTGCCTTCGGCAATGGCGGCGGTGGCGGCGGTCAGGGCAGTGGCGGCGACTTCCGCCCGCTCGTCGACGGCCCGACTGAACTCGCGACCGGCGTGTTGGAATACACGAAGGAAGGCAACGGCTGGTTGCGCAAGAAGCAGAACAGCTACCAGCCCGACTCGATCCCCAATGGCGACACGTTCGTGCCGATGACGATGATCCGGCAGCACCGCCTGCTGGAGGGCAGCGAGATCGTCGGCCAGGCCGGACTGCCCAACCGCGGGCCCCAGCGCTTCACGCTGGCGTCGATCGAGTCGGTCGACGGCTTGCCGCCGGAAGAACGCCGCGAACTCAAGCCGTTCCGCGACATGACCGTCATCGACCCGGAGCCGCAGTTCGTGCTGGCGCCGGGCAGCGACGAGAACATCTCGCTGCGCATCGTCGATCTGCTGTGTCCGCTCGGCTTCGGCCAGCGCGGCCTCGTGGTCGCGCCGCCGCGTTCGGGCAAGACGGTGCTGATGCAGCAGATCTGCCAGGCGCTGTCGGCGCACTATCCGGACGTGCACATGATGGTGCTGCTGATCGACGAGCGCCCGGAGGAGGCGACCGGTTGGAAGCGCACCGTCGAAGGCAAGAATCGCGAGGTGCTCGTCTCGACGCTCGACGAAGGCCCCAAGCACCACATCGCCGTCAGCGAGATGGCGATGAAGCGCGCGCAGCGCCTCGTCGAGACCGGCCGCGACGTCGTCATCCTGCTCGACTCGATCACGCGCCTGACGCGCGCCTACAACAGCTTCCTCGGCGGCCGCGGCGGCGGCACGATGTCCGGCGGCCTCGGCGCCAAGGTGCTCGAGGTGCCCAAGAAGTTCTTCGGCGCGGCCCGCAACTGCGAGGAGGGCGGCTCGCTGACCATCCTGGCGACGACGCTGGTCGACACCGGCTCGCGCATGGACCAGGTCATCTTCGAGGAGTTCAAGGGCACCGGCAACATGGAGTTGGTGCTCAACCGCCAGCTCGCCGAGCGCCGCATCTTCCCGGCGATCGACATCGAGCTTTCGGGCACGCGCAAGGAGGAGCTGCTCCTCGGCGCGGACGTCACCAAACGCCTCTACACGCTGCGGCGCGTGCTCGCGCGCATGAACGCGCTCGACGCCATGCCGCTGTTGATCGACCGCCTGATGAAGACCGACAGCAACAAGCAGTTCCTCGACTCGTTCCGCCTGGAGGACTGATTGGGCCGTCTGGAGGATTGAGTCCGTTGCGGCGCAGCGGACGGAGCGTTTGCGCGCCTCGTCCGTCGTGCGCCGCCCTCGTGCCGTCCGGCGTCCGTGCGCCGGCCGTCGGACGGTGCGCGCCCGTTCCCCTCGCTGCCGTCGCCAACGGCGGCGCACCGTGCACCGTCCCATGATCGAAGTCGAACAGCTCGCGAAGTCCTATGGCTTCGCCCAGGCCCTGAAGGGCGTCTCCTTCACGGTCCAGAAGGGCGAAGTAGTCGGCTTCCTCGGCCCCAACGGCGCCGGGAAGTCGACGACGATGAAGATCCTCACCGGGTACCTGCTGCCGACCTCCGGCCGCGCCTCGGTCGCCGGCCACGACGTCGTCGCCGACAGCGTCGCGGCGCGCCGCCGCATCGGCTACCTGCCGGAGACGACGCCGCTGTACGGCGAGATGCGCGTCGACGAGTACCTGCGCTTCTGCGCCGAGATCCGCGGCATCCCGGCCGACCGCCAGCGCGGGGCCATCGGCCGCGCCGTCGAACGCTGCGCGCTGCAGCGCGTGCTCGGCAAGAACATCGTCGAGCTCAGCAAGGGCTACAAGCAGCGCGTCGGCCTCGCGCAGGCGATCGTGCACGAGCCGCCGGTGCTGGTCCTCGACGAGCCGACGTCCGGCCTCGATCCCAACCAGATCGTCGAGGTGCGCAGCCTGATCGAACAGCTCGGCCAGGAGCACACGGTGATCCTCAGCACGCACTACCTGCAGGAGGTCGAGAAGTCCTGCACGCGCGTCGTCATCATCGACCAGGGGCGCATCGTCGCCGACGGCACGCAGGCGCAGGTGGTCGCGGCCCACGGCGGCAGCGCGCTGCGTCTGCGCGTCCGCGGTCCGGCGGCGGCCGTGCGCGCGCAGCTGCAGCAACTGGCGGCGCCGGAGGCGGCGCTCACCGCCGAAGCCGGCGCGGACGGCGTGGCGACGTGGCGACTGGCCGCCGGGCCGGCCGCCGCCAGCCTCGCCGCCGCCGCCGCCGCGCGCGTGGTCGGCAACGGCTGGGAGCTGCTCGAACTCGCCGTCGAGCAGGCCTCGCTGGAGGACACGTTCCGCAAGCTGACCGGGCGCAAGGCCCAGGAGGCCGTCCATGCGTGAGACCCTCGTCGTCTTCCGGCGCGAGCTGCGCAGCTTCTTCCTGTCGCCGATCGCGTACGTCTTCGGCATCCTGCTGGTGTCGGTGCTGCTGTACTACGTCAGCGAGGCGGCGTTGCAGAACGGCGCCCGCGCCAGCGCGGAGGGCCTGTTCGCCACGCTGCCGCTGATGCTCGTGCTCTTCCTACCCGGGCTGACCATGCGCATGTGGGCGGAGGAGCGCAAGCTCGGCACGCTGGAGTTGCTGATGACGTTCCCGGTGCGCATCGGCCAGCTCGTGTTCGGCAAGTTCCTCGCCTGCGTCGTCTACCTCGCGTGCGTGCTGGCGTTGACGATCGGCCTGCCGCTGACGCTCGGCGCGTACGGCAAGCTCGACTGGACCCCGGTGCTCGGCAGCTACCTCGCGTCGCTGCTGTTCGCCGGCAGCTTCGTCGCCGTCGGCATGTTCTGGTCGAGCACGACGCGCGACCAGATGGTGGCGATGCTGCTGTCGCTGGTGTCGCTGTTCGTGCTGTACCAGCTCGGCAATCCGCAGAACGTCGAGTACGCGTCGGACTGGATGCCGGCGTGGCTCGTCGACCTCGTCAGCGGGATCAGCCCGCACAAGTACTTCGTCAGCATCGCGCGCGGCGTCCTCGACTCGCGCGACATCGTCTACTTCGCCTGCTTCTGCGGGTTCTTCCTGTACGCCAACGCGCTGGTGCTCGAGAGCCGGCGCCAGCGGGGCTGAGCCATGCCGACTCCCCACGTCGTGACCGATTCCCGTTTCCGCGAGCGCGGCGCCGCGCCGGCACTCGTCCTGCACGTGCTGCTGCTGCTGGTCGTGCTGGCGCAGATCGTCTACCTCGCGTCGCGCCAGCGCGTGCGGGTCGACCTGACGTCCGACGGCCTGTGGTCGACGACGTCGTCGACGCGCGACCTGCTGGCAAAGCTCGACAAACGCCTCGTCGTCGAGGCCTACTTCAGCCCCAAGGAGAAGCTGCCGGTGGCCGTGCGCGAGACGCGCGCCTGGGCCGACAGCTTCCTCGACGAGCTGGTGCAGATCGGCCAGGGCAACGTCGTCGTGCAGCGCCTGGACCCCAACGCCGACAAGGCGGTCAAGGACAAGGCGACGCGCGTCGGCGTCAAGCCGCTGGAACTGCGCAGCCAGTCGTCGACGTCGCTCTCGGTGGACGTGCACTGGCAGGGCCTGCGCTTCGTCTACGGCGGCGACAAGAACAAGGTCGTGCCGCAATTCGCGCCGGCGAGCTCGTTCCTCGCCGAGGCGGTGATCACCCCGGCGATCAAGGAGGTCATCACCACGCAGAAGCGCCGCATCGGCTACATGGAGTGGCCGGCGACCAATCCGCAAGGCGCGCAGGCCGGCCCGCTGGGCTGGAACGTGCTGCGCACGCTGGACGGCATCGCCAAGCGCTACGAGTTCCAGAACCTCAAGGACGAGGACGGCGCGCTGCTGCCGGACGACCTGCAGACGCTGTTCCTGTTCCGCCCCAAGGACCTGACCGACCGGCAGAAGTACGTCCTCGACCAGTTCGTCGTGAAGGGCGGCACGGTCGTCGCCTTCCTCGACGCCGCCGAGTACCTCATCGGCCCGCAGCGTTCGATGACCAAGGTGCCGCTGGCCATCGACGCCGCCGGCAGCGCGCAGAAGTTCACCGACCAGTTGCTGCACTACGGCATCGACTGGAAGCCGCGGCTCGTCGCCGACCTGATGTCGGACGCATTCGAGCCGCGCGACCCGATCCAGGGCCGCTTCGAGTACTTCGCCGTGCCCCAGTTGACGCCGTTCGGCCAGCAACTGAGCCCGATCGAGTACCCGTACTTCTTCCATCCGGTCGCGTACGACTGGCGCAACGCCGCCGAGCAGATGGCGAAGGACAAGGGCGGCAAGGTCGACAAGGAACTCGCCGAGCAGTACCGCAAGCTGTTCGTGCCCGGCATGCCGAGCGACGAGTTCGTCTTCCAGGCCTGGAAGCAGCAGAAGCGCGGGCCCGGCTTCTACTGGCCGACGTGGGTCGGCGTGCGTACCAAGGCCGGCGGCGCGCCCGACCTGCCGCCGGACGTCGCGGGTCGCGTGCTGCTGTGGTCGAGCCCGGCGGCGCTGGTCGAGGATCCGCCGCAGGCGCTCAATCCGGTCGGCTTCGGCGACGGCCAGCAGCGGCTCGACGCCTACCAGGGCTTCCGCGCCAAGCTGCGCGAGCGCTTCGCCGCCGAGCCGCGCCAGCAGGCGCCGCTGATGGCCGAGGTGAGGGGCCGTTTCTCGTCGTTCTTCGCCGGCCAGGATCGTCCCCTGCGGCCGAGCGAGCTGAAGGAAGCCGAGGCGAAGAAGGCCGAGGCGGAGGCCAAGGCCGCCGAGGCGGCCAAGAACGGCGAGCAGCCGCCGGCTGCGTCGGACAAGCCGACCGACGCCAACGACGCGGCCGTCGTCGGCGAAGCGCCGGCGGTCGATCGCGGCGACAAGCCCGGCCGCATCGTCGTCGTCGGCGACGCCGACTTCCTGCGCGACGACATCGTGCGCGGCGACCACGCCCAGGCCGGCGGACCGGTCTCCGGGCGCGCGGCGGCGCCGTTCTTCGCGCAGCTGCTCGACTGGATCGCCGAGGACAAGGACCTCGTCGCCCTGCAGTCGAAGGTCGCCACGGATCGGTCGCTGAAGTTCGTCGACGACGTCCGCGACCCCGGCGCCGACCCGCGCCTGCAGGAGCAGGCGTTGCGGCGCAAGACCACGTGGCTGCGCACGCTCAACGTCGTGCTGCCCGGCGCGCTGCTCGCGGCGCTGGGGCTGTGCGTCTACTTCGTCCGCCGCGCGCAGAAGCGGACCTTCCTGTCGTCGATCGGCTGACGAGGACCCGCCGATGAACCTTGCCCAACGCAACGTCCTGCTCGCCGCGCTCGCGGCCGCGCTCGCGATCCCGACCGTCCTGCAGCTCCGGCGCGACGCCGACACGTTCGTCGACGTCGGCAGCGTGCCGCTGCTGTTCGACGGCTTCACCGCCGACAACGTCATGTACGTGACGCTGGCGCAGCCGAAGAAGGAGCAGCCGCAGCCCGACCCCAACAACCCGCAGGCGCCGAAGGTCGCGTACGACCAGTTGGTGTTCCAGCGCACCGACAAGGGCTACGTGCTCGCGCAGGGGGAGCTGGCCGGGGCGCCGATCGCCAAGGACCAGATCGAGCAGCAGGTCTTCCAGCACCTGCGCAGCATCCGCGCCGACCGCGACGTGCTGGTGCAGCCCGAGGCGACCCCCGAGCAACTCGCCGAGTTCGGCCTCGACGAGAAGCAGGCGTTCGTCGTCCGCGCGACCGACGCCACCCAGCGCAACGTCGTCGCCGAGCTGCTGGTCGGCCGCGACGCCGGCCAGGGCCAGATCGGCACCGAGGCGGTGCGCGGCGTGTTCGTGCGCAAGAGCGATTCGAACGACGTCATCCTCTACGAGCTGGACAAGGCGTGGCTGCGCTCGGTGCAGCAGGACGTCTGGCTCGACAAGGTGCTCGCGCGCATCGAGCCGGACAAGGTGCGGCGGCTCTCGATCCGCAACGCCGGCACGCTCGGCGCCGCGTTCACGTTCGAGCGGCCGGCCGGCAAGGCGTCGTGGGTCGCGGTCGATGCGCCTGCCGGGCTCGGCGCGGTGCGCCAGACCGAGGTCGAGAACCTCGTGCAGCGGCTGCGGTACGTCGCCGCGCAGGACTTCCGCCTGCCGACGGCGCGCGCCGGCAATCTCGGCGCCCTCGGTCTCGCGCCGCCGCGCATCGAGATCGACCTCGCGATCCAGGACGGCGACCGCGAGCGCAAGCTCAAGATCGCCGTCGGCAACCAGGTCGACGGCAAGAACGAGCACTATCTGATGACGAACGAATCGGCCTTCGTCATGACGTGGCCGCAGGGCACGGTGACGCAGTTCGAGCTCGACGTGCCGGCGCAGTGCTTCGATCCGGCGCCGCCGCCGCCGGCCGGGCCGCAGGACGGCGACAAGAAGCCGACCGACGGCGTCCCCGCGGCGACGCAGTCCGGCGGCGACAAGCTGGTCGAGGCGAAGCCCGCGGACAAGCCCGTCGAGAAGCCCGCGGCGACGAAGCCGGTGACGCCGCCGGCGAGCGGACCGGGCGGCGGCGGCTGACGTCCGGCGGCGCCGCGCGCCGGCTTTGCATCGCCGCGCGGGCGTCGCATGATGACGCCGTGGCGGCAGCGTGGCCCATCCAGCAGTCCGAGGTCGGCGACCTGGCGGCGTTCGCCGCGGCGCT